>CAZSMO010000005.1:0-107903 GCA_964608175.1 uncultured Muribaculaceae bacterium | reverse complement strand
AAATCGCCGCCCGCGTCGTGGCCGCGCTCCAATCAGAACATTACTTCGCTTCGCTACTTGTGCCGGAGCAGGAGGACATTCAGCTCTCCGCACGCTGCCTTCGCGTCAACCGCTTCTGCTCTGAAATCGGCCGTCGGAACGTCTGTCTCGTCTCCATCCATGTCAACGCCGTCGGGAACGGCGACCGCTGGCACAACGTCTCCGGCTGGAGCTGCTACACTTCCAAAGGGCAGACACAGGGCGACCGGCTCGCTGACTGTCTCTGCGAAGCCGCCCGGGAAGTACTGTCAGGTCACAGGATGCGATTCGACTACTCAGACGGAGACCCAGACCTCGAGGAAAACTTCTACATTCTTCAACACACAGCTTGTGCCGCCGTACTTACAGAAAACGGGTTCATGGACTCAAAAAAGAGCTGCGACTTCCTGCTGTCAGAGGAAGAGAAGGCGGCAATCGTAAATCTGCATGTCAGAGGGATCAAGGAATATGTAAGGTTATATTCCGAGAACTGACGCTTTTCACGGCTTGGGTTCTTGTGTCCTTCCCCTTTGTGTCATTGTCAAAGCTCATTTCAACATCACTGATCCATACCCAATGAAAAAATCCCCTCCGCCTAAATTGACGAAGGGCTTGATTGGATTACGGAACAAGTCCGAAAGAAGGGCGATGTCCGATTTCTATGCTCCTGCTTCCCAGGCGGCTTCGGCGAGCATGACGCCGGACTTCTCGCCCGTGGAGGCGTTGACGGTGTAGTAGCGGAAGAATATCTTCGGCGCGGCCGCGCTCGGGGCTCCGTGCTTCTTCACGTACTCGGAGCGGATGTCGATGGCGGTGGCATCAGTCTCAACAAGATAATCTAAGAAAGAAGCGAAGCGGATAGAGCGTTTCAATCAGAAATGTCCCCTGTAAACAAAGGAATATACCCTGTAAACGGCAAAATGTACCCTGTAAAAGAGTGCATTCTTGGTAGGACGGCGCAATATGCGAGAGCAGCTGTTACGGAGAAACATTGCGAAACCTTATTCCGGCGATTTCGTTTCTTACTTTCCGATGCAGAATTTGCTGAAAATATTGCCGAGGATTTGGTCGGTGGTGATTTCACCGAGGATTGTGCTAAGGGAAGAAATGGCATCACGGAGGTCCTCAGAGAGGAGTTCACCGCTGAGACCCTTATCAAGAGACGAGGATGCGTTCTGCAGAGACTTGAGGGCAGAGGAGAGGGCTTCGTAGTGGCGTTGGGAGGTAACTACGGCATCGCTGCCATACGGAGTAAGTCCGATGGTAATTTCGTGCAGAAGATTTTCAACTCCAAAGCCGTTGGTGGCAACTGTTTCAACTGAAGAAGACCCGTTGAGAACGGATGCCTGTGGAAAAGTAGCGGAGAAGTGAGCCAGAAGCTCTGCAAGGATTTCCTTGTAATCAAGTTGATGGCTGATAAGATCACTCTTGTTGAAAGCTATCACCAGTCTCTGGCCTTCTTTCATTTCAGATGCAACGAGTTCCACTTGGGCCGTTATTTGCCCTTTAGGAAGAGTCGAGTCAATCACCGCCACTACAACGGAGGACTTCTTTATCGTTTCATAGGTCCGGTCTATCCCTAGCTTTTCGATAACATCTCCAGATTCCCTGATACCCGCAGTATCGATAAAACGAAGGTGCAGTCCGTTGTATTCTATATTTTCCTCGATAGTATCGCGGGTCGTCCCTGGAATATCAGATACAATCGCCCTGTCTTCTCCCACAATTGCATTGAGCAGGGTACTCTTACCCGAATTGGGGGCTCCGACTATTGAGACGGAAATGCCGTTTTTGACGGCATTTCCCACCCTAAATGAATCCATGAGACGTGAGATTTTATGTATCGCTTCATCAAGGAGTTTACTGATTTGACTTCTGTCGGCAAACTCCACATCTTCCTCGCTGAAATCAAGTTCCAGTTCGACGAGTGAAACCAAATTCAAAAGCTTATCCCGCAACTCGCGAAATTCCTTGGAATAAGAGCCTTTGAGTTGGGACAGGGCAAGGTCATGAGCAGCTCTCGATTCTGATGCAATCAGATCAGCCACTGCTTCTGCCTGGGCCAGATCCATTTTTCCGTTAAGGAAAGCGCGACGGGTAAATTCCCCGGGATCGGCAAGACGACCGCCCAGTTCACCAATCCGATGCAAAATTTCCGAGACAATATAGCTGGATGCATGGCAGGAAATTTCAGCAGCATCCTCTCCCGTATAAGAGTGGGGAGCTCTAAAGAGAGAGACAAGGACTTCATCAAGATTGTGAATCTCCCCATATTTTAGCTCAAAACCCTTGGTATCTTTGGCTTTGCCATGACGGAAAATGACGAGGGAGTCCACGACTTGGAGCGCCTGTGATCCACTAATTCGGATAATTGAAACTGCACCTGAGCCAAGGGGGGTTGCCGGTGCGTAGATGGTGTCTTCGAAATTATGCTGTTTCATTTGAGTGCAAAGGTAAAAAATAATCAGTACGAGTTCGCAAAGGTTTTAAATGGGGGATAAGCCAAATTATTATTATCTTCGCATTATGATACGCAAAGTCTACACTCCGGAAGGCTTAAAAGTCTCCGACATTCCGCTCTTCTTCAAGGAAGAAGGCATTGAGTTTGAATCCATTGATGTTTGCAACTGGCCGGACCAATTTCCATATAAGCCCGAGGTCAAATTTGCCATTGCTCACTGCTCTGATGCCATCCTGGTCGATTATCGGGTAGAAGAGCAGGGGACTGCGGCTCGCGCCGATAAGGATCAGGGAAATGTGTGGGAGGATTCCTGCGTGGAGTTCTTTGTCTCTCCATGCCTGACTGATGGGCTATACTACAACATCGAAAGCAACTGTATCGGCAGGCTTAAGCTGTGCTGCGGACTTGGTCGTGAGGGGAGAGTTGAAGCCTCCCACGAGATTCTTCGTGGGGTGAAACGCTGTTCCAGCCTGGGAAGCGAACCATTTGAGGAGAAAAATGTTGGCGCTTGGGAACTCAGCCTGATTATTCCCGTGAGTACTTTCTGGAAACACGATGTCCGCAGTTTAGAAGGGACAACGATGAAGGCCAATTTCTATAAGTGTGGGGATAAATTGAGCGTGCCTCATTTCCTTAGCTATGCGCCCATTGATACAGCTTCCCCTGACTTCCACAGACCCGAGTTCTTTGTGCCTATAACATTTGAATAATTTCCGCGAAACACATTTATAGCTAATGCTTTAACTAAAACAGCCCTCTTGGATTCCAAGGGGGCTTAATACAATAAAGCGCTGTTAATCAATGATTTGCTCGGAAAAACTTTGCGCATCGTCTCATCTGAAGAAGCGAGACCGTCATTCCTGCGAAAGCACTATGCACCGTCTCATCTGAAGCAGCGAGACCGTCATTCCTGCGAAAGCACTATACACCGTCTCATCTGAAGCAGCGAGACCGACATCCTGCGAAAGCACTGCGAGTCCTCTCCGCGAAGACACGCGGCAGCCATTCATGCGGGAATACTTGACCTTCATCTCTGGGAAGGAAAACGATATCAATTCTGCGTGAAAGGCAGGCGGAACTCTTCTATCAGACCGTTAGTAACTGTCGTAGTACTTGGCCTCACGGGGTGTGACCTTATTCATATTGTCGAGCAGATCCTGATTGGTCTTGTACTCGTCCATGAGCTGAAGCATAAAATTCATCGCTTCGGTCGGATTCATCTCTGCAAGGAGCTTACGTAGAATCCAAATCCTACCGGCGGTGTATTTGTCATAGAGGAGATCGTCCCTGCGGGTTCCGGAAAGCACCACATTTACGGCGGGGAAGATTCGTTTATTGGCGAGGGTGCGGTCGAGCTGAATTTCGGAGTTCCCGGTACCCTTGAACTCTTCGAAGATGACATCGTCCATCTTGGAGCCTGTCTCGGTCAGTGCCGTTGCAAGAATCGTCAGGGACCCACCGCCTTCCACATTACGGGCAGCACCGAAGAAACGCTTGGGCTTCTGCAGGGCATTGGCATCAACCCCACCCGTGAGCACTTTACCGGAAGCAGGCTGTACGGTATTGTATGCCCTGGCAAGTCTGGTAATGGAGTCGAGAAGTATTACGACATCATGCCCGCATTCTACGAGTCTGCGGGCTTTTTCGAGTACCATATTGGCCACCTTGACATGATGGTCAGCAGGTTCATCGAAAGTAGAGGCGACAACCTCGGCCTTGACGCTGCGCTGCATGTCGGTAACCTCTTCAGGACGCTCGTCAATGAGAAGTACAATCTCGTAGACCTCGGGGTGATTGTCGGCAATGGCATTGGCTATGCTCTTGAGAAGCATGGTCTTGCCTGTTTTAGGCTGAGCCACGATAAGACCCCTCTGACCCTTGCCGATAGGGGAGAACATATCCACTATACGACAGGATGGGTCGCTTGCATGTCCATGCCCGAGAAGATTGAACTTCTCATCGGGGAAGAGGGGAGTGAGGAAGTCAAAAGGCACCCTATCCCTGATGAATTCAGGAGAACGCCCATTGATAAGGTTAATCTTTACGAGAGGGAAATATTTGTCGCCTTCACGCGGAGGCCTAATCTCACCGGTAACGGTATCTCCATTCTTAAGGGCATTCTGTTTAATCTGCTGTGCCGAGACATAGATGTCGTCCGGACTATTGAGATAGTTGTAGTCAGAACTGCGAAGAAAACCATAGCCATCCGGCATGACCTCCAGCACACCGGTTGCTTCAACGGTGCCTTCATACTGCGGAGCCTTGGGTTTCTGCGGCTGGGGCTGATTGGGAGCCTGCTGTACCCGGCCCTGCTGGGGATTCATCTGAAGGTTGCCTTCTTTTTTCTGCTCGAGTCTTTCTGCGGCTTTGGCAAGGATGGCTGCCTTCTTTTCGTCATTGTTAACACTGGGCTGAACTGGCTTATCAGCCTGAGGTTGAGAGGCTGGGGCCTGCTGCTGAGGCGTTTGTTCAACGGCAGGACCGGCAGTTTGAGACTTCGGTTTGCGGCCACGTTTCCTGGGAGCTTGAGTGCCAACCGCTGTCTCGGTCTTGGTCGCTACTGCAGCCGGATTCTCCACGCTAACCGCCTCATTTGTTGGAGCCGTACGCACGGAAGGAGCAGGATTTTGCTTCCCTTGAGGCTGGTTGTCAGGCTTATTCTGACGGGGGCGTCCGCGTTTTTTGGGAGCAGCCGTACTTGAATCAGAGACAGTTGCATTCACATCAGGAGCCGGCGCAGGAGCGCTCTGCTGCTGTTCAGTACTCTGCTTGGTCTTACGTCCGCGCTTTTTAGGCTCGCGTTTTACAGGGTCCGGCTGCGTGGAGGCTATCTTTGCCTCTGCATCAAGAATTGCAAAGGCAAGGGATTCATTGTCTGTTTTCTTAGAGAATTTGATGTCAAGACTTGAAGCAATTTCCTCAAGCTGTTCACGACTCATCTCATTAAGGTCGTAAAGTCGATGTGGCATAATTGAAAATTAAAAATGAGAGCGAGGCTGAAAAATGCCTTCGCACATCCCGAAAGACCTGCAAATATACTGATAAATTTGATAAAAACAAGATTTGTGTTAATTGTCCCAGAAGCTGCTGCTTTTCTTGAAGCGAAGCAGGTCGGCAAGGGATGCGGCATTGGCCGCAATCTTGAAACTGTAGGACTGCCAGGTTCCAATCGGAACGACGGACACGGCAATATTGAAGCAATGCAAGTCGTAGGAAGCACTGATCTGCGTCGTTGTAACTTTCTTGGCCACAAAGTCATAGCCAGTAGTGGCATTGATGGACATGCGAGGTGTGAGCTTGATGTTGCCCGAAATGCCTAAAGTGGCGTTGTAACTGTTCCTGGCATTAAGTACCGCATTGGTGCTGTCATAAGTATAGCGTCGCGTGCAGGAAAAACTGGTATTGAAATTGAGCGACCAAGGGACATTGGGATTAGTGTAATACAGCCAGCCGCCGGGGACATATTCCCCTGTAATCGGGTGATAGTAAATACGCTGATAATAGTCCGCAGGGGAGCTGCCGGACTCCCTTCCATCGTTCCCGTTCATACTTCCCTTGCCGGAGATGGAATAGGAAGCAGAGGCCGAAGCGGTAGTGAAATGCGCAAGTCCCTGGCCGACCAAAATGGCAAACTTATCATATTTTTTTCCTTGGGCATCAAGGGCATACGGGTCAAAGGCAGCACTTGCACTGATATTGACCTTATCGAAGAGATTGGTGCTCATTGTGGCCCGGATGGTGCTCATCTTCAAGGAATCAGCGAGAAAATTGTAGCCAGTCGAGAAATTCAGCTGGTCGAGGAGTTTGACCTTTTTGTTGCCCTTTCCGGTAGTGTCGGCGTAGTCGCGCACCTTGGCCTCGAGGTTGTTGCCGATAGAGATGGTAGCCGTGGCGCTCTTGCCTTTGGACGGAGCAGACAGAAGCTGACCGCTATAGATATTGTATTCGTATGATTGGGCTACGCCTGTGGTATCAGTGTAATAGTATGTCCTGTAACCATTGGCATAGGTGCCTTTCTCAGGACTGAGTGACAGGCTCATAGAGGGGGAAATCACGTGTCTTATGGCCTGTACCTTACTGTAGCGCCCGAAATTGAACATCCCATATATGCGGGTACTCATGGAGATGGCACCGGAGTAATTCTGCGTGATGCCGAAGTGGCTGAACTGCTTGCCTTCATCGAGCACGACTTTGTTGGTTTCAGCGTCATATCTAGCCGTGCTGCTTCGGAAGAACCAGTTTTGCGCATAGCTAATCGAAGGATTGAAATTGAGATACTTGAAAAGCTGGAAACTCGGCAGTCCTATTGAGAAGTTGTGAGACATGCCGTTTTTGAATTTATCGGTAAAGCCCGGCTGTCCAAACTCTTTGGCGTAGAAGTTAATCTTATTCTGCAGAGAGGTGTTGTAACCGAACGAAATCTTCTCCCAGGGCTTTTCCTTCCCGACGCGGTTCTTGTTCTTGAAAGGATAGAAGGTACTGACAGAAAGGGTGATATTCGGAAGGGTAAAGGCATAGGAACTGTCCCTGGAATTCTGACTGTGCAAGGCATTGACCGAGAGATTAACCTTGCCGTTCCAGTTGTGTGCGTAGGAGATAGAGGATGAAACCTGATTCTGCAGAGCCTCGGTGACTGAAGTGGAGTTGTAGCGACTGTTTGAGGGACTCGAAAAGTTGACCGAAGCGCTGAAAGTGGTTCCAGGGTGAGCCTTGGAGTCCTGCGAATGCTGCCAGCGGACTCCGAAGTTGCCGGATTCGTAATAGTCGGGGGCCCCTTTCTCGCCGGTAATATCACGCGACACGGTAAGGGAAAATGAGCCGTTAGCCTTATAATTAATCTTGTAGCGCGAATTCACATCCAAGGCCCAGGAGCCTAAAGTGTAGTAGTCTCCGGTCACGGAAAGGTCGAGGTAATCTCCGAATACGAAATACATCCCCGCCTCCTTCATATAGAAGCCTCTTGCCGTCTCCTCCCCGAAACTGGGCATCAGCAGGCCGGTAGCTCTTTCAGGCCTTTTGGGGATAAAGCCGAAAGGAATTCCAAGAAATGGGATATGTACATCTTCGACGACCAGATGAGCAGGACCAAAGACAGTCTTTCTGGTTGGTTTGGTAACAACTTTGGCCACTGAGAGTTCCATCCAATAGTGCGGATGCTCCAGGTCACAGACGGTGTATTTGCCATGGTCGACGTTAATGGACTTGTCCGGCATCATCTTGACATGGGAGCCATGGAGCAGGCCATCGTCCTCGCTAGTTATGACCTGGGTGATATTGGCCTTTCGGTTGTTGAAGTTGTAGCGCACCTCGGCCATATTGTAGGTCTTATTCCCCTGAGTCATCACAGGCCGCCCCGTCCATTCTCCGGTAAGCGTGTCTAAAACCCCATGGGCATAGACAATACCCGTATTGAGGTCGTATTCCATCCGTTCGGCGCTCAGGGTCATGTCCTGGTATTTGACCGTCACGTCTCCGTAATAGAAGATTTTACGGCTGCCGTTAGTGAAAATCTCAACTATCGAATCCCTTGCGGTAGAAAAAGCCGGCTGGGAGATTGAACTCTTGCCGAGCAGGGCCAGAGAATCAGCTCTGAAAAGCGAATCAGCACGGGCAATCGAATCTTTTCGGGCCAGGAATGCCGAATCGGGAGGTGCTGCCTCTTTTTTCGGACGGGCACCTCCTGCCAGTGGTTTGCGATTACCTCTCGTCTGCCCGTTAAGGCCAAGCGCCGTGCATAAAACCAGCAAGGTCACGGTCAGGAGATTTAGAAGAATATGATTGTCGCGCAATTTTCGCTATTTTTGCATGAATTGCAAATATAGTCCAAAATTTCGACATGCAAACCATATACCGCAGCGTAGCAGCAGTGTTTTTGCTCTTTTGGGGCAGCTTGGCCTTTGCCGGGCAAAATGTAGGCCTTACCAGGGTGGTAATTGACCCCGGTCATGGAGGAAAGGACCCGGGAGCCATAAGCAAGGACGGAAAATCCTACGAGAAAGCCTTTGTCCTTGATATTGCAAGCCGTCTCGCCGATAAGATAAGTGCGAGCTATCCGGATGTCGAAGTGACGATGACCCGGCGAAGCGATGTGTTTATCCCACTCGGGGGACGGGCAGACATCGCAAACTCAAAAGGCGCAGATCTGTTCATCTCCGTACATATCAACTCCTCCACGGGGACAGCTGCCCACGGCTATTCGGTACATGTGCTTGGGCAGTCCAGAAATAAAAATTCGGATCTTTACCGGGCCAATTTGGATGTGGTCCGCAGGGAAAACTCAGTGATTACCCTGGATGAGGATTACAATGCCGAGACTGCTCCATTCAATCCGTCTGATTCCGAGTCATATATCTTTATGACTATGGTTCAGAGCGCCTACCTCGAACAGAGTATTGCTTTCGCCCAGACCGTGGCTGATTCCTTAGGTTCCGGCCCGATAAAGTTTAATCGGGGGGTCAGCCAGGATCCTTTCTATGTCCTGTGGAAGACTTCCATGCCGGCGGTCCTGGTGGAGCTTGGGTTCATCTCCAATCCTTCCGATCTGTCGCACCTTCGGAGCGAAAAGGATCTCGATGCCATTGCAAATCGCCTGCTCGCCGCATTCGGGGCGTACAAAAAGACGTATGACGAATCAATGCGAATCAGCGCGGCAGTTCACAGCTCTTCGGCTGCATCAGATGATGATGTTGTCTATGGAATCCAGATAGCGACCCTGTCAAAAAAGCTCAAGGAAGGGGACAGCAGACTCTTAGGATATACTGCCCGATATATCCCGACGGCAGACGGACAGCATTATCGCTGCATAGTCGCAATTTCATCTTCCAAAGATGATGCTTTGTCGGCCTTTTCAAAATGCAGGGCCAGGTATCCGGATTGTTTTGCAGTCAAAATCGAAGGGGAAAAAGTCAGCAGAATGAAGTTAGAGTGACCGTAATTCGTAAGAAGCGGAATACCAATGAATTGCACTTCTCTTTTGATTTGTAAAATCTTAATAATTAATGAATTGGATTTTTTTGGAACAAAAATAGCCTCTTTCGTTAGCAAGTAAAAAAATATACAAAAACAATAGGTCCCTTTATTTTTTGTAAACAATTTTACACACAACTTTGCATTCGGTCAACCTAGTGTATAAAACATCCTGACCAAACAACCGATGCAAGCAAAAGAGAGATATATAAGCGTATGGGAAGAGTGTCTGCGCATCATAGAGCAGAATATTGAGCCTCAGCAGTACTCTACCTGGTTTGGCCCGCTCCGGCCGGTATCTCTCGTAGATTCGACTCTCACTCTTGAGGTTCCTTCAGACTACTACCGCAATTACATCGAAAGTGCTTTTCTGGACCTTTTGAGCCGGACCCTTCACCGGGTTCTGGGGCCGGATGCCAAGCTCAAATACAGACTTCGTCCCGTTCAGGGTCAGCAAAGCGTAACGGTCACCGGTCTTGGCGGCAAGATTTCCCGCAATAAACCGATAGCCATCCCATCCAGCGATGCCGGTTCCGGCAACCCCAGCGCCATGGTCTTCCCCGGGCTCAGGAGGGTAACTGTCGATCCCAGGCTGAATCCTGCCTATCGCTTCTCCACCATGATTGAAGGGGAGTGCAATCATCTGGCGATTACTGTGGGGAAGGACATCGCCGGCAAACCCGGCAAGACACCTTTCAATCCACTGTTTATCTTCGGTGGCTCGGGCCTTGGAAAGACTCACCTCGCTCAGGCTATCGGGAACTGCGTCAAGGATCAGTATCCCGATTTGACAGTGCTCTATGTGACTGGTAATGAGTTTAAAACCCAGTATATGAACGCTGTCGGGCAGCACAATAATCTCACCGATTTCCTCGGCTTCTACATGAAGATAGAGGTGCTGATAGTGGATGATATTCAGGATCTTCAGGGGCCTGGCAGTCAGAATGCTTTCTTTAACGTATTCAACCACCTGCATCAGAACGGGCGTCAGATTATCCTGACATCGGATCGCGCCCCCAAGGATTTGGAGACCTTTGAGGACAGGCTTCGCTCACGTTTTAAGTGGGGGTTGTCAGTAGAGCTCGGACATCCTGATTTCAAAACGCGTTACGAGATGCTTAAGAGCCGTTGTCAGCAGGAGGGTCTGCTCGTGGGGGACGATGTGCTGAAGTATATTGCTTCCAATATTCGCAACAATTTCCGCGAACTCGAAGGGGCTTTGCTCTCTCTCATTGCATATTCTACCTACAACCACAGCGACTGCTCAATGGCACTTGCCGCGCAGATTGTGGAGAGGATTTCCGGCGGGGACAGTACTGCGGAACTTACCATTCCCAGGATTCAGCAGACAGTCTGCGACTATTTCAAGATTTCGCATGATGAACTTGTCTCGACTTCCCGTAAGCGTCAGATTGTGATAGCAAGACAGATTTCGATGTATCTCTGCCGCTCCCTAATACCGGGGTGCTCCCTTTCACAAATTGGCAATCAGACCGGCGGAAAGGATCATTCCACGGTCCTGCACTCCTGCGTCCTCGTATCTGATATGATGGCGACTGACAGGTCGTTCAAGAAGTACGTCACCGATCTCCAGGACATACTTTCGGATGCAAGAGCATAGCAGAAATTTGTTTTCTGCATGATTTTTGCCATATTAGCGCGGTTAAACCGTTTTTATCATGAACACTCAGGATGTCCTTGCCATATTCAAGGAAATAACCCGTATTCCGCGTGAATCGGGTCACGAAGGGCCTATGACGGAGTTCCTCCTCAATTGGGCTGCAAAACATGGACTTGAAGCCCATAGAGACGAAATAGGTAATGTCTGTATCACTAAAGAGGCTTCCCGCGGAAAGGAAAATGTTCCTGCGCTTGTACTTCAGGCCCACCAGGATATGGTCTGTGAGAAAGTACAGGGTTCGAAGCACGATTTTCTTCACGACCCGATAGAATATGTCATCGAAGATGGCTGGATGTTAGCCAAAGATACCACCCTTGGAGCCGATGACGGTATCGGTGTTGCGGCAGCTCTTGCCTTGCTTCAGAGTGACGACAGGACGGGCAAGCTCGAGTGCGTCTTCACTGTTTCCGAGGAGACCGGCATGGATGGGGCCGAATATATGAAAAGCGGCTTCTTTACCGGCAAGACTCTCATTAACCTCGACTCGGAAGATGAAGGACAGATGTTTATCGGTTGCGCCGGCGGAGTGACCACAGAGGCGGTATATAATCTCAGGACAAGCGAAAGAGTCCCACTCAAGCTCCTGCTGCTTCATATTGGCGGGGGCATTGGAGGACATAGCGGAGACGATATCAGCAAAGGCCGCGCAAACACCGTCCACCTGATGCTGCGTTTTCTCTATTCGCAGCTCGGAAAATTCCACCTGAGTGAGATTAATGGCGGGGGGAAGCACAATGCCATAGCCCGCGATTGCACTGCCCTCGTGTTACCGGATGATAAGGAGGCCTTCGCCAAGGCCTTTGCCGGGTTCGGAGAAGATATTAAGACAGAATTCCATGCTACTGACGCCGGTCTGTTCGTGCAGGCAAGCGAAGTCAGTGGGGAGTATACCCTTGTCGATGACAACCAGACTCGCGAGACAGTATCTTCGCTTTATGCCTGCCCTCACGGGGTGCTTGCCATGAGTCAGGATATCAAGGACTTCGTACAGACTTCTACCAACCTGGCCTCTGTACGCACCGAAGCTTCGGAGCTAAAGGTCTGCACCAGCCAGCGCAGTTCATCCTCGCAAGAGTGCACCGCAGCAGCGCAAAGGGTCGAGGCTGCATTGAGCCTTGGAGGTGCGGCTGTAAAGCATCTGAACCCCTACCCCGGCTGGGAGCCAAATCCCAATTCTGAGATTCTGAAGCAGTGCGTAGCCTCGTACAGGAAACTCTTTGGAGTTGAACCTCAAGTGCTAGCGATTCATGCCGGCCTGGAATGCGGCCTTTTCCTTGAAAAATTCCCTGACCTCGATATGATTTCCTTCGGGCCAACCCTGCGTGGAGTACATGCCCCCGGGGAAAGACTCGAGCTTGCGAGTCTGGACAAATTCGTCCGGCATCTCGAGGATGTAGTTTGTAATTTTCATTAATCCATGATTGTAGCACCATCTCTTCTGACAGCAGACTTTCTGCATCTCGAGAAAGACGTCAGGCTCGTAGATGAGCATGCTGATGCCATACATCTCGACATTATGGACGGAACCCTCGTTCCGAATATCTCCTATGGTTTCCCTGTAGTCAAAGCTATCGCGAGTATTGCGACCAAGCCTCTTGACGCTCATATGATGACAGTTAATCCTGACAAATGGTTTCAGACTCTCAAGGACCTCGGGGTTTCTTATGTGAGTTTTCATTTGGAGGCGGCCGGCTGGAAAGCAGGGAACTTTATCCGCAAGGCCCACAGGCTGGGACTGAAGGCAGGAGTTGCCATTAACCCCGACATGCCCGTCGAAAAGCTTTTTAAGTTTATAGGGAAGGCTGATTATCTGCTGGTTATGTCGGTCTATGCCGGATTCGGAGGCCAGAAATTTATCTACGAAACCATAGACAGGGTCACGCGCCTTAAGGCCGAAATCAACCGCAGAGGAGCGAAGACCAAGATTCAGGTGGATGGGGGAGTGAATCCCGACAATGTCGCTGCCCTCGAAAAGGCAGGAGTTGAGATTGTCGTGGGCGGAAGTGCCGTGCTTGGTTCGGATGACCCTGTTGCAGTGATTAAAGCGCTTCAGTCAGGCGGAAAAGCGTAAGACCGAATTCGTCCTTTAGAGCCATTCGCCCTTCCGGGCTTTCGGACTGTTGCATACATTCGAGAAAGTAGCTCATGTACTGCTCGAGCTCTACATGAATATTATACTCTTTTCCAGTAAGTTCGTATAGTGAAACGGGATTTGGCAGATAACTCGGCCAGTCCCGTTCTCCTATATTGAGTCCTATACCTATTATGCTGGATTCGACCCTAGTGCCATTGAGGATGTTTTCTATTAGAAGGCCACAGATTTTCTTCTCCCCGACCCAGATATCGTTCGGCCATTTAATCCGTCCTTTTACTCCTTTGGAATCCAGATAGCGC
Source organism: uncultured Muribaculaceae bacterium (assembly GCA_964608175.1). Lineage (GTDB taxonomy): Bacteria > Bacteroidota > Bacteroidia > Bacteroidales > UBA932 > Cryptobacteroides. Next base: position 94,383 of record CAZSMO010000005.1, on the reverse strand, counting down.
AGAAGCGATACGGTGGTTATCCAAGTCAGGACGACAGCGTCAGATGCCGGAAGGTTTTGGGGCCTGTAAAGTATGCTGAATGTCAGATTACGCCCGGGGCTTGCATACCACACGTGGCTACCCTGTCCACGGCCCGCAAGCTGACTTTCTGTCGCAATGACTGCTAAATTGTCAAGCGAGGAAAGGTTTCTTTTGAGGAAGTTATTGGTAGAATCGAGTTCTTTGAACCACTTGATGTCTGTCATTTCGTATCGGCGTTATTTTTGTTATATTTGCGTTTGTAAAAATACAAAAAGAATACATGATAACTCATGACCTGCGGGTCATCGCAGATGCAATTCTCGACAAAAAAGGTGAAAATGTCGTCTCAATAGATTTCCGGCCTCTTGGGACTGCGGTTGCCGACTGGTTTGTTATCTGTGACGGATCCTCGACCACCAATGTTGCTGCAATCGCGGACAACATCATTAAAGAAACTTCAGAGAAGTTGGCACTCAAGCCCTTGAGAGTTCAGGGCATGGAGAACAATTTCTGGATTATTCTTGACTATGGCAACATTGTGATACACATTTTCCTCAAAGAGTATAGGGACTTCTACCGTTTGGAGGACTTATGGGCTGATGCCCCCCGAAAGACATGGAAGTTAAGACACAAAGCAAACGATGAGCAAAAACAACAATAAGCCTGGCGGAGGCGGAAATGACAACCGCAGGGTAGTGCGCCTGAACCTGAGCTGGCTATATATCATATTGGTTTTCGGCATTATTTATCTTCTGGTTCGGGATAGCTCTCAAGGCAATCCCCAGAAGACGGAGTGGGCCGATGTCAAGGAAATGGTACTGGCGGGAGATGTGAAGGAGATTCACTTCGTCCGCAATGACTTCAAGGGTACCGTGACCCTCAGGCAGGAAAGCCTCGAAAAGTATAGGGACAGTTTCGGAGGGGAGATTCCTTCGAAGTCTCCTCATTTCTTTTTCCTTACTTCCGCAAACTTCACTCCCGAAGTTGAATTCGATGCGCTTAACCGTCAGCTCCCATCCGATGAGCAGGTGCCGGTCATTATGGAAAATGACAACAAGGTGTGGGAAGGCCTTCTGGAGTGGGTCGTCCCTTTCCTAATCCTCATTATCTTCTGGATATGGATGTTCAGAAGCATGAACAGGGGTGTTGGCGGTGCCGGCGGCGGAGCAGGCGGGGGGATGAACCCCTTCAATGTGGGGAAAGCCCAGGGAAAGCTCGCTGACAAGAACAAGGTCAATGTCACATTCAAGGATGTTGCGGGGATGTATGGGGCCAAGGAAGAGGTCGAGGAGATTGTAGATTTCCTCAAGAATCCTCAAAAGTACACTGCCCTTGGAGCAAAGATCCCCAAGGGAGCCCTCCTGGTAGGCCCTCCGGGAACAGGCAAGACCCTTCTTGCAAAGGCTGTCGCCGGTGAGGCCAATGTGCCTTTCTTCTCGATGAGTGGCTCCGACTTCGTGGAAATGTTCGTGGGCGTGGGGGCCAGCCGCGTTAGAGACCTGTTCCAGCAGGCCAAGGAGAAGGCCCCCTGCATTGTCTTTATTGATGAGATCGATGCCGTGGGTCGTGCAAGAGGCAAGAATGCCGGCTTCTCCGGCAATGACGAACGGGAGAACACCCTTAACCAGTTGCTTACCGAAATGGACGGCTTCGGGACCAATAGCGGTGTAATCGTACTCGCGGCCACCAACCGTGCGGATATTCTGGATAAGGCCCTAATGAGGGCGGGGCGCTTTGACAGGCAAATTCATGTAGACCTGCCGGACATCAATGAAAGGGCTGATATCTTCAAGGTCCATCTGCGCGGGCTGAAGGTAGATCCGGACTTTGACGTGACTTTCATGGCTAAGCATACCCCGGGATTCAGCGGGGCCGATATAGCCAATGTCTGCAATGAGGCCGCCCTTACCGCTGCCAGAAAAGGGAAGAAGAAGATTGATAACCAGGATTTTCTCGATGCCGTGGATCGTATAATTGGCGGAATTGAGAAGAAGAAGGCTGTAATCACTCCCTTTGAAAAGACAAGCATCGCCCACCATGAGGCTGGTCACGCGGTTACAAGCTGGCTCTTGCCATACGCCAATCCGCTCTTCAAGGTTACTCTGATTCCGAGGGGAAATGCACTTGGAGCTGCCTGGTATCTGCCTGAAGACCACAAGCTCTACACCAAGAGCCAGATGATTGATGAAATGTGCTCGCTCATTGGAGGACGCGTCGGAGAGGAGATTCTCAACGGAGAGCCTTCGACCGGTGCCCAGAACGACCTCGAAAGACTCACTCAAATGGCCTATGGTATGGTGCAGTACTACGGCATGTCCGACAAGGTGGGTCAGCTCAGTTTCTATGACAGTACCGGCTCACGTGGCTACGAGTTTAACAAGCCATACTCTGAGAAGACTGCTGAAATGATGGATGCCGAAGTCAAGGCTCTCGTGAGTAAGATTCACGACCGCACCATGAAGCTTCTGCTCGATCACAGGGATGGTTGGGAGGCAGTCTCGCAGCTTCTGTTGGAGAAGGAGGTCATCTTCGCTGACGATGTAGAGAAGATACTCGGCCCCAAGGTGAAACCGGATCCTCAGTATACGGAAGAAGTGCTTGCAGACAATCCGGTAAAGAGTGAACAGGCGAACTCTGACAGTGATGAAGGAAAGCAGTAGAAGGATTCTTTCCGGAGTCATCTTCGGACTTACAGTGGTGTGCGGGACTGTGGTCCTGCCGCCACTTTTTCATTTGCTTGCACTCTTTGCAATTGCCTGGACCATGCACGAATTCTTCGAAATGTCCATGGGTAGGTCTTTTCCTGCAGAGCGGATTCTCGCCGTGATTTCCGCTGGTGGGCTGTATGTCCTTCTGGCTCTGCTGCGCATAGGAGCGATTGCAGATGGGAGGCTGCTCTGCCTTGCGGCTATTCCAATAGTCGTGGCAATGCTTCTGCCTATCTGGCAAAAGGACCGTTCTGCTCTTGGATTATTTCCCTATATTTTCGCTGCAATCGCCTATATCGGGGTTCCGCTGGCTCTGCTGCCGATTCTGCTGTATCATGCTGGGACTAAAGAAGATGGCTTATTGGTACTGGTCCTTATGTTCACCGTATGGTCAGGGGATATCGGGGCATATGCAGTTGGGAGCACTTTGGGACAGAGAAAAGGTGCAGTGAAAATAGCCCCGTTGCTTTCGCCGCATAAATCTCTCTGGGGAGTGTGCGGCTCTGTTGTATTTGCATGTGGGGTAAGTCTGGCGCTACACCATCCTGGTCTTTTGAACTTGCCGCTGCTGCACTGCTTCGCAGTCGGAATTATCGCCTCCCTTGGAGGTCTGTTGGGAGATTTGAGCGAAAGCATGTGGAAGAGACATTTTGGCGTAAAGGACTCGGGCAAACTGATTCCGGGTCACGGAGGGCTTTACGACAGGTTAGACAGTGTGATTCTCGCTATTCCTCTAATTACCATCTATTTAAGCCTTTTTGGACTCCTTTAGGATAAGGCTGAGGAGCTTGTCGCTGGCTTCTGACTCGGGGACATGCCGCAGCACAGGCTCTTTGCCGCGGTAGATTGAAACCCGCCCTCCGCCTTCACCTACATAGCCCCAGTCGGCATCGGCCATCTCTCCCGGGCCATTGACTATGCATCCCATCACTGCAATTACCACATTCTGAAGTCCGGAGGTCTTTGCAACCACCTCTTTGTAAGCCTTCTGGAGATCGTACATCGTCCTGCCGCAGCCGGGGCAGGCAATATATTCGGGGTGAGAAAAGCGTCGTCTCGCTGCCTGCATGATTTCATCCTTGAGCCTTTCAGGCAAAGCGGCTTCGGGAGGGATTTCATCGATTTCCTTTCTCAAAAGTTTAGGCCCCCAAGTGCAGGCGGCATCCAGGGCATGAAGTTCTTCGTCAGAAAGGTTGCAGGGAGGGGGAGTAATGCCATCATATCTGGAAGCAAGATACCGTGCTACAGGAAGTTCCGCTTCAGGCTCTTCAGTGAGGGACACCCTGATGGTATCTCCAATCCCTTCTTCAAGGAGGGTTGCAATTCCGACACAGGACTTAATCCTTCCGGATAGTCCGCCGCCGGCTTCAGTCACACCGACATGCAGGGGACAGACAAAGTCCTCCGCCTGCATCAGATTGGCCATCTCTCTGTAAGCCAGTACCATTGTAAGAGTATTGGAAGACTTGAGCGAAACTGCTGCATTGGTGAAAGCCTGTTCCTTGCACATCCGCACCCACTCCATGGCAGCAAAAGCCATAGCCTGAGGAGTATTGCCGTATTTGGAAGTAATGAACTCTCCGAGTGAGCCGTGATTGACCCCTATTCGAATGGCAGTGTTATTTGACTTGCAGACATCAATGAGCACAGAGAATTGTTCACGAGCCTTGTCGTGGTCACGGTGAAAGTTACCGGGGTTAATCCTCACCTTATCCACATACGGGGCCACTGCAATGGCGGTGGCGGAAGAGAAGTGTATATCTGCCACTATTGGAGTAGTAATCCCCTCGGCTCGAAGACTTTCCCTAATCTGCCTGATATGAGCGACATCGGACATCGAGGGAACAGTAATCCGTATCAGGTCTGCACCCGCCGCTGCAAGCCGCCTGCACTGTGCAAGGGTAGCGGCGATATCATCGGTGTGGGTATTGCACATCGTCTGCACTGCAATCGGATGGCCGCTTCCAAGAAGCAGGGGAGTCGGGCTACCTATCCTGACCGTCTGTGTTTTCAGTCTCTTTGCTGTCATTTCCATATACGATATTGTAGGCCTCCCGCTTGAGGTCTCTGTTTGTTTTCCCGTAGCGCTTCCCAAGCTGGATGTGAATTCCCGCCGAAATAATGAAATCGAGCGGATAGGCAAAGCGGTAATAATAGGCATTGCGATCCTCATATCCGGAACCTTCCGGATACTGGGAATCCGGCTCGAAAATACTCGACCAGCCATAGCGAAGCTGTGCCCCAAGGGTAAACTCGAAAGGAGAGAGAATCAGGCCGATTCCCACGCCGCCCTGAAGGCCGTAGTCAAAGCGGATATCACTGTCGTACCAGGAAGTCCTGTACTCTTCTTCCACATTCGGCCCAAAACGCTCGATGTTAAGCCGGTAACCGGCATAGAGACCCGCCCCTCCGAAAAAGCGCAGGGTACGGGTATCATAGTGAATCAGGGCCAGGAAGGGAACTTCGACCACATTCATTTTGATTTGTCGGGATTTCTCCTTGTAGAATTCGTAGGTGTTGCCGGTCTCTTTGTTGCGTTTGAAGTGATAGCCTTCCGTCCCGTAACTGACTCCAATCTGGAAAGCGAAGTAAGGGAGATAGTCAAACATCTTCTCATAATGGGTAAAAGTGACTGCCATATAGCCCGGGTAGATATCCCTTGTTTGCGAATGCCCCGGGTTGAAGGACATGCCGGTGAGAGTAGCCCCATAACTGAAGCCTATAGTAGAGTAATTGTTTATGTCACTACGCCGAATTACCACTGTATCAAGATATTCGTCTGTCCAATCAGGGAATGGCTCCTCGGCGGGAGGAGTCAGACTGTCCCTCACGGGTCTATTGAGCTTGAGTGTCGGGGCATCGAGACTGTCAATGGCATGAGAGACCGGCACAGAATCAGGGACGGACTCTACAGGGAGTTGGGCAAAGGCAGAGGGCGCGATGGCAAGCGCCAATATGAGGAGTGAAATATGCTTACGGCTCATTGCGCTTCAAAGAGTTTCTGAACGGATATGGTCTGCCCGACTTCAGAGGATTCGGGAATATCCAGGTATTCCTGCCCATCTTCAAGAGTAAAGAAAGCTACGTTTTCCGGCATACGATGCGCAAGCAGGTCTCCCGAATCGATCATGGAATTGGCGTTGGCATCGAGGGTGATTCTCAAAGAGTATTTGCCTGCCTTGAGATAGGGGAAAGAGAGCCTCTGATCAGAGCTTACGGTATAGCTGCGGAGTACATTATCCCTTTTCTCGTTGAGTAAGTCCACTATCACGGAACCTTCTACGCCTTCCAGATTTACATTCAGGGTGCTGAGCTTATCATCCGTGGGCAGGCTGACCTTGAATTCGGTACTGTCGTTGCGGAAGCCGTTAATATCTCGGAATACGCCTTGGGGAACCTTGAGAAAATATTCATAGCCTTGAAGAAGTTTCTCTTTGGGCACTATGGTATATCGCCTGAGATTGAGGGAGTCGCGCGTCACGGAGAAACTGCCTCTGACATCCTTCTGCTTGGGTGTCAGGTAGTGGAAATTGAGCGAATCGAAAGCAGCATTGATAAGAGGATAGTCAAACACCAGCTCAAAGCCTTCCTGCTCTACCAGTTCGGGCGTGGCGTTTATCTTGAACACACAGACAGTATCCTCGTGCTTGAGGTCGCGCCTTGCTGCATAGCCCCGCTTGCGTGCTCCAATACCCTCAATAAACAGTTTGTGCTGCTCCAGAACCGGTTCGAGAACATGGGTCGAATCGTTGGTCTTGCGATAATTGATGTAGAGATGCAGAGTATCCGGGGCCGGACGACGGTCGTTGAGCCAAAACTCCAGACTGTCCTGGCGCAGGTTAAACTGGGTAATCAGCCGATCGGCCTTGTAACCCTTAATCCACAATGAATCAATCCACGCATTCTTGGCCATAAAGGAGACGAAGCCGTAACGGTCGGCAACCCTGCCAAAATTCTTCAGGTACTGACGGGTATTCTCTTCCTTAAAGAGTTTCAGCGTATACTCGCTCTTGCGTTCTTTGACAGCTAGCGTATCCGTCATTTCGTATTTCTGAAGCTCGGGGAGAGTGTCGTTGACAACGGTACGAGGCCTTATCAGAGAATCGATGAAAGCAACCTGCTCCGTCTCACTCTGATACATATTATCATTATTGGCATCAGTGATGGCATAGAGCCGATAAAGCGTGTCCTGGATATAGGGGAGGGCGAAGTAGCCCCAGTCATCAGTCTTAACGGCAGCATCCGGACGGTGCTTGAATATTGCAGAGTCCGCGTGGTCCTTGTAAAGCATTACGGTGGCATCCTTGACCGGCTTGAGACTGATGCAGTCGAGCACCGTCCCTGTAATCATCATGGAATCAATGTGTTCACCGGTAGAAAACACATAAGTGTAACCTGGGAAAAAGTTGCCTTCGTTGTTATCAGCAACGGCGTTCGTGAGATTTAGGGTGTAAGTCGTATTGGGGAGCAGGTCCTCTTCAAAGCTTACGACTATGCCTTTACCCTTGACCTTGGACTTGGGAATTTTCTGCTGGGGAGGGGAGAGGAATACATTGGCAGGAGTCTTGATAGTGACATACTCATCGAAGCCGAACTGTATCTGGGCCTTATGAGTCGGGATGGAAGTACTTCCCGGGGCAGGTTTAGTCCAATACAAAGCCGGCGGGATAGTGTCTTTGTCCCCTCCACTCGGAGACTGTGTCGTATTGGCACAAGAGTGGACAAACAGTGGCGCAAGCACAAGAGCCGCTATGGCAAGCGGAGTCAAATAAAGTCTTTTTCTCATAAATCCATCCGCACTACGCTTTGAATGCCATCGATGCGGCTAAGCGAAAGTATAAGTGTATCAAGAGTGGCGCGGTCGCTGACATAGAGTTCTATAGTCCCGTCGAAAATACCTCCGTCGGAGCCCATGACGAGTTTGCGCATATTAATCCCCATGACAAAGGAAATCTCATTGGATATGTCGTTGAGAAGTCCTATCCGGTCAATCCCTCGAATCGAAATCTTCACAGGGAACTCCCCGCTGTGCTCTTCTCCTACCCAGTCCGGAACTACCATTGAATCACCATGGGTACTGGCGAGACTCTCCGCCACATGGCAACTTTTCTTGTGCACGGCTACGGAGCCATCACTTCGCCTGAAGCCGACGACCGGATCGCCCGGGATAGGATTGCAGCAGGCCGCGACCAAATATCTAACGCCCTTATTGAGTATTATCCTATCTGCCTGATGAGCAGCTGTAGTATCGCTCTTCTTCTGCTCCCGAGACAACAGTTTCTCAGCCTTAAGGGCGGTCACGCTGTCGTTGGTCTTGAAGTAGTCCATTATCTTCTGCCTGGCACTTCGGGTGCGCACATTCTGCAGCCATTTAAGCTGGGGATGTGCGTCTTCGGCTGTAATAATCTCAACCTGATCGCCCTGGTGAAGCCGCTCCGAGAGGGGGCAGAGTTTCATATTGACCTTGGCTGCAATGGCGTGCAGTCCTATATCCGTGTGAATGGCAAAGGCGAAGTCGATTGCCGTGGATCCTGCAGGAAGGGTGCGCTGTTCGCCTTTAGGAGTAAAGACCACCATCTCGGAAGTGACAAGGTCCTGATGGATAATATCGAGGAGTTCCAGCGAGGACGCATCCGGACTTTTGATGATTCGGGTTATCTTCTCAAGCCACTTATCCATCTCACTGTCATTCTCAGAGATATACCCGTCCCGCTTGTAGGCCCAGTGGGCTGCAATACCTTTCTCGGCGATGTCATCCATGCGTTTGGAGCGGATCTGAACCTCCACCCACATTCCGCTGTTGCTCATAAGGGTGCAGTGCAGGGCCTCGTAGCCATTGGTTTTGGGCTGTTTTATCCAGTCCCTCAGACGATCCGGCAGATAACGGTAAATGCCGGTGATTGTGGCGAATATATCATAGCACTGCTTGCGCTCACTGGCAGGGTCATCTGTCTTCGGGTTGAAGATGATACGGACGGCATAGAGGTCGTAAATCTGGTCGAACTCTACATGCTTCGTGTGCATCTTGTGCCAGATGGAATAAGGGGTCTTAATCCTTTTCTTAATGGTGAAATCGTAACCTTCCCGGCTTAGGGCATCCTTAATCGGAGCTATGAAATCATCGATCTCACCGCCGGTCGAGCTTTCTTTCTGTGCTGTAAGGGCTACGATTTTCCCGTAATCTTCCGGCTCTTTGTATTTCAGCCAGATGTTCTCCATCTCCGACTTGATGCTGTAGAGTCCGAGCCTGTGTGCAAGGGGAATGAAGAGATACATGGTCTCACTCAATATCTTATCCCTCTTGTGTTCGGGCATGTACTCGATGGTGCGGCAGTTGTGCAGGCGGTCCGCCAGTTTGATCAGAACTACCCGCACATCGTCATTCATCGTCAGCAGAATACGTTTGAAATTCTCTGCCTGCAGGCTTTCAGTCTGGAACTTACTCTGCTTGGTCTTGTCCTCGTTGTCGAGTACGGTTTTGATTTTGGTGAGTCCGTCTACAAGCGAGGCCACCTTGGGTCCAAACAGATTGCTGATGTCTTCGACCGTATATTCGGTGTCTTCCACCACATCGTGAAGCAGGGCAGCGACAATTGACTTGTAGCCCAATCCAATATCAGCGACTACAATTTTAGCCACTTCGATGGGATGAATAATATACGGCTCGCCGGAGCGTCTGCGGACATTCTTGTGGGCCTCGTTGGCAAAATCGAAGGCCTTACGCACGGTGTCCAACTCTTCCTGGGAGCGACACCTTCCCCGCGCCAGTTCCTCAAGAGAGTGGTACTCCTTGTCTATAAGTATTCTGTCTTCCTTTGTAAATTCAGAAAATTTCATACACTACTTTTAGAAGAGAGTTGCTTCCTGTGAAGCAGTGCCGCCAATCTCACTTCCTTCCGGGAGCATTTTCCAAAATTCGGCTTCACCTATAATCTTGATTCCAAGCTCGTTGCAGCGTTTGAGTTTCTCAGGACCCGGTTTGGAGCCGGCCAGCAGGAAACTGGTCTTGGAACTGACCGAGGAGGCATTCTTCCCGCCGTTTCTCTCGATAAGACTTTTCATCGTATCTCTGCTTACCGAGAAATTACCGGAAATCACTACCGTCATACCATCGAGGGCATCGGAAAGTTTGGAAGAAGCGGAACTCTCTATGCTGAACTTCAGCCCGTGAGAGCGGAGTCTCTGTATTTCAATGGTATTGCGGGCATCTGCCATATAGGAGAATATGCTTTGAGCAATCACATCTCCTACATCCTGCACTGCTGCAATGTCAGAAACATCAGCAGCAGCTATTGCATCTATGTTTCCAAAATGCCGGGCTACGGCCTTGGCGGTCTGCTCCCCGACATAACGGATTCCAAGGGCAAAAAGCACCCGTTCGAAGGGAACATTCAACGAATCTCGGAGCGAAGAAAGGAAGCGGTTTACGGATTTCTCTTTCCAGCCATCTATCAGAAGCAGCTGATCCGGCCTCAAGTCGTATAAATCAGCAGGGGACTTGGCGAGTCCGAGGTTGTAGAGCTGTTCGACCGTAGCCTCTCCCGCATTGATATTCATTGCCTTACGAGACATGAAATGCAACAGTCGTCCCTTGATCTGCATAGGGCAGCCAAGCGTATTGGGGCAGAACCATTTTGCCTCGCCATCGCCTCGAACAAGCGGGGTGTGACAATCGGGGCATTCAGAGGGAAATACCGTTGGCCTGGCTCCGGCAGGGCGCAGCTTGAGGTCGACCTGGGTAATCTTGGGTATTATTTCCCCGCCCTTTTCGACATGTACCGAATCCCCAATGCGAATGTCCATTTGAGAAATCTGGCCTTCGTTGTTGAGCGTAGCCCGCTTAACTATAGTGCCCGACAGGAGCACGGGGCGAAGGTTGGCCACGGGGGTCACTGCACCGGTGCGTCCAACCTGGTAGTCAATGCCAACTACCTCGGTGACCGCTTCCTCTGCCTTGAACTTGTATGCAACGGCCCAGCGCGGGGACTTGGCTGTATAGCCAAGCTCCCGCTGGTACTCCAATTCATTGATTTTAATGACTATTCCATCGGTGGCATAGGGGAGAGACTTGCGGGCTTCACCCCAATAATCGATGTACTCGAGGATTTCACCTATATCCTTGCATACTTTCTTGTGCTCGGAAACGGGAAGTCCCCAGGAGGCAGCCTTGTCAAGCAGTCCGCTGTGAGTATCAGACAGGTTTTCTCCTGCAAGACTTTGGGCTGGAATATGGTACAGGGTGCACCAGAGCCCTCTCCGGGAGACCTCCTGCGGGTTTTGCAGCTTCAGCGATCCGGCTGCGGCATTGCGGGGATTGGCGAAGGGCGCATCCTCGTTATCGAGTCTTTGCTGGTTGAGCGAATCGAAGGAAGAGTAGGGCATCAGAATCTCTCCCCGAATTTCAAAGTCAGCGGGGTAGTCGCCATGAAGTTTGTGCGGGATATTTTTGATTCTGAGCACATTGCCGGTGACATCATCTCCTACCAGCCCGTCTCCGCGCGTGAGGGCCTGTACAAGAGTACCGTCTCTGTAGGTCAGGCAAATCGAAGCTCCATCGAACTTTAGCTCACAGCAGTAAGTAAAGGTGCGGCCTTCGAGCAATTTGTCTGCACGGGCAGCGAAGTCTTCGATTTCTTCTCTGGAATATGTGTTGGCGAGGGAAAGCATAGGGTAGCGGTGAGGCTTTTGGGGAAAGCCTTTCCTGCCGTCTCCCTCGAGGTCCGACCCTACCCTCTGGGTCGGGGAATCTGCGCTGCTGAACTCAGGCCAGGCCTTTTCGAGGTCCTCCAATTCGTGCATCAGGGAGTCGAATTCGAAATCCGACATTGTAGGCGCATTGTCGATATAGTACCTGCGACTGTTCTCACGAAGGGTGCTGCGCAACCGCTCTATCCGTTCTTTTGCCGCTTGTTTGTCCATAGCTTCCAAATTTACTCAAAACATTCCAATTATAAAAGCCTGTCGAGGGCAAAAGTCATAAAAAAAGAGGCGGGAGTCATCGCAATTCCCGCCCCAAAGTTTGAAATTTATCTTTACCAGTTTAGGATTTTCTTAAAATCGTAATCTTCCGGATTGGGTACTATGGCTTTGGCAGCCTCATAGTCAGCCGGCGTGATATAATGGCAGATATGTGCATAGTAATTCTGCGCCGTGCCGCCATCGATGTTAACCCTGCGGGGAGGAATCTTGCCTTCTTCATTCTGAAGGTCATGCAGGTACAGAGGCCTGGCATTGCCATCATGGTCGACATAGACCATACAGCCTGTCTCGCCCTTGGTGAAGAGTTCGTAAACTCCCATCGCGAGTTCGGTGCAGTAGGTAAGGTCAAAGGCAATCGGGTCCTGGCAACGGACATCGTAACCGATTTCGAGCGGACGGGTCTTCACCTTAAGCCCTATCTTGGCGAATTCTCTCTCAAGAATATCGTTGAACATCACAGCCTTGGAAATTTTACCAAGCTCAGGATGCCCATGCTCATCGAAAGTCAGGTGAGTTCCGGTCGCAGCGATTTCCTTAGGGTCAAGGTCATGGAAAACACCTTCTGCAACTACTACCGTACCATATTCAATGCCCAGAAGTCTGCGTTTGATAATCGAGCTGAGGGTCAGTCTGATTATCCTGTCTATTCCGATATGGGTCTTGTTGAACATCTCCGGGATAATGGTCATAGGGCAGTGAGTCGCCTCGCCGATTCCGAGAGCAAGGTGTCCGGCACTTCTGCCCATCGCCGAGATAATCAGCCAGTTACCGCTTGTACGCGCATCCTCGTAAGCCGTACGGGCTATATGTGCACCCTCGTCCTTGGCCGAATTGAAGCCAAAAGTAGGGCTGTTCTCGGGAAGCGGGAGGTCGTTGTCAATTGTCTTGGGCACGTGAATGTTGGCGATGGGGTATTTCTTCTCTTCGAGGAACCTGGCAATGCGGTTGGCAGTGGAAGCCGTATCGTCTCCTCCGACTGTCACAAGCAGGCGAATGTCGTTGTCTTGGAAGAGTTTAAGATTGAAATTCTTTTCGAAATCCTCTGCCGTGGGCTTGAAGCGGCTCATCTGGAGGTAACTGCCGCCTCTGTTGAAATAGGCATCGGCCTTGAAGAAATCCAGGTCTTCAGTGCGAGGGTTGGGCGAGAAAAGTCCGCTATATCCACCGTGAAGCCCGATTACCCTCCAGCCATTGGCGAGGAAAGTCTTGGCGACTGAGCAAACTACTGCATTCATTCCCGGTGCAGGGCCTCCGCCGCAAAGAATAATAATTGATCCTTTAGTTGTTGACATATTCGTTAATATTAAAGTCGCTGCAAAAATAGTTTATTTACACAAAAAAGCGAAATCTCCGGCAGAAACCCTCATTCTGACTTGCGATCCGAAGCATTGAGGAGCCTGAGGTGGTACATAGAGTGATATTTCCGCATCCTCATGCGAAAAATTTGCAAGTATGAGCAGGCACCGGGAGGACGTATAGCGCATAAAGGCGAAATGTTTGCGTACATCAAAGCCGGTTGAAGCGTCCTGTGCATAGCAAAGGTCGTAGTTGGGAGCCCCCCCGAAAGAGGCTTTCAGGGCTAAAACTTCCCTGTAACGCTCCAGCACGTTCTCTGCATCCGGGCTCAGGGGAGCGAGAGGGTCAATCTTCCTGGACCAGTCGAAAATCGATGTCCTGCCATCAGGTGAATCTGCAGCGTTTTCTCCTGTCTCCTGACCGAAATAGAGCATGAAGGGGCAAGGATAGAAGAGAGCAGAGACAGCAAGGGCCGCAAAGCCTGCATAGGCTGAACCCGCAAAAAACTTGGAGGCAAGTCTCTGTTCGTCATGATTTTCGAGAAAATTCAGCATCCGGGCCTGGAGAGGGCCGAGACGCTGCCAATTCTTTGTAATAAGTGAAGCGGGGGCCCCTCTGCTGACAATGCTTCGAAGCGTGTCGTAGAGTCCGGACTTATCATAGAGATGGTCAAAGCCCGCATGGCAAAAGGCCCCATAAGATGAGATATTGTAGACTTCCGCAATGAATTCGAGCTGGGGATATTTGCTTTTTGCTCTGTATATCAGCCATTTCCAGAAATCGAGTGGAACGAGTTCCGCCATGTCGCAGCGAAAGCCGTCTACTCCTCTGTCTGCCCAGAAACAGATGATGTCCAGAAGCTTTCCCCAATTTTCCCTGCACGAATAGTCGATTTTGTCCGTATCGCTCCAATCACAGTCGTGCCTGCGGAGAGTTACCAGGCCTCCGTGTGTATCAGAGTAATCCGGAGATACATGATTGGGGACGAAGTCCAGAATCGCCTTGAACCCTGCTCCGTGAGTGCGGCAAATCAGGGCATCGAATTCTTTCATACGCCGCCTTCCATCATCGGCCAGATAGGAATTCACATCATAGTAATCTGATATGGAGTATGGCGAACCGGGATTCCCCTTGACGTAGGACTTACCGTACGAATGCCTTATTACACCTGTGTACCATATATGCGTGATTCCAAGTGAGGTAAAGTACTCAAAACTGGCCTTGTCAAAGGAAGAGAACTTTCCTTCCCTAAACAAGCGTGTAAGTACCTGATAGATAATCATACTCAAGTTTCGCATGTAATAAGGTTATTGTTATTCAAAGATTTGTGCGCACATGCGAAACTTCCCCTCGCACATTCTTTGCTTCAATGTTGCCCTTTCCCCTAAATCCCCCTTGTTAAGCCTTTCAGGTTTCTACTCCTTGCCGCTCGGCAAAGTGAACAAGTTCCCTCTGCACTCGCTGGCTGCGTCGTTTCAGTCAGGGGACTTGGTCGCCACAAAGTGGCTCCAAAAAAGAGGATGTTTCGCATTTGCGAAACTTAAGTATCATATCATCGTTATACAAAAACCGGTTCGCCTCATTGGGAACCGGTTTATTTTACTCCGCAGAGTAAGTATTCATTATCTTCTTGCTGATATCGGTGTTGTCGTAGCGCCCGCCGAACTTTTCTGCTCCCTTGCCGACTGCGTATACGGGGACTGGAGACCCGGTGTGGTCCGGCGTGGTCCAACCCATGCCGGCCTTGCGGTTGAGTTTGGCGTTGTCCTCTCTATTAATATTATATACACCTTCTGGAGTGAGCGCCTGCTTCTCGAGCACACTCATATCGAAACTGTATCCGCCGCAACCGAGCGTAAAGCCTCCGGTCTCATGGTCAGCGGTAATTACAATCAGGGTCTCATCCGGATGCCTGAGGTAGAAGTCGTAGGCGATTGAAACTGCATCATCCATCTTAATGATTGCATCAATCATGGGAAGGGCCATGTTGGAATGGGCGTACCAGTCGATTTCTCCGCCTTCGCACATGATGAAGAAGGGCTTCTCCTCTCCAAGATACCCGATGCAGTCTCTCATCATTTGTGAAAGACTCACAAGGGTATCTCTCTCTGAAGAATAGTTGGCCACACTCTTGCGATGCTCCTCCACAGGGTTGGCGACCATTACAATGCGCTGAGCTCCATCTGAGACCGCCGCCTCGTATTCTCTCTGTCCAAATGCCACCTTATAGCCGTTGTCTGTGAGAAACTCTTCGCTGTCCTTGTCGTGATTGGGCCCGTCAAATTGCAGAATGCCGGAACCGCCGACAAACTTAAACCCCGATGCAGGAATTTGAGAGGTAATTTCATAATACTTACCTCGGCTATCTGTATGAGCATAGAATGAAGCGGGTGTGGCATGATTGAGGGGGACTGAAGAAAACACACCCACATTGTAGCCGAAGTCGTTTTGAAGCCTGGTGGCAATGCTCTCTACCGGTGTACCGTCGGGAAGCTGTCCAACTTCACCGTTGTTGATCTTCACTCCGGAGGAAATTGCGGTTCCTCCCGCAGAAGAGTCCGTGATATTGGAATTTGCGGAGTAAGTGGTAGCCATACCGAGTACAGGAAAACGGGCAAACCCGACCTGCTCACCCCCGAATTTTCCCGCTTTGTAGGAAAGCCAGGCATCCGCAGCTGAAACCTGCGCTGCTCCCATTCCGTCTCCGATAAACATAAAGATGTACTTGGCATCCGGCTGTCCCGCCACGGGCTTCTCCTGCCTATTCCCGCAAGAGTATAGCGGAAGGAGGAAAAGAAACATTAGTGCAAAGGAAATCTGTCTTTTCATCATTATTGCTGGTTTTGTTGTCTTCTGAATTCTGCCAGGGTCACAGCCGTTGCTGCAGCCACATTGAGGGATTCGGCACCCCGTCCACTTGAATATTTGGGTATGTACAGGCGTCTGCTTACAAGTGAGGCAATTCCCTCGCTTATCCCGAATGCTTCGCTTCCCATAATTAGGAGAGCATTGCGCGGGAGGTCCAGAGTGTAAATACTGTCACCATCCAGGAAAGTGCCGCAAACTTCATTCCCACTCTCACGGGACTTCCTGCAGACTTCGTCCAATTGACAATAACGTACGTCAACCCGAAATATTGAGCCCATGGAGGCCTGTACAGCCTTTGGATTGAAGCAATCCACGGAATCAGCGGACGCGTAGATGGTATTTACTCCAAACCAGTCGGCAATGCGCAGTATCGTACCCATATTCCCCGGATCCCTCACGCTATCGAGGGCGAGCGAAAGGTCTTCAAGACTGGCCGGCTCACTGTAAACCGGCTTGCGTACAATAGCAAGAGCAGGGGAGGGCGTATCCAGGAGTGAAATCCTGGCCATCAGATCCTCGCCGATATCAGCTCTGCGGAAGACCTTAACGACTTCAACTTTTGGGCTGTGCAGGGCCTCATCCACCATCTTTTCACCTTCGACCACGAAAAGACCCTCCCTGTCCCTGAATTTCTTGGATGAAAGGGAGTGGATAAGCTTGATTTCGGTCCTGCTGACAGAAAGCATAAAGTACACGGCGGCGGATTATCGCTCAACCGATTGCGAAGATAGGCATTATTTATTAAATTTGCGTGTTTGTGGGAATGAAAAAAATCAATTTACATCCTTTAGCGCTGACTCTGTCTGCCATTTTGCTTTGCAGTTCCTGTGCGATTTTCAGGAAGCCGATACTTGGAGAGGGAGAGTATGTGCTAAACTCATACAGTATTGATATAGAAAATAGTAAGGATGCTCCTGACAAGAGTTCCCTGAACTCTCAAGTCAGACAGAAACCGGTTTTCTCTATTTTTGGATTTGGAATTGGAGCCACTCCGGCAGTTTACAATAGACGCAGTACCGCACAGTCTAAAAATGCCATGTCGGAACATCTGCAGAAAATGGGCTGGTATGGTGCAAGGATTGACACCGTTGTCAGCTACCATGGCCGCAATGCAGATGTACGCTATCGTGTAAGCGGAGGTCACCGCTTTCCCATTAGGAGCATACTCTGGCCATCGGAGGGGGACTCGCTCTTTTTGGAGGATTTCCTTGCCGACACTTCCAAGGTGCTCTTTCACAAGGGGGATTACCTTTGCGAGGATGTGATTGATTCTGAGATAGAACGCAGTATTTCTTCCCTACATCGCAAAGGTTATTACTCTTTGGAGAATTCGCGTTATAGAATCGCAATTGACACTCTTTCATACCGGGGAGAAGCCATAATTCACTACAACATCGAAGGAAGCGTTCCCAAGGCCCATATAGGAAATGTCAGCATTTCATATCCGAAGGACATGAATGTGCGTTCCTCCGTGTTGGAAGGGCTCAATCAGATTCACCCTGGGGATGTGTACGATGCGGGCAAGGTTTCTTCTACCTATTCCCGCTTTTCTTCCGTCAGGATGTTTCAGAGCGTTGGAGTGAATATGTCTTCGCAGGAGGACGGGAGCAGGGTGGATTGCGATATATCCCTGACCCAGTCTAAATTGCAGGGCTTCAGGACAAATCTCGAGATATCCACAAATTCCTCGGGACTCTTTGGGGTTTCTCCCCAGCTCGTTTATTACCACAAAAACCTCTTTGGAGGCGGAGAGTGGCTCAACATCGGCTTCACCGGCAATTTTCAGTTCAAGGTAGGGGATGATACCCGTGCA
This sequence comes from uncultured Muribaculaceae bacterium, assembly GCA_964608175.1. Lineage (GTDB taxonomy): Bacteria > Bacteroidota > Bacteroidia > Bacteroidales > UBA932 > Cryptobacteroides. Next base: position 76,698 of record CAZSMO010000005.1, on the reverse strand, counting down.
ACCGAGACCGGTACGAGCGCCTCTCTAAATATCCCCGGTATTATAGGAATCAGTTTTGACAAACTGAAGGGCTCGGAGATTCCTCATACCGAATTCAATCTGTCTTTCAGTCATCAGAATAGACCCGAATACACCCGCAATCTCTTTTCCGGCTCGGTATCTTTCTCGGGGGTGCTCTCGAGACGATTTTCATATCAGGTTTACCCCCTGCAGCTTGGCTATGTCCGTATCTTCAACCTCAATGAGAGCTTTGCTTCACGCCTGGAGCGCAACCCTTACATGCGCTATTCCTATCAGGATCATACTGATGCGGGGGTGTCACTTGCGCTGAACTATTTTTCTGATGCCCGGTCTAATCCTAATTCATCGTATTGGGGGGCAAGTCTTCAGGGAGACGTGTCCGGCAATATAATCAGTCTGTTCGGCAGGCTCTTGCCACAGTCCGAATCAGGAGAAAGACTCCTTTTCGGGGCTCCATTCTCCCAATATGCCCGTTTTGAACTCTCCTTAAGGCGTTCACAACGCTTCGGCTCTGATGACTCCCAAGCGCTTGCATTCCGTCTGATTGGGGGACTTGGAAGTGCCTATGGCAACAGTTCGGCAATCCCTTACGAAAAACAGTTCTATGTAGGTGGGGCGAGCAGCATGCGCGGCTGGCAGGCCCGCTCGTTAGGCCCGGGGAGTTCTCCGGTGGATGAGACTTTCAGCATCCCAAGCCAGACAGGCAATGTCCGTTTGGAGGCTGATTTGGAGTACAGGTTTCCGCTTTTCTGGCTGCTTGAGGGAGCCCTGTTTGCCGAGACGGGGAATGTTTGGGACAGTAGTACGGGAGTAAGGCTTTCTGACCTCGCTGCAGACTATGGACTGGGATTAAGGTTGAATGCCAAACTCCTCATCGTGAGGCTTGACCTTGGTATCCAGGCTCGCAATCCTTCCCTTGAGAGTCCCTGGCTTTCACCTGAAAGTGCTTTCAGCAGCAGAGCGTTCGCCGTGCATTTCGGAGTCGGGTATCCCTTTTAGAATTGGGGGAAAAGAATTATATTTGTCTCGTGTCTAAAACCGAGCGAATATTATTGAGCCTTGTTGTGGGGCTGGTGGGCTTCTGCCAGGGTGCAAGTGCCCAGGTGGAACTGACCCGCCTCGGTGTAATCAGCTCCTATAAGGACTTCGGACTTTCGCTTGGAATTCAAGGCGGGACACGCAATATCCGTAACACTTTCGAGATTAAAGCCGACATGGAGGGCATGTTTTCGGATAAGGAGGAATCGGTCCCCGGTATCAAGCTGACGTACCTGCACCAGAATGCCCTTGCAAGACGCGAAGTTGGGGAAGAAAAAATTCCCCTGGCATTGTATGCAGGTGGAGGATTAAGCACCGGATATGTCAGGGATAGAGGGATAGAGCACAAAAGCCTCTGCCCAATTGCCGGACTCGCCGCAGAAATAGGTTTGCTGTTCTCGTATCCCTCCGGCTTTGATATTGCCCTCAACCTGAGTGCCGAATTTTGCCTGATGCTTGTGAAGAGCAATGACTACGGACCGGATGGGTTGAGTTTTTATCGTAACGGCATTTATAATGCCTACATACCAGAGCTTAGTATTTACTATAGATTCTAATGCGGAAGCTGCTCAAAATAACCACACTGACGATATCTTTTCTCGTCTGCATCCATTCCCTTGAGGCTAAATCGCCACTGAAACTGCGGGGGAGCCTTGAGTGGGGTTATTCACCGCTTCTGGTTCAAAACGAACTCTATAGCTACTTCAACGGACAAGGTTTGAGGGTTACAGAGGGGAGTGGAGAGTATGGATTCCACTACAATGGCAATGCCTTTGTGTATGCAGGGGCTGAACTCGAACTGTCCAAAAACATAGGCATAGGACTAAAAGTGGGCTACAAGGGTCTGTGCGAGGGTGTAAGGGTATTTCCTCTGAAGGCCGTCTTCAATGCATACACAGACAATAACTTCTATGTCGGCGTTGAAGCCGGTGTGGCAGCCGATACAGGTTTAAGTTTTGATGATAAGGTCAAACTGCTCGCTGTAGGTGGAGGTTATCGCGTCAATTTGAGTAAGCGCACTTCGCTTCGCGTCTTTACAAAGCTATGCGCTGCCTCGTTTTTACCTCTGCCTCATGACCCTTACGAAGGGCAGATTGCGCGCGAGCGTGTTATACGTTCGGGCAAGACCTGCATAGGTCTTGAGACTGGAATAGGAATATTTTTTTGATTCAGATGACTGGTTCGACAACTCTTTTACCTCCGCTTCCCGAAAGGATGCGTCCGCATAGTCTCGATGAGTATGTGGGGCAGGAGCATCTTGTCGGCAAAGATGGGATTATCCGCCGGATGATAGAGAGCGGAAACGTGTCCTCGTTTATTCTCTGGGGGCCTCCAGGAGTGGGCAAGACCACCCTGGCCCGGATTCTGGCCGAGTCTGCAAAAAGGGAGTTTTATACGCTTTCCGCTGTAAGTGCAGGTGTAAAAGACGTCCGTGATGTGCTTGCCAAAGCTGCGTCCGGTTCGGTGTTTAACACTTCAGGACCCCCTATTCTCTTTATCGATGAGATTCACCGCTTCAACAAGGCCCAGCAGGATGCCCTTCTTGGGGCAGTTGAGCAAGGTACGGTTATCCTGACAGGTGCTACAACCGAAAATCCCTCTTTCGAAGTTATCTCTCCGCTTCTTTCCCGTTGCCAGGTCTATGTACTTCATTCACTTGGCAAAGAGGATTTGCTGAAACTTCTCGACCGCGCCATCCATGAAGATGTGCTTCTCAAGACAAGGGACATACGTCTTGAAGAGACCGCAGCTCTGCTCCGTCAGAGTTCCGGGGATGCCAGAAAGCTCCTGAACATCCTCGAGGTGGTGGCGGATTCTTATGGTGGAAAAGAACCAGTTGTTATCAGTAACCAGGTGGTGGATGACTGCCTTCAGAAGAGTACTGCCATCTACGATAAGGACGGGGAGATGCATTACGACATTATTTCGGCCTTCATTAAGAGTGTACGCGGGTCCGACCCTAATGCGGCTCTCTACTATCTTGCGAGGATGCTCGATGGGGGAGAGGACCCCCTCTTTATCGCCCGCCGGCTGTGTATTCTCTCGGCTGAAGATATAGGACTGGCAAATCCCAATGCCTTGCTCCTTGCGGATTCGACTTTCCGAATTGTCCAGTCCATTGGAATGCCGGAGGCCAGGATTCCGCTCTCCGAGTGCACAATCTATCTCGCGAGTTCCCCAAAGAGCAATTCAGCCTACCTGGCGATTGACTCTGCCATGCAACTCGCTTCACAGACAAAGGGCGCTTCCGTGCCTCTCTATCTTCGCAATGCCCCGACAAGTCTCATGAAGGATCTCGGCTATGCAGATGGATACAGGTATGCCCACGACTATCCGGGGCATTTTGCCCCACTGGAGTTTATGCCTGAGGGGCTTGAGGGCAAGGTCCTTTACGAACCGCAGGAAAACAGGCACGAGAATTCGCTCAAGGCCTATCTGCTTTCCTGCTGGCCAAAGTATTACACCAAGAAGTAAGCCTTTCTTCTCAATCTGTCTGCCTCCTCCCAAACGAAGCGTTTTACAGCTGTATTGACAGATAAGCCATATATCCCACGTATACCGCCATCATCAAGGCTCCTTCACCTCTGCTCAGTTTGTCGCCCTTGCCGATATAGGCGAAAATCATTAAAACGGCGCTAAGCGCAAGGACAGAAAGGTCTACCATAGTCATTGACCCCGTTTCTAGAGGATGTACGAGGGAAGAGACCCCGAGGATTAGGAGGATGTTAAAGTTATTGCTCCCGATGATATTTCCAAGCGCAAGCTGGCCTTTTTTCTTGACCACTGCCACAATACTGGTGACAAATTCGGGGAGCGAAGTGCCGCAGGCAAGCAGGGTAATGGCAATGAACTTCTGACTGACTCCGATTCTCTCTGCAAACTTGACTGCATAGTCCACGAAAAGCTGTCCGCCAAATACCAGACCGGCAAGTCCTCCTAAGACCATCAGTATCGAGAGCCAAAGGGGATAGTTGTGTTTGGGGGCTTCTTCAGTGCTCCCCGCGTCATTCTTAACGCTAAGCGCCATAAAGGCTGCGAAAATCAGAAGGAAAATCACCCCGTCAACCCTGTTGATACTTCCCTTGAGGCAAATAAGGCAGAAGAAAAGGGTGATGGCTATCATCATTGGGATATCTCTTCGTTTATTTGAAGATGTGATAGCGATAGGCGAAAGTAAAGCTGTGAATCCAAGGATAAAAAGAGTGTTGAATATATTGGAACCCACCACATTCCCGATAGCAATATCTGATGCTCCTTCGATTGCTCCGGTCAGACTCACTACGAGTTCCGGACAGGAGGTCCCGAAACCGACTATCGTCAGTCCGATTATGAATTCACTGACCCCGAGTTTCCGGGCCACTTCCGAGGCCCCATCCACTAGAATATTGGAGCCAAAAACTACAAGCGCGAGACCAAGAAGGATTAGGAGAATTTCGATTATCATGATTATAACTATATACGTTCCAGGCGGCAGACATTTTCCACGTGCTTGGTGTGAGGAAACATATCTGCGGGTTGGACAGCGGTGATTCTGTAATTGGTGCAGAGCACACTCAAATCCCTCGCCTGACTGGCCGGATTGCAACTCACATAGACAATCCGCCTCGGTGAAGCCTCGAGAATCACTTTCAGAACATCCGGATGCACGCCTGCTCGCGGAGGGTCAAGTACAATCACATCCGGCTCTCCGTGTTCTTCGATAAAGTCAGGAGTAAGGATGTCTTTCATGTCCCCTGCGAAAAACCAGGTATTTCCAAGGCCATTTGCGGCAGCATTGAGACGGGCATCCGCTACCGCTTCCCCTACATACTCGATACCAATGACCTTTTTTGCCTTTCGGCTCAAAAACTGGGCGATGGTCCCGGTCCCCGTGTAGAGGTCGTAGACGGTCTCATCCCCCGTCAGGGATGCAAAGTCCCTTACTGCCTTATAGAGTTCATACCCCTGGAGGGTGTTGGTCTGGAAAAAAGACTTGGGGCCTATTCTGAAAGAGAGTTCCTCCATGGATTCGATGAGACATTCCTCTCCCTTATACAGGATGCACTGCAGGTCCGAGATCGAATCGTTGAGCTTATTGTTAAACACATAATACAATGAACTCACTTCAGGGAAAGCATCTAGAGTAGCATCCATGAGGGCTTTTCTCTGGGGGAACTCTCCTGCAAAAATGAATATCAGCATTACCTGACCGCTCTCTGCTGTCCTCACTATCAGTCCCCTGAATATGCCGCTATGCTCCCGCACATCGTAAAAGGGGATTGCGTGTGCAATACACCACTGCCGTACAAAGAGCCGAACTGCATTGGTGGGTTCTTTTTGAAGATAACAGCGGTCTATGTCAAGGACCTTGTCAAAGAACTTTCCGATATGAAAGCCTAGGGCATGGCGATTATCCGTGCCGGTATCTTCGTCAGGCAGTATCCATCTTTTGGGCGAGGCTGAATACTCCAATTTGTTGCGGTATAGAGTCGTACGCGCAGAAGGGAGGGTGGGTCTTACTTCCGGGATGTCGAGATGCCCTATACGCACCAGCTGATCCCTGACCTGCTGCCTCTTTGCCTCGAGCTGCATAGGGTAGGGGACATGCTGGAGGGCGCAGCCGCCGCAAAGGCCGAAATGTGAGCAAAAGGGCTCGACCCTGTCAGGAGATGGAGTGACTATTCTGCTGATGCGGCCTTCGAGGTAATTCTTCTTGCGTTTTGTTACGAGTACGTCAAGCACATCCCCAGGCACCCCATAGGGGACGAAGAGCACTCTTGGACTGGTCCCCTCAGGTTCGGTGGGAAGAACAGCATGAGCAATGGAATTCCCTTCCGCAGCGAGGGCTTCGATGCGGACATTGTGAAGTACAACAGGAGTTTTGGAGCCGCGTGACATCAGTGCTGGGAATGATTGTTAAGATCCAACCTTGTGGCGGAGAAGCGGATTCCATCCTCTCGAAGCGCTTCGTAGATGGCTTTCCGCATATCATAGTAAAGCGGCCAGTAATCGCCGGTAGCACTCCAGATTCTGGCCGTCAGGGTAACGCCGTCTTTGCTGACATCAGAGACTATGTATGAAGGAGCATCTGCCTCGCCATCAGCTTTCTTGATTATGCGAGAGTCCGCATCCACAATCTTCTTCATGGTTGAGATGGCTGCATCAAGGTCGGTATCCAGGGTAAGCTGGTAGTTGAAATCCTGACGGCGGACCTTGCGCTGTGAGAAATTGTTGACCGTTCCGGCACTCAGGGAGCCATTGGGAAGGACTATTACGCGGTTATCGGTAGTCACAATCTTGGTGGAGACAATGCTGACTTCGGACACAGTACCTTCATAGCCGAGGGCCTCAATGTAGTCACCGGCCTTGAAAGGCTTGAAGATAATCAGCATAATCCCTCCTGCGAAGTTTTGCACTGTCCCGCTAAGTGCCATACCGAGAGCCATGCCTCCTGCGGCAAGCAGCGCGGCAAGCGAAGTTGTGTTGATTCCGAGCGTCTGTATGACGAGGATAATCAGCAGAACCGTCAGAGTAATCGTGACGAGGGAAGAAGTGAACGTGACCACGGCCTTGTCTGTACCCTTACGCTCCATCGAGCGGGTAATCACTGACTTAATCTTCTTAATGAGCCAGGCCCCTACTATATATATGACAATCGCAAGCAGGAGCTTGAGTCCAAAGTTCAGGGCATCCTGTCCGAGGGTCTGAAGAGTCGTCTGGGGATCAGACTTAAGACCTTCCACCACGGCTTCCGTGCGCTGATGTCCCGCCTTTATCAGGGAATCAGCAGCTTCAGTGGCACTCGCCTGATCTAACTGCAGAGGTAAATGTAGCATTTTCTTCGATATTTGAACATCCGACCTGGGGCTGGAGCGCGAATATACGAATTTTCCGGCAAATCCACGTATTTCAAATTGCAACACGGTTGCATGCCGGCTTATCTATCTTTGCATCAGAAAACAAAAACATTTATAACATGCAAAAGTCATATGAAATTGAGGTTGATTGCGCTTCATGTGCAAACCTCATGGAAGGCGCCGCACAGAAAATCGATGGCGTCAAGGATGCAGTCGTCAACTTCATGCTCCAGAAGATGATTATCACCTTCGATGAAGGAGCTGACGAGAAGAAGGTCATGAAGAATGTCGTGAAGGCCTGCAGGAAGGTCGAGCCAGACTGCGAAATTTCTCTCTGATATCATGAAGCTTACAAAGAAACAAAAGAAGATGCTGACGCGGATTGTCATTGCGGCAGTCTGCGCAATAGCACTTCATTTTATCCCTATCCCATGGGTGCCGCTTCGCTTCGCCCTCTACCTGGCGGTATATCTCCTCATTGGTTATGACATACTTCGCAAGGCAGCACTTGGCATTGTCAACGGACAGGTTTTCGATGAGAACTTCCTGATGGCAGTGGCGACCCTTGGTGCAATTGCTCTTGCAATAGTGCAGAAATCAGGGGAGTTCGAGGAAGCAATAGCCGTGATGCTGTTCTACCAGATTGGGGAATTCTTCCAAAATTATGCAGTGGGCAAGAGCCGCAAAAACATCGCGGCCCTTATGGACATCCGGCCTGATTATGCCAATATCGAGAAAGATGGCGGTATTGAAAGGGTAAGTCCTTCTGAAGTTGAGACAGGCAGTGTAATTGTGGTGCAGCCCGGAGAGAAAATTCCTATCGATGGAGTCGTGCTCAATGGTGTATCATCGGTCAATACAGCGGCTCTTACCGGTGAAAGTCTGCCGCGCGATGTAGAGCAGGGGAGTGAAGTTATCAGCGGATGCATCAATCTGACCGGTGTTTTGCGGGTTAAGACCACCAGGAACTTCGGAGAATCCACGGTGTCAAAGATTCTTGAACTCGTAGAGAATTCTTCTTCACGCAAGTCCAAGTCCGAAGATTTCATCTCCAAGTTCGCGAGGATTTATACCCCTGTCGTCTGCTATGCCGCTCTGGCACTGGCACTTCTTCCTCCACTTATCCGCATTCTTGCGGGAGTTGCTGGTGGGCCTCTGTGGGGACAGTGGATTTACAGGGCTCTGACATTCCTTGTCATAAGCTGCCCTTGCGCTCTTGTTATCAGTATCCCGCTCAGTTTCTTTGCCGGAATCGGGGGTGCCAGCCGCAGGGGAGTGCTCGTCAAGGGAGCCAACTACTTGGAAACCCTCTCCAAGGTCAAGACCCTGGTATTCGACAAGACAGGTACCCTCACCAAGGGAGTGTTCGAGGTGAATGCAGTTCACCATAATGTTGTTGATGAGTCCAAACTCATTGAATACGCGGCTCTGGCAGAGTGTTCCTCCTCACATCCTATCAGCAAGAGCCTGCAGAAGGCTTACGGCAAGTATATCGACCGTTCACGGGTCTCCGATATTCAGGAAATCAGCGGGAAGGGAGTTCAGGCCGTCGTGGACGGAGTGAAGGTTGCAGTAGGAAATGACAAGCTTATGGCTATGACAGGTGTCGAAGCCATTCCGTGCCATAGCGTGGGGACGATAGTGCATGTAGCCCTTGATGGCAAATATGCCGGTCACATCGTCATTTCCGATAAAGTGAAGCCTCATTCCAAACTGGCTCTTGAACTGCTTAAGCATTCCGGTATCCGCAAATGCGTAATGCTGACGGGGGACAGCAGGATGGTCGCCGAGGATGTTGCAACTAATCTGGGTGTAGACAATGTCTACAGTGAGCTTCTTCCTGCCGACAAGGTCGAAAAGGTGGAGGAACTCCTAGACAGTCAGAAAGAGGGTAAGCTCGCCTTCGTGGGAGACGGTATCAATGACGCGCCGGTGCTTTCGCGAGCCGACATCGGAATAGCCATGGGAGCCATGGGCAGCGATGCTGCAATTGAGGCAGCGGATGTGGTACTTATGGATGATGATCCTCTGAAGATAGTCACCGCCATGCGGATGAGCCGGAAGTGCCTGAGGATTGTCTATGAGAACATAGTCTTTGCAATAGCCATTAAGGCCATCTGCCTGGTGCTTGGTGCTCTTGGAATTGCAGACATGTGGGTAGCGGTCTTTGCGGATGTGGGAGTAATGGTTGTCGCAGTGCTCAATGCCATGCGATGCCTTTCGGTCAGGGATCCCAAGCTTTCTGAACAGACCTGATACCCCTTTGTTCTTCGCCCGCAGCTTCCGTGCCTGCGGGCGATTTTCTTGTCGGACTCGCAGCTGGGATTTGGAATTGATGCAGGTATTACATATATTTGAAAAAAAAACCATGAAAAAATTTTTATGCATTGCCTTGTCTCTTATCTTTGCTGCGATTTTCAGTTTGGATGCTTTTGCACAGATTAGGATAAGTGGATTTGTGTACGATGATACTGGTGTGACACTCACCGGAGTCTTTGTGAAAGAGAAAGGAACTACAAATTATACGATGACAGATTTGAGTGGGTATTATTCCTTGACTGTGTCATCAAATACGAGTATTTTACTTTTCAGTTTCATTAGCTTTAAGGATAAAGAGGAACCAGTTGCTGGACGCTCTCGTATTGATGTATACATGGTGCCTGATGACGGAAACGAGGCTATAATTTCAGGCGGCCCCGATGTCGAGAATTATAATAGCTTAAGTGAATCTTCATACGGATCTAAACAATGAATCTTCGTCTCTGCAAGTCATTTATTTGCTTGGGATTGGCGATAGCGTCCTTTTCTGTGTTTGCAGCAGAGAAGGATTCGCTTTTTCATGCAAGTATTACGGGCTATGTAGAGGAGGAGCTTGACTCTTTGGAGAGAGAAATACAAAAGCGGGTAGACCTTTTTTCAAAACCGGTGGAGGGCTGTGTAGCGGTTTTATATTACAAGGGAAGCGGGGGAGAGACGGATTCACTGCATGCAGTGACAGGGCGTAAGGGCCTCTTTAGCTTCAGGGATGTGCCGGTGAGTGATGTTCGCATCCGAGTGTCGATGCTGGGCTTTGAGACCATAGAAGAAAGCGTTCCTCTTGCAGAGGGGGAGAATCTGATGGTTTTTACCCTCAAGGCATTAAGAGAGGAACTTGAAGCCGCGAAGGTGGTTTCGGAGATACCGCTTATGAAACAGGTGGCCGATACCACGATATACAATGCGGCAGCAGTGAAGACCCTTCCGGATGAATCACTCAGAGCCATATTGGAGGCTCTCCCCGGCTTCTCCGTAGGGCAGGAAAGCATGACGGTGAATGGCCGGAAAGTGAGTCGCGCCTATGTCAACGGCACTCTGGTCATGGGGGATAGGGTAATGAATGCCGTGGAAGGCTTGAAAGCGGACGAAGTGAGTCAGATTAAGGTCTATGACGAACTCTCTGCCAGTGACCGGCATAGAGGCAAGATGAATGCCCCCAAGGAACGCGTGCTTGACATCATTACCAAAAATGCCATAAATTCCCTGTCAAGTGCAGCGGCCGGCGTATCGGTTGGAGCAGACGAGACGGGGATTCCCCGCTATAGCGCAGCAGCAGTAGCGAGCTATAATTCCGAATGGACGGATGCTCAGATACGTTTACTTGCTGACAACATGAATATAAATAATCTCTCATGGTCGATCGGAGATGTTTCGGAGAAGATGTATAACTATAATCCTCTCACTTCATATTCAAATGATGGCGCTTCATTGATTTCATTTAACAAATACTGGAAGAATCGTTTATTTGGGAACAGCCTTGCAATTAATTACAGATCTAATTTGAGTAAGGGTTCTGACTTATCTTCCACCCTTACGGATTTCTTCGAAACTGCCGGTAATCCAACATATTCGCTATCCGATACCACCTCCAATAAAACTTCGTCCCAATCCAGGAGTATCGATATGATGTTGAGAATCAGGGATCCGAAATTCAAGAGCTGGGATATATCTTTAAGTGGGGTTTTCGATGGTGCTAACAACATCTCCAATTATTTTCAGTACCGCTACTCATCGGGTTTGCAAACCAAGGTAAGCGATGAGACGGAGCGGTCAAAATTGATGTCAGGCCTTGGCAATGTGAGCATTAACTGGGTGAACGATGACAAGGTAATATGGAGGCCTTCTGCATATGCCGGCTTGGAGTTTGGTCGAAGCAGCAATCCGAGCTGGACCACCGACACCCTTTCTACTTCTATAAAACAGCGGGAATTAAGCAGCGATGGCCTCGGAGTTAAGATAAACGCAAGGACAGGAGCCGCTCTTGAGCGCAGTCTGATTAACAGCAAGGCACAGACTCTTGACCTTCGCTTCTTCCTTGATGCAGCGTATGTTAGGGACAAATCACGGCGGATCTCCACTGATTCCTTTAACACCACTACTCCTATCCTTGACATTGCTTCCTCTTACGACTATACACGCAACAACCTCTCTGCAGGAAGCGGAGTGGGGGTGAAATACTCCAAGCATAGTGGCTTAAGTGCGTCTGCATCCCTCGCTTTTCGCGGTACTTCCCTGAAGTCTGAAGATGTTTTGCCATACGAATATCAGAATGACAAATTCTTCCCGTCAGTTGATTTTGAAGGAGAGTTAAGAGGAAAGAACTATTCCTTTTATCTGAACACTTCCTCCTTGGCTCCTTCCCTTGAACAGGTGTCGAATCGGATATCCGATGCAAACCCGTTGATTTTGCAAGGGGGAAATCCAGATTTGAGTGCGTCGTATCGTGTATCAGCGAATGGCTTCTATTCATTTTCGCTTCCGAGAAAAACTGCAAACCGCATTTTTATAGGAGTGGATGCTGAATATATAATTCATCCAATCATCCGCCAAACCGTTTTCTTCCAAAATGACACCACATTGCTGTCTTGGGATGGCTATGAGGCGATTGCCGGTTCGATGCTCAACACTTGGAATAACTCCGACATGCCTTCAGTGCGCTTGTCTGCAAATGCCTACTATGAAGCGAGGGTGTTCCGTGGAAAAATTAAGCTGCGCGTGAGACCATCACAGACTTTCGGACAAACTCCGATGTATGTGGGGTCCAGTCTGATGCGCGAAATGAGTTCGGTGTCCAAACTCGAGCTGTTTGCCAGATTTAACCCGAATAGGCGCTTTGAATTTCTTTCGTCCATAACACCCGGTGCCGCCTTTACCCGCAATGACAACGGCAGTGGACGAACCTCCCAACTGCTGTGTGCGGATAAATTATCTGTGACTTGGCATCCTTTGCCCAATCTCCTCTTAAGAATGAGATACAGCTGCAATTACCGTCGCTTTATAGAGGGGAATGGGACAGACTTCACAGAAAGGACTCTGAATGCCGAGATTTCGATGCCTTTTGGGAAGAAACGAAACTTTACCCTTGCCCTCTACGGAATGAACTTGCTGAATTCTACGGCTCTATATGAAACCACAACCACGGCATCGGGCATTGTCGAGACCTACCGGCCTGTCTATGGCAGATATTTCCTTGTCAGCCTGCAGTATAGCTTTAGAAAAACGCGGTAAAAAGAAAAGAATTTGCTACTTTTGTACTCACAATGAGCAAGGAAGAAAAGATACTTGAAGAGCGGGGAATTAAACCCACTGTCAACAGGATACTTATACTGCGCTCCCTGTTGGCGGCAGGCAGACCTATGTCTGTGAGTGAGTTGGAAACCGAGCTGGAAACAATAGACAAGTCCGTTATTTTCAGGAATTTAATCATATTCCGTGCCCATCATCTCCTGCATCAGGTGCTTGCAGGAGAGGAGGTTATGTACGAGTATTGTGCCTGTGACGGGGGAGATGAAGACGGGGAAGATGATGACGAGCATGTGCATTTCTACTGTGAGAATTGCCACAGGACTTTCTGTCTGTACGGTATTCCAATACCAAGGATCTCATTGCCAGAAGGTTATCAGGCTCGGGAATATAACTTCGTAGCCAGCGGCCTTTGCCCCGAGTGCGCCTCAAAACTGGGACAGAAAATCTCGTAACGGCATCCGCACTGAAGTTCCCATAGGCGAAGCCATTCCGTCTGAAAAGCAGGCGTTTTTCTTACCGAATGAGTCAGGGAAAGCGGTTCCGTCTGAAAAGCAGGCGTTTTTCTGACCGAATATATTCCAAGCATAGTTGGTTATCCGTTAATAGGGGAATAACTGTTTTTAATGCATAAGTTAACATAATATAAATTATGTAACAAAAAACGCACGGAAGAATGACATCAGGCCTGATTTACTCAAGCTGACCGAAAAGGAGGCGTGCAAAACTCGCAGGACTGAAGGTCAAAATACTTACAGGATAAAGGCGTGCAAAACTCGCAGGCCCGATAGCGACTTTTGTCATTTTGAAAAATAATCTTTACCTTTGGCTCAATATGGCCTTGCTGTTTCAGGACAAATGTTCCAAAGGCACATGCAAGGATTTAGAAACACAGAGATTATCAACCTTCCATTCCAACCATGAAGTTACACTCTCTCCATCAGGCGGCAATCATACTCTCAGGTGTGAGTGCATGTTCATTGCTGCTATGGTCCTGTCAGGTAGACGATAACTATACCTACGACAAGATCAGGAATGTCGACACAGACATGACCCTCTTTCAGAACGGATTACAAATTCCACTTGTTGAGAATACAGCCCAGATTCGCGTAGACTCGATAATGAAATTGGCCGGACTTGACACTCTCGAGAACATTGTCCTCCAAGGTGACGGGACCTATCGGTTCGAACTCCACGATGAGTTCGACCTTGCAGATCAGTTAGATAGTCTTGACCTTCGCGATGTAGTGAAAATAAGTTCATTGGACCATACCGAGAACATCTCTTCCACCTTGGGGATAGATGCCTCATACACGGCTCTGCTGCCTTCTTCCGGCAGCGTTACCCTGCCCAATGCGGCACTCGGGATTCCAGTCTTAAGCTATCGGTTCAATAAACTCCTCAATTTCAATATAATGCCGGCAGAAGATATCCCTGATATGCTGCTCGCTGTCTCCGAGGTTAACCTTGATGATGTCTATATTACGGTGGACTTCACGGCCGACAATCTCCCCGGAACAGGAACATACACAATTGATGCTGTTGTAGACTTCCCGTCTTTCATAACCCCCTCGCAGGTAAATTTCGAGGATATTCAGCTTCAGAACGGGGTTGCAGTCACACGAAGCGTTAAAATTGAGAAACTCGACCTTTCCGGCTTTGACTTCCCACAGATGAAGGCCGAGGGCACTGCCATAGGTGGAGACATCACTGTCAATGCTACGGCCACAGCCGAAAGCGTAACCCTCGATGTGAACGATGTCACGAGGAATGTCACTGCTCGGACTCGCATCAGAATCTCTGACGCGAATGGGGAAATTAAGGCTAAAAACTTGAGCGCCAAGGTTGATTATCAGATAGATACTACTTTCAACATCGCCTTTATATCCCTCCCCGATGCCATAAAAGGTGCCACCATAGAGCTCCCTGATGTTGATATTGATATTACTTCGAGCACCAATCTCGCCCTGCCTCTCAGCTGTGGAGCCTCTATTCGGAGCATAGGAAGCACGGAGGATGTCGCCACAATAGAGTTTGGAATCCCCTATAGTCCCGACCCTGCGCAGACTCTCTCTGAAACCACTCCCAATAAAGTCAATATCAACGAACTGCTTCGTGAGATGCCTGACTCTGTCAGCTTCTATGCCATGATGTCGACCGATACACAGCGCTATTGCTATGTGGAGCCGGAGGCTGACTACAAGTTTAAGCTGGAATATTCACTCAGTGCACCTCTTCAACTTGGAGAAAACAGTATCATTCCCTACAGCGACACGATTAAATTCGGTTCGGATGCGGGCCAAATTCTTGGTAAGGTGCTTAAGGAGAATAAGGTACAACTTTCAGGCGATGTAGACAATGGAATCCCGCTTTCGTTAAGCGTGGTTTTCTCTTTCCTTTCATACGATGAGGCAAGCGGAATTTACACCGATATCCCACTCTCCAAGGAAGTATCTACGGAACTTCTCAAGGCGGGAAGTCAGTCATCTTTCTCAATTGAACTAGGTCCTGACAGCAACCCCGACATCGGGAAAATTACTCACATGAAACTGCATTTGGAAATCGGCTCCAACGGCTCCGCCCTGGAAGCTGGCCAAAGCGTAAAGATCTCAAACATTGCCCTGACCCTTCCCGAAGGCCTTACGGCAGATCCCAAGGATTACATTAACAGCGATGACAACAATGAATAAGCATATACTTACTGTTGGGCTGACACTACTGTGTTTCACCCTTTGCGCAAATGCCCAGGACAAGTTTCAAAGCGGCTATTTTCTTGATAACTATGCTTATTCGTATAGAATTAATCCGGCACTTCTAAGCGAAAAAAGCTTTTTCGGATTAGCCTCCTCTCTTGAGGCCGGACTTTCAAGTGACATAGGTATCAGCACTCTGCTCTTCCCCAATGCGGATGGCACCGGACTCGTTACAGGTCTCAATAAGAGCATTTCTTCCGAACAGTTCCTCGGCGGACTCAAAGACAACAATGCCTTCGCCTTTGATGGAAGCGTCAATGTCTTCTCTTTTGGGAAAAGAAAAGAAAAGGGCCTGACAACTGTGGAGATTAACCTCAGATCCGATGCAGCTGCCTCCATACCATACGACTTCTTCCGCTTCCTTAAGGAGGGATCTGAAGAGAGTGCCTACGACCTCAGCGGCTTTAATTTCGGAGCAAAGGCTTATGCAGAACTCGCTGTCGGTTATTCCAAGTCATTTGGAAGTCTTACTGCCGGAGCAAGGGTAAAGGCTCTATTGGGCCTTGCAAATGCCTCTCTAATCCTTAATAAGGCTCTCGTTACGAGCAATGCATCCGTTGTCTCCGCCGACCTCGATGCCATGGCCAAGCTGGCATGCGCACCCGTAAGTCTTTATAACGGTGAGAATGGAGACATTGCATATAAGTTTGACCAAAGCGCGCTTCGTCCCTCCGGCTATGGTGCAGCCGTGGACTTGGGGGTGAAATGGGTTCCAGTCAAGGGTCTTTCTCTCTCCGCAGGCATCAGCGATCTTGGAGCCATTAAATGGACCTGGAATTCCCTTGCAAAAAGCACAGGTTCCGCCACATATAATGGCTTAAGCAACGTAGATACCGGCACTGACTTCAACGAAGAGATTGATAATGCGACCAAAGAATTCAAGAATCTGATTAATCTTCAGGCCGTTGATGGAGATGAAACCTCGTTGGAAAAACTTTCATTCACCGCAAATGCCGGTGCAAGATATGCCCTTCCATTCTATCGCAGGTTGTCTGCCGGTGTCTTCGGTACATACCATTTCGCTGAGATTGCTCCCTATTGGGATACAAGGCTCGGTCTCACCATTACCCCCATTGATGCGATTAGCCTCACTGCCAACTGTGGCAAGACCCGCCAGGGGGATGTCCTCGGTGTTGCCGGAAGCTTTTCTCTCTTCTTTCTCAATGTCTTCTTCGGGCTCGATACCTATGTCGGTAAAGTTGGGGTGTATGAGATAGAGGGAGTCAATATTCCCAAGTACGGCGGTATCCCGGTCCCTGTTGATCCTTTCAGAATGAAGTTTACCTTCGGAGCTAATCTCCAGTTTGGAAAGCGCTACAAAGGGTAGAAACACCTGATTATACAAAAACTCCTCTCGAACGATGTTCGAGGGGAGTTTTGTTTTTCAGTTCATGCAAAGGAGCTTAATGCTTTCTCCAAAGGAGAGAGCTGTCTCCGTAAGAGAGGAAACGGAAGTCGTGTGAAAGGGCATAGTCATAAATACGTCTCCAATCCTCTCCCACAAAGGCCGCGACGAGTAGGATAAGAGTACTCTCGCTTTGATGGAAATTGGTCACCAGGAGGTCAACAAGCCTGAACTTGAAAGAAGGGACTATGATGATGCGCGTCCCCGCCACAAGTGCCTCTTTTTGGCTTTTATTGAGGTAATCGACAATGGCCTTGAGTGCTTCAGTGGTCGAATACGGATACTCTTCATACGGAGCCCATTGCTCCACATCCCTGACAACGCCTTCGCGAAGCAAGCGAACTCCAATATAGTATAGAGATTCCAAAGTGCGCATTGATGTGGTGCCGACAGAAATTATGTGCCTGCCGTGCTCAAGTGCAGAAATCAAGTCCTCAAGGACGGATTTGCTCACAGAGAAAGGCTCCCGATGCATAGGATGTTTAGAGACATCATCCCCCTTTACCGGCAGAAATGTCCCGGCCCCTACATGCAGACAAACGTCCTGCATATCAATGCCCTTAACCTTTATCTCCTGAAGAGTTTCTTCAGTAAAGTGAAGGCCGGCAGTCGGAGCCGCTACAGAGCCTCTGACCTGCGCGTATAGGGTTTGATAGCGTTCCTTATCGATATCCTCTGTTCCCCTGTTAAGATACGGAGGGATAGGAACCTCCCCACAGAGCTCAAGAACCCTGCTGAAAGGAGAACCGCCATCCCAGTCAAAGCGTACAACTCCGGTCCTTCCATCCCGCTCTAGCAGGCTTGCCCGCAGGTTCATTGCCTTTAGGTCCTCGTGTCCTTCAATAGGTACATCGTACTCAAGAATATCTCCCTTCCAGCGCTTTGAATTACCGATTACACACTCCCACGAGCATGTCTTCGTACTTGTAAAGGCAGTATTGTACTCCGCCGGGTCACAGGGTCGCAGGCAGAAGATTTCAATTTTAGCTCCTGAATCCCGCCGAAAATGGAGCCTCGCAGGAACAACTCTGGTATCGTTAAATACCATCAGGGAGTCGGCAGGGAGGAATGAAGGCAGTTGCGAGAAAATGCCCTCTGAAATATTGCCATCACGATATATGAGCAATTTGGATGAATCCCTCTGCGCCAAAGGGTACTTTGCGATTCTATCGTCAGTTAAAGGATATGCGTAGTCCGATATGTGTATATCAGGGATCATGTTGTAAACTCTAAATATGTGGCGCAAAGGTAAGCATTTTTTATGTATCCGAATTTACAAAAGGAAATTTACAACAACTGACAAATACAAGTGCGGCTTGATAACAGATGTAATTATTTACAAAACTAAAGAACACTTAGCGAAAAGCTGACAAACTGCCGATAAGTCAAACTTATGGCTATCAAAATTGTTACTTATATATTTGAAAACCAAAGATTAATATAATTTAACTTAATTTAATCATTAGGTAATCCACTCTTAAAAAAGCAGTGCGGCGCACGCTAAAGCTAAAATTGCGGTTAAAAAAGAACAGCTAAATAAGTCTTATAGGTATTAATCTTACTATTAACAAGAGGTTTACTGCAATTATATAATGTTCTACTCCATGTAATAAAAAATGAGCTTACCGGCATTTTATCAGACAATTCTGCTTTTTTGCTTGCAAAGCAGAAAAATAAACTTTACATTTGTCAATGGAGGTTTTTATGATGAATTTACGTTTGCAACAGCTTCTTAACGCTGAAAATCTGTCACAGGCCGAGTTCGCCGACCGGATTGGGGTGGCGAGAGCCAGTGTCTCGCACATAATCGCAGGTCGCAACAAGCCCAGCTACGAGGTTATCCAGAAGATATCCGAGAACTTCCCTACTATCAGCCTCGACTGGCTCATTAATGGGAATGGAAAGATGTACCGATCCGAAGATGGTAAACTTCCTCTGAATCAAGATAAAACAGAATCCGAGCCGACCTCGGACTCCCCACTGGGGCTGTTTGACAGCAAACAGACGGACTCCCCTGCCGCCTCGCGACCAATCAAAACCGATACTTTAGCTAATACTCATCAAAAACCTAAGCAACAGAAAATTATTTCACGTGTAGTCGTTTTCTTTACGGACGGAACTTTCCAGGAACTCCACACAAAGTGAACCTGCTCTGTCTTTCTGAACTGATACTGCATCCCAAGCAAATTAACGGCTTGCAGAATGGTTGCAGCATTTTTCGGCAGGAAAATAACTGCTCCGAATAACTCAAATTTGCTGTGGCGGAACTAACCTCATATCAGCGAATTTTATGTAGCTTTGCATCGCAAAATCTTATTACATTATGGTCAAGGCGTGTATTTGCACAATTGGGGATGAGCTGCTGATTGGGCAGATTGTAGATACAAATTCAACTTTGATAGCACGCAGGCTCCAGAACATTGGAGTTGAAGTGCTTGGCAAGTTTACAGTTCCGGATAACAGGGAGCGGATAGTAACTTCCATAGCGGGGGCCCTGGCTCAATACGACATCATCATTACTACAGGCGGTCTCGGTCCCACAAAAGACGACATCACCAAGAGTGCCCTTGCAGAGCTTTTTGGCGCGAAAGCATGGATAAGGGATGAAGGACAGCTGGAGATGGTTAAGGAAATCCTGCATTCCCGCGGCTTGGATATACTCGAAGAAAACCTCCGCCAGGCAGACGTACCTGACTGCTGCAAGGCAATAGTAAACAGACGGGGTACTGCTCCTATTATGGTTTTTACAGCCAACGGGAAAGTACTTTACGCCATGCCGGGGGTTCCCCACGAAACGGAAGCTGCCCTTGGGGATGTTCTCAACGATATAAAGCAACGATTCAGCTTAAGCGATATTTATCACAAAAACATAATGGTTTACGGCTATGCCGAATCAGCCCTCTCACATAAGATAGCCCCTTGGGAAGACGCACTTCCAAAGGACATCCACCTCGCCTACCTGCCCAATACTCAAACCGGAATCAGGCTTCGGCTTTCGGTCTATTCAGAAGACAAAACAGAGAGTGAGCAAAGGATTGAAGAGCAGTTAAAATCCTTAAGAACGCTGCTCGGCGATAACATCTATAGCGAAAATGGAGAAAGACTCGAGGAGGTCACAGGCAAATTGCTGCGCAGCAGCGGGAAGACCCTCTCTACTGCCGAATCCTGCACCGGCGGGATGATAGCCCATATGATAACATCAGTTCCAGGGTCCTCCGAATACTACCTCGGCAGCGTGGTTTCATATGCAATTGCGGTCAAAGAGGCCATTCTTGGCGTTCCTGCGAGCGTTATAGATGAAAAAGGCGTAGTCAGCAGTGAAGTAGCTCAAGCCATGGCAGAAGGAGTCCGTAAAGCCATAGGCAGTACATATTCAGTTTCTACGACAGGGCTTGCGGGGCCAGGTGGCGATGGGGCCAATCCGGAAGGGACGGTTTGGATTGGGGTTAGCGGTCCTCACGGCACGGTCACGCACAGATTCATCTACCACAACGACCGCCTCCGCAATATTGAGCGTTTCGCCGCTACCGCACTCGACCTGTTAAGGAGATATATAGAAGCGGATTAGAGCAGACTTCCCCACTCCTCGCTGAATTCATCCACTGCCCTTTTGCACTCAAGATATTCCCGGGTGAGATTCATAATGTCGTCTTCCTCATTTGGGTTGGAAAGTACCTGCTCTATCTCTTTCATTCGTTTCTCGCCTTTGGCAATTTCGTTTTCAAGATAGCGTACCCTCTCTTTCTTTTTGCGGTCCTCCCGTGAAAGTCTCTTCTGCTCTTCATAGGAGACAGATCTAGGGGCAGCAACAGCTTTCTCTATTGAGGGAGCAGGTTTGGAAGAGGCTTCGCTGATTCTATCGAGTTCATGAAGCGTCTCAATCCTATGCTTTTCGAGAAACTCCGAAAGCGGCTCGAGATGCTCTTTAACCCTGCCTCCTTCAAACTCATAGAATTTGTCCGTAAGCCCATCGAGAAAATCTCTGTCATGCGAGACAAGCACTATGGTTCCGTCATATGATAGCAGTGCCTGTTTCAATATGTCCTTGGACTTAATATCCATGTGATTAGTCGGCTCATCAAGGCAGAGCAGATTATGGTTTTCAAGCATCAGGCGTGCAAGGGCAAGCCTGGCTCTCTCCCCTCCGCTGAGCACCGACACCTTCTTGTCTATATCTTCCCCTCTGAAAAGGAACTGCGCCAAAAGATCTCGAAGCCGTGTCCGAATCTCCCCAACGACAATTCTATCGAGGGTCTCAAACACGGTCAGTGACTTATCCAACACATCCTCTTGATTCTGCGCAAAATAGCCGATATCCACATTGTATCCGAGTCGGGATTCCCCACTAATGGGCTTAAGTTCTCCAGTCAGCACCCGCATAAAAGTGGTTTTACCTTCCCCATTGCGCCCTACAAGGGCAACCTTCTGACCGCGAAGAATTTCCATATCCGCATGAGAAAAAACGATTTTATCCGGATAGCCGGCGCAAAGGCCGCTGGACTTGTATACCATATCCCCCGAGCGAGGTGCAGGAGGAAACTTCACGACCAACGTAGCCTTATCCGTCTCGTCGACTTCGATGCGATTGAGTTTATTGAGAGCCTTGATTCTAGACTGCACCTGATTGGATTTTGTGGGCTTGTAGCGAAACTTGGCAATGAACTCTTCGCTCTTTCGTATCATCTTCTGCTGATTCTCATAGGCAGCAGTCTGCTGCGCCATCCTTTCGGTGCGAAGCTCTAGGTAATGAGTATAAGCAGCCTTGTAATCGTAAATACGGCCAAGTACAATTTCTATTGTACGGTTCGTAACGGTATCCAGGAAACGCCTGTCATGAGAAACCACCATTAACGCTCCCCGACGGGACTTAAGAAAGTCCTCAAGCCATTCGATGGATTCAATATCAAGGTGATTGGTAGGCTCATCGAGCAGGAGCACATCCGGAGCCTGGAGCAGAATCTTGGCAAGTTCAATACGCATATTCCAACCTTGAGAAAAGGTTTCGGTGTTGCGACTCAACTCATTCTCCCTAAAGCCAAGTCCAATTAGTGCACGCTTGGCCTGAACTTCCGGAGGCTCACTATGAAGGGCTGCAAGAGAATCCTGCACATCCGAAAGCCTCTGTGCAAGCGACAGGTACTGCTCCGACTCGTAGTCTTCCCTGCTGGCAAGCTCCTCGGTTAGGGCATCACTTTCCTGCTCCAGTTCCCTACTTTGATCAAAGGCCAGCAGGGTCTCTTCAAGTACGCTACGTCCTTTGTGATGCTCCATAATCTGAGGGAGGTAGCCAACTCTCACCCATGGCGGCACATCCACATGGCCGGAAGCAGGTTTCTGAAGAGCACAGATAATCTTCATCAGGGTAGATTTGCCGGCCCCATTCTTGCCGACAAGACCTATCCTGTCATTATCACTGATATGGAAACTTATATTGTCAAGCAGAGTGAAACTCCCGTAGGAGACACTCACTCCATCGATAGAAAGCATTATGCGTTCTTGTCGTCTTTCGGGGTCTGGTCATCAGCGTCTTCTTCCCCCTCTTTAATCCCCTTCTTGAAACTGCTGACTCCTTTGCCAAGACCCTTCATAAGCTCGGGAATCTTCTTGCCGCCAAAGAGCAAGAGTATCACAAGGACTATAATCAGGAGCTCCCACCACCCCAGCATGGCCAACGGATAAGTAATAGTAAGCATATTATTGTAGTTGATTATCAAGTGATTTCAAGGAAGCTTCGATTGCAGTAATACGGGTAAGCGCATCGCTCTCCTTCTTTCTTTCCATGTCGACGACCTTTTGGGGCGCATGACCCGTAAAGGCAGGGTTGGCAAGTTTCTTACGAACCTGCTCCAGGAACTGTTTCTGATATTCAAGATCTGAAAGGAGCTTTGCCTTCTCGGCAGAAGTATCCACGAGGCCCTCCGTGGCAATGCCAAGCTTGACAGTCCCGGCGATTACAGATGAAACAGAGCCGCTGGCAGGAGCCCTCGAAACGCTCTTCAATCCGGCAGCCTTGCCAAGCACTGGCAGCAACTCTTCGGAAAAATCGCCTTCTATGTATGCAGACAGTTCAGTCTTGGGAGGGATATTCTTCTGCGCCCTAAAGGAACGTACGCCGGTAATCAGTTCCTGCGCCAAGGCAAAGGAATCCAAAAATTCACTGTTATATGGCCCCGCAACAGGGGTTCTTTCGAACATGATGCTCTCTCCATCCCGCCGCTTCGCAATCTTGTGCCAGAGTTCCTCCGTGATGAAAGGCATAATCGGATGAAGGAGCTTGAGAAGTTTCTCGAAGAAGTCTATTGTAGCTTCATAAGTGCGCCCATCGATTGGATGACCATAGGCTGGTTTCACGAGCTCCAGATACCAGCCGCAGTACTGGTCCCAGAAGAGGCGGTATATGGTCATTAAGGCATCCGAAATGCGGAATTTGGAATAATGGTCAGAGACAGTTTCTATGCTCCTGGAAAGGAGGTTGTCGAACCACTTGACCGCAAGGCGGCAGGTCTCGCTCTGCCGGGCCTTTTCATCTACACTCCATCCGCTGATAAGACGGTAGGAATTCCAAATCTTGGAGCAGAAATTCCGCCCCTGCTCTATCATGGATTCATCGTAGAGAATGTCATTGCCGGCAGATGAACAAAGGAGCATTCCGAGCCTTACCGAATCGGCTCCGTACTTGTCAATCAGCACGAGTGGATCAGGACTGTTTCCAAGGGTCTTGCTCATCTTCCTCCCCAATTTATCCCTGACGATACCGGTGAAATAAACATTCCGGAAAGGAACCTCGTCCATGAATTCATCCCCTGCCATTATCATCCTCGCGACCCAGAAGAAAATAATATCAGGACCTGTAACAAGGTCATTGGTAGGATAATAGTAAGCCAGGTCGGCATTGCTCTTTCGCTCCGGATGTCCCGGTTTCTGAGGATCAAACACCGAAACCGGCCAAAGCCAGCTACTGAACCAGGTATCAAGCACATCCTCATCCTGCTTAAGATCTGTCAGGGTCAAATCCGGATTCTTATCCTTTGCGAGTGCCAGAGCCTCATCTTCTGTCTCCGCAACCACGAAAGTCCCGTTGGGCAAATACCAGGCAGGAATTCTCTGACCCCACCACAACTGACGGCTTATGCACCAGTCATGGGCATTCTCCATCCAATGACGGTAGGTATTGCGATATTTGTCCGGAATAAATTTGATATCTCCGTTTTCGACCCTTTCCAAGGCCCGAGGCGCAAGCTCACCCATCTTGAGAAACCACTGCGTACTGAGCCTTGGCTCAATAACAGCCTGGGTTCTTTCAGAATAGCTTACCGGCGAAGTGTAATCTTCAATCTTTTCCAGCTCACCTGCATCCTCCAGCATCCCGACAATCTTATGCCTGGCATCAAAGCGGTCCTCTCCAACAAGAATCCGTGCCTTATCGTTGAGCCGCCCATGATCATCGATAATCTCAAGTATCGGCAAGTTATGCCTGAGCCCGATTTCATAGTCATGAGCGTCATGAGCCGGGGTCACCTTGAGGCAACCGGTTCCGAAATCAATCTCCACATAATCGTCCTCGATGATGGGAATCTCTCTGTGTATAAGCGGAATTAGAACTTTCTTGCCATGCAGCCAGCCGTATCTTTCATCGGCAGGATTCACGCAGACGGCAGCATCCGCCATAATGGTCTCGGGACGAGTGGTAGCAACGACAATGTATTTATCGGTCGGCTTGCCCTCTCCATCCGAAATAAAGTAGCGCAGATAATACAGTTTACTTGCAGTGGGCTTATGCTGGACCTCGTCATCAGAAATCGCAGTGTGTCCCACCGGATCCCAGTTAACCATACGTACACCGCGGTAAATCCAGCCTTTACGATAGAAATACACAAAAGTGTTGATCACGGCCCTGGACAGCTCGGGCTCCATCGTGAAGCGGGTCCTGTCCCAGTCACACGATGCCCCGAGCTTGCGAAGCTGCCTGAGGATAATGCCTCCGTGCTCTTCCTTCCACTGCCAGGCATGGCGCAGGAATTCCTCCCGTCCCACCTGCTCCTTGGAGAGGCCTTTATCTTTGAGCATCGCAACTACCTTATTTTCAGTAGCAATACTGGCATGATCAGTCCCTGGAACCCAACATGCGTTCTTGCCATCCATACGGGCCTTGCGCACTAGCACATCATTGATTGTATTATTGAGCACATGCCCCATATGCAGGATGCCGGTCACATTGGGCGGTGGTATTACCACCGTATAGGGTTGCCGATTGTCTGGCTCCGAATGAAAGCACTTGTACTTGAGCCAATAGGAGTACCATTTGTCCTCAACCTCTGCAGGATTGTATTTGTTCGAAATTTCCATTGTCCGCAAAGATAGTGAAAACAAAGCATTTTTTGCTATCTTCGCATAGTCAAATCTTAACGGATCAACAAATATGGACGACAATCAGAAAACACAGGGCATCCGGATTCAGCTTCCGCCCGACATCGCAAAGGGAACTTATTCCAATCTCGCAATCATCTCTCACTCTCACAGCGAGTTTATAATAGACTTCGTCGCCAATCTGCCGCCTTCTTCCAACGCACTGGTTCAAAGTCGGGTCATAATGGCTCCGGAGCATGCGAAAAGACTGCTGCAAGCCCTCGCAGAGAATGTTTCAAAGTACGAAAGCCACTTTGGTAAAATAGAACTCAACTCGGGCAGTCCCGGTGCCACGCTCAACATCGAAGACTTCCTCAACGGAAACAAGTCATAAAACGGCTCTAGTTTCGCAAGTGTTATTAAAAGATTTGTGCACACCCAGCGAAACCTGATTATCAGCACATAAAAAGAAATGAGTTGGTACCCTCACGGCAACAACTCATACTAACCACATAATTAATAACACTAAAACTAATAACCAATAGGCTGATGACTGAGAACCAGTACTTACTCAACCCGAATGCAAAGGTACGGCTTTTTTTTGAATTACCAAATTTTTTTAGAAATTTTTTTAATTTTTTGTTAATCTACACAAAAAAGGCATCCCGAAATGACAGGATGCCTTTTTCCGGTCTCATTAGAACATCATCCTAAACAAAGGTACCAGACTTGTCTTACGATTCATAACAATAAAAGAGCAGAATCTATTCATTTCCAACTTTAGGCAGTTGCTCAATGCTCTTTGCAATGTCTTCGTCTGTAGGAATGACATCAGTCATTGTCCCATTGTTGTACTGCTCGTAGGCAGTCATGTCGAAGTAGCCGGTTCCTGTCAGATTGAAAACAATATTCTTGGCTTCCCCGCTCTCCTTGCATTTGAGGGCTTCATCGATTGCAACTCTGATTGCGTGAGAAGACTCCGGAGCCGGAAGAGTCCCTTCCGTACGGGCGAAGAGTTCAGCGGCCTCGAATACCGAGGTCTGTTCTACGGCTCTTGCCTCGAAGTAGCCATCGTGATAGAGCTGGGCCAAAATTGGGCTGATTCCATGAAAACGCAGGCCACCGGCATGGTTGGCTGAAGGAATGAACTGACTTCCAAGAGTATACATCTTTGCAAGAGGGCAGATACGTCCCGTATCGCAGAAATCATAGGCAAATTTGCCGCGAGTGAAACTCGGGCAGGAGGCAGGTTCGACTCCAATAATATGGTAATCGGCCTCTCCGCGAAGCATCTCTCCGAAGAACGGGGACGCAAAACCTCCGAGGTTGCTGCCGCCACCGGCACAGCCTATCAGGATGTCCGGTTTTACCCCGAGCTTGTCGAGGGCCGCTTTGGTTTCGAGCCCGATAATGGACTGATGCAGGAGCACTTGGTTGAGCACAGATCCGAGCACATAGCGATACCCAGGGGTGGTCACGGCAACTTCCACCGCTTCAGAAATTGCGCAGCCCAGTGAGCCGGTGGTCCCGGGATGCTCGGCAAGGATTCTGCGTCCGACTTCGGTGGTATTGCTCGGAGATGGAGTTACACTTGCCCCATATGTACGCATAACCTCGCGTCTAAAGGGCTTCTGCTCGTAGGATATTTTCACCATATAGACCTTGCAATCGAGGTGAAAGTAGGCACAGGCCATACTGAGTGCCGTCCCCCATTGTCCGGCACCGGTCTCGGTGGTAACTCCTTTAAGCCCCTGCTTCTTTGCATAATAGGCTTGAGCAATTGCCGAATTGAGCTTGTGGGAACCGGATGTATTGCCGCCTTCGAACTTGTAATAGATATGGGCGGGAGTACCGAGGGCTTTCTCGAGGAAGTAGGCTCTGATTAACGGGCTCGGCCGGTACATCTTGTAGAAGCCGCGAATTTCTTCCGGGATGGGAATCAGTGCATCGGTGTCGTTGAGTTCCTGTCTGTTAAGTTCTTCGCAGAAAATCGGGTTCATCTCTTCCACCGTAAGAGCATGTCCATCGGCTGGGCTAATCAGGGGTGCGGGCTTATTCTTCATATCCGCACGTACATTGTACCAATTTTGAGGAATCTCATCTTCGCTGAGATAAGTCTTGTAAGGGATTTTGTTTGACATAATAAAAACTAATTTGATTGTTGATAATTGACAATTAAAAAAGCCGCGTCGCAGACTACGGCACGGCTCTATATCCATATACACGGAAAGCACTACCTCCTACGACTTTTGCAAGTGTAACAGGCACCACCACCAAGAATATGATATCGATGCGAACATTCTTATGCAAATATGAGAATTCTTTTTTAATATTGAACACCTGTATACCGATTTTTTTGGAGGGAATGCACAAAAAAATCTGCTGATGGGAATTTCACACAAAGAGCTCGTCCACCTTGTTGTCAAAAGAAAAAATTTGCTTATATTTGCAGTCCAATGGTGCTTGGGCCGGGAGGTTAGGCACCGGTCTGCAAAACCGGTTAGAGCGGTTCAATTCCGCTAGGCACCTCAAAAAGAGTCTCTGTAGTTTTGCAGAGACTCTTTTTTATTTTGGGTCTTGGCGGACCCTCGTTAGGATGAAATCGAGGCGGGGTGGACATTTAGTAGGATAAAATCCTTATGATTAAATGATAACCTTAATTTTGCGAAGATTATAATTGAAATGTCCAACTGACATGCAATTGAATTCTCTCTATTATTGGAGAATTTTTCTTATAAGAAACTCATCTCCACCGATATGCGAACGCACATGAGCGACAAGCCAGTCCATGGATTGCTCGGGAGTCTCATTGACAGGATAGCTGGGGCCTTTGGACCCAACGATGTGCTGCACCCACCAAGGTTCTTCCTTTACACTGCTATTGGAAAAGAAAAGTTCATCCGGAGTGGTATGGGAGGAAGCCTGCCAACCGCTATAAGTCAGAGCCGGTCCCCTGTAGCCCCGCCTGAAATCCCCTATGATGGTCCATGTCCCCATCTGCAGGAACTGAATCACACTGTCCAGCACGTTCTTTCTCATCGTTGGAAGCAGTAATTCAGTATACCGCTCTCCAAGCGGTGCTACATCATCAGGCGTTAACCGGGCGGAACAAACTGAGCGTATCTCTTTGCCCTCCAGTGCCCCGGCATCTTTTATGGCAGTCAGCACGAGTGGCGAAACCAGCTTCATAAGTCTGTCACTTGTGGTCTTTACGCTATAAGTCTCTCCCAACGCCATCCGATAACGGGGCAGGCCTCTTCGCCAATTCATCAGGTGGGAGTAGACATCGGCCGTTGCAAACGCAGCCTTGCCGCCGATGAATTTCCCGTATGCTATGTCTCCCTCCCTTACCGCGTCTATCTTCCAATCCCAGGGTCCCAAGGTGCCACCCTCCTCTTCATCCGTAAACCAGCATTCAGGAGCAGTCCATTCCTCAACCGACCAACCGGGGAGCGCCCCTGCAAAGAAAGGGATAATCCCCACCTGCCGGATGGTCGATATCATTGACTGAGGAGAATTTATGAGTTTCAATTGTGGCATGAAATTATTCTATCTCTGTCCATATCCTATTTTTACGTGCAAAATTAGGGAATGAGCTGAAAAAATTGTTACCAGCTTGGCAGAATTATTTAACAATTTTTCGCTATTGCAACGATTTCCTATATTCAGGGGGGTCTTGCCAGTGAGATGTTTAAGATATCTGGTTAGCGCTGCCCTTGACAAGGAAAAGCGCTACTTTACCTTAAATTACGAGCAAACCAAAGCATGGATACAGGATTATGAACTTTGGGATTAAAAGAAAACGCATTGCACCAACTTGGCTCTAGTTTCTTCCCCGTGGTACATTCTTTGATATAACTTTACGTTTTTATTTACATCATAAGACAAAACCATGGGGAAACTTGGATTACTTTCTTCTATAATTATCGGTGTATTATGCCTTTCTTCTTGTGGCATTTTTTTCAAGTCTGAATTTGGCTCTACCTCCTTTTCTAATGACAGCATAAGTCTTGGCCAAAGCAAAGAAGAAATCATAGCCAAATATGGCAAACCGTATACCCAAGAACTTGAGTATGCAGATGGCAAGACGGTCGAAACTATCGGCTACAAGGAGCACCTCTACTATGGTTACAAGATCAACACATATTTCGTGTTTGAGGATGGAAAACTAGTACGCAAATTGCAAGTCGAGGATAAGCCCAACAAGGCAACATTCGAGATAGAGAACGACTGACAAAGACTTTTGTGGATACCCTTCTTGGACTGTTAATTCCCTTCCTTGGGACTTCGCTTGGAGCCTCGTTCGTCTTTTTCATGAAGAAAGAGATGTCGGAGCTCTTGCAGAAAATTCTCCTCGGCTTCGCTTCGGGAGTTATGGTGGCTGCTTCAGTCTGGTCCCTTCTTATCCCAAGCATCAATTTAGGAGGGATTGTACCCGCACTTGTCGGGCTTCTGCTTGGTTTCGCTTTTCTTCTGCTTATCGACCGGCTCACACCGCACCTTCACCCTATGGGAGGGGCTGAAGGACCCAAGTCTCACCTTTCCAAGACCACGATGCTGTCCCTGGCCGTCACAATTCATAATCTTCCGGAAGGCATGGCCGTTGGAGTAGCCATCGCAGGGGCAATGAGCGGTGATGCCGGGGTGACATTTGCAGGGGCGCTCGCCCTCTCGCTCGGAATCGCAATTCAGAACATACCTGAAGGCGCCATCGTGGCGATGCCCCTTAGAGCAGCCGGAAACAGTCGCAGTAAATCCTTCCGGATAGGGGTGTTAAGCGGGGCTGTGGAACCTGTTGGAGGTATACTGGTGATACTGCTCGCCAGCATTGTTACTCCCATTATGCCCTATCTTCTCTCATTCGCAGCTGGGGCCATGCTCTATGTGGTTATAGAAGAACTGGTGCCGGAGGCCTCACAGGGAAAGCACTCCAATATCGCTACTATCGGTTTCGCACTCGGCTTTGCCCTTATGATGGTGCTGGATGTCGTCCTGGGGTAAGGTGCCTGATATTAGAATTTTAATTCTTTTCACGACAGTCTTTCCTCTTAAAACACATTTTCTGTAAAAATGGTAAAATGCAAGGGAATATTGATAACAGCCCATATCTTAAATCATTGTACTTTTGCAGTATATGAATAAAACAATAAAAAGTCTAACTCTTCTGCTGGCCACTCTGACTGTTTCACTGTCATGCGCCAGCGCGGGCAATCAAAACAATTCAAAGGAGGAAAAACAAATGAGTAAGATTCTGATAGTCTATTTTTCACATGCAGGTGAGAACTACAGCGTAGGTAACATAAAGGTCGGCAATACCAAGCTAGTGGCTGATGAAATCCAAAAGCTAACGGGTGGAGATCAGTTTGAAATCGTTGCAGGGAAAGACTATGACCTGCCTTATAGGGAGCTCATACAGGTCGCGCAGGAAGAGAGCCGAAATAATGAGTACCCTGCTTTCAAGGGCGAGGTGAAAAACATAGAGAGGTACGACACCGTCTTTGTCGGAGGCCCTATTTGGTGGGGTACATATCCGCAGGTGATGTTTACATTCTTTAGGCAGTACGACCTTAACGGCAAGACAATTATCCCATTCACGACCCATGAGGGCAGCGGCTTGGGCAGTGTCGTCGAAGACCTTAAGTCGCAGTATCCCGGTGCCACCATCTCCAACGCCTTTTCCATTGCAGGGCACAATGTCCGCAGTGGCATGGATAAGGTTGACAAATGGGTGAAGTCCGCCTTGAAATAAGCCCCCTAATCAGATTTGCGCGCCAACAAGAGACCGCTCGCATCAGCGAGCTGGCGTAGGAAGCGAAGGGTTGACTGCGCAATAGGGCTGGCGGAGCGACGGGGTTTCAGGGGGGCCACCCAACAAGAGGAAGCACGCAACCGTGAGGCCGAATCCGCGAGTAAAATTCCGTCAGTAAAATGCCCGTTTTACTGACGGATTGGACTGGCGAAAGGGATTCCGTCGGAAAAATGCCCGTTTTACTGACGAAAACGCTGACCTCGCGAACAGGAGCGGAGCTCCGAAGAGCCCGCGGCTGTGAAGCGGACCCCCGACAATTATTCCGTCAGGCTCACTCCCCCTTCCAAAGGCTGTGAAGATTGCAGTATTCGCGGGCGAAAAGGGCTTTGGAGTCGGTCTTGAAGATAGCCGCAGGCTTGTCTTCGGGAGTGAGGTCCTTGCGAAGAACTTCCCCGCTGTCCGTGAAGAGTTCGATGAACTGGATGTAATGGGCAGGGGTCATCGGATGCTCTACGCTCCCGACACTTACCCTGTAACCTCCATCAATCGGCTCAATCACGGGAACATGTTTCTCCCTTGCTCCATCGGAGATGTTTTCTGCAAGCAAGGACATTTCGCTCCCACAACACTCGGGGACACATGACCCGCTCACAAGCACCTCAAAGAGATTTCCACACTCGGTGCATCTGTAGATTTCGTTTTTCTTTGGCATAGTTGTTTCGCAAGGCTGTGATAAAGTCCGTCACAGCACTTCACGACAAATATAAGATAAGTTTTTCACACAACCACGCCAGGAAAGCGACTAACTGCTACATATAGCCGTACTTCTTTCTCTTCCTGAAGATAAAAAAGACCGTAAGGCCGAAAGCGACCAACTCCGCCACTGTAATCGACCACCAGATGCTGTCGGGGCCGAAAATCGCCGGCAAGAGGAAAACCATAACAGTCTCGCAGACAAGAGTTCTGAAGAACGAAATCGCAGCCGAGACGAGGCCGTCACTGAGTGCAGTAAACATCGAAGAAGCGTAGATGTTGAATCCGCAAATCAGGAAACTGAAGCTGAATATCCTGAAAGCTTTCTCCGTGAGGGTCTTGAGCTCAAGATCATAGCCCACATAGAGTTGCGCAAGCGGCCCTGCAAGGGCAAGGGAGAAGACAAGCATCAAGATTGAGAATGCGGATATCATATGTATACTCCGCCTAAAGATATTCTTCTGCTCATCGTAGTTCTCTGCCCCGAAATTATAACCGATCACAGGAGCAATGCCGAGCGAATATCCTACAAAGACGGCCACGAAAATGAACATTACATATGCAATGGTTCCGTAGGCTGCAACCCCATTCTCCCCGTAGAAACGCATAAGCTGAATATTGAAGGCTATCGAAACAATTGATCCCGACACATTGGAGAGCAATTCGGAGGAGCCATTCACCACGGTTTCACCGAGATATTTGAGCTGTCGGGTGGAGCGGCCAATGTGAAGGGTGGTGCCATTATTTCTCCTCAAAAAGAAAATCAGAGGAATACCTCCGCCTAGCAACTGACTCAACACCGTTGCTATAGCGGCTCCGTCCACGCCCCACTTAAGCACCCCGACAAGCAGGAAATCTCCAATGATATTGGCGCAACCGGCAATCAGGGTAACCCAAAAGCCAAGCCGGGGTCTTTCAGCGGCAATCATAATAGGCTGAAAGAGATACTGCAGGAACATGGCGGGAAGTGCCGCGAAAAGGTAGTGGGCGTACTTGACGCACCAGGGAGTCATTGAATCGGATGCCCCAATGAGTTTCGAGACTCTTCCTGCAGTGAAAAAGCCTATACAGCCGAGGATTACGGATGTCACCAATGCCGAATAGACAAGCAGTGAAAACACCTTGTTGGCCTTGACCTCGTTTTTCTTCCCAAGCAGACGGGACACAATCGCCGTCCCGCCTGTACCGAACATAAAGCCGACACAGGACAATACGTTGATATAGGGATAAATAAGGTTAATTGCCGCGAACTGCGTTTTCCCCGCATAGTTGGAAATAAAGAAGCCGTCCACAACGGAATAGATGGACGAAAACACCATCATCCCTATTGTCGGAAGGGTAAACTTCAGCAGTTTGCCATAATCGAAGTGATCCGACAGTTTAATCTCTGTCCTCATAATGCTCTCTACTAACTGTTTAATCAAATACACAAGTGCCAAGGCACATGCACAATCCAAGTCAAACAAAAAAAGGCGGGACAGTAAGCCGGGTTCTGTTTTATTTCGCCATTTATCTTCGCAACCTACCCCCCGGCATCTGGCGGGCAGCCCTCATCTGCCGGTATACTTGGTCTTGCAAGTCGCAGTGGCGTACCCGAGAAGTATCGCTACAACTCGTCGTGAGCTCTTACCTCGCGTTTTCACCATTTCCGAAAGAATCGGCTGTTATTTTCTGTTACGCCTCCCGCAAGGTTTCCCCTGCCTGCGCTTTCCGCAGTACGATGCCCTGTCTTGCCCGGACTTTCCTCAGCCAACTATCCGGATTGATCAGCAGACCCTGCCGGCGCACTCTCGTGCCGGCATGAGACTGACCGCATCCGAATCCTGTGACCGCGACGAAACATCCCGCCTGTATTTCAAAGTGAAACAAAGTCTCCTTCATTTCGGGACGCAAAGGTAGGACAAAAAAAACGAGTTGCCAAATGTTTTATAAGTTAGGGCACAGCTGACCTATATCAGCTGACGATATCGCTGAACCAGTGCCAAAATTCAGAATAGATCCCACTTTAATCATCATTATCGAATATTTGCTTAAATTTGTCAAAAATAAAAACAAAGGGAATGTACTCAATCGGGACAACACTTCGAGAGCTCAGGGAAGATAGCGGAATGCAGTTATCTGCGGCAGGAAAAGCCACGGGGATAGACCTTACCCTCTTAAGCAGGATAGAGACAGGGAAAAGGCTTCCTACTGACGAACATCTGCAAAAACTTGCAAAAGCCTATGGTTATGACTATAATCAATTGCTAGTCCAAAAAGAAAGCGATAGGATTGTAAACTCGCCACTTTCTGCGGATCTCACTTTGCAGGCAATACGCAAGGCAGGCGCAAAACTATCACCCAATAATACTTATCACACTGATAACGAGGCAGAATTGGGTATTAAACCTATTCCCATTGAAAGTCGTCGCTACATAGGAAGTAAAGCCAAGCTGACGCCGTGGATTATGGAGGTTATTAAAGAAACGACAGAAGATGTCCATACATTTTGTGATATTTTCGCCGGAACAGGAGTTGTTGCAAATATGGCGGCCACACTCTTTGACAAGGTGATTATAAACGACTTCCTCTACTCAAATGAAGCAATATACAATGCTTTCTTTGCCTTTGGAACATGGGATAAGTTTAAGATTGGAGCTCTTTTAGACTTCTACAACTCTGTAAATCCCAATAATCTTCGAGATAATTGGTTCTCGGAAAACTATGGGGACAAATATTATGCTAGGAATATGGCGAAACACATTGGCTTTATAAGGCAACACATTGAGGACAGCTTTCCTGCGCTTAACACAAAGGAATACTATATTTTATTGGCCACCTTGATATATAATATAGATAAATATGCCAACACCGTAGGTCACTTCGATGCCTATATTAAAAAAAACATCAAAGAACAGCAGCTTGTATTGAGGCCGATTGAGGCACACTCGTTGCCTAACGTTGAAATTTATAGGGATGATGCCAATATGCTTGCAAGAAAAATCAATGCAGATATAATATATATTGATCCTCCCTACAGCTCCAGACAGTACTCCAGGTTCTATCACCTTTACGAAACTCTTGTAAAATGGGATAAGCCTGAACTGTTTGGGGTCGCGATGAAACCGGAGGCGGAAAATATGAGCGAATACTGCTCGTCAAGAGCTGTCGATGCTTTTTCTGATCTGGTCACCCACTTAAATACGAGATACATAGTTGTCTCGTATAACAACACTTACAATTCAAAGAGCCACTCATCAGAAAATAAAATTCAACTTGAAGATATCCGCAGCATACTCTCTTCAATTGGACCTACACAGAAATTCGACCATGACTATAGGTTTTTTAATACAGGAAAAACCGACTTCAATAATCATAAAGAACTACTTTTTGTCACAAAAGTGAATGAAGGCTAAAGAAATCTACAGATCTCCCTTATTTTATGTCGGAGACAAATACAAGCTTATTCCAGAGATTAAACCTCTTTTTCCAAAGAATATCCAACGCTTTATAGAGCCTTTCGTTGGAGGAGCTTCAGTGTCCTTGAATGTCGATGCCGATTCGTACCTATTGAACGATATTGACAGTAATGTAATCGACCTGCATAAACTTTTATGCTTCTATATGGGGCACGAGGATTACTTCTTCGACAGTCTGTTCAAGCTTATCGATTACTACGGCCTTTCCTGCTCTTATGTGAAAGATGTTATTCCAGTTGAATTGAAGAAGGCAAATCCTAAAACATACTATGCCAGATTCAATAAACGCGGATATGAGCGGATGAGAGCTGACTACAACTCATCTGACCGACAGAATGTCTTAATGCTCTACCTTCTTCTTATATATGGTTTTAACCACATGCTTCGTTTCAATAAAAAGGGGGACTTTAATCTTCCTGTTGGGAATGTCGATTTTAATAGGAATGTGGAGACTGCATTGAATTCCTACTTTAGAATAATGTCTTCCAACAAAGTCGCATGGTCGGCAATGGACTTCAGAAAATTCCTGGACTCCATTCAATTTAAAGGAGGTGATTTTGTTTATCTTGATCCGCCATATCTTATTACATTCAGCGAATATAATAAACTTTGGGGGGAGAGCGAAGAGAGAGGATTGCTTGCATATCTGGATTTATTGAATGAGAAAGGAGTCGCATTTGCCATTTCAAATGTCACTTTCTATAAAGACCGGATAAACACAACATTTCTCGATTGGGCTGAGAAATACACCTCACATAGTATAAAAAGTAATTATATTAGCTATCACGACAATAGTTCCAAAGTTCTGGTAACCAACTATTAATTAAGGCCATGAGTTCAGTAACACACGGAAAGAGCTTGTATAGGCAGATGGCGCTTGAAGTCGCAGTAAGAAATCCGGAAAGGTATGAAGGGTTTCTACGCACTTATGCAAAATATGATGGATCTGTATTGGACGGTGAAACTATTCTCGACATTTACACTCAATTATATTTAGACGGGCTCGTTTCCACAGTTGCCACTATCATTACCATGTCTGAAACCAACAGTCTTGTATTTGCAAAGCCTTATTGTACTGAAGAATTTCTTTCTGTTACGGATAGGCTCGCCCAATTTGACGATATGCAGACATACACAATGTCGTCTCTTAAAGCTATGCGTGAGATAATGCATATGTTGGATTCAATAGAGGAGACTCTCAACAAAATAGTTTAGTTTAAATGAAACATTTGCACGTCCTTTTTCTCATTTTATTGCTGCCTCTATCCTGTGCTGCCAAGCCGGGCGTAAAGAGGTATAAGGCCGAGGCGGTGGCAGAGTATCCGCACAGCAGGGAGTCGTATACACAGGGGCTGTTTTTCAGCGGGGATACCCTCTACGAATCCACCGGACAGAACGGACATTCGAGGCTTATGAGAGTAAATCTCAAAACAGGCGAAGCCATTCAGACAAAGAAACTGGCAAGGAAATATTTCGGAGAGGGCTCCGTTGAGCTCGATGGCAAGATCTACCTGCTTACCTGGCAAAACAAGGTCGCTTTCGTCTACGATGCAGACAGTCTGCGCTACGAGAAGACTTGGTCCTATCCTCGTGAAGGATGGGGACTTACAACGGATGGAAAGAGCCTGATTGCTTCGGATGGGAGCTCTCGGATATTCTTCATGAACACAGATTTCGCCATTGAGAATACTCTCAATGTGACCCTTAACGGCAGACCCCTTCGATATCTCAACGAGCTCGAATGGATAGACGGAAGAATCTGGGCAAATGTCTACACGACGGACTTCATCGCCGTAATCAATCCCGAAAATGGCAATGTTGAAGGCATAGTGGATTGCAGCGGACTGCTGAAGGATAGCCTCAAACGTCCCGATACAGATGTCCTTAACGGAATCGCAATCGATTCGTCAGGACGGATTTACCTCACCGGCAAGAACTGGCCCCTGCTCTTCGAGGTACGCTTGAAAGAAGTCCGAGACTGAATGAGTAAGTAAAAAAGATTTCAGTCAGGCTCGCGAATAGAAAGTTTTGCTATCTTTGCAGCGCCAAACAGATCGGCAGTTAAGATCTGAAATAAACATGCGGGGGTACTCCGAAGGCTTTAAGCCCCAGGGGTTGAGAGAGTCCCAATGAACCTGATGCGGGTAATGCCGCCGTAGGGAAGCATAAGATCTCGATATGGCGTCAAATCCTGACGCTCCCCTCGCGATAATGACAAAAGCATTATGCGAGGTTTTATTTTATCAGCGGCACTGCTTCTTGCCGCCAATGCATTCGGGGCGAATCCCGTCACAGACACTGCGTCTGTCTATTCCTACAAACTCGACAGCATTGTCGTAGTTGCCTCAAGAGCAGGAGCCAATACCCCTGTCTCCTACACCGGCATCACGGCGAAGGACCTGAGGCGGACTTCCCCACTCAATTCCCTTCCCATGACCCTTTCGCTCCAGCCCTCGGTCGTGACCACCAACGAAGGCGGCACGGGACTCGGCTACTCCAAGCTGACTGTCCGCGGATCCAAAGGCTCGCAAATCAATGTCACTCTCAACGGCATCACACTCAACGACTCGGAGTCGCAGGAAGTCTTCTGGGTCAATATTCCCTCACTCTCATCCATACTCTCGTCAGTCCAGCTCCAACGCGGTCTGGGGACGAGCCTTAGCGGTGCAGGAGCCTTTGGAGCCAGCATCAATATGAGCACAGCCTCGGTGGGCAGCGAACCCTATGCCGTCTTTGACTACGCAAGAGGGTCTTTCGGCACAGCCACTACTTCTCTTGCCCTCGGCACAGGACTCAGCCCAAAAGGTTTCTACGCAAGTTTCGCCTACTCCAGAAACGAGACCGATGGCTATATCCGCAACGCCTGTGCCAATGTCCAGTCGCTCTTTGGAGTACTCGGCTGGATGAAAGGGGGCAATTCCCTAAGACTTACCTACCTGCTTGGAGATCAGCGTACAGGGATTACCTGGAACGGCATCTCTGCCTCCAAAATGGCCGAAGACCGCACCTACAACTCCGCGGGAGAATATACTGATGAGTTCGGCAATGTTCGCTACTACGATGGAGAAACTGACAACTACACCCAGCACCACATCCAGCTCAACTATACCCACAGTTTCAGCGAAGCCCTCGTCTGGAGCACCACCGCAAACTACACCAAGGGAGACGGCTTCTACGAACAGTACAAGGCTGACAGGAAGCTCACGGCCTACGCCTATGCAAGCCCTTATAATCTTAACGGCACCGATTACACGAAAGGGGATTTCATCATCAGGAAGTCGATGGACAACAGCTACCTCGTGCTCAAATCCGACCTCAAATACAAGAAAGGCGGCCTCGATGCCACAGCAGGAATCTATGCCTCCACCTACTACGGAGGACACTTCGGCACGGTGGTCTGGAACAGTCTTATGGGAGAGCAGACCGGCGGCAAAGCCCACAACGGTCTTGGCTTTGGACATGGTATCGGCTCCGGAGTCGGGCACCAGTGGTATGACAACTCTGCCCGCAAAAACGAGACAGACGCTTATGCTAGGGCCGAATACAGCTTCAATCAGTTACTTACCGCGTATCTTGACATACAGTTCAGAGCTGTAAGTCTCGACATGAAAGGCATCGATGACGAATTCAGCGATATGACTTACTCCTCTTTCCTCCCCTTCTTCAATCCGCGTGCGGGTGTAACGTACAGACCTGCAGACGGGCACAGAATCTATGCAAGTACTGCCCTCGGACACCGCGAACCCGGAAGGAGCGACATAAAGGAGGTCATTGAGACCAACAATGCCAGTGGCACATCGCTGGATCTGAAGCCGGAAGAGATGCTCGACACCGAAATCGGCTACGAATATACCGGAAACACCATCAGCGCTTCCGCCAATATTTACCTTATGGAGTATCGCAACATGCTTCTCGAAACAGGTAAAATCTCCGATTCGGGCTATGCCATCAAGGAGAATGTTCCGAGAAGCTGGAGACGGGGAGTCGAACTCGCGGCGGCCTGGCAGCCGGTTAAGGCTCTACGCATAGATGCCAATGCGACATTCAGCACCAATCAGATAAAGAATTACACCGCCTGGTACGAGGAGTATGACAATCAGAATGACTGGAATCCAACCGGCAGCCAATACAGTCTGCACTTCGACAAGACCACCATGCTGCTCTCTCCATCCGTAGTCGGAGCCATGAAGTTCACCCTTACTCCTTTCTACGCCTCCCATAACAGGACTCTTTCTAGACTCGAACTTGCAGCAGATGCGAAATATGTGGGAAGTCAGTATTGGGACAACACGCAAAGTTCCGACAGGGAAATCCCTGCGTACTCGCTCGTAAACCTCT
This sequence comes from uncultured Muribaculaceae bacterium, assembly GCA_964608175.1. Taxonomy (GTDB): domain Bacteria; phylum Bacteroidota; class Bacteroidia; order Bacteroidales; family UBA932; genus Cryptobacteroides. The sequence goes on along the minus strand of CAZSMO010000005.1, from coordinate 37,441 downwards.
CAATCAGTGATACATTCACTCTTAAGCAAGGCTCGCTAAATATCGGCCTTTACATCGGCAATCTGCTGAATAGCCGCTACTACGCCGATGCCTGGGTTTATCGGGCGCACTTCCGTGATGACGACAGCTGGTATCAGGAGGAAGGCCTCTTCCCTCAGGCTCCAATCAGCTGCATGCTACAGGTAAGGCTGATTCTGTAGCCTATCCGGGTTTCGCGCCCAGCCCAAGAGAAGTCCGACATCTCATACTTCACTTGCAGCCCCCAAAAATACCGCTCACATTATTGTGAGCAGTATTTTTGGGGCTTCTACTCAAATGTGATATAACCCATTATATACATTTGTTTATCCTTCTGTGGATTGAGCCAGCGAAAAGACACACTGTGTTCACCCTGAGGAAGATCATAACAGTAAAACAGTTCCTGTCTTCTGCCGGGCTGATTTTCGGGACATTTGGCAATCTCTACAACTTTCCCGTCAAGCGTTATTTCCACCATACCCTCATAATCCTGAGCCGTTTCGTAGTTGAAGTAATAAAGCGTCCAATCGAAATAGGACCAGTTAACAATAATCCCTCTGCCGGTAAATGTCAGGGTCGTGTCTATGGGGGAGACTGCATCCACTCTGTTTTGAGGGACAAGACCATTGAAAGACTGCTCAAAACGGACGGGACGCGGTTTTTGAGTTCTTATGGTCACACTGTCGGAGCCGATAGTACCGCCATTTCTCGCAATCACTTCCTTTGCAAGCCTGTAAGTCATTCCGTAAGCCCTGTTCAGGGAGATGTCCGTATATGCGAAATCCATGGTCTCAACCTCTTCGCATTGTGATTTCCACTCCTGGGGAATGTTGCTGTATCCAAGCATCGTTCCAAGAATACCAGCGGCAGTAGAGGGATTGCAGTCGGAGTCCTCTCCGCAGCGCGTGGCTATCTCCATTGTGCGGTGGAAGTCACCACCGCCATACAATAATCCAATCACAACATAGCAACTGTTCAAAACCGCATCAATGTTGAAATCTGAAAAAATCCCGTCTGGGCAGCCGATGTCCTCACTGGAATGCCTGTCCCATAAGAGCTGCCAGGTTTTTCTCCAATCATCGGGATACTCCTTATGCCAGCTTATGACATCCGAAACCGCTTTGTAATACCTGCTATTGCGGGGAATGGCAGCAAGGCTCTTCTCTACAATTGCGTTTACATCATCCAAGACGAAAGCCAGGGAATACATTGTAGCCACATACACTCCACCATACCATCCGTCTCCATAACTTATCATATGCCCGATGCTGTCAGCATAATACGCAGCGGCTCCAGGCAATCCTGGGGACATAAGACCGGCATAATCGGCTTCTATCTGGAAGTCAATACAGTCAGCGTGCGGATTGTTTTTATAGAAACCGCTTTCAGGCGGCATTAGTCCCTGGCGGATGTTATAGCGTGCATTCTGGTTGGCATGACAGAGCCCATAGTCCTTGGAGGCGAACGCCATTGCGAAAGAATCCAAAGGAGCCTGCAGCCCGAGTCTGTCGAAGACATCCACAAATGTCAAATCCATATAAACATCATCAAAAAGGCCGGGAGAGTTCACAAACCACTGTTTTATCTGATGGTCTTGCCAGGTTATTTCTACAGAGTCCGGAATTGCCTTGTAATACTTGAATTCAGTTGGCCCTCCATAAGTGCATCCAATGGTCTTTCCTGCCCAGCCACCTTTGATTTTATCCATCAGTGCGTCATTTGACAGAACCGCCTTTCTCGGAATCGAACCGGCCCCACTGCACGATACGAGGCAAATCAGCAAAAACGGCATGAGAACCGTATGTCCCAGATGTCTATTCATATTATGTGATATTTATTATTGAGTGTTTGAGCCTGCATGGCGGTAAATTAGTTTTTGCAAATCACAAGCCAGGTCTTACAAATATAGGAAACATAATGATATTATCAAAAAACCCGATAGCAACTGCTATCGGGCCTCTTTGTGGTGCTGGCAGGAGTTGAACCGGCGACACATGGATTTTCAGTCCATTGCTCTACCACCTGAGCTACAGCACCTCGCTGTTTGGGAATGCAAAGATAGGTTTTTTTTCGTTATTCACAAAAAAATTCTCCACCGAAAACTTGTTTTCAAATAATTTTTCTTAAATTTGTTAGAACAAAAGGGACAAAATGGCGTTAGATACATCTCAGGGCACGATTGAGCCAAGTTCAGAGCAACTCAAACAAATCGAAAAAGAATTCAATCTCAACACAGAATCTTCTGAAACAGAGGAGATTCCAGCCAATGCGCCTTTAGACCCCGAAAAGCTATACCATTCTTCCGACTATCTGACCCTGTCCACTGAAGACGGGGACAAGACCATGAAAATCGGGGTTTGGGTGTATCAGGACCCGATTCGGCTGCATAAACTGATTGTGCGCGAGAAAACTCTTCATGTCGACGAGTACGAAGTCCTCAATCCGCTTGTCAGCAAGCTTCGCCGCGCTGATCCCGAGTATTACAAACGCTTCATGGGCCTGAAGCTTGTGGTGGATTACCCCGGATACAGCACCGGCATAGTAGCGAAAATCCCCTTTGAGACGGATCCGGTCGGTTTCTACAAATGGTGGAGGAAAGGTAAGCACGAAGACAAGGTCTATCTCAACCTTCCCAATCAGATTATACTTTTCCAGAAAGTATCTCTAATGGATAAGAAAGTCATGCTCAAGAAAGACCTTGACATGATTTCTTAATTCAGGCCACCAATTCTGCCTCCAAATCGTAAAGGTCAGCCGCGATAATGCGTGCATTGACAAAGTTTCCGACCAGTTCAGCCGCTCCCGGCAAAAGATTCTGAGGGACACTGACGGATATAATCCCATCAACTTCAGGACTTTCACTCTGGCTTCGGCACACGAGGCTATTCCCATCTATAGAATCCGCTATCACCCGTTCAACCTTTCCTACCCGGCTTCGATTGAATTCCAATGAGATTGCAGCCTGCTGCTCCATGAGTCTGTCATATCGCATCTGCTTCTGAGCTTCGCTCACCGAATCGATGAAATGCTCCGCTCCCCAAGTCCCCTCTTCCTCACTGTACTTAAAGGCTCCCAGCCGCTCAAACCTCGCCTCCCTGCAGAACTCCATAAGTTCCTCAAACTCTTTTTCTCCTTCCCCAGGGTGCCCTACAATCATGGTCGTACGGAGAACTACGCCAGGGACCTCGGATCTCAGCCTTTGAACCAGGGACCTCGTCCAGGCTCCATCGACACGACGCCGCATATTAGACAGTACCTTGTCCGAAATATGCTGCAGCGGGATATCGAGGTATTTGCAAACCTTGGGATCAGATGCCATTTGCTCCAATACATCTTCCGGAAAATCAGCCGGATAGGAATAATGAATCCGAATCCACTCTATCCCCTGTATTTGCGAAAGGGCTTTCAGCAAATCCGCAAGAGCTCTTCTGCCATAGATATCCAAGCCATAATAGGTAGTGTCCTGAGCAATAAGCACCAATTCCTTCACTCCCCTTCCGGCGAGTAGGCTGGCCTCCTGCACAAGTTCTTCAATGGGGACGGACTTGTGGGCACCTCTTATGAAAGGTATTGCACAATAAGAGCAGCGCCGATCACATCCTTCCGATATCTTAAGGTAAGCCGTTCCCGGTCCACACTCGCTCGGGACGCGATGCAGGGCCTTTCGGTGGTCAGGGCGAAAGCCAAGATAGCGCAACACAGGCTCAGTATCCGTAGCCCCAAACCAGGCATCCACCTCAGGGATAAGAGACGGAAGCTCCCTGTCATAGCGCCCGGAAAGACAGCCCCAAACCACAACACGGCCTGCCAAGCCGCGCTTTTTGAACTCGATTGCCTCCATTATGGCATCTATACTCTCCTGCTTGGCATCCTGAATGAAGCCACAGGTATTAAGCAGAAGCACATCAGCGGGCTCTTCCACGGGAGCATCTTCTGCAACGACAAAAACATCTGAAGGCAATTGAGCCAACAGATGTTCAGTATCAACTCTATTCTTCGAGCAGCCGAGAGTGATTGCCTTAAGCTTCAGCATTTTCCGCCTTGTTCTCCTCCTCGAAATCCAGAGATGCCTTGTCGGAGAGTTCCTGATACCAGGAGAGAATCTTACGCATATGCGAAAGGTGGAAACGATCGGCATCGTAGCCTGGGACAGCCTTATCGAAAAGCTCCCTTACCTGCTCATCGGAAGCCAGCTTAGAGTCGGGAACAGTTCCCTCCCCAACGGTATTCTTAAGGGAAGTAAGCACCTCCTTGAGCTTCATATCCCCATTATCGGTGTAGATAGAAATATCAGAAAGAGCCGATATTCGGCTCCTTGCGTCCAGCATAGTACGTTTCCCATCACCAAGGCTTTCGGCCACGACACCACCCCGTGCCTGTGCCAAATAGCGGAATAGACCATGCTTTCCACTGACGGAAAGAATCTTCGAAAGATCTGTTTTGTTATCCATAACCAGTTTACTTAATATATCTTTTGCTTTTTCCTTAAGAGAATCAAGATTCCCATCATTTTCAATTACATAATCCGCTTGTGGAGGCAAGCCCTGCAAGGCATCCCGTTCAGCCGCCTTGGAATTGCGCGAAAACCTCACAGCCTTATCACTTACGACAAGGACAGTCCTATCAAATTCTCCCCGAAACTCTTCCTTTGACCAGGCTATGGCCGATTCAAAAAACACGATATCAGAATACTGCTTTCGGCAATAGCCATGAAAATCTTCTCTTACAAGCGGATAAACTTTTCGTTCAAGGGCAAGCCTCTTCTCCGAGTCAGAAAAAATTACCCCAATTTGAGAAAAAGGCACTCCAAGCAGCCCCTCTATCTCACTTTTCAAACCGGGGACCGACTCATACAAAGCCTTGCAGCGCGAGTCCGAATCATACACTGGATATCCCATGGAGGAAAAAACCTTGCAGACCTCGGACTTTCCCGAAGCAATGGGACCAGTGACCAACACACGAAGCATTTTATTGCAGATCAGATTCGATACATTCGCAATACTGCGGATTTGCATCCCATGAAAGGACCGAAGACGACAAGCCCTCGACCCTTATCATGCATTTTCCTCCAATAGAGGTGATAAAATCCTCGTAATCCACATAAAAATCGGCAGAGGAAGTCGCCGCGCCGGAAAGCGGGAAAGCCAGGCGAAGCGAAATATCCGCAGTCGGAGGGAAAAGTGAAAGTCGCTTGCCTTCAGGGACATTACGGACTCCAATCTCATGCTCTTCCCTCACCTCCACATATCGAGACACATCCAAGGTATACGACACTTCATCCCCAGGGATACGCGTCCCTTCAGGCACCACTACAGACACCCTCCCGCTAATACTGCGATTGACATCGTAATCGGTAATTGGAGCCGTCTCTATCCACCGAAGCGAAGCAAGACGTTCAGGACTTCCGTACACCAGGACCGAATCCGGAGTCAGGCGAATCGGCGAAGAAGGCATATACTGCTCCCTGAAGCGAATCTGCTCCATCGCCAGGACGGGAAACTTCCGATAAGTCTCGCTTCGGAAACGAAGTGTAATGCGGTCGCTGGCATATTGAGCAGAAGTACCGCTTCCAAAAATCTTCTCGGTATAGGGCACAAGGGCATTCGCCGAAATTGTATAGAAATCCCCGTCCTGATGCACAAAAGCATCCGGGTCGAAATTGACATCCACTACCCTTTTGCTGCGCAAAGTCAGCGAGAAAAGCCTGAACCCGGATGCAGTGACATAGGCACTGATGCTTACAGGCTCGGTAGCCTCGCTGCTGCGTCCAAGGATAGAACTGTGCGCAAGCACCTGTGCACTGACCATGGAGGAAGTCTCTTGCGACAGGTTGCTGATGAGCCATATCGTAAGAGAAGCCACAAAGGCCAGAATAAACGACAGGTACTTATTTTTCACTATTCGCCCCTATCGGCTGGCTCTTCAGCCTTTCTGGATTTCTTCTCCGCTTTCTCCACTTTCTGCTCGCCGGCTGCAGCACTTGAATCCCTCGAGATGGATGATTTGTCGACACGAAGCTTGGTCTCTCCGTCCACCTTCAGGAGGACGGTTCTCTCATCGGTATCCAGGATTGTCCCGTAGATACCACCTGCGGTAATGACTTTATCCCCTTTTTTCAGGGAATTACGAAACTGCTCCATCTCCTTCTGCTGTTTGCGCTGTGGGCGAATCATGAAGAGCCACATAATCACGAAGAGGGCAATGATCATTACCCAGAAACCCCACTGGCTACCAGCTTGAGCGGATGAGGCCTGTGCGCTTGCCGCAGGGGCAGCGTCTTGAAGAAGCATTATAAGAAAATTCATAATAAAAAGATATTGAATAAATTACACATTGGTCTTTGCAACTCCCGAGCCAATCAGGGTATCGAGGAGCCCGTTGACAAAGGACTTGCTTTCGGGAGTACTGTATGACTTCGAAATCTCCACATACTCATTGATGACGATGCGAGGGTCCATATCTGGAAAAGCAGCCGCCTCGGACATACCGGTGACAATAAGCGCCAGGTCAGTAGCACAGATACGGGCGATGTCCCATTTGGGAGTAAGAGCAGAAATCTTCTCTACATCAGAGGAATAATCAGCTACTGCCCGTCTGACAATTCCCTTGACGAAATCCGAATCGGAGTCCTTGCCTGCCTTATTGGAATACAATTCAGGGAGTCTCCACTGATTGCCCGCAGCTATATCTTCCATCGCCTTGCAGCAACATATTAGCGCATAGCCCAAATCGTCATTCCACCAGATTGACTTTTCCTCGAGAATGTCTGCAAGTTCTTCATTATCCTCGAGTTCATTCTCATAAACCTTAGACCAGAGACGTGCATCGTCTTTAAGCGAAAGCTCTTCACTGTCAAGATAATCCTTAAACCAACTTTCGGCTTTAACGGCATCGTACAGATGCCAGAGAAAGGCATCGTACTGGTCCCAAAGCAGCTTTTTCCTGGCGGTAATCCTGACAAAATCCGGATCACCGGCAAATAGGGCAGAGACTCTGTTTTGAGCGAATTTCAGTTTAGGGTGAAGTTCTTCCTCGGTCGGATGGAACTTGGCTTTGCCGGCTTCGATGCGTGCACGAGCCTCATCGGCAAGCGGCGGGGTAAGGGCAAGCAAAAAAAGGTACAAATCACGCGTCGCCTCGCACGACTCCTCGAGTTGCGTAAGAGCCTCCCTGACATCCATGCCAGGGTTTTCCACCAAGGCATAGACTGTCTTAAAGGCCTTAATGCGCAAAATTCTTCTATTCAGCATTCCTATGTCAAAAAAATTGAACGCGAAATTACGGATTAATACGGATAAAAGCAAGTTATTGCGGCTTGTACGAGTCTTTGAGCGCCACCGTCTTATTGAAAACCGGGTGTTTGGCAGTGGACGACTTGTCGGCAATATAGTACCCGATTCTCTCAAACTGCACGGCAATTCCGGACTTATCCTCCAGCAGCGCCGGCTCCGCCCAGCCGGACTCCACAGTCAGGCTCGAGGGATTGAGGAAATCCTTGTAATCCTTATCTTCAGGGACTTGGCTCATATCAGCAAGGGTAAAAAGCCTGTCATACTGGCGAAGTTCCACCTGCTTTGCATACTTCTGGCTGACCCAGTGTATCGTGCCCTTAACACTGCGCCACTCACCTGCTCCAGGCTTGGTAGCAGAATCATAGGAGCAGCAAAGCTCTACTACTTTCCCACTCTCATCCTTAATGACTTCCTCACATTTGATAATGTAGGTATACTTTAGCCGGACTTCCCCACCGGGCTTAAGCCTGAAGAACTTATTGGGAGCCTCTTCCATAAAGTCTGCTCTGTCGATAAGCAGTTCCCCGTCGAAAGGTACAGAGCGTTTCGCTCCGTCGGGTTCGGCCGGATTAAGCGGACAGTCAAACCACTCGACCTGCCCCTTGGGCCAGCCAAGAAGGGTAACCCTGATAGGGTCGGGCCCGACCACCATATAACGGTTGCTCCTTGCATTGAGATTCTGGCGCACACACCACTCCAGGAGCTGGATATCCATGAGCTGGTCGTGCTTTGTGACCCCGATTCTTTCGCAAAAGGCCTTGATTGCTTCCGGAGTATAGCCTCTTCTGCGTACCCCGCAAAGCGTAGGCATGCGCGGGTCATCCCAGCCATCCACAAAGCCTTTCCGGACGAGCTCCAGAAGCTTACGCTTGGACATCAGGGTGTAGGTAAGATTGAGACGGGCGAACTCGTACTGATGAGACGGCCAAATCCCGAGTGCCTGTATAAACCAGTCATACAAAGGACGATGAACATCAAACTCCAAGGTACAGATGGAATGGGTGATATGCTCTATCGAATCGCACTGCCCATGGGCAAAGTCGTACATCGGATAGATACACCACTTATCCCCTGTACGATGATGGCGTGCATGCTTGATACGGTACATCAAAGGATCGCGGAACATCATATTGGGGCTGGCCATATCGATTTTGGCTCGGAGTACCTTCTCGCCATCGGCATACTTGCCTGCCTTCATCTCCCGAAAGAGCCTGAGATTCTCCTCCACGCTGCGATTGCGGCAGGGACTTTCAACCCCTGGCTTATCAACGGTGCCCCGATGCAGGGAAATCTCCTCCTGACTTTCATCGTCTACATAAGCCAAGCCCTTGCGAATCAACTCTTCCGCCCATTCATACAGCTGATCGAAGTAATCCGAGGCATAACACTCCTTCTCCCAGGAAAAGCCGAGCCACTTGATGTCCTCTTTTATGGCATCCACATACTCGGTATCTTCCTTGGCAGGATTTGTATCATCATAGCGAAGATTAGTCTTCCCCCCATATTTCTGGGCAAGTCCGAAGTTAATGCACAGGCTCTTTGCATGCCCGAGGTGCAGATAGCCGTTAGGCTCCGGTGGGAATCGGGTCATAATGGAACTGACCTTTCCGCTTTTCAAGTCATCTTCAATAATTTCCTCGAGGAAATTGAGTTTTCTTTCTTCTTCCATTAGAGTATATTCATTGATTGTTCACGAATTTTTTCGAGTTCGTCCTTCATGCGGACGACGAGCTTCTGTATGCCGGCGTGCGAAGCTTTAGACCCCGTGGTATTGATTTCCCTGCCCATTTCCTGGATGATAAAGCCGAGTTTCCTGCCCGGATAAGGTTCGGAGTCTATCGTCTCAAGGAAGTACCTGCAATGCTGCCGGAGTCGGACCTTTTCTTCATTGATATCGTATTTCTCCAACCAGAAAATCATCTCCTGCTCAAAACGCTGGGGATCCAATTTGACAGAAAGGTCTTCAGAGGCCGACAGGATTCTTTCCCGCACAGCCTGTACTCTTTCAGGGGCAAGCCGTTCTACTTCATCATATAAAACAAGTATGTTTTGCACCCTAGCAACCACATCTTTATACAGTGCAGCCCCTTCTTTAATCCTGTACTGCTGCACCATATCGAGGCAGGAGCCAAACCCGGCACTAACGAGTGGCCAACTGTCATCACTGATGACTTCACTCTTCTGAAAGGATTGACTTTCGGATAGACGAATAGCGGTGCATAGCAGCTCTTCGCCTCCTCCCACAACTCCAAGCTCTCCTTTAAGGGCAGAAAGTGCCCCGTAATAAGCCTTTATCTTCTCGGAATCAATTCCAGTCGGCACGGAGGAAGCCGGTTGCCAAGTCAAATATACATCGACTGTACCGCGAATCAATCTTGAGGCAATCTGATTTCTAATCTCGAGTTCCCTCGCTTTGGGGAGAAGCTGGGAGCGAATGCTCAAATCCAGAGTCTTGCCATTAAGTGTCCTAATCTCTATACTGAGATTTCCTCCTTCGAGTCCGCATACGGCCTTGCCGTAACCCGTCATTGACTGTATCATTGCGAGACTGTTATTTCGCCGACATCATAGCCCCAGCATCCGTCTGTGATGATTGGGACCTCGTATTTGTCAGCATCCTTTACATACACAAAATCATCCACAAAAGTGTGGCTATGCCCACCTACCACGAGATCCACATAATGCAGCTTGGGCACAATCGCCTGATCATTGTCATAACCCAAATGAGAGAGGAAGATAATCATATCACAACGCTCCCTGTCATAGAGGTAGCGGCTCCAGCGATTCACGGCCACGGCATTGTCATACTGATGGATAGCAGCAGAAATCTCATGCGAGACATTGGTCGAAAGGTCGGATGTTGCACCGATGATGCCAATCTTCAGGCCTGCCTTATAGATTATGGCATAAGGGCTTACAAGTGTATCGAGGGCAGTGCCGCTAAAATCCGCATTGGCACATACGACAGGGCAGTTAATCTGTGACAGCCGACTGGCAAGGTCTTCAATTCCATTGTCAAACTCGTGATTCCCAAGTGTGATGCAGTCATAGCCCAGCGCATTGACAGTCTCCACCTCCAATTCTCCTCCAAATTCACTGTAGTAGGATGTCCCCTGATTGAAGTCACCTGCATGCAAAAGGAGCACATTGTCTGCTCCCCGTGCTTCCCGAACGCTGTCTATGATAGCAGCCCTTTCGATGACACCTCCGCCGGTCTTAACCCCATTGCGTATGGGTTCGAAATGAGAATGAGTGTCGTTCACATGCAGTATCGAAAATTCACCTGCCCCCCTCTTCGCGCTCCCGCAGGAAACGCAGAGTATAAGGCAAAGCGCCAAGGTTGGGATAAAAGCTTTATTTCTCATCGCCGTTAATATATACTACCCTGCCATCGGTACTGTAATCGATAGTCTTACCCTCCGAAGTAAGCTCCAGCACCTTAGGCAAAATGACATCAATCATCAGATAATCGGTCACCAGCACACTGTCCACATTTTCCCCATAGTTGTGCCTGTCACCTCCATGGAGCAGAAAATCAATCGTAGCCAGTTTGTACGTGCCATCATCGTCAAGGGGCTTGCCTCCAATGTGCACGCTTTCAAGCTGACCGTTGCGAACAGTCAGGGTACATCCCCCGACCGCTTCCATCTTCTCGGAAGCGAGTTGCGAGTAGATTTCGCGAAGACGGGAGCCCTTGAGCGTAACAATGCAGAGATAATTCTTAAACGGGAACATCGACACGAGGTCATCCTTCAGCACATCTCCTTGAGGAATATTGCAGCGTATGCCCCCAAAGTTGGTAATCGACACATCTATATGCTCCCCGCTGAGCTCCCCAGCCCTTTCCAGCAGCACATCTGCTGTCCAGTCAGACAGCGGGCTCTCGGGCCTGTAGGAGGACATACCGTTTATCGAATGTCCCACTACAGTTTTAAGCTCCTTAATCTCATCCTGCACATCATAGAGCAATTCGGCGACCTCCGGGGTCGCGCCACCGACAAAGATTTTCCCGTTGGGAGCAGTGTAGAACTCCCCGTTGCTAATTCCAAGAGCCTCCGTGGCATTATCAGCAGTCACAGCGGTCACGCCGGTGCGATGCCCGTCGGCCGGGAATTTGTGCCAGCTGAAACCGTATCTTGCCGTAGAAGCACAGCCCGCCACAAACAGGGGCAAAAGTAGGATAAAAAAGTTTTTGTGAGTCATTTATCTTTCATTTTGAGCCAGTTCCAGAGATCTCTGAAAGTGCTTTTCTTTCCGAACATCAGTATCCCGACCTTATAGATTTTGGCCGAAATCCAGGCGCAAAGCCAAGTTGTCAGCAGCAGCAGTACTATACTCAGGACAAGCTGCCAGGATGGCACCCCGAAGGGAATTCGCGCCAGCATCACGACAGGCGAAGTGAAGGGGATAATCGAGCCCCAGACCGCCACCGCACTGTCCGGTGCATTGAAAGCGTAGAGAGCTATAATATATGCTATCATCAGAGGGATTGTAACGGGCAGCTGCAACTGTTGGGAATCCCCCTCGTTCTCCACTGCTGAACCGATGGCTGCAAAAAGCGAGGCATACAGCAGATAACCCAGCAGGAAGAAGACCAGAAAAGCCAGCAGAATGCCTCCAAGGTCCAGACCCGCAACGGATCCTATGATATAGTCAACTTCAGCATTACCGGTATGCATCGAGCCTAAGTCCATAATATTGAAACCGAACGAAGGAGCGGTGGCAGTCCCATCCAGAATCTCTGCGGCAGAGACTGTCCCGGACAATTTTGGCGCAGCAACAGACATTGAAAGCATCACCAGGACCACCGTCAGCACTATCCAAAGCAGGAACTGGGTAAGAGCCACAAGGGCAACCCCGATAATCTTACCGAACATAAGTTCAGTAGCTTTCACAGAAGAAATCAGCACTTCAACCACCCTGCTGGACTTCTCCTCTATGACAGCCGACATTACCATACCGCCAAACATGGTGATAAAGAGGAAAATGAGTATGCCGAGTACCATACTGAGGATTGAATTGACGGAGGCATCACTCCGTTTCTCGCTGCCGTCTTCAGAGATGGTGTAAGCTAGGATATGGACATCGCTTCTGACATCTTCCATAATTTGAGCAAGATTGGCAATCCCGTAACTTTCAATGCGATACTCCTGCACCGCCTCGTTTATACGCGAATCAATCAACTCGCTCGTGCTCATCCCTATGGCCTTGAAGGAGGAGAAAGTCGCCTGTACACTCTTCAGTGAATCAAGGGGCGAAATTTCCAGCAGGGCATCACAGGCATAATCCTTAAGATGAGCCTTGACCGTATCCGCGCATTGACCGCTCAAGTCCATGTACTGTATCACATCCCCGCTTTCGAGGAAGGGAGTCACGATGCCGGAATGATCCACAACCGCCACAACCTTGGCTTTCTCTTTGCTGTTCAGCATTATGACTATAGGGACTACGACAAGGGCAGCCATCAGAATGGGGACCAGCAGAGTTGTCACAAGAAAGCTCTTTTTCTGGACCTTGTTGAGGTACTCCCTCCTGATTACCAAACCGACTATACGAAGATTCATAGATTGTCCTGGGTTACGAGTTTAATAAAAATGTCGTTCATTCGGGGCATCAGCTCTCTATATGAATTGATCCTTGCCCCCTGCTGAATGTATTTCTCAAGGGTGGAACTGCCATCGCTTTCGCGCGGAAGCACTTCAGTATGACGACCCTGCGAATCAGTATACACCAATTCTACATTGTCATTGCCATAGCGGTGCCGGATTTCGTCTACCCCGCCGGTAATGACAAGCTTTGACTTATTAATCAGCGCAATATCATCGCAAAGCTCCTCCACGCTCTCCATATTGTGGGTAGAAAGGATAACAGTAGCGCCTTCGTCCTTGAGGCGAAGGATTTCCTTGCGGATGACATCTGCATTGACCGGGTCAAAGCCGGAGAAAGGCTCGTCAAGAATCATAAGCGAAGGCCGGTGCACAACGGTTGTAATAAACTGAACCTTCTGTGCCATACCCTTGGAGAGTTCTTCGACCTTTTTGTCCCACCATGAAGTGATGCCGAAGCGGATAAACCACTTGCGGAGTTCTTCCCTGGCATCGTCCGCACTCATTCCTTTGAGTTGAGCCAGGTACATGGCCTGGTCCCCGACCTTCATCTTGCGGTAGAGCCCCCGTTCCTCAGGCATATAGCCGATTTTGCGTACGATACCATCGGTGATAGGCTTGTCTTGGAAAAAGACTTCGCCCGAAGAGGGGATTGTAATGCGGTTGATAATCCTGATAAGGGTGGTCTTGCCTGCCCCATTGGGTCCGAGAAGTCCGAAAATCCGACCCTGTGGAATATCGAGAGTGATGCCGTCAAGCGCAACCTTCTCCCCGAAGGTCTTGCGCACATTGCGGATGCGTATGATTGGCATTATCTGTAGATAATTATGAAAAACAATAACCTGTGCGGTAGAACCGCCTCAATCAGGCTCCAAAAATACGAAATAATTTGGCCATTTCGAAAAAGAAAAAGCATATCTTTGCAGGGAAATGGCAAAACAAGTACAGAATACTGCTGAACTCACACGCAAGCTGCTTGACGAAATACATAGTGGTGAATTCCGTAAGATTTATCTTCTAATGGGAGAGGAAGCCTACTATACTGACCTCATCTGTAAAGAGATAATCGATAATTGCATAGAAGAAGCCTCAAAAGACTTCAACGAACTTGTCTGCTACGGGGCGGATGTTAGCGCGGAGCAGGTTATCAGCGCTGCCAGACAGTTTCCTATGATGTCGGACAGAGTGCTCGTAGTTGTGCGCGAGGCCCAGCTTATGAAAAGTCTCGAGCAGCTCAGTGTCTACTGCGAAAATCCTCTCGACAGTACAGTGCTTGTAATCCTGATGCATGGAGCCTCTGCCGACAAGCGCAAAGCCCTGTATAAGAATGTATCCAAAAACGGAGTTGCAGTAGAAAGCAATCCTCTGCGGGACTACGAAATCGCCTCCTGGATTTCTTCGTATTACGCCTCTCTCGGCCTAAGCATCGATGAGGAGGCAGCGGTCCTGCTGGGAGAATCCGTGGGCACGAACCTCTCTACCATTGCCGTTGAGACCAACAAACTGCTGAAAGCCCTGCCGGAGGGCACGAAAAGAGTTGAAGTCTCTGATATAGAAAAGAATGTGGGTGTATCGCGTCAATACAGCATTTTCGAACTCACCAAGGCCCTGTCATACAAGGACGCTGCCAAGTCCCTCACCATAGCGGAAAGACTGGGTCAAAGTGCCAAATTCGCCATGCCGGCTGCGGTAAGTGCCTTGTATATGCATTTCGGGAGGATACTTCGCTACGATGCCCTTCTTCAAAGCAATCCCTACCCGAACAGGGAGCAGAAAGCCAGGGCCCTTGCAGGTGTAAACCCTTATTTCTACAGGGAATACGACACTGCCGCCCGCAACTTTCCCCTGCGAAAGGCTATGAACGCCATCTCGCTGCTTTGCGAGTACGACTACCTCGGGAAGGGCGGAAACGGAGGCAACAGCGACCCTGCAGAGCTGCTTACCGAACTGACTGCAAGGCTTCTAAACCTTTAGACTTCCTCAATCTCTCCCAAGCCAACGTACCAGAGGTAGCCACGGATATTACTGTACCCCATGGCTTTGTAGAGGGCAATATACCTTGCTACCTGCCTGAGATAGGAAGACCTCTTCTGCCCGAATTTATAGTCCACAATATCCACTCCCCCATCTTTTCGCAATACCACTCTATCCGGTCGGTATACTTCGCCATTTTGGTCAATTATGTCCCTTTCATCGAGAAAGCGGCTTTTGTCAGCGCAGTACCATCCTCTGTCGGAAACAGTTTTGAGAGCTTCCTTAAGCAACGCAAATGCTTCCCTGCTCTCGCTCTCAACCAGATACCCTTCCGACACGGCAGCCTTTACCGCCTCCTCCAAATCCGAGGAATCGTAGACATTCTCCATTATTTTGTGAAGTACAGAGCCTTTAAGCCGCGCAGAGGCAGACAATGCGGCACCGTCAGAAGAGAAAAACTCCTTCGCATCCCCTTTTATACGGATTCTCACACGAGTCTGCAAATCAGGAGCATACCCATCGTAATACTTCAATTGAAGGGAAACAGACTCTACCCCGGGTTTTGTCCACCGAGAGCCTTTCTTTGCAGCTTTTTCTGATAGAACGCCCCAGAGATAGGTCTCCACATTTTCCTGATTCCCAATATGGCTGAATGACTCACTATGGTCGATTACGAATTGATACAGGCTGCCTCCAAGCCCTGAAACATCCGCCCAAGCGCTCCCCTTCCTATGCTCTGTAACGGCCTTTATGGGCAAAGGGGCAACGATATGCATCCCCTCTACGGCCCTTGTCATGGCCACATACCAGACATTGAGATTGTCTGCATAACAGAGGTTCATTTCCCTTCTAAACTCCTCGGAAAACAGGGTTCGCAGGGTTCCTTTTTTCATCGGAATGTCATAAATGGCCTTTTCGAGCCGGCCAAAATGTGTTCCCTCGACATTTGGGGCTGCCCAAATATTTCCCTGAACCCACTGTTCCCTTTTCTGCACCGGCATGATTACATAGGGATAATCCAAGCCCTTGACGGAATGGGTTGTGATGACGGTAACGGCATCCGCTCCATCCGGAGATGAGATGCTTTCCTGCATGCCTTCAGTCTCCCAATACTCGAGGAAGGAATGCAGTGAGTTGCCATTTCGCTCCACAAAATCCTTTACCAAATCCATAAAGGAGAGGACATACAGAGTATCGCCATTAACTTTCTCCTGAGGTATCGAGGCTAGCAGTGAATCGCACAAATCGACGAGGGACTGCCAGCCCCCCGAAACCGCAATGGGGTCAAAGTCTTCTCCAGCATTGTAGCCGCGTAGTCTATCATCCGGATTGTCAATTAGATAAAGCCGTGATATCAGCATCCGGATAACCCTGCTGCCACTCAGGCGAAGCGAATCATTGGTAATGACGCTCAAACCTTTCTGCACGAGAAGAGAAGCAATCTCCCCTCCCATACGGTTGGTCCTCACGATGACGGCTATGTCTCCCTGCCGGAAGCCTCTTTCCATAGCAGATTTAACGGCCTCGCAGCATTGGAGATAGAGTTCTTTAGACTCACAGAAACTTATCTCTACGCTCCCCTCCGGCAGAGTCGAACTCCTTCGGGGATTCTGATGAACATCGGAGTATAATTCTTCAAGCGAAGGGCTGCCTTCAAGGCACAGGCCCTGTCTCTGAAGCTGTCGGTCCAGCATTCGGGGGAGTTCGCCGAAAAAGGTGTTGTTGAAGCGGACAATCTCAACGGCACTGCGCCAGTTATCCTGCAGAGAATGCTCGCTGGTACGCGAAAAGCTCTCTCTCACCTTCCTCTGGAGTATTTCCCAACTTGCGTTCCTCCAGCGATATATACTCTGTTTGACATCTCCGACTATGAGGTTATAAAAACCCTGTGAAATGCTGTTCAGGAGCAGAGGCCGGAAGTTGTCCCACTGCACGAAGGAAGTGTCCTGAAACTCATCCAGAAGGAAATGCTCGTACCTTACTCCAAGTTTCTCATAGATGAAGGGCGCATCAGAGCCGTCTATGATGTCACGCAAAATCCGGTTCGTATCCTCTATTCCCAGCACCCCTTTCTCTTCGAGCAGATCTGAAAACTCCCTGTCAAGGGCATCTGCAACCCTGAATACGGAGACCTGTTTCTTAAGCAGCAGAGCCGTCCTGTACTCCAGATAGGGCCGGCCAAGCAGACTGGAAAGCTTCGGAATTATGCCTTCCTCTACGGCCTTTGTCCAATACCCCGGAGGGCTGGAAAGAAATTTTTCATCTAAAGCCTCAACTCCGGTTTCGCTAAAGTTCTTCAGTCTCCTGATAAAGTTTCTGTCAGGGTTAATCTGACTCTCAACGCAGGCAAGCGCCTCTTTGGAGGCCGCGATGAAGTCATCCTTGTATCTTCTTGTAATCTTGGCGCAAACGTCTCTGATTGAGCGAAGATTGGCCTGAGAAAAAGCGGCCTTTGTATCCATCCCCGCCTTCTCTGCCTTGGACCTGAACTCTTCACTCATATAGCTCATGGCAAAATTCTTCATGCTGCCCCCAAGATCGTACTTTTCTCCCTCGGAAATATTCTCGAGGGCCGAACTTACGAGCCAGTCAAGGAGGGCGGGATTATTACTGCCGTCGAGGTTGTTCAAGACTCTGTCCGCTGCCTCCGCTACAAGAGAATTCCGGTCGAGTTCAATCTGGTAGTCTCCAAACTGCCCCGCTTCCCTGGCAAAGCAGCGAAGCACCCGCTGGAAAAACTTGTCGATAGTACTCACGGAGAAAGCTCCATAATCGGAAAGAATCTCAGTCAGGGCTTTGCGTGCGGCTTCCTGTAACCGGGCCGTCCCCTCGAAAGCACATTCCTGAAGCAGGCAGTCCAGATACGGGGAATGATCCGGATAGTGGGCCAGGGTATCGAGTTCATCTACAATCCTGCTCTTCATCTCCTCGGTGGCCTTGTTGGTAAAGGTCACGGCAAGGATATGCCGGTAAGCATTGCCATCTGTCTTATTTTCAAGTAAAAGGCGCAGATATTCCTTCGTTAGGGAATAAGTCTTACCGGAGCCGGCCGAGGCTTTCATCAGCTCTACCCCGCCTGTTCTGTATATACTTTTATCCATTCTTCCTGACCCTCCCGCATATTACATTGAAATCGCACCATTTACAGGGACTGTACTCCCCTCCATCCGCAGCCCTGACAAAGGGTATGCCGGGATCCTCCATCTCCGCAAACAGTCTTTGCAGTCCTGAACTTATCGCTGAATTTTTTACCTCGCTTTGCGGATAGACCTCAACTTTCTTTGTGAAAATACCGCCCATGGCATACATTGAGTTCATCACGCAGCTGCCCTCGCTAAAACCCTCCTTAAGAAGACTGCGGTGAAAAGCCTCATTCTTCGAGACTAAATTATCGTAGATGAAAAACTGCAAGGCAGCCTTGGCCTCGTGGGCCGTATCCGGCGAGAATATTTTACGGGCATCATAGCCTGGACCTAGCACCTCCTGGGCATCCTTTCCGGTTTTATAGTCCACAATGCGGATTTGGCCCTCCTCCCAAGAATCAATTCTATCCACGTAACCCTTGAAACTGTATCCGCATATATCATTGATTACAAGTCTTTTTTCTATGCCAAGCAGTCTGAATCCGCTTCGTGTTGCCAAGCTCTCCACATCGCAGCTGATGACCTGACGGACAAATCGCACAATGACCTCCACGGTCACTATATCCCGCCCCGTAATCTGAGGCGTGTGCAGTTTCCGGCAGGCTATGGAGCGAACCTTGCGGCGGATGTCCTCTTCCCTGCCTGGAGACAGCCACTGCTCAAGGTAGTCCCTGCTGATCCATTTCATGAATGGAAGCGGACCCCGTGTCTTGTCGAAAGGAACATCAGAGAGCATATACTCCTCCCCGCAGAACAATTCAGCCAGGGTGTCATGGGCAATATCTCCAAGCAAGCCGGCATCGACTGCTTCCCTGACCTCATTCTCGGGTCGTAAGCCCTTGATATGGGCATAATAGAATTTGGCAGGGCAAGATATATAGTCACTAAGCGCAGTAGCGCTAAAGCAAAACTTCCGAATGATGTCTATATCTTCAGCCGTCTTAGGAATTTGGCTGTCATCTTCAGATGCTCTGACCTCAGCCTCTGCTATATATTCTGAAAAGGTGCAAGTCTCGGGATAGAGGTAGCGAAGCTGCTTGATGAAACGACTTTCTTCCCCACTCTTAAGGCCCTGCGTGCGCGAATCATAGCTAAGGGTCAGGTCTTCGCATCTTGTAAGAAGCCTATAGAAATAGTACGCCCACATCGCATCCTGCCTCAGGTAGGTTGGCAGACCGAAGGCCGTGCGAATCTGAGCGGGAATGAAGGACGGAGCGGCCCCAACCTTTGGAAAGACAGCTTCATTGGCTCCGAGAATAACTATGTGCTTAAAATCCAGGGCTCTGGTCTCAAGAGGACCCATAATCTGAAGTCCGTTGAGCGGCTCGCCTTCGAAAGGGACGCTCTGGGCCTTGACGAGCTCATCGAGAAGGTGAATCCAGGTGCGAGGCAAAATCCCGTCTCCAAAGGATATGCCCTTAAGTGAATTCAATACCCTATAGAAGAGAATGGCGAATTCTGCCTGCAGGGGCAATTTCCCTTCACTTTCTTCCTGACCGTCATCGCTTTCATCTGTCCCGCTTAGAAGTTCCCCTAAACTGCGGGTCAGTTCGAGCAGGTAATCCGCGAGGCTGTCGGTCTGCTCTGCAGAAGGCGAAGCCGGCATAGTGACAACTGGCCTAAAGATTAACTTTAGCAAGGATGTTGAAGTCAGGTCTTCCACAGGGATATAGTATTTTGCTTCCTGAAGTATTTTCTGATATGTCGCCTGCTCTTCATCTCCAGACAGAGTCCGGATTACAGAGGACGAGAGTATGTCCCTGACATTCTTATGGTAGAACCATACCCTATCTCCAACGACCCTCAAATGCATCTGTGCAGCGAGTATGTCTCTTATCAATGAATACCATTCACTCAATTTAAGCGGATAGCCCATGGTGATATTAACCCCTCCGGGAAGGCTCGGGAGACTGCCGAGTACACTCTGCAGAAGGCTCTCATCTGCAAGCACAACCGCAAAGTCAGTACCCCGCTCTTCGGGGGGGACCTGTTCAAGCAGTTTGGGAATCAGCCTCGCCTGAGCTGTTGAGGAGGGTATCTTAATGGAGCGCACAATGGGTAGTTTATCCCTATGCGCTTCGAGAGGAAAGGCCTGGGGGAAAAGTTCGAGATTTTCCTTTCGGAAGAGAGAGCAGGGATTATCATCGTCCGCCATATAACTTCCTGCAAAATCCCAGCAGAACTCTGCAAGGGAGGCATCACGAAGTCTTCCCAGAATCCGTTTTTCGCTGGCACTTAAAGCATTAAGTCCGACGAAAACTACTTTTTCAGCCTTGGGATAGGCTTGTGACAGAATATCTGTTGCGCTTTCCTTGCCTAGCCTTTCGGCCAAATCTTTATAGATCATCCCCTCATAGGCCAGGCCATCTTTCTGAAGGCACTTCCGAAAGGATTCATACAGGGGATAAAGCAGGTTCCATATTTTCCGAAACTCTTCTTTTACTCCTCCAGCCTTGTCCGAAGAGATATAGTGCCCGAGCAGCTGCCCGATTGCATCTTTCTGTTTCTCGTTTGCATAGGAGAAATCATCGCCCATCTCCTTGAGGTCAGAGATATTGCGAAAGAGAGAGTTTGCATCGGCCAGGTACTTGTCCACATCGTCAAAATCTCCCAGTATCACCCCACCCCAGTACACGAAATCGTCTATTCCTTCAGCCTGTTCTCCATAGCAGCTTTTATAACAGTCATATAATTTGAGGAGCAGGGTTATTTTCCCGCTTATGGACTTCCCGTCCATCCGGCAGATAAAGTCTCCAATCGTCTCAATCCGTGGAGCGAGTATGACCACAGACCGTTCTGCGGCAAACTCACAGAGGTACTTCCTGAAAAAAAGCCCGGCTCTTCTACTTGGGAAGACAAAGAGAGAGTTCCCAATGTCCGGGGCATCGAAATAATGTCTTGCAACCTGCCTTAAAAAGTATTCCATGGGCTAATTCTGCTGTTCGGAACTTCCTTCTGACAATAGAATGTCAGGGCCTGAAGGGAGGGCCTTCCCCTGGGGAAGAGTCGCCCCAGCTACTATTGCCTCATTTGCGGCACGTACAATACTCAGGCGCCCATT
Source organism: uncultured Muribaculaceae bacterium (assembly GCA_964608175.1). Lineage (GTDB taxonomy): Bacteria > Bacteroidota > Bacteroidia > Bacteroidales > UBA932 > Cryptobacteroides. The sequence goes on along the minus strand of CAZSMO010000005.1, from coordinate 16,347 downwards.
TACGAGTCTTTCGCTGTTTTTGTCAAACATCTCGACCGTTCTTCCGAGCGACTTGCGGACTTTCTCGTTCTCCTCGCAATACAAGGCCACTCTCTCCACCATCTTGTTTGCTGCATCTACAATCTTGCGGACATTGTCGACCTGCACTTTCTGAATCCAGGCTGTCCGGATAAGCCGGATAAAGGGCAGGAGGGTTTCCTCGGTAGTAATCAGCACATTCTTATTGAAGGCCTTGGCGAAAATATCAGGATCTTCCTGTTTGGCAAGCTGATAAGCCCCGTAGTTAGGGATAAACATGATTACGTAATTGAGTACGCCTTTGGTAGAATACTTCTGGTATTCCTTGCCTGCGAGTTCATCGATATGAGTCTGCACCGAGACGAGATTGCGTTTGGATGCCTCCTTCCTGCCGGCATCGTCAGTGGCGGCGAAATAATCCGAAAGGGCCGTTAGCGAGACCTTGGAATCTGCGAGTATGTCGCTGCCATCGGGAAAATGCAGGACGAAGTCGGGTCTCATCATATGACCGGTGTTCTCATTGCGGATTATATTGCCGCTTTCGTCTCTAAGGTACTCTTCTGCATCGTAATCCCTCCCCTTTTGCAGCCCCTCGGCTTTGAAAAGGTTCTCCAGAATGGTCTCTCCGAATACTCCCTGCATCTTGTTCTGCCCACGGAACGCTCTGGCAAGGTCTCCTGCCTGATGCCCGATTGCCTCGGTCTGACGCCTGAGTCCCTCCACGGTCTCATCAAACTTGGTCTTAATCGAAGTGGCACCCTCGGTACTGGCCTTCTTCTGGGCTTCAAATGAGTCCTTCATCTCTTTCACGCTCTTCTCCAAGGACTCTGTAATCCCTTTCATGCTTTCTTCGGCTTCTTTCTTAAGAGATTCCTCCCGTTGCTTGAGCATCTTCTCATTCTCAACCGCAAGGGCATTTCTGGAAGCATCAAGGGCTGCTTTCTGGGCTTCCTTCAGGTCGGCGACAGTCTTTTCGTAATTGCGTCTTGCTTCTGAGAGGGATTCGCCATAATTTTTCTGCGTATCAGAGAGGGACTTGGAATAATTACTTTGAGCATCTTTCAGAGCCTTCTCTCCGTCTTCTTTCGCATGGGCGAGCAGTCTTTCAAAATTCTCCCGAGTAGCCGTGAGCTTATCCTGCGAAGCCTTCGCTTCGCTTTCGCGAAGAGCTTTCTCGGTGGAGAGTTCGCCATTCAGACGGGCATTTTCACTCTTTGCGCCCTCGAGTTCGCCCTGCAATCGGACCTTATCGCTTTTAGTGACGGCAAGTTCGTCTTGCAAACGTACATTTTCACTCTTTGCGCCCTCGAGTTCCGCCTCAAGGCGGGATAAGCGGCGGTTATGCGAAGACGAAAGCAGGGCCTTTGTTATCAGAAAAGTCAAAGCGGCAACTGCCACGGCCACAATCAGGGAAAGAAGTATTGGAGACATCATTATCGGTTTATCTTGTGAAAACAAATATAGCAATACTTCACAAATTATTCCAGTTCGTTTTCTGACGGATTATCCTCTGATGTCCCACTCCGTCAGTAAAACCGCCTTTTTTCCTACCAAATGCCCTCCGACACCCCACTCCGTCAGTAAAACCGCCTTTTTACTTACCAACCGACTTCCCCGTTACATCGCAGGCCGGAAGATAACCCACTGGCGGCCCTTGAAAAGTGGGATGGTCCGTCCGACTTATTCCCCTTTGTCTTTTTCGCCCAATAATAGCCGGCAGGGTAAACAGCCGTTACCCCAATCGCACCTTCAGCAGGGAAGAAAATACCCGTGCCATCCATGGCCTTTACCGTGAATCCGCTAGAACGGGAATGGCAGGATTGTGCACCAACCATTGCAGTAAGTGAAAAAAAACAGTTCAGAACGCACGGTAATCGAAACGGCTTTTTCGTATATTTGCGAAATGAATTCTTACAAGAATCTGATTTTTGACTTTGGGGGTGTGCTCGTGGATTGGAATCCGCGCTACCTCTACGACAGGTATTTCGGGAATCCCGAGAAAGCCAGCTGGTTTATCGCAAACATCTGCACCCCGAGCTGGAACGAACAGACGGATGTCGGAATGCCGTTTAGCGTAGCCCTTGCCCAGGTAAAAGGGCTTCATCCTGAATGGAGCGAAGCAATCGATGTCTACATCAGCAGATGGCCGGAGATGCTCGGAGGAACGCTTCCAGGGATGGAAGAAACACTTAAAAAACTGAAAGACAAAGGATTCGGCCTGTACGGACTCAGCAACTGGTCCGGAGAGACATTCCGAAGAATTGAGCCGGACTACCCTATTTTCGCCCTTCTCGACGGTTTTGTTATCTCCGGCGAAGAAAAACTCATCAAACCCGACCCGCGAATCTACCGACTGCTCCTTGACAGATACCACCTCAATGCTTCCGACTGCCTCTACATAGATGACAGGCAGGCCAATGTAGATGCCGCCAAAGAACTTGGAATGGGAGGGCTTCTCTTTGTGACACCCCGTCTGCTCAATCTCGACCTTGAAATTTTATTATAATATGACTGCAAAGAAACTCCTTTTAGCTGCCACGGCTCTGCTGCTGTTTATCCCCTGCTTTGCCCAGAGCGAAGCGGCTGACAACATCCTTGGAGACTATTACTCCAAGCAGGGCAGCGATGAATACAAAGTCCGAATCTCCAAAAAGACGGACGGGACTTACAAGGCCCAGATTTTCTGGGTCTCCGACCCAATCGATCACGAGACCGGCAAACTGGCCTTAGACCCTAAAAATCCTGACAAATCGCTACGGGACACCCCCTGCGACCGGATAGTGCTGATTGACGGACTTAAATATAATGCCAAGAAAAGCCATTGGGACGGAGCTAAAATATACGACCCCCAGCGCGGCATTAAGGTCGGCGTAACGGCCCATTTCGAAAAAGACGGCCGCCTTGCAGTCAAGGGCTCGGTACTCGGCATCGGGGAGACCGTTCATTGGGAGAAAATCCCCGTCAAAACCGAATAAAAATCTTCCGCTATGACACCTATGATGATTATTCAGCTCGTTATCGTGCTCCTCGCTCTCTATGTGGGGTCGCGATACGGCAGTTTCGCCATGTTCGCACAAATATTTTAACTGCTTACGAGACTTGAGTAACTGTCCTTACCAGACAAAGGGCAGGAGCCTTTTCCGCTTGCCAAGAGCCTCTGTTCCAAACTCTTGAATATAACGCTTATGGATTGAATCTGCTCTCGGTACGAGATTCGCTGCCGTCCACCAGGCGAAAACCCAGCCTGCAGGAGAGGCCGCGGCAAGAGCAAACCCGACCCATTCGAGAATTTCCCCGAGATAATTTGCGTTGGTGACATATTTATAGAGCCCTTTCTGCGGGAGGTAATGAGCTGTATCCCCGGGGCGGCGCAAGTGTCGGATTACATAATCCGAATTCCAATTAATCGCCAGTCCTACGGCAAACAGCCCCATCCCAAGAATTGCATTCCAACTTAGAAGATATCCCCACCCCAAAGAGTAAGATGCCCGAGGGAAGAGAAAAAGCCCCGCCCCCTGGATATAGCCGTTAATAAGATTAAACACTACCCCCATGCCCATAATGGAGAGAGGCATCCGGCTCTTCCCCCGTATAAGAAAGGGAAAGACGAAGCAGCGCTGGGTATAATGGAGCATAAACAGGCCGAAAAGCACTATCTGGGGCGCAGCCAAGGGGAAACCATTCAAAGCCCAAATCAACAGCATCACAAGGAAGACCGGCACTTCCATCAGCACCCAGCCGGCCCTGTTACTAATGGAGGGGCCCCACTTTTTCGAGGCGAATTTGCCATAGCCCGCTGTCACTTTCCATAGCGAAGCAAAGACCGCCACTCCCAAGGCAGCCATCACAATCAGTAAGACCTCAAATCCCTTTTCGCTCATAGCAATCGCAAAATTGCAAATAATAATCCGTCGAAGCAAATTTGTATATTTGCAGCGACATATTATCAAATGCAATGTCTCTACTTTTTACCCCTTTCCAATTGGGACCCGTCACCCTTCGCAACCGCACGATTCGCTCTGCAGCCTTTGAGAACATGTGCCCGGGGAATCTTCCAAGTAAAGAACTGCTGGACTATCACCGAAGCGTGGCAAAGGGTGGAATCGGCATGACGACCGTAGCCTACTGTTCTGTATCCCGCAGCGGAGTCTCCTTCGATGGGCAGCTATACATCCATAATCAGGCCAGACAGGGACTCAAGGCCCTTACCGATGCTGTTCACGCCGAAGGCGCCAAGGCCTCCATCCAGCTCGGTCACTGCGGCAACATGACTCACTATTACACCTGCGGAGGGAAGACACCTGTAGGGGCCTCGACCGGATTTAACCTCTATTCTCCCACCTTCGTGAGGGGCCTCAGGAAAGGAGAAATCAAAGAAATCGTGCGGGATTTCGGACGGGCGGTAGATTTCTGCAGGGATTGCGGCTTTGACTGTGTGGAAATTCACGCCGGCCACGGCTATCTCATTTCCCAGTTTCTCTCCCCCTATACCAATCATCGTAAAGACGAGTACGGAGGGGATTCCGATAGCAGGATGACCTTCCTTCGGGAGGTGCTCGAAGAAGTGATGAAACACGCCGGCAGCGATATGGCGGTCACTGTCAAGACAAATATGTATGACGGCTTCAAAAAAGGTCTTCAGGTGGAAGACTGCCTCAGGGTGGCCCGCGAAATAGAGTCCTTCGGAGTACACGGCCTTGTACTCAGTGCAGGCTTTGTTAGCAAGGCTCCTATGGTTATTCTCGGAGGAGCAATGCCGCTTAAGGCCCTTGCCTACTACATGAATCCGTGGAAGTTCTGGTGGCTGAAGGCAGGGATTGCGGTGGCGGGCAGGACGATGATTCCGACCGTTCCCTACCACAATCTCTATTTTCTCGATACGGCGAGGGAGTTTAGAAAAGAACTCAATCTTCCTCTTATCTATGTGGGTGGAGTCCAAAGCAGAGCCGATTGCGAGAAAGTGCTCTCCGAAGGCTTTGAACTCATCCAGATGGCTCATGTGCTAATCCGGGAGCCCGACTTCGTAAACAGGATGAAAGCCGATGCAAAGTATTATTCTCCATGTCGCCGTTCCAATTACTGTGTCGGACGGATGTACACCCTCGACATGAAATGCCACGAATGCGTGGAACTCCCCAGCTGCCTGCAAAAGGAAGTCGATGCGGCAGAAAAGGTGAATTCTCATAATCTTGGACTGAAATGACTTCACTTGTAACCGGAGCCAGCAGCGGAATTGGGCGCGCTTATGCAGAAGTACTTGCAAGGGACTATCACAGCGATTTGCTGTTAGTCTCAAACCAGGGAGAGGCGCTGCAAAAGACAGCCGAAGAGCTCTCAAGGATTTATGGAGTGCACACTGCCACGCTCGGCATTGACCTTTCAAAAACAGATGCCGCAGAAAAAGTCTACGAATGGGCGGGGACGGTCAGGCCCGGAAAGGTGGATGTACTAATCAATGACGCGGGAGTCTTTTTCTTCGATTACTTTGCCAAGGTTCCGATTGGGAAGGTTCAGACGCTACTGATGCTCCATGTGGTTACGCTTTCGAAGCTATGCCGCCTCTTTGGAGCCGATATGTGCTCCAAAGGCAGGGGCTTCATCCTCAATATGTCGTCTCTTTGTGCATGGATGGCCTTCCCATATATTCAGACTTACTGCGCAAGCAAGGACTATGTGCTCAATTTTTCCCGCTCAATTCGCTACGAATTCAAGGCAAACGGAGTTAATGTGCTTGCAGTAACTCCCGGGGCGGTGGACACAGGACTGTATAATCTGTCTGACTCCAAACGCAGGCTCGCCCTTCGGCTCAAAGTAAGCATTCCGCCGGAGAAACTCGCAGAGAAAGCCCTCAAAGCCCTTTTCAAGGGCAAAGCCCGCTGCATGCCGGGGCTGATTAACCACCTTGCCCTGCCCATTTGCCGCCACCTCCCTGCCTGGGCGGTGCGCCTTGCCATGCGAAAGGTTAACCCCGACAGAATCCACTGACATTTCGCCCCTGCGACCTCCCTGTCATCCTGAAGAATCTGCAAATCCTTCAGGATGTTTCTTTGTATTTTTGCATATGGCGGACGAAAATACCGGACAGCATCCGATATCTGCGCTTTCCTTCTCGCCATTCCGTCATTTCGCAAAATGCAAAAACAAATCCCGCAACGGTTTCGCAGCGGGATTCGGTCTCTTAGAAGCAGTGCTCAACAGGTCGTATCAGCAGGGTGAAACTCCGACTCTCACAGGGCAGCAGATACTCCTCCTGCGGCATTGCACCCCAGCTGTCTATACAGCCGAGCCCCATCTGCACCTTGTCCACGCAGACATCCACAAAGGGGGCCTCTGGCAGCTGTGCAGGGTGGGTATTGGCCTTTACCGGGCCGCCATCAAGGGACTCTAAAGAGTAATTCAGTGCCGAGGCTCCGAATTCAGCATCAGAACTGAATTCAAGCCCGCAGCAGCTTTCATCCAAAAGGCGATACCACCTGAGCCCTGACTTGGTACCCGTTTCCTGAGGGCGGATGTAAGGGTAGAACTGTTCCGAGACGCTCTGCCGCCATAGGCCAAGTTTCTCTGCATTGTTCCTGTCAGCATAATTCTCATGAGGACCTCTTCCATAATACTCCACTCCCTGATAGGTTTTGGGAAGTTGAAGTCTCAATCCGAAACGAAACATATCGGGAAGGTCCGCCCCTCCGTCAAGGCTCTCTCTGATAATAATTTCCCCTGCATTATTAATGGTATAACAGAGTTTAAGCCCGGCACTTTCACTGAGTTTATAGACAGCCTTCACAACGGCAAGGCCGTTTTCAACTGCAGCGTTGAGGTCTTGAAGTTCGTATTCAGGCTCTTTCCACACGGAGTACTTCTGCTGAAGACCCGCACCATAATCATTATCAGTCGGCGCTCTCCAGAAATTGGGCTTAATCACCGAAGCGTTGTAAAGCATAGGCTGGCCTTTGAGCTCATAATAGGAAATGAAGCCACTCTTCCTGTCAAAATCTATCACGAAGTCTTCCCCGCTCACTGTAAGTTTGGCTGTATTGCCCTCATCGATTACGGGCAGAGTTGCAACGGCATTCACGCCATGCATATTTTCGAGCGCGGGAGCTGCAAATTTATATGGCGTAAGCACAAACTGCTCATATGCAATCACATGACCGGCAGGAAGAATCTGGTCTTCCTTCTTGAGCGGATACTCGACATTGAGGAGCAGCTCCCCTTTGTAGCCGTCAGTCTCTACACCAAGGTCAAATACCCCCGACTCCCCTGCTTTTATATCAATATCGGAAATAACCCCTTCCTGCACGGAGCTGCCTTCATCCAGAAGTGCCCACCTCAGAGATACATCAGATAAATCTCTGAATGTAAATTCATTGTAGACTCTTACCTTTCCCTCGCCAAGATACTCGCTGCGGATATTCTGATAGAGATATCCGACTTCGAAGGCATGCGGATTTGGGATACGGTCGGGGCCAATCAGGCCATTGCAGTTGAAATTCGCATCCGTTGCATCATACCGGTTGAAATCTCCTCCGTAGGCGAGAATCGTCGCTCCACTTGGAGTTCTCCATCTGCAAGCCTGATCCGCGAAATCCCAGATGAACCCTCCTTGGTAAGAAGGATATTCGCGCACGAGGTCAATGTAGCGTTTCATTCCGCCTTCGGAATTCCCCATCGCATGTGCATATTCGCACTGGATAAGGGGCTTGTCGGGATTGGAGGCAAATTTGGCGCAAGCCTCATAGCCCATATACATGGGGCAGAAAATATCGGTGTAGCTATTTCCTTCAGCCCTTTCATACTGCACCGGACGCGATGGATCAGCCTTCTTGACCCAATTATAGCAATCAATAAAGTTCTGCCCGAATCCTGCCTCATTGCCAAGTGACCAGATGATGATTGCAGGATGATTGAAGTTGCACCTCACATTCCGCTCATTTCTCTCAAGATGAGCTTTATTGTAGTCGGCTCTCTTTGCGAGGGTCTTCTCCCTGTAGCCCATACCATGAGATTCGAGATTAGCCTCGGCAACCATATACAGTCCGTATTTGTCACACAGATAGTACCAATAGGGGTCATCCGGATAGTGGCAGGTGCGTACGGCATTGATATTAAGCTGCTTCATCCTTAAGATGTCCTGTCTCATCCTTTCGCGCGAGACAACATACCCGCCATCGGGATCCATTTCATGACGGTTGACCCCCTTGATGGTAATCGCTTTCCCGTTGACAAGGAGCAGATTATCCTTAATCTCCACCTTGCGGAATCCCACATTGAAAGGAATAACCTCATCTCCTGAATATACAATCAGGCTATAGAGATTAGGAGTCTCGGCGGTCCATTTTGCCGGATTCTCCACTTTCATCGTAAGAGAGTGACTTCCTGAACCGGCGGCACTCCCTTCTGCAACCTTGTTCCCATCACAATCAAGAAGCTCAAGCCTTGCCGAAGCACGTCCTTTCAGCCTGATATCAACTTTGAGACTGCCATCAGTGTAATTTTCGTCCAGGTCTGGAGTTATATTGACATCCTCAACCCTTGACTTTTCCCTTGCGTAGAGGTAGGAATCTCTGGCGACACCGCTGTAGCGGAAAAAATCCTGGTCTTCAAGGTAAGTCCCATCGCACCAGCGAAATACCTGAAAGGCAAAGAGGTTTTTGCCTTTTTTGAGATATTTAGTGATATCGAATTCTGCCGCGAGCTTGCTGTCCTCACTATACCCGACATATTTGCCATTGACATAGAGGGTAATATTGGAGGTCACCGACCCGAAATGTACAAAGATGTCCTTTCCCGCCCAATCCTGTGGAATGACAATCCACTTGCGGTAGGTTCCGACATGATTGTCTTTGATGGGGACGAGGGGCGGATTGTTCCTGTACTGATTCCTCCAAGCGTAACCGGTGTTGACATAGACGGGGTCACCATAGCCGTTCAGCTCCCATACAGCGGGGACTTGAAGAAGGTCCCAATCCTTGTCATCGTAGTCAGCGGTGTAATAATCTGTCGGGCGCAAGTCGGCATCCCTGACCCAGTTGAACTTCCACTTACCATTGATACTCATGTAGTTGGAAGACTCCTCGGGAACAAAAGCCTCCCCAGTGCGAAAGGCAAAACAGTCGCTGTGCATCGGGGCACGATTCTCCGAGTTTACTGAAGGGTCCTGCCATTTGGGGAGCGGTTCGGCAGAGAGGCTCGCCGCCGCTAAAAGGGCAAGGGAAAAAGTAACGAATTTCGACATTGTATCTAAAGTGCTGTTATTGGTTTGCAGTGTGTAAAGTTAAGGAAAAACAATTCAATAAGGATGTAATTTATGCCTATAAAATCGCAATTCCTGCATTTCACCGCACATAACAGGGGCATATTGCCGGCAGCATGTCGCAATACGCAAAAATTAGTCAAATAATAGTTATAAAACATCATGTCACAATGCTTAAATAGGTCTACTTTTGCATTCGATAAGATTTACAGGAAATGAACTCTTCCAAAGACAGCGTGTATCTGGCATCCAAACCCCGCTACGAAATCCTCGATGGACTCCGAGGAGTTGCAGCCATAATGGTCATCATTTATCACCTTTTCGAGACCTATTCCACCACTCGTGCGGACCAAATCATCAACCACGGCTATCTCGCCGTAGACTTTTTCTTCGTCCTCAGCGGTTTTGTAATCGGCTACGCCTACGATGACCGCTGGGACAGGATGAGCACCTGGGGCTTTTTCAAAAGGCGTCTCACAAGGCTTCATCCGATGGTAATCATCGGAACACTGCTCGGTGCGGCACTCTTTTACTTCGGGGATGCAGCTGCTTTCCCTGCAATCATGCGCACCCCCGCCTGGAAATTCTTCCTCTGCCTCGTGCTCGGGATTCTTATGATTCCCTGCGGTCCAAATCTCGACATCCGCGGCTGGGGTGAGACCAATTCCTTCAACGGCCCCAACTGGACGCTGACCCTTGAATACATCGGAAATATCCTCTACGCTCTCGTTTTCAGAAGGCTTCCCAAAGCGATTCTTGCCGCGCTCTGCGTTCTCAGTGCTTTCTTTACCTTGGATCTGACCCTGGGCTGGGATGTCTTTGGGATTTTCCCTGACGGGCCTCAATACAATGTTGTGGGAGGGTGGAGTCTCACAGGTCAGCAGATATATATCGGCTTCTCCAGACTCCTGTATCCTTTTCTATGCGGACTTCTGATTGCTAGGATTCTGCCCTCACACCGAAGCGAAAGCAACCCGAGCGGGTCCCCGCTGCACATGCGCGGAGGCTTCTGGTGGTGCTCTCTATTGCTTGTCGTTATTATGGCACTCCCCTGCATTGGAGGCAAAAGCGGGGTTCCTGACGGGATTTATCAGGCAGTCAGCATACTGCTTCTCTTCCCTGCCATAGTCCTTATCGGCACGGGCTCTGCTACCACAACCACTTTCTCCACAAAGGTTTGCAAATTCTTCGGAGCGATTTCATATCCCATATACATCATTCACTTCCCCTTTGTCTACCTGCAGATTTCCTGGGTCGAAAGGCATCCCGATGCTCCCCTCTTTGCCCACATAATGGTGGGACTCGGAGTCATCTTCATTTCCATTCTGCTCGCATGGACTCTGCTCAAGGCTTACGATGAGCCTGTCCGTGAATGGCTCAAAGAGCACTGGCTCAAGAAGAAAGCGAAATGACAAAGGTCCTTCGACTGCTCTCTTCAACCGTCCGAATTACTCGTCAGCCTTCCCTGCGGTACTTTGATGGGGCACAAGCTTTGATTTTTTGAAAAGTGCGGCAGAAATGTGCGAGAGAGGCGAATCCAACTTCCTCACAGACCTCCATGACACCATATTCTCCTCCCGAAAGCAGTTCGCAAGCCTTTTCTATTCGATATTCGTTAAGATAAGTCACGAATGTTTTCCCTGTCTGGGCTTTAAAGAAGGTACAGAAAGCACTGCGGTTCATCCCCGCATAGGAAGCAATTTCATCCAAGGAAATTCTGCTCCTATAATTGCAGGAGATGTATACCCGTATCTTTTCCATCCTCTTTTGAGAAAGCGTCATGGGAGAAAGTCCGCTGATCTGCCCTGCTTTGCTCATATCCGATAGAGAGAGCATAAGCGATAGGACAAGCGGGGGACGAGGTTCTGCACTGGCATCCCCTATTTCCTTAAGCAGCTTTATTATCCGCTCACGCCCTTCGCCCCTATACTCGATGGCATGGGATAGGGATAGCAAAGAGGAAAGGGCCGATGTCGTGGCAGGGAAAGCCTCCATAACCCTCTCCAAGAATGGTTTTGAAAAATGGAAACACACATTTTCGATGTAACCGCCACTATCCGCAGATTGTGGATTAAATGCCCAGCAATGCCTGAGTCGCGGAGGGACCAGCACCACTTCCCCCTCTGCGAATGGCTTCGTCTCGCTTCCCAGAGTCCGTTCTCCCTTGCCCGTCACAATCCATGAGAGTTCAAAGTCACTTTGACTGTGAACCCCAATCTGCTTCTGCGGCTCAAGCCGCACATGATCGTACAGGTAATCCATAGATGGATTGTTTTGGTCTACAAAATTACGCTTTTTATCGTTGTAGAGCAAAAGCGCAACTCTTACAGACTTTTACTATCTTTGCGGCGCGATTAGAAAAACAATTGTTGCAATTTTCAGTTTCGCTGGGGTCGCATCATTCCTTGAGAAACAGCGATGTCATTATCCGGTGAAACATGAGCGTGTCAGCAGCTATGGCGAGAAAAGAAATTGATATGCTTCATGGTCCCGTTACGGGCAAAATACTGGAATTCGCCTTCCCCGTAGCGGCAAGCAGTATACTCCAGCAGCTTTTCAATGCCGTTGACATCATTGTGGTCGGCCAGTTTGCAGGAAGCGAAGCCCTCGCTGCCGTTGGAGCCAACACGACAGTCATTTCCCTCATCCTTAACCTTTTTATCGGTATTACCCTCGGCACAAACTCCATTATCGCCCGACATATTGGGATGCGTGATGGCAAAAGGGTCCGCATCGGGGTAAGCACATCGGCAGCCCTTGCCATCTGTATAGGGATTTTTCTGCTAATCATAGGACTCTTGGTTTCCCGTCCTCTGCTCACAGTCATGGCCACGCCCGCAAATATCATCGGGCAGGCCGTACTATACCTGCGAATCTACATGCTCGGGGCCCCATTTATAATGATATTCAACTTCGGAGCTGCAATCCTCAGGAGTCGTGGGGACACCCAAAGACCACTCTACATACTGATTACTGCAGGGGTTATCAATATGCTGCTCGACCTCGCCCTCGTGATTTTCTTCCACATGGGAGTTGAAGGGGTGGCAATTGCAACTACAGTTTCCAATCTGGTAAGTGCCGTTGCCATCGTGTGGACACTGCTTCGGGAAGATGGAGACTTCAGGCTTGACCCCAGACATATGAGACCGGATTGGACTGAAACCAAGGCTATTCTTTCGCTCGGGCTCCCCGCAGGCTTTCAGAGTATGCTCTTCGCAATTTCGAATGTATTCGTCCAGTCCTCAGTCAATGGCTACGGCTCCAATGCCATTGCAGGCAATGCCGCTGCCCTTATCTACGAATCCCTCGGCTACCTCATCGTCCCGGCTTTCGCCAGTGCGGCGATGACATTTATCAGCCAGAATTATGCAGCAGGCCAGTACGGGCGCTGTAAGAAGATTTTTTCCAAGACCATGCTGCTCAGCACTTTGTCGTGCTTTGTCTTCAGCATGATATTCGTAGCCTTAAGAGAGCCTTGCCTGAAGCTATTTTCAGCTGATCCTGAAGTAATTGCCTATGGCAAAATCCGAATGGAAACGGCCCTGTCAATGCTTTTCCTCTGCAATTCCTACGAAATATCTTCTGCGGCAATGCGAGGTTATGGGGTGAGTCTGCTCCCTGCTCTTCTGACAATCTTTGGGACCTGCATTCTTAGACTCGCCTGGATATACCTCGTCTGCCCGCACCTGCCCGGATTCAGAAACCTTATACTCGCCTACCCAGTCTCCTGGGTAATCACAGGCGCTATGGTACTCACCGCGTACGCGATAACATCCCGCAAGTATTACAAGCCTGCTTCTGTGTCATAGCTTCCACAGAACAATACTCCTGAAAGTATGTGGATGCAATGATACAGCGGATGTATCGCATTCACACACCGGATCTGTGGATGTACTTGCCAGCCACGTGCACAAATTGATACGGATTATAACGTATTTTCAGTATAAATGTAAAGCAACGGCAAACAATGTAAGGCAATGCATGGTCGGGAATCTGATTTAATTGTTTTATAATCGCAGGTTTAATCTGAAGAATCCATGAAATTTGAGTAAATATTAATAATCAATCTTTTATGAGCAACAAGTCAGTCAAACTGAACATTCGCAAGGCACGTAAGTCTTTACACTTGACTCAAGCCGAGTTGGCTAAGCGAATGAATATCTCAAGACAGTCATACATTAACATTGAGAGCGGCAAAACCGAAATTATCAATCGGTACATCGAAGTAATGTCCGATGTAACAGGAATTCCCGAAGAAAAAATTCTATTCGGATTTTCATGGAAAGAGATGAATTCAGATGAATTGCAGGAGCGGAACGAATTACACAATAAAATACTTGAAACACAAAATCACTACGAGGCCGAGATTGAAGGCCTGAAAAGACAACTTGCTCTAGCGGAAGAATTGTGCGCCACAAAGCAGAAGCTAATTAACTCACTCACAAAGCACAATGAGACATTACTGCGAGAACTTGGTGTAAAGATAGAAGTTACCCCAGCAAAAGAATAGCATACAGCCCTACCTCTGCAGCTGTCCCTTTTCGCAAATTACAACTCAAACTCCTGTTATGTCCCTCCCCATGTTAATCCGCTTCAGGTTTTGAATTTCCCAGTATGTAATTATTACACAATATATTAGCTTTTCGCCCCCTACTGTATCAAGAGGGGGGTGCAAAAACTTAATCACCTGTATATTAGTAGTTTATTGGGAAAAGCCGACGTTACGCGTGCCGGCGGACGAAGTGCTTGAGACGGCTGGTGACGTCAAGGACCTTGAGACCGTCCGGCCGAGCGTCCTTCTCAACCTTGTCGCGGTCTATCCTGATTTTGGCATCGCCGAACTCGTACTCCGACACCCACTGGCGTGCCTCCTGCTCAAGCATGGCCAACTTGGTCCCATCACGACTGCTGCCAAATGATTTCAGGAGTCCGTTTTTTGTCACGACAGCAAAAAAGTGCGGAAAACGGGAAGGCGGCGGCGATGCGTCTGTTTGATGAACCGAAAAAGGCATCCTCGGGAGGTCCGAAAATGCCTTAAAGTCTCACTAAATTGGTGTCACCAAATTGTAAGTTACTGATTTACAATATAGTTCGTGGAGATGGCGGGACTCGAACCCGCGTCCAAACATTATACCCAATGGTTTTCTACACGCTTATTCTTCCTTTGTTGTCGGCGCAGACATGCCGGAAGACGGGCTTTGTCTGAACTTATCCTTTAAATCTTAGCGGGTGTCAAAGGAGTCGACCCGTGCATCCGGTCTGAATGATACCCCATATGCCAGAAAGGACCGGCCTGAATCCTGGCGGGATATACGTCGGTCTCGCAGCCTTGGCGAATCCGATTAATGCGCATCACCTGGTGATTAGCAAGCGTATGAATAATTGTAGTTGCCTACTGTTTTTTGAAAACTGAGATTAACGAGAGGGTTTCCGACTCTCGGCGTGCTTGCCACCGTCTACGATGCTGTCAAAACCAAAACATCCCCAAACTTATGTGCAAGTATATTACCACTACCAGGGCACAATTGAACCGGTAGCCCTGTGAGCATTCCTTCTCACTACAGAATTCTTACCAAAGTCAGTTATTTCTGCCAATTTGACAGATTTTTTTCTGACATCCTGAGTGTAAGCCTCAACATAACTGCTTGTATCTACATCCACTGCACCTGAATAAGTGCAAGTAACATGTGGATTACCATCATAATCTGCTACAAAAATCAATTTGAATATGTATCCTTCTGCTGTTTGCTCCACCGTAAGCGAACCGCTCTTGGCCTCATACCAGATAATATTTCCCTCCTGTAAGTATGTTCCGAAATAATCCTCTCCCCCACTCGAATTATCCTGCGTATAGAAAGGACAAAGTGTGCCACCCTGGATTTGAGCTGCATTGAGAAAATCAGCAGGAACTATGTAAGTACCGGTGGGAATTGACCCACGGTCATTTCCGGTAGGCCCAACAAACTCTATTTGGAGCATCTCATTCGTGTCTTCGCCCTCAAGAAGGACAATCCAGTCATCTGTGGAGTTGTTCCATGCATGTCCCTCGTTGCTTGCCAAAACATATCTTGCCTTAAAATCATAATCTCCCTCCGGCCCGTCTTCCTCCGACTTATCAGTAAACACGAGTGCCCCCTCATAAGTGTAGGAATAAGTATATCCGTCAACTTCGAATGCTGCGACAAGGGTATAGACAGAGCCATCGACTCTCACGGTAAGGGTCACAGCATCAATAGGTTCCAGATAGCAGTTATTCTTATCTGCCTGAGTGTAAAGATAGGTGTTGCCGTAACTTATATTTCCCTTGTCATCGGTAGTCTTGACCGATGCCACAATTCCTGCAGCATTGGTGACCCCTTCATCAAGCAGTGCATATTTACCGGCTGCCAGATAGGTGGCATCACTTTGGCTTGAGGAGAGAATCTCTAAACAGAGCTCCGTACCACTGTTTAGAAATTCTTTCTGTCCATTATTGTCTACAATCTCTCCATTTTGGAGTAAAAGTATATAATCATGGAAACCTGTGCCATAGTAGTCCCCATAGTATAAAATACTAGCTTTCAGCCCACTATCAACGACAATCTCCTTTTCACCGCCATTCCCTCCCCCATTGTTATTGTTGGGAAAAGGCTTGTCGGTACTCTTCTTACACCCGGTGAAAGATAAAACGACCAAGGTCATAAGTGCCATCAAGGCAGGTGTATATATTTTTCTTTGCATACAAAACTTTGTGTGAGAAGTTACAGCCGAACCCTCTGTAAAAAGACGGCGAAATCTATTTTCCCACTGTTTAAAGATTCTTTTGGATGTTGTTCCGTTGCATTCGGGTGGCAAAAATAAGAAAAGAATCTATTACATGAAAGAAAAATTTGCCTTTCTCACAAATTAAAAATAACTTTGCAGTCCATTTATGGCGGGTGTGGAAGCCCGTACTGGGGCGCATAGCTCAGTTGGTTCAGAGCGCTTCCCTTACAAGGAAGATGTCGGCGGTTCGAATCCGTCTGCGCCCACTTCTTCTATTAGGGGGATACCCCCTAAAACCCCGCCGCTTCAAGCCTGCCATCGCACACGGCCACTGC
>CAZSMO010000004.1:0-118117 GCA_964608175.1 uncultured Muribaculaceae bacterium | reverse complement strand
GAATATAATTTACTGCATGTTATGAAGAAAAGATTAATTCCTATCCTTGCGATAGCACTCCTTGCGGCCTGTTGCGGCAGCAAGAACCCCAATGTGCCCTCACAAGCCGAGCCGACAAAGCCCGTAGTCTATTTCACTGAGGATATCTCCCCTGAAAGCCTGATTAAAATTTACGAAGCTCTTGGCCGAAAGGCCACCGGAAAGGTCGCCGTCAAGATTTCCACAGGGGAGCAGGGCGGAGAGAATTACCTCCACCCCGAACTTATCGGAGACTTCGTCAAAAGTGTAAATGGCCAGATTGTCGAGTGCAACACCGCCTACGGCGGATCTCGCCAGGAGACCGCAAATCATCGACAGACCATCGAAAACCACGGTTTCAACTCAATTGGAGGCGTTGACATCATGGACGAAGATGGCGAAGTGAGCATACCGGTTCCGGAAGGTTCCCATTACCTTAAGGAGGACATCGTCGGCTCTCACCTTCTGAACTACGACTTCATGGTCGTTCTGAGCCATTTCAAGGGGCACGCCATGGGCGGCTTCGGCGGAGCGCTGAAGAACCTTTCCATCGGCTGCGGCTCCACCAACGGCAAAGCCTACATCCACACCGCAGGCAAGCAGCGCACCCTGCAGGCCGACACATGGACACCAGAGAATCTGGCCGGAGTCGATGAGTTCAAGGATGCCATGGCCGAGGCTGCCGGTGCCGTGGTCAACCACTTCGGAGACAATATTCTGTACATCAACGTTGTCAACAGGCTGAGCGTAGACTGCGACTGTGACTCCCACCCTGCCGAGCCCAAGATGAAGGACGTGGGTATCGTAGCCAGCCTCGACCCCGTGGCCATTGACCAAGCCTGCGTAGACATGGTATTTACCAGCGATGACCCTGGCAACCGTGACCTCGTTGAGAGAATCGTCTCCCGTCACGGTACCCGAATCCTCTACTGGGCTCAACATCTCGGGTACGGCTCGCGAAACTACGAACTGGTACATGTAAAGTAATAAAAACCTCCACGGAATTGTGGAGGTTTTTCATATTAATCCCTGTCTTTGCCCAACCATCCAAGTGGCAGTGTGCCATTTGCCAATAGTTATCATTGACTCAACAGATACTTATTCTATCCGGTCAAAGGGGAATTATAAGATTATTTGAGCCCTTCGTTACATTATTCATTAATAAAATGCTTAAATTCACAGCCTAAAAGGACAAAACATATGAAACTAAGACTGTTCACTACAGGCATTCTGCTATTGAGTGCATTCGCCCTGGCAAATGCCGGGATTAACCCCGCCACATCAGAGTTCAATGATGCCGAATCGCCAGAAGCCACCAAGGAGGTCAAGACCGGTTGGAGCTTCGGTGCTATGCCCTGTGCCACTTATTCCAGCGACCTCGGTTTCCAGTACGGACTCTTCGGGCACTTCTATTACCATGGGGACGGCTCTCACTACCCCCAGCCCATCCACGACATAGGTTGGGAAGCGAGCCATTTTACCAAGGGACGTTCCCGTTTCCACCTCTCTTATGACTCGAAACTTCTCATTCCCGGATTCAGGGTCAGCGGGGCCGCGACCTATATCACCGACCCGATGTACTCCTTCTACGGCTTTGACGGAGCGGCACAATCTTTCTACTCCGATCTCATGACCAACAAGGGGTATTCCGCTCAGCTGACCGACGGCACCATCGGTCCAGCAAATGCCACGGCCTACAGCCTTATGGGGGTCAACCCCCTTGCCGAGAATGTAGCCTACTACACCATGAAGCGCAATACCCTTCGCCTTATGGCCGACATTCAGGGAGAAATCACTCCCGAATTCAAATGGGCGGCGGGGCTTACCTTCTGGAATCTTGATATGGGGAGCATCGCAAGCCGCTACAATTACGATGTGCAATCAAGCCTCTACCAGCATTATGTGGATTATGGGGTAATCAGGGAGAATGAAAAAAATGGAGGAAGCAGGCTTGAAATCAAGGCCGGAGTTACCTATGACTCCCGAGATCGCGAAGCTGCCCCCAACAAGGGGATTTGGGCGGAAGTTTATGGCGTAGGTTCTCCGGATATTTTCTCCAATGGATATAACTACCTCAAGTTGAGTGCCCATCTGCGTCAATTCATCACAATACCCCTGTATTGGAAGGGTGGCGGGATGGTCTTTGCCTATCATCTTGCCTATCAGGGCACCATTGCAGGAGAGACGCCCTTCTATATGCAGCAGAATATCTCAACTCTCATCCTGCGGCAGATGGTCTCTGAAGGGCTCGGGAGCGGCAATACTCTCCGCGGCTGCTATTCCAACAGACTTCTTGGTGAGGGTTATGCATGGGCAAATGCCGAATTGAGGGCAAAGCTCTTCAGTTTCAAGCTATTCAACCAATACTTCTATTTTGCCGTGAATCCTTTCTTCGACTGCGGGGCCATAGTCCAGCCCTATAGAGTAGAGGAGATGGCAAATCTTCCCGAAATCGCAGAGAAATACAAGACCACAGACCATGACAGGCTCGTCTCCGACATCAAAGCCGATAGCCGCGAATTCATCAAGACGGCCGGTGTAGGCTTCAAATTAGCATGGAACGAGAACTTCATCGTAGGAGTGGAGTTCGCCCACAACTTCAACAACGGCATCGGTCAGAACCTTTGGATGTCAATCGGCACCGGCTACTGCTTCTAGCCCAAGTCTGAAAGGGGGTAGAACCATGTGCGTCCCCTTAAACCGAGAATGAAAAAGGTCCGCGGATTCGTCTATCCCCGGACCTTTTTATGGCTGTGAGATTAAGCTTTACTCGCCTCTTTCCATTTCTCTTCGGATATCCTTTTCCTTAATCGAGGCACGCTTATCATACTCTTTCTTCCCCTTGGCAAGGGCTATATGCACCTTGGCGTACCCATCTTCTGAAATATACACTCGAGTGGCGACTATGGTAAGTCCTTTAATCTTATCCTCTTGGGCAAGATGCCTGAGTTCCCGCTTGGTAAGAAGGAGTTTGCGGTCACGAATCGGATCATGCCCTCCCCATGAAGCCCAGAAATATGGGGCGATATTCATCCCGCGCAGATACAACTCTCCATTACTAAAATAGCAATACGCGTCCTGGAGCGAGCCTTTCCCCGCCCTCAACGACTTAATTTCCGTCCCGACAAGTACGATTCCCGCATCATATTCTTCGAGAAACTCGTAATCATGTGCGGCTTTCTTATTGTTAATCTGGACTTTGCTTTTAGCCTTTGGCATTACTTATCAAATACGGGAAATATGCACTCACTTACAAAAAAAGAACCTTGTGATTCCTTCGCCCACCATATGTACTCCCAACCGAAGTTGAAAGTACACATAAGAATCCCAAGGTTCTGAAAAAGTCTCTTCTATGTCCTACTGCTTCGATTCAGTAGTGACTGCATCTTTAACAGCCTCACTGAGTTTCGAATAAAGGGCATCTGTCTTCTCGAGAAGTTCTTTGCGAAGAGCGTTGTAATAAGTCTTTTTGCTTCCCTCAATCTTCCCGTACACCTTATCCATAAGGTCGTTGTAGAGGCTTACGGCTTCTTCGAAAAGATCGGCGGCAGTCTCATCTACCTTGGAGTTGACTGTAGCGACAGTTGTACAGTCATCGAGAAAAGCCTCGATAACATACGCAATGTCCTTTTTAATATCTCTTAAATTCATCTTAAGAAAACATTTAAACTGTAGCGGGAGTGGGACCCGAACCCACGACCTCCGGATTATGAATCCGACGCTCTAACCAGCTGAGCTACCCCGCCTTCTTCTGTCAGGGGGAAACCCCCTAAAACCCCACCGCTTCAAGCCTGCCATCACACCATCACTTCGCACCGGCTTTCCGCTAGCTCGCTGATGCGAGCAAACTTTCTTCTGTCAGGGGGAAACCCCCTAAAACCCCACTTTCATCTTGATGGGGCGCAAAGCTCCCCAAGCCCCTCGCGGCTTCGTCATGCCATCGCACAAGGCTCACCCGTCATTCCTCCGCCGGCACGCCTGACGCGTGCGTTAGCCTGCCATCACTCCTTCTCTTATTGGGGCGCAAAGCTCCCCTTCCTTTTGTTAGGTGGCGAAGCCCCCTAAAACCCCACCGCTTCAAGCCTGCCATCACACCATCACTTCGCACCGGCTTTCCGCTAGCTCGCTGATGCTCATTTACTACAAGCCAGCCCTTCCTTCCTTTCCTGTCATTCCTCCGCCGGCACGCCTGATGCGTGCGTTAGTTCCGCATCAGCTTTAGCCAACTCGTTTATGCGAGCGTCTTTCGCCATTTTTGGGATTTGTTGAGATAGAAGGATTCGAACCCTCACTGACAGAGCCAGAATCTGTAGTGCTACCATTACACCATATCTCAATGTGTGTATATTTCAATTCCCTAAAAGGGACTGCAAAAATACAATTCTTTAATGAATTTGCAAAATTTTTTCGCAACCACTCCGCAAATTCCGTATTCAAAAAGGAAAAATCTCATACGAGACGGATAAGAGAGGTTTTCCGTAGGAAAAAGGGCGGTTTTACTCACGGATTGGAGTCGCGGAGAGCGTTTGGTAGGAAAAAGGGCGGTTTTACTCACGGATTGGAGTCGCGGAGAGCGTTTGGTAGGAAAAAGGGACATTTTACTGACAGATTGGGCTTTCGCGGGGCAATCCGTCAGAAAACAATTCACTCCTTGCTAAGCAGGACGATAGCCCAGGCTTCACATCCCTCTCCTCTACCGACAAAACCCAGACGCTCTGTAGTAGTAGCCTTAACACTGACAGAATTCTCATCTATACCCATAACCTGAGCCAGCCGGAAACGCATTAGGGGTATATAGGCAGCAATTTTCGGCGCTTGAAGAGCAATGGTAATGTCTGCATTCGAGACAACATACCCCTGCTGTCGCACCTGATCCATTACAAGTCTTAACAACTTCTCTCCAGAGGCCCCCCTCCACTTGTCATCAGTATCGGGAAAAAGATGCCCTATATCTCCAAGTGCAAGAGCTCCAAGCAGAGCATCACAAAGGGCATGCACCGCAACATCCCCATCCGAATGCGCCACAAATCCATATTCTGATTCTATCTCTGTACAGCCCAACCACATAGGCAGGCCGGCCGCGATGCGGTGTACATCATATCCTTGTCCTATCCTATAACTCATTACTTAACTTACAAACTCAAGTTTCGCGTGTAATATTCAAAGATTTGTACGCACATGCGAAACTTAAGAAACTAATAACTTCACATCACGCGAAAATCCAGCGCGTTTTGAACCCTTCCCGCACGAAACTCACTGCGGGACAGAAGTCCCGGAGCCCTTCCACACGAAACTCACCGCCGAACAGACAGCAAGCGACACCCCGAAGCACGAAAACACTCATACGAGACTCAGAAGATTGCAGCAGTGAAACCAAGCGACACGAGGACTGCCCCGTCTCGCGAAGATGACAGAGCCAAAGGAGAGCGCTGCAGGTGCTGGAGGTAACTGCAAGTGAGAAATACACAAAAATCGGGGGCAAGATAGTATTCCGCAAAAGCAGTAATCTTAGCCGTAGGCAAAAACTTCGTAATCCGGTCGAAGGAATAATTCACCAATGAAACGTCACTCCCCTGTAATCCAATTTCTTCGCTACTCGCGACATAAGCCGAAGGCACTATCTTCTGATAGGCAACATTGCTGCCCCCAAGATGCAACATGGCCGCAAGACAGAAATTATCTCCGAACGGAACTCTGTACCCAGCCCCAAGGTAGTAATCGTCATACTTAATGTCTGCATCACTGAGATTACTCCCATCCGGAAGGCGGTCTTTATAGGATGTAAAACGGGTATCAATCTGGGCACTGGCGCAAAGCCCACTATGAGCTTTGGCCCTCCACTCGAGCGAAACCCTTGTCACAAGTCCACCTTCAGCGCCTTCCTGTGCAGGGGAAGAATATCCGAACTCGGTCGGGAACCAAAGTTGCTTAAGAAAGCCTTCGAACCCTCCTGCCGGCTCCTGTGCCATGGCAGGCAGAGTGACAAGTGCAGCAAAGACTGCGGCTAACAGTTTATGTTTCATAGTACACATTGTTGAATCAAGCTGCAAGTTAATAAATATCCTTGAGAAATACCACGCCGCTGAAGCAGTCCAATTATTCATCGCTTGCAAAAATCATTTTCATTTCAGTAATATAATATAGGGTTATTGTTATTCAAAGATTTGTACGCATTTGCGAAACTTAAGTTGTCATTTTAACGAATCATCATTTCAGAATAATATGCCGGCATCCATATCCCGCGGCTATAACCGGGAAATCAATTCTGTCCCGGGACTAATGGGCAAGGGGAAAAGCAACAGTTGTTTTTTTGACTAATAACTGCTAAATTCGCAAGCCTACAGTTGAAATTTATGGTTTCTAAAGCACCTCTTCGCGAGAAGATAGGTTACGGACTCGGGGACATGTCTTCCAGTATGTTTTGGAAGATTTTTTCCTACTACCTGCCAATCTTCTATTCAGATGTCTTCGGACTAAAACCTGCCCACGCAGCACTCCTGCTCCTCGTGACAAAGCTATACGATGCTGTTTCCGATCCGGTGATGGGTCTGCTCGCAGACCGCACCCACAGCCGCTGGGGAAGATACAGGCCCTATCTCCTGTGGGGAGCTCTGCCGTTTGGCATCATAGGCACCCTCTCTTTTTACACCCCTGATGCCTCCTACTCTTTCAAACTCGTCTATGCCTATGTGACCTACATCCTGATGATGAGCGTCTACACCATGGTAAATGTCCCATACGGGGCGATGCTTGGAGTAATGACCGACGACAGCAGGGAAAAATCCGTATTCTCCTCATTCAGAATGTTTTTCGCCTACATTGGCAGCTTCATCGCAATGGGGATTTTCTACCTCTTTGAGAAAAGTGTAATCGGCAAACCGGATGCTTCGGGAGTAGTCATGAAAGGAGTTGGAGATGCCGCTCCTGCACAATGGACAGGGGTTGTAAGCATTATCGCAGGCCTTTGCGTAATCCTCTTTCTCGGCTGCTTTGCCCTAACGAGGGAAAGAATCAGAACTGCAGAGGGACAGAAACGGTCTTCAGTTTGGAAAGACCTTAAGGCCCTACTGACCAATACCCCCTGGTGGCTTCTGCTTGGAGCCGGTATCGGGGAACTGATCTTCGGCTCACTCCGGGGCGGCGCCGCTGCCTACTATTTCTCTAATATTCTCGGGACCAAGCCCATAGTAACCTGCGCTGTATTCCTTACAATAGGCGAAATAGCCCAGATGGTCGGGGTAACGGCAACCGTGCCACTGTCAAACCGCTTCGGCAAGAAAGGCACTTTCATCGCAGGCCTGTTATTCATGGCAGCAGTGAGCACATTGATATGGTTCCTCCCCGCTACAAGATCCGGAATGTGGGGCCTGATTGTGTGTCAAATACTTATCTGCCTTGCCATAGGAGTATGCGCTCCCCTGCTCTGGTCCATGTTCGCAGATGTAGCCGACTGGTCCGAATGGAAACACGGCAACTCCTCCACGGGGCTCATTTTCTCGTCATCTTCAATGGCGCAAAAGTTCGGTGGAGCTCTTGGTGCCTTCTTCCTCCTGCAAGTGTTGGCTTGGAACGGGTATAATAGCGAACTCGCAGTACAGACAGATGCTACCCTGAATGCCATTCGCGCCCTTATGAGCTGGGGTCCCTCCATCGGAGCCCTGCTCGGAGCCCTTTGCCTCGCCTTCTATCCGCTCACTGACAACAGGATGAAACAGATCCAAAAAGAACTCCATAAACAATGAAAGAAAATCTCACAATAAAAGGCTCCCCTCTGCCTAATCTCCCTTGGGAAGAGCGCCCATTGGGATCGATGGATGTAATGTGGCGCTATAGCGGCAATCCCGTCATAGCCCGCAATGCCTTACCCGACAGCAATTCCATTTTCAACTCCGCCGTTGTTCCCTTCGGGAACGGCTTTGCCGGAGTTTTCAGAGTAGATGACTTAAACCGAAGAATGACCCTCCATGCCGGCTTTTCAAAAAATGGCATTGACTGGAAGATTGAACCTCAGACCATTCGCTTTATGGGCGCGGACCCTGAAGTAGCCGAGTGGGTCTATGGCTATGACCCGAGAGTAGCATTCATCGATGACAGATACTATGTGAGCTGGTGCAACGGCTACCATGGTCCTACAATCGGATTAGCTTGGACAAAGGACTTCAAGACTTTCCACCAGTTGGAAAACGCTTTTCTCCCTTACAACCGCAATGGAGTCCTCTTCCCCCGCAAGATTGGAGGTCACTATGCCATGCTTTCAAGACCCTCGGACACGGGACACACCGCCTTTGGGGACATATTCTACAGCGAATCCCCCGATCTTGAATTCTGGGGCCGGCATCGCCATGTAATGGCTCCGGCTCCCTTTGAGCAGAGTGCCTGGCAGTGCATGAAGATTGGAGCGGGTCCTGTCCCCATCGAGACTTCGGAAGGCTGGCTGCTGATTTATCACGGAGTCCTGCACTCCTGCAACGGTTATGTCTACGCCTTCGGCAGTGCCCTGCTCGACATAGAAGAGCCATGGAAAGTGCTTGCCCGCAGCGGGCAGTACCTCATCAGCCCCCGTGAACTGTATGAACTCACAGGTGACGTACCCAACGTGACTTTCCCGTGTGCAGCACTTCACGACCCTGTAACAGGCCGAATTGCAGTCTATTACGGCTGCGCCGACACGGTGACGGGCCTGGCCTTCGGCTACATTCCCGAGATTATCCGTTTCACCCAAGAGACCAATATACTGTGAGACGCCTCTCCCTTACCATCTTTGCACTGACATTGTGCCTCACGACAGGGAAAGAGTCGCGAGCCGCAGAGCCGTCAGGACCCGAGGGGCAGCTCGCGACAGGAGCCGGATTCTGTGAAGGAAGAGATGGGGACAGCCTCGCGGCAAAAGCCCAAGGACAGCAGCTCACGGACTATGTGAACCCATTCATCGGCACGAGCAACTTCGGAGCTACAAACCCAGGGGCGGTGTGCCCAAATGGGATGATGAGCGTCTCGCCCTTCAATGTAACCGGCTCGGAACTGAATACTTTCGACAAGGACGCAAGATGGTGGAGCACCCCCTACTCTTCGGACGATGTGTTCTTCACGGGCTTTTCCCATGTAAACCTCAGCGGGGTCGGCTGCCCCGAACTCGGGACGATTCTCACCCTGCCTTCAGCGGGGAGATTGAGCGTAGACAATCGCATCTATGGAAGCACTTACACTGATGAAATCGCCCACCCTGGATACTATGCCCTGCGCCTCGCCTCCTCCGACATCCTTGCCGAGGCCACTGCCTCAGCTCGAAGCAGCATTGAGCGCTACACCTACCACGAAGGCCCCGCCAATGTCATTGTAAATCTCGGACAGAGCCTCAGTAATGAAAGCGGGGCATGGATTAGGCGCGTAAGCGACAACGAAATTGAAGGCATGCGCCTCTGCGGTAGCTTTTGCTACAATCCACGGGCAGTTTTCCCCCAATATTTCTTTATAAGGGTCTGCCGCGAAGGGGAACTGAGCTCCGGCTTTTGGAAGAAACAGCCTGAAATGACTGCCGAAGCGCAGTGGGATGCCGATGCAGGCAAATACAGGATTTATCCGCCCACAGGACCTCGCGAGATAGCGGGAGATGACATCGGCGCATGGTTCAGCTTTGATGCAAGGGAAGGGGAAAGCGTAATCGTGCAGGTAGGAGTGTCCTTTGTAAGCGCAGAAAATGCCCGCGCCAATCTCGAAGCCGAGCAGGAAGCCCCCGACTTTGATGCTGTCAGGCAGTCGGCATCCGACAAATGGGAGAAAGACCTCGGAAAAATCAGGGTCAAGGGAGGCAGTGAGCGGGATAAGATTATCTTCTACACAGCTCTTTATCACTGTCTTATACATCCAAACATCCTAAACGACGTAAATGGGGAATACCCTCTTATGGAAGGAGGAGGACGCGTAGGAAAGGTTAGCGAAGGGCACAATCGCTACACTGTGTTTTCCCTCTGGGATACCTGCCGCAATCTTCACCAGCTTCTAACCCTTGTCTACCCCGAAAGGCAGACAGACATGATTCGTTCGATGGTGGATATGTACAGGGAATGGGGATGGATGCCGAAATGGGAGCTCTTCTCTCGGGAGACCTTTACCATGGAAGGGGACCCCGCCATACCAGTCATAGTCGATTCGTACCTCAAAGGCCTTCGCGACTTCGATGCAGATGCAGCCTACGAAGCCTTTCTAAAATCTGCCGACTCCCCGGGAGCGGTTAACCCTCTGCGCCCCGATAATGACCCGTATTTAGAGAAGGGCTACATCCCGCTCGGCTATTTCGCTGCCGACTTCTCGGGCGACAATTCCGTCTCCCACGCCCTCGAATACTATATGGCAGATGCCGCACTTGCCCGCTTTGCCGAGGCACTCGGGAAAAAAAATGATGCCAAACGCTTTCGGTCAAGGTCTCTTCGCTGGACTATGTATTACAGCAAGGAAAGCGGAACTCTGAGGCCCATCAATGCGGATGGAAGCTTCCTCAATCCCTTCAATCCCCGCCAGGGAGAAAATTTCGAGGCAGTTCCGGGCTTTCACGAGGGCAGCGCATGGAATTATACCTTCTATATTCCACACGATTTTGATGGAATGGTGCGCGCAAACGGAGGGAAAAAAGCCTTCACAAAGAAGCTTTGGAAAGTCTTCCAAGACGGACTCTACGACCCTTCAAACGAGCCTGACATTGCTTATCCATACCTTTTCAGCCGCATAAGCGGAGAAGAATGGCGTACAGGCACTCTCGTACGGAAGATTCTCAATGAGAACTACGGTACGGGGCCCGACGGACTTCCGGGCAATGATGACTGCGGAACTATGTCCGCCTGGGCAGTATTCTCTATGATGGGCTTCTATCCCGATTGCCCGGGAGAGGCGGCCTATACGCTCACCGAACCCGTCTTTGACAGCATTGAAATAGGAGACAATCTCCTCATTAGCAAGGACTTCAAACACAAACAATACCGCGTGACACACGCAGAATTCTTAAAGCTGTATGAAAAAAATTAGACTTTTGGCCTTCCTGTCCGGAGCCGTCCTGCTCGCTTCATGCTCCAAGGCCCCCGATTATACCCTATACGTGGACCCGCTGATAGGAAGCGGTGGACACGGCCATGTGTTCGTGGGTGCAACCGTGCCCTTCGGAATGGTTCAACTCGGACCAACGAGCATTCCGCAGCAATGGGACTGGACTTCAGGCTACCACGCTTCGGATTCGACGGTAATAGGCTTCAGCCATACCCACCTCAGCGGCACCGGTATCGGAGACCTCTTCGATGTCACGGTAATGCCGGTGGTGGGGGAAGTCAATTATGCAAGAGGGACGGAAGACGACCCCGAAAGCGGACTCTGGTCCTACGCCGACAGGACAAGCGAAGTGTCGTGTCCGGGATATTACAGCGTAGAGTTGAAGCGTTATGGAATCAAAGTGGAACTCACCGCCACCGAGAGAGTTGGAATGCATCGCTACACTTTCCCCGCTTCAGAAGCATCAGCAATAGTTTTCGACCTCGAGAATGGGGGATGCTGGGACAAGGCCACAGATACCGGCCTCGAAATCGTAGACAGCGTCACGGTTCGGGGCTGGAGACACTCCACAGGCTGGGCCAAGAATCAGAAACAGTGGTTCTACGCCAGCCTTTCGAAGCCTTTCAAGGCCGAACTGATTGAAAAAGACGGACAAATTCGCTACGCAAGGCTCAACTTCCAAACCGGCAAGGGCGAGAAAGTTCTTCTCAAAGTCGCCCTCTCCCCCACTTCCTGTGAGGCGGCCAAGGCAGCCCTTGAGACAGAGGCTCCGAATTGGGACTTCAAAGCAGTGAAAAAAGATGCCCACGACCAGTGGAACAGGGAACTCAGCAAGGTTGAGATTGAAACTTCAGACGATACAGCCCGCAAGATCTTCTATACTGCCCTCTATCACACGATGATAGCTCCATCGCTTTTCTGCAATGAAGATGGATCCTATATGGGGGCGGATGGCGAAATTCACTCCAACCCTGGACACAAGACTTTCACAACCTACTCTCTCTGGGACACTTACAGGGCTGCAATGCCGCTTTACTTCATCATCCATCCTGAGCGGAGTGAAGACTTGGCCCTCAACTTCATAGATATCTTTAACGAACAGGGTAAACTCCCCGTATGGCACCTGATGGGTAACGAGACAGACTGCATGGTTGGGAATCCGGGTGCAATCGTGCTCGCAGATGCACTTGTCAAGGGCTTAATAACAAGCGATGAGAGCCGCCGGAAGGCATACACAGCACTCAAGGCTTCAGTAATGCTTGACGACAGGGGACAAGCTCTGCGTAAAAAGTACGGCTATATCCCTTCAGACATCTTCGAAGCTGAATCCATAGCCTTTGACATGGAATACGCGATTGCAGACGCGGCGGTGGCACGCGCAGCGCAGGCCCTTGGCTACTCCGATGATGCGCAGTACTTTGAGAGACGGAGCCATAGCTGGAGCAAGTACTTCGACCCCTCAACCTGCTTCGCAAGAGGACGCTTCGCGGATGGTTCATGGAGAACCCCCTTCAACCCCTTCTTCTCCGACCACAGGGCCAACGATTACTGCGAAGGCAATGCCTGGCAATACACCTGGCTCGTACCGCAGGACCTCCCGGGACTTATGGAAGCCTTTGGAGGGAGGGACAATATGCTCGCGCATCTCGATTCGCTCTTCACCGCACCGTCAAGACTCGACGGTGAAGACGCTTCCCCTGATATCTCGGGACTTATAGGTCAATACGTCCACGGCAATGAGCCGAGTCATCATATCGTCTACTTCTACACCATGGCAGGGGAGCCGGGCAAGACCGCTGACCTCGTCCGCAAAATCCTCAGTGAACAATACAGGGCAGACCGCGATGGCCTGTCGGGCAACGAAGACGTGGGACAGATGTCAGCCTGGTATGTCCTGTCTTCACTTGGCTTCTATCAGGTGGAGCCCGCCGTACCGCGTTTCTGGTTCGGCTCACCCCTCTTCGATAAGGCGACAATCCATGTTGGGGAGGGCAAAGCCCTTGTTATTGAAGCCCATGACAATAGTGAGCAAAACCGTTACATTCAAAGAGTGTATCTGAACGGACAGCCCTACAGACATCCTTATATCGAGTTTTCCGACATTGAGGCTGGAGGCACGCTCGGCTTAGAAATGGGACCGGAACCCCGGAACTGGTACTGCTGGGAGGATAGCTTCGAGCAAACCCCCGATAGAAGGCCCTCTCCTGAAGCCAGGCTTTTTACTTCACAGGCAGTAGAGAATCTTATAGACGAAACTGCCCCGCTTCTCGAAAATCCCAAACTCAGGCAGATGTTCGTGAACTGTTTCCCAAACACCCTCGATACTACGGTCCATCCCGATGAGGACGGAACTTGTTTTGTCTATACTGGGGACATTCCTGCAATGTGGCTTAGGGACTCAGGGGCACAGGTCTGGCCCTATGTCGGGCTCTGTAACGCGGATCCGGCACTTGCTGCACTCCTTGCAGGCGTGATTCGCAAACAATTTCACTATCTCACCCTCGACCCTTACGCAAATGCCTTCAATGTCGAGCCCAAAGGGCAGGCTAACCCCACAGACTTGCCCAAGGCAAACCCCTATGTATTTGAACGCAAATGGGAAATCGATTCCCATTGCTACCCCATACGTCTTGCGTACGAATATTGGAAACAGACCGATGACGACACGATTTTCGATGAACAGTGGATTGCGGCAATACAGACGACCGTCAAGACGTTTCGCGAGCAGCAGCGCTTCGAAGACGGGGTCGGGCCCTATACTTTCCTTCGCACCACCGACAGGCAATTGGACACCAAATGCGTAGTCGGCAGGGGAAATCCCGTCCGCCCCTGCGGCCTGATTGCTTCTTCATTCCGTCCCTCGGATGATGCTACTGCCTTTGAGTTTCTCATCCCGTCAAACTTCATGGCGGTTTCCTCTCTTCGCAAAGCAGCGGAGATACTGACATCGGTAAACGGGGAAGATGAATTGGCCATGGAGTGCAACAATCTTGCTGACGAAGTGGAGGCAGCCCTCAAAACCGAAGCTATAGTAAAACATCCCAAATATGGGAATATCTATGCCTTTGAAGTCGATGGATTTGGCAATCACTACCTTATGGATGATGCCAATGTACCTTCCCTGCTTTCTCTTGCATACTTGGACCCGAGTTTAATCAGCGATCCAATCTACCGCAATACCCGCCGCTTTGTCCTTAGCGAAGACAATCCCTACTTCCTCCGCGGGACGGCGGGAGAAGGTATTGGAGGGCCTCACATCGGGGTTGAGAACATCTGGCCGATGAGCATAATGATGAGGGCCTTCACCTCAACTGACAATCAGGAAATTCTCTCCTGCATCCTCACCCTTCTCAACACCGATGCCGGCACGGGCTTCATCCACGAATCCTTCACCAGGGACAATGCCTCTCACTTCACCCGCGAATGGTTTGCCTGGCAAAACAGCCTATTCGGTGAACTAATCCTCAAACTCATTCGAGACAGTAAGTTAGACCTTCTTAACAGCATACTATGAAACGACTGACCCATCTCGCACTTACACTGATTCTGGCCTGCTCCTGCAAGAAGGCAGACGAGACTCACCTCAGTGATTATGTATCAACCCTTTGCGGAACAGCTTCCGAATGGTCCTTCTCTACAGGAAATACCTACCCTGCAACTGCCCTTCCCTGGGGGATGAATTTCTGGACACCGGTGACGGCCACTGACGAGGCCGATGGCTGGGCCTACACCTACAACTCTCACAAGATTAACTCATTCAAGCAGACTCACCAGCCCTCCCCATGGATTAACGACTACGGCACATTCTCAATTATGCCTTACCGCGGGACGGAGAAAGCCTCCTGCTTTTCCCACGAGAGCGAGACGGCAAAGCCCTACCTATACAGTGTCTACCTCGCCGACCATGATGCGTTGGTCGAAATTACCCCTTCGGAAAGGGCTGCGGTAATTCGGATTACTTACCCAAAAGGCGATGACAATAAGCTGGAGATCAACGCTTTCAAGGGAGGAATCATCACAGAAGTGTCTCCTGAAGCGGTTTCCGGATACTCTGTCTGGAACCATGGCGGTGTGCCGGATAACTTTAGGAATTACTTCGTTGTAAAGGTGGACACCCCTGCGTGCGAGGCAGAATCGCCCGCAGATGGCAAGGCCTTGCTTCGATACGAAACCTCAAGAGGACAGCAGGTTACCCTGCGCGTGGCTTCTTCATTCATCTCCCCCGAGCAGGCATCAGTCAATCTTCGCGAAGTAGAGGGGCGCAGCTTTGAAGATGTTCGTGATGCTGCCCGCGAGCGTTGGGACTCAATTCTGGGCAGAATCAGGGTGAGTGGAGGAAGCGTAGACCAGTACCGGACCTTCTATTCCTGCCTCTATCGGGCCCTGCTGTTCCCCCGCAAGTTCTACGAGACAGGTCCTGACGGAAATCCGATTCATTACAGCCCCTACAACGGCAAGGTCGAAAAGGGATATCTGTACACCGATACAGGCTTTTGGGACACGTTCAGGGCGCTTTTCCCCTTGCTCAATCTGGTCTATCCCGATGTGTGTGAGGAGATTCAGGCGGGACTGGCAAATGTGGCTCGTGAAAATCCCTTTCTACCCGAGTGGGCAAGCCCGGGGCACAGGGGCTGCATGATAGGCAACAACTCCGCCTCTGTGGTAGCCGATGCCGCTGTGCAGGGTCTTATCTCCAAGGAAGATTTGCAGACCCTTTACGATGCCCTTGTCTACGGGACTGCCCATGTACATCCCGAGGTTAATTCCACCGGACGGCTCGGCTGGGAGTGGTACAATACACTCGGTTATATTCCCTATAATGTGGGAATCAACGAGAATGTAGCCAGGACACTCGAATACGCCTACGATGACTGGTGCATCTGGCGCATCTCACAGCTGCTTGACCGCCCTGCCGAAGAACAGAATCTCTGGCTCACCCGTAGCGGCAACTGGCGTAATGTCTTCGATCGTGATTCCCGCCTTATGAGAGGACGCAATGAGGACGGATCCTTCCAAAGCCCGTTCAGCCCCTACAAATGGGGAGACGCCTTCACCGAAGGCAATGCATGGCACTATACCTGGTCGGTATTTCACGATGTCCCCGGACTTATCGGAGAAATGGGCGGGGAGCAGAGCTTCGAGGAAATGCTGGATTCGGTCTTCGTTGTGCCGCCTGTCTACGATGATTCGTATTACGGCTACAGGATTCACGAAATCACTGAAATGCAGGTGGCCAATA
Organism: uncultured Muribaculaceae bacterium; assembly: GCA_964608175.1. GTDB lineage: Bacteria > Bacteroidota > Bacteroidia > Bacteroidales > UBA932 > Cryptobacteroides. The sequence goes on along the minus strand of CAZSMO010000004.1, from coordinate 101,823 downwards.
TGGGAAACTACGCCCACGGTAACCAGCCTGCCCAGCATATGCTCTACCTCTACGACTGGACCTCAGCGCCATGGAAAGGACAGAAGCATATCCGCGAGACCATGGACCGGCTCTACCGTCCTGCTCCCGATGCCTATTGCGGAGACGAAGACAATGGTCAGACTTCAGCCTGGTACGTATTCTCCGCCCTCGGCTTCTACCCCGTCTGTCCCGCAAGTGGAGAATATGCCCTTGGCAGCCCACTCTTCAAGCGGGTCGAAGTATCACTTCCAAACGGAAAGACTTTCAAGGTGGATGCGCCGAAGAACGCCCCGGACAGACCCTATGTCCAAAGCGTAAAACTTGGCAGCAAAACTCTGAAAAAAAATTTTGCAGGTATCTCTGCTCTCAAAGACGGAGCGACCCTGCACTTCGAAATGAGCGATAAGCCCAGGCATTAAGATTTCAGGATAAATCCTTATTGCTCAAGAGGGCAGGCCGCCGCTTCAAATCCCTTCTTTCAGACAGAGGTAATGTCGTGTTCGCTGATTACCTTGACCCCTGCCTTGTCGACTTGCAGCCTTATCCGGCCCGTAATATGACTCATGACTTCTTCCTTGCTTCTCACTCTGAAGGCATTGACGGCGGAAGACTTCGGGAAACTGTCAAACCACGGGTCCAGCTCCATATAGTACTCAATCGACTGAACCCGTCCGCTGGCTTTCATCGCCTTGTCGTAATGCAGGATTGCCGATTCGACCCGTGGCAGGTTTTTGACACAGAAATCTCCGTTCCCAAACGCTATCAGAGCAATTACATGCCAGCGGGGACGGCTGTCCCTAAGCTGCTCGCTCTGCTCCGGGCTCAGTCTGACCGAGACGGTTATATGCCGGCCTCCTTCCCTGTTAATCCTCTCCATGATGGAGCGAAACACCGGCCCATGGGAAGAAGAGTCGTGAAGCCCTTTGTAATTGATATAGTAGTGAATCATCTCGTGAATCAGGGTATCCTGAAGAAAAGACTCCTCAAAATCGAGCTTCCCATTGATACGAATCCTGCGCTCCGTAGCCACAATCCCCCCAAAAGGACTGCGACGGCACTTACAGTAGAATTTTCCTATGAAAGTGCGGGCATTGCTTAAGGCGATTGGAATCGGAGGCAATTCCCCACCGAAAAACTCCCTGTTGTATACATCGAATTGCTCCTGTAAATATGGAACCGTCGCTTTCATACTAAATAGGAAAATGCAATGTCGAGAGCTTTGGCATTGGGATGAAGGCCATCGTCCCTATAGAAGCCGCAGTCTCTCAATTTATCCATAAATAATTCATAAAGAGGGAAATACCTGGCTCCCGCCTCCGCTATGGCAAGCTCAAGCGTAGACTTGGCGAGGGTATTAATCCTGCAGTCTTCCCCACCCTGACGGATTGGGCAGACCATAAAGAGAAAATCCTTATCGCCTCCCTGCATCCTCAATATCGCCTCTTTAGCTTCATTCACAGAGATAAGCCTATGGACGAACTCGGCGGCAGGGCGCTTGAGACAATTTGAAACGACATTGCCTCCATGCTCCCAGACATATGCAGTATAGAGGATGACAAGGACCTTGTTGCAGCTTTTCCAAAAGGCAGCCGCCTTCTCCAAAGAAGAGTTTGCATTCTGCAGGAACTCTTCTTTGCTCGGGCGGGCAAACTTGGTATAGTGGCTAAACGAACAAATCAAATCCGACCCTGCTCCAACTCGGACACAGTCCTCACCGGTAAATGGAGTTCCGCTTTCGAGCCTGTTGACGCTACTTTCAACAGAGAGCGGATTGTAGAGCGGACCAAAGGGATTGGAGAGCACGGCAAAGCCCGCCTCGGAGAAGCGGCTTGCAAATTCATCACAAATACAACTTCCAAGGATGCAGATTCTATCTTCAGGACTGAATTCGAAGCTTTGGTTCTTTTTCATGGTACAAAAATACCCTTATTTTTGCTATTTTGGACCGCGAAAAACGAAGGATTATATCAAAACAGCTTCGCAAGGAATGCAAAAAATCTGTGATTGGATTTCAAAAAAATGATTATCTTTGCACCCGCAAAAAGAAAAAGGGGGTGATAAAAGGAAATGATTATCGTTCAGGTAAAGGAAGGCGAGAATATCGATAAGGCTCTGAAGAAGTTCAAGAGAAAATTCGAGAAGACCGGTGCTATCCGTGAGCTCCGTGCCCGTAAGCAGTTTGAGAAGCCTTCGGTCAAGAGGCGCACAGAGAAGATGAAAGCCATCTACGTCCAGCATCTCCGTTTGGAAGAAGAACAATAAGACAGCACCTCTTCTTTGTGGATTTTCCACATTGCGGGGAGTGCTTATGAATAGGAGGGTGACCCTAAAGGTCGCCTTCTTTTGTTTACAGCCCTCTAACCCAATGGATTGCTATTCCGCTGCGCTCCATGCCCCGCCACCAGGTCATCTGCCTCTTCGAAAACTGATGAATTGCAATCGCGAGCCTTTCCCGCATAGTCTGATAATCAATTTCGCCCAGGAGGTATTTTGTAACATACCTGTACTCAAGTCCATACGACAATAGGGCTTGAGCACTTACTCCCGAATCAAGAAGGCCTTTCACCTCCTCAATCATACCCTCGGCAAGACGCTGATTAAGCCGGACATCAATCCGTCGGATTCTTTCTTCCCGAGGAAGGAGTATCCCGATAAAGTAAGTATTTTGGGGCAAATGCAACTCTGCTCTTCTCTCGGTAAACCCAACGGAAGGCTCTGAAAGCGGCTTAGTCCCCTTCCAGTCATAAGCACCGGTTACAGCGCTGATATAGAAACCGGTACCTCCGCATAGAATCGGGATTTTACCTCGCGAGACAATGTCATTGTATGCAACTGCGAAATCCTGCTGATAACGGAACACATCATACTGCTCCCCCGCCGGCAGAATATCCAACAGATGTACGGGCACAGTCCCATATTCCGAAAGATCCTTACCCGTGCCAATATCCATACCCCGATACACCTGCCTAGAATCTGCCGAGATAATCTCTGCATCCTTGAATTCCTTGGCAAGCGATACTGCATAACGGGTCTTCCCTGAAGCAGTTGGCCCAAGCACGCAGATCAGATCGATTTCTCTCTGCAGGTACTTTTCTTTCAGATTGATGACATTAATTTCCTCTGTATCGGGTAGCGGAGCAGGATGCGATTTCATAGAACGGAGGGTTTGAAATGGGAAAGCCGCTGCCGCAGGGCTTCATAGAGTAGAATTGCCGCACTGACCGAGACATTGAGCGAGTCTGCGCTTCCAAGCATCGGAATGAGTATATGGGCATCGGCTACATCTCTCCAAATCCGGGACAGTCCATCGTGTTCGGTTCCGAAAACAATGGCGGTTGGACCGGTCATATCTGCATCGTAGTAGGGAGAGGAGTCTTGGAGCTGGGCCGTCAGTATCTTAACTCCGTGAGATTTAAGGAATTCTATACCTTCTTCCGAAGTACAGGCAACAGTTGGGACAGTAAAGGCCGTTCCGACAGAACTGCGAATCAGATTGGGGTTATACAAATCGGTAAGAGGATTGCATACAATCACGGCAGTAGCCCCTGTGGCATCGGCAGTTCTAAGCACAGCCCCCAGATTGCCAGGCTTTTCAACGCTTTCGAGAACGACAAATAGCGGAGGATGCTCTGCTTCAGCCCTGTCATTTTGAACAACACTCTTGTTGTCGCGAGCGGAATGAAGAATCATATCTGACGAACCAGCCCTCAAGCTTAAATCCGAAAGAGAAAGCTTCTTCTGACGGACCTCGGCAATAATTCCCTCTGTACCACCGCGATATGCAACCTTTGAATAAGCCTCCTCACTAAGTTCAAAACGGTGAACCTCACGCGGCAGGTTTGCAAGAAAAGCAACCCCCTCCTCTGTCTTGCCGATAATCGAAGGGCAATAAAATACCGAATCGAGCCGGAAACCACCTTCAATACAACGGCTTACCTCCTTCACCCCCTCGACCGCGAAAAGTCCCGTCCGCTCCCGCTCTGAAGATTTAGCTTGAAGGGCGAGGAGAAGCTTTAGCTTTGGATTCTGAAGCGAAGAAATATACTGAGGCATAGAAGATATTTTTTTGTAGCTTTCGAAGTTATACAATTTCTTGAAGTATTCCAAAGCTGTCAGAAATTAACAAGTGCAAGGCAGCTGATTTTGCTATCGGCTGCCTTTTTTGTTAACTTTGCAGATTATGATACTTAACGGCAAAGAACTGTCTGCAAAGATACTTACGGGGCTTGCTCCTATGGTTGCGGAAGCATCAAAGGCATTCGGGAGACCTCCGGCACTTAGCGTAGTACTTGTAGGGGAAGACCCGGCAAGTTTGACCTATGTGCGCAACAAAGAGAAAGCCTGTGCCAAGGTGGGGATTCTGCCCTCCACGGTGAGACTTCCCGGAAGCATTTCGCAGGACGAGCTCCTTAATGTTATTGAAAATCTTAATGCAGATTCCACTATTGACGGTATTCTTGTGCAACTGCCTCTGCCGGAGAGTATTGACCCTGCCGCAGTGACTGCAGCAATTGACCCTGCCAAGGATGTGGATGGTTTTCATCCCCTTAATTCGGCTTATCTCTACAGCGAACGGGACAATTCCAGGATTATGAAGCATGGCTGTGTGCCTTGCACCCCGAGAGGGATAATGCTGCTCTTGGAGGAGGCCGGAATTAAACCTGACGGGAAAAGGGTGGTAGTCGTGGGGCGAAGCAACATTGTCGGGTTTCCTGCGGCCAAAATGCTGCTTAATGAAGGTGCAACGGTGACCATTTGTCATTCGCATACACAGGATTTGGGCGCAATTACCCGTGAGGCTGATATACTCGTTGTCGCCGTCGGATCTGCCCGACTGATAGGGGCCGATATGGTAAAGGAGGGCGCTAGCGTGATAGATGTCGGGATTAACAGGGACTCAGACGGGCATCTGTGCGGGGATGTGGATTTCGAGGCGGTCGCACCAAAGGCAGCCAGCATCACTCCTGTCCCCGGAGGAGTCGGTCCAATGACGATTTGCTCCCTGATGCTCAATACATTTGATTGTTACAGAAGAAGAATACAATGAAAACTCTCAAACTGACCAATACTCTCTCTCATCAGAAAGAGGTTTTCACCCCTCTGCACCCGGGTCGTGTCGGGATGTATGTCTGCGGACCCACCGTCTATGGAGAGCCGCACCTTGGACATGCCCGTCCGGGGATTACCTTTGATGTCCTGTTCAAGCTGCTTCGGCACCTTGGCTATAAGGTGAGGTATGTGCGCAACATCACGGATGTGGGGCATCTTGAGCACGATGCTGATGAAGGCGAGGACAAAATCGCCAAGAAAGCCCGCCTTGAGCAGCTTGAGCCCATGGAGATAGCCCAAAGATACACTTTCCTCTACCATGAGGCCATGCGTCAGCTCAATGTGACACCTCCAAGCATCGAGCCCCGTGCCAGCGGGCATATTATCGAACAGATAGAGGCGGTCAGGAAGATCCTTGCCGCCGGATATGCCTATGTGAGCAATGGGAGCGTGTATTTCGATGTGGAAGCCTACAATCGGGACCACAAATACGGCATTCTCAGCGGTCGCAGCCTCGATGCCGCACTGGAAGGTACCCGCGAACTCGACGGGCAGAGTGACAAACGGGCTCCATACGATTTTGCACTTTGGAAAAAAGCTGATCCACAGCACATCATGCATTGGCCATCGCCTTGGAGTGAGGGCTTCCCCGGCTGGCACCTGGAGTGCTCTGTCATGGGTGCCAAATACCTCGGCGATGAATTCGACATCCATGGCGGTGGGATTGATCTGCTTTTCCCCCATCACGAGTGCGAGATTGCCCAAAATGTGGCTTCGCGGGGGACCCGGGGGGTCCGTTACTGGGTTCACAACAATATGGTGACTATCAACGGACAGAAGATGGGGAAATCGCTTGGGAATTTCATTACTCTCTCTGAAATGTTTTCAGGGAATCATCCCAAACTCGAAAGGGCATACTCCCCTATGACCGTGCGTTTCTTCATCCTTCAGGCTCAATATCGTGGAACGCTTGACTTCTCCAATGAGGCTCTCGAAGCAGCAGGGAAGGGCTACAAACGTCTGATGCAGGGTGCCAGGGATTTGTACTCGCTTGCCGGAATTCAGCGTAAGCTGTATGTATACGGAGAAGAGAACCTGTCCGTTGCTCCCGATACCTGCCCTGCCGAATCACAGGAGGTGAAGTCGATTTTCGAAGGGGTGTATGAAGCCTTGTGCGATGATCTCAATACACCGGCTGCTATTTCATATCTCTTTGAGGCCGTGAAACTTATCAACTCTCATAAAGCAGGGTCTCTTCATCTTGGCAAGGGGGATTCAGCTACCCTCGTGCAGCTCTTCGATGATGTAGTGTTTGGAGTTCTCGGACTTAAGGATGAGGAGGAGGAGAGCGGTGCGGATTCAAAGCTTGTGGATGGACTTATGGATATGGTTCTGGACGAAAGGGCGAAAGCCAAGGCGGCCAAGGACTGGACCCGTTCCGATGAGATAAGGGATGCCCTCAACACCCTAGGCATCAAGGTAAAAGATACCAAAGACGGAGTGGAATGGAGTCTGTAAAACTGCTCAGCTGGAATGTCAACGGACTGCGGGCAATAGTCGGAAAGGGCTTTGCCGAAGTTTTTGAAAGAATCAGTGCCGATGTCTTCTGCCTGCAGGAGACAAAGGTTCAGGCCGGGCAGATTGCCCTTGATTTCCCTGGGTACAAGGCTTTTTGGAATTATGCCTTAAGGCCGGGCTATTCCGGTACCGCGGTGTTCTCTCGTCTGGAACCGCTTTCGGTTTCTTATGGATTGGGCATAGAGGAGCATGATGGGGAAGGCAGGGTAATTACCCTCGAGTTTGGCGATTTCTTCCTTGTCAATGTCTATGTCCCCAATTCTCAGGACGGACTTCGAAGACTCGACTATAGGATGAGTTGGGAAGATGCTTTCAGGGAATATCTTGTCGGATTAGCAGGGAAGAAAGGAGTTGTGGTATGTGGGGATATGAATGTGGCTCACAATGAAATAGACCTCAAAAATCCCTCTGCCAACCACCTTAATGCCGGCTTTAGCGATGAGGAAAGGGGGAAGTTCGGGCAACTGCTTGACGCTGGCTTCATTGATACCTGGCGCTATCAGCATCCGGAGGAGGTCAAGTATTCATGGTGGTCATACCGAATGAGGGCAAGAGAAAGAAATGCAGGGTGGAGAATCGATTATTTCCTTGTAAGCGAATCTCTTAAGGATAGGATTCTCTCTACTGACATACACAACGAGGTCTTCGGCTCCGATCATTGTCCCGTGGAGCTCATCCTTCAAGTCTAATCCTTCCGTCAGTCTGATATTCAACAAAAAAAGGCAGCCGATAGCAAAATCAGCTGCCTTCTTCCATAAGCAAATGTCTACAGTTCGTTGAGTTCCTGCCTGACATCGTCATCCTTGGCGGTGACAATCAGATCGCGATAGGTCTTGAGTCCTGTACCGGCAGGAATCAGGTGCCCGCAGATGACATTCTCCTTAAGACCTTCGAGGTGGTCGACCCTACCCCTGATAGCCGCTTCACTGAGGACCTTGGTAGTCTCCTGGAAAGAAGCCGCGGAGATAAAGCTGTCGGTACGAAGAGCTGCACGGGTAATACCCTGAAGCACAAGGGTCGCGGTAGCAGGCTTAGCCTCACGGGCTACAAGCGGCTTGAGAGACTGCCTCTCAAGTGACTCATTCTCGCTGCGGAGTTCACGGGCCCCGATGATATCCCCTTCGGAATACCTGTCAGAATCGCCCTTTGACTCAACTACGAACTTCCCGAAGATATTGTCATTGACATCCATGAAGTGCATCTTGTCCACAAGCTCCTCATTGAGGAATTCAGTGTCACCGGGATCAGTAATCTGAACCTTGCGCATCATCTGGCGGACAATAATCTCAAAGTGTTTGTCATTGATCTTCACGCCCTGCAGACGATACACAGCCTGAACCTCATTGACAATATACTCCTGAGCCTTCACAGGTCCGAGGATACGGAGAATATCACTGGGAGAGACACCGCCGTCAGAAAGCGGAGTCCCCGCCTTGACATAGTCATCTTCCTGTACAAGAATCTGCTTGGTAAGAGGAATCAGATACCTCTTCTCAAGCCCTGACTTATTAGTAACGATAATCTCACGATTACCCCTCTTGACAGCTCCCATGCTCACCTGACCATTGATCTCGGACAGGGTTGCAGGACTGGCAGACGGATTACGGGCTTCGAAGAGCTCGGTAACACGCGGCAGACCCCCCGTAATATCATTTGCCTTGCCAAAGGCACGAGGAATCTTGACGATGACATCACCGGCCTTGACCCTCACTCCATCCTCCTCCATGACATGGGCTCCGATAGGAAGGTTATACTCCCTGAGAATATTCCCAGAGTCATCGACAAGGGCTATTGCAGGAGACTTGGTGCGGTCCTTGGTCTCAATGATGACCTTATCGTTGGAAGCAGTAAACTCATCGGAGGCATCCTTGCGATAGGTCACACCTTCAACCATATTCTCGAAACGCAGGACACCATCGGACTCCACAATCGTTGTGGCATTGTACGGATCCCACTCGCAGATACGGTCTCCCTTTCTGACCTTATCGCCATCCTTGAAGTAAAGGACAGAGCCGTAAGGCACATCGTAGTGAGAGAACGTCATGCCGGTGTTCTCATCGATAATACTGACTTCGGTCATACGTCCGACCACCACTGTCTGACCGGTGCCATCATCATTCTTGCGCTCGATGGTACGGAGTTCGTCGAACTTCAGCACTCCATCGTACTTGGAATCGATGCTGGAATCGGCACCGGCGGAGGAAGCAGTACCACCGACGTGGAAGGTACGAAGGGTAAGCTGGGTACCGGGCTCACCGATACTCTGTGCAGCGATGACTCCGACCACTTCGCCTTTCTCAACCATACGGCTGGTAGCGAGGTTGCGGCCATAGCACTTGGCGCAAACGCCCTTACGGCTTTCGCAGGTGAGAACCGAGCGGATTTCGACACTCTCGATAGGAAGACTGTCGATAAGGTCAGCCTCCTTCTCACGGATTTCTTCACCGGCTTTGATGATTACATCTCCTGTCAGAGGATTGATAATATCATGGACGGAGGTACGCCCGAGAATTCTCTCGCCAAGGGACTCGACCACATCATCCTTATCCTTGATAGCAGTGGCAACGAGGCCGCGGAGCGTGCCGCAGTCATCTTCGGTGACAATCACATCGTGGGACACATCCACCAGACGCCTTGTCAGGTAACCGGCATCAGCCGTCTTAAGAGCAGTATCAGCAAGTCCCTTACGGGCTCCGTGGGTACCGATGAAGTATTCGAGCACCGTCATCCCTTCCTTAAGATTGGAGATAATAGGGTTCTCGATAATGTCCGCACCGGAGGCACCTGCCTTCTGGGGTTTTGCCATCAGACCGCGCATACCGCAGAGCTGCTTAATCTGCTGGGTAGAACCACGGGCTCCGGAATCCAGCATCATAAACACCGGGTTAAAGCCCTGCTGGTCTTCAGAAATCTGCTTGCTCACGATGGAAGTGAGGTTGTTGTCCACACTGGACCACAGGTCAACCACCTTGTTGTAACGCTCCTGGTTGGTAATGAATCCCATTGCGAAGTTTCCCTTAATCTCGTCAATCTTCCTGTAGGCTTCATCAACAAGGGTCTTCTTCTCCTCAGGGATAATCACATCCCCGAGATTGAAGGAGATACCTGCATGGAAAGACTGGTAGTAACCGAGGTTCTTAATATCATCGAGGAAACGGGCCGTGCGTGTGACACCGGTATTTTTGATGACATCGGTAATCAGGCTGCGAAGCTGTTTCTTGCCGATAAGGGCATTGACATAAGGCACTTCCACAGGCACATACTGGTTGAGCATGATACGGCCGGCAGTCGTCTCCACCAGCTCCGTCCCCTTGGAAGGATCCTGCTTGTCCTTGGGAAGGCGCACCTTCACGAGAGCATGCATGTCAATCTTGCGGTTGTCAAGAGCAATGATTACCTCTTCAGGACCATAGAAAGTCAGGCCTTCTCCCAAAGCACCGGGCCGGACCTTGGTGATATAATAGAGCCCAAGCACCATATCCTGGGAAGGCACCGTGATAGGAGCACCATTGGCCGGATTAAGGATGTTCTGGGAACCCAGCATCAGAATCTGTGCCTCCATGATGGCAGCATTGCCAAGCGGAAGGTGCACAGCCATCTGGTCACCATCGAAGTCCGCATTGAAAGCGGTACAGGCGAGAGGATGCAGCTGGATAGCCTTCCCCTCAATCATCCTCGGCTGGAAAGCCTGAATACCAAGGCGGTGCAGGGTAGGTGCACGGTTGAGAAGTACAGGATGCCCCTTCATCACGTTCTCGAGGATATCCCAGATTACCGGATCCCTGCGGTCGACAATCTTCTTGGCAGACTTGACCGTCTTGACGATGCCGCGCTCGATGAGTTTGCGGATGATGAAAGGTTTGTAAAGCTCGGCTGCCATAAACTTAGGCAGACCGCACTCGTGCATATTGAGTTCAGGCCCCACCACGATAACCGAACGGGCGGAATAGTCGACCCTCTTTCCGAGGAGGTTCTGACGGAAACGCCCCTGTTTGCCTTTGAGCGAATCAGACAGGGACTTGAGAGCCCTGTTCTGCTCGCTACGGACGGCAGCCGACTTCTTGGAGTTGTCGAAGAGCGAATCCACGGCCTCCTGAAGCATACGCTTCTCGTTGCGCAGAATCACTTCCGGAGCCTTGATTTCGATGAGCTTCTTCAGGCGGTTGTTCCGGATTATCACACGGCGGTAGAGGTCGTTGAGATCAGAGGTAGCAAACCGGCCTCCATCAAGAGGCACCAAAGGGCGAAGATCGGGAGGGGTCACGGGGATTACTTTCATAATCATCCACTCGGGACGATTCTTCCCATTCGATTCATGGAACCACTTCACCACCTGCAGGCGCTTGAGAATATCGGCACGGCGCTGTTGAGAAGTCTCGGACTGGAGCCTTTGCCTGAGTTCTTTGGCGAGCTGGTCGACATCAATCTCCTTGAGCAGGTCATAGATGCCTTCAGCTCCCATTTTGGCGATAAACTTGGAAGGGTCGCTGTCCGGCAGGTTTTCATTGCCGGGCAGACGGCTGAGCACATCCAGATACTCGTCCTCTGCGAGGAGTTCCATCTTGGCAACGCCGCTCTCACCGCTCTGGACAACTATATACTTCTCGTAATAGATTACCGACTCGAGCTTCTTGGAAGGAAGTCCGAGCATGGCGGAAATCTTGTTGGGATTGCTCTTGAAGTACCAGATGTGGGCTACCGGGACGGTAAGGGTGATATGCCCCATACGCTCCCTGCGAACCTTCTTCTCGGTAACCTCGACACCGCACCTGTCGCAAACGATTCCGCGGTAACGAATCCGTTTGTACTTGCCGCAATAGCACTCATAATCCTTGGTCGGGCCGAAAATCCTTTCGCAGAACAGGCCCCCCATTTCAGGCTTATAAGTCCTATAATTGACGGTTTCGGGCTTCAGCACCTCTCCACAGGACCTCTGAGTAATGTCTTCAGGAGACGCCAAAGAGATGCTGATAGAGGAGAAATTGCTTTTAGGCTTCGAATCCTTATTATTGAAAACTGGCATATTTCACTACTGTTAATTAATCCAATGTAACCTTGAGACCGAGTCCGCGAAGTTCGTGAAGCAGGACATTCAGGGATTCAGGGATACCGGGCTGCGGCATAGGGTCACCCTTGACAATGGCCTCGTAGGTCTTGGACCTGCCGGTGACATCATCACTCTTGACCGTAAGCACTTCCTGCAGGGTATTCGCGGCACCGAAAGCCTCGAGAGCCCAAACCTCCATTTCTCCAAACCTCTGTCCGCCGAATTGGGCCTTACCTCCAAGAGGCTGCTGAGTAATCAGCGAATAAGGACCAATTGAACGGGCGTGCATCTTATCGTCGACCATGTGGCCGAGCTTAATCATATAGATGACTCCCACGGTGGCACTCTGATCGAAGTAATCGCCCGTACCTCCATCGCGCAAACGGGTCTTGCCATAGCGAGGCAATCCGGCCTTGTCGGTATAGGAGTTGATCTCATCAAGCGAAGCACCATCGAAAATCGGGGTGCTGAATTTAAGTCCAAGCTTATCTCCAGCCCAGCCGAGCACGGTCTCATAAATCTGACCGAGATTCATACGGCTCGGCACACCGAGAGGGTTGAGGACAATATCGACCGGCGTCCCGTCATCGAGGAAAGGCATATCTTCCTGACGTACAATCTTGGCAACAATACCCTTGTTGCCATGGCGGCCTGCCATCTTATCACCGACAGTGATTTTACGCTTCTTGGCGATATAGACCTTGGCGAGCTGCATGACCCCGTTGGGAAGCTCGTCTCCGACTTTAATCTTGTCGATTTCACGCCTGCAGATTGCTTCCTCTTCCTTGCGGGTAAGGCAGTAATTGTTGATGAGGTCATGAATAAGCCCGCTCACATGGGCATCAGAGGTCCAATCGGAGGAATTGACGTTATCGTAATCGATATTCTTGAGAACATCGGCGGTAAACTTCTTGTCCTTGGCAATGACTTCAACCCCGTAGAGGTCGTACACCCCGTTACTCTTACGGTTCTTGGTGAGATTGATGAGTCTCTGAAGGAAGTCAGCACGAAGCTTCTCGGCTTTCTGATCGAATTTTGCCTGGCGAAGCTCGACCCGTGTCTTTTGGTCAGCCCTCACCGAACTGCCCTTGCGACCGGTCTCCTTAGCGGGACGGGAATAGAGGGCCGTCTTGATGACGGTACCGCTGAGCGAAGGATTGGCCTTAAGGGAAGCATCCTTGACATCTCCGGCCTTATCTCCAAAGATAGCCTTTAGGAGCTTCTCTTCCGGCGAAGGATCACTCTCCCCTTTAGGAGTAATCTTGCCAATCATAATGTCACCCGGCTCGATATGAGTACCTACCATTACGATACCATTCTCCTGCAGACGCCTGGTGGCATCATCGCTTACATTGGGAATATCGTTGGTAAGCTCTTCCATACCGCGCTTGGTATCGCGGACTTCGGTAATATACTCATCCACATGGATGGAAGTAAGTACATCCCACTTGACCATCTCTTCAGAGAGGACGATGGCATCCTCGTAGTTGTACCCCTTCCAGGGCATGAAAGCTACCATGAGGTTGCGTCCCAAGGCGAGTTCGCCACCTTGTGTCGCATAACCCTCGGTAAGCACCTGTCCCTTATGCACGCGGTCTCCCTTACGCACGATAGGCGAAAGATTCACGGTAGTGCTCTGGTTGGTACGACGATAGGAAGGGAGCTCATAGACGGTCTCACGCGGGGCGAAACTCACGAGTTTCTCATCCTCGGTAAGTTCGTATTCGACGTGAATCTCGTTGGCATCCACATAAGTCACGACCCCCTCACGTTCAGCGATGATCTGTGTCCTTGAGTCAATGCAGACCTTCTCTTCCAGACCCGTCCCCACGATAGGAGCTTCGGGCTTGATGAGAGGCACTGCCTGACGCATCATGTTCGCACCCATAAGGGCACGGTGGGCATCGTCATGCTCGAGGAAAGGAATCAGGGAAGCGGCCACGGATGCCATCTGGTTAGGAGCGACATCCATGTAGTCTACCTCGTTCTTATCCACGACAGGGAAATCAGCCTCATGACGGCACTGAATAGTGTCGACACCAATAGTCCCATCGTCTTCCATCGGCACATTGGCCAGAGACACATACTTATTCTCTTCCTCCTCGGCACTGAGATAATGGATACCCTCTGCCGAAAGATTCACTTTCCCGTCTTTGACATCGCGGTAAGGAGTCTCGATAAAGCCTAGAGGGCTAATCCTCGCATACACGCAGAGGGAAGAAATAAGACCGATGTTAGGGCCTTCGGGGGATTCGATAGGGCACAGACGACCGTAATGGGTGTAGTGTACGTCACGAACCTCGAAGCCGGCACGCTCACGGCTCAATCCACCCGGACCAAGGGCCGAGAGCCTTCTCTTATGGGTAATTTCGGCAAGCGGGTTGGTCTGGTCCATGAACTGGGACAGCTGGCTGGTGCCGAAGAACGAATTGATAACCGAAGAAAGGGTCTTGGAATTAATCAGGTCGATAGGGTTGAACTGCTCGGAATCCCTGACATTCATCCTCTCGCGAATGGTGCGGGCCATACGGCTGAGCCCAACGCTGAACTGATTAGCAAGCTGCTCCCCGACCGTGCGCACGCGCCTGTTGCTGAGGTGGTCAATATCATCAACGGTGGCCTTGGAATTAATCAGCCTGATAAGATATCTGATAATCTCTACGATATCACGCTGAGTCAGCACCCGAGTTTCGGCTGGAATATCCAGGCCCAGCTTCTTGTTGAGACGATAGCGGCCGACATCCCCGAGATCATAGCGTTTCTCGGAGAAGAAAAGCTTGTCGATAACATCCCTGGCAGTGTTCTCATCCGGCGGTTCCGAATTACGGAGCTGCTTGTAGATGAAATTGACAGCCTCAATCTGGGTATTTGTCGGGTCTTTCTGGAGGGAATTGAAAATCACCCCGTATTCAGCGGTGCTGGCCTCGTCCTTCTGCAGGAGAATAGACTTGGCATCGGTGTCGAGAATCGCGTCAATCCTGTCATCATCCAGGATTTCACCGCGATCCACGATAGGGGTAGTACGCTCCACGGGAATTACCTCCCCAGTATCCTCATCTTCGAAATCCTCGGTCCATGACTTCAGAACCTTGGCTGCAAATTTGCGCCCCTTGTTCTTCTCGAGCTCCTCCCTTGTGCAGGGAACCTCATCGGCAAGACCGAAAATATCGATTATATCTTTGTCGCTGCTGTAGCCAATCGCACGCAGAAGAGTTGTGACAGGGAGTTTCTTCTTACGGTCGATGTAAGCGTACATCACATTGTTAATATCAGTTGCAAACTCAATCCAGGACCCTTTGAAAGGAATGATTCTGGCCGAGTAAAGCTTCGTCCCGTTGGCATGCATGGTCTGGTCGAAAAAGACGCCGGGGGAACGGTGAAGCTGCGATACGATAATGCGCTCCGAACCGTTGATCACAAAAGTGCCGGCCGGAGTCATATAAGGGATGTTCCCTAAAAATACATCCTGTACGCGTGTATCAAAGTCTTCATGTTCAGGGTCAGTACACGAGAGGCGAAGTTTCGCCTTCATCGGCACGCTGTAAGTCAAGCCTCTTTCGAGACATTCTTTGATCGAGTACTGGGGAGGATCAATAAAATAGTCGATAAACTCGAGCTTGTAGTTGTTCCTGATGTCCTCGATAGGAAAAATTTCCTGGAAAACCTTGTACAGACCTTCTTCCTTCCTGTCTTCGGGAGCAGTCTCAAGCTGGAAAAAATCCTTGAATGACTTGAGCTGTACCGCAAGAAGATCCGGGTATTCCAGAATTTTGGATGTGGCGAAGTTTATGCGCATTGAAAAAAAACTTTAATACGGAAAAAAGGTTTAGAGCCTATTATCCCGGCTCTAAACCTGTTTTAATCCCTTCAGGCAGGGATAGGGCCAAGGTTACTTAACCTCAACTTCGGCACCTGCCTCTTCAAGGGCTTCCTTGAGTTGCTCAGCCTCAGCCTTGGAGACTTTCTCCTTAAGAGTAGCGGGAGCCTTGTCAACGAGATCCTTTGCTTCCTTAAGTCCAAGTCCGAGAGCTTCCTTCACGGCCTTGATGACCTGAAGTTTAGCTGTGCCGGCGGCGGTAAGGACTACATCGAACTCGGTCTGTTCAGCTTCCTGAGCTGCACCGCCTTCATCGGATGCAACTACGACTGCTGCAGCGGCGGGCTTGATACCATACTCCTCTTCAAGAATCTTTGCAAGTTCCTGAACATCTTTAACAGAAAGGTTTACCAACTCTTCTGCAAGGGCTTTTACATCTGCCATAATACTTTATAATTTTAATTGTTAATAAATCTTTTATTACGCCTCGGGAGCGGACTCAGCCACAGGCTCGGCAGCGGATGCAGCCGTGTAGACCTTCTCGTCTTCGCCCTTGCCTTCCGCAGCGTTCTGCAGTCCGGAGACCACATTGCGCAGAGGAGACTGAAGGAGAGAAACGATGTCTGCAATGAGTTCTTCCTTGGTCTTGATAGAAGCGAGCAAATCGAGCTTGTCTTCTCCGATGTAGGCGCAACCCTGTACAAAAGCACCCTTGACAACGGGCTTGGAATTGTCTGCCTTGAGGAATTTTTTGATGAGTTTGCCAGGGGCAGAGGGAACGGTGGTGAACATTATCGCCGTGTTGCCTGTAAGTGTCGAAGTAAGTGACTTTTTCTGCTCATCCTCACTTGCGGAAAGTACATGATTCACAAGAGAGTTCTTCACAACAACGAGCTTAACCCCCTGTGCGAAGCATTCGCGGCGAAGGGCACTCGTTTGAGAGGCATTCAACCCTGCAATATCAGTGAGATAGAAATCGGGATATTGTGCAAATTGGGCCGAGATGCTTTCAATAATCTGGTTCTTAAGTTCCTTTTTCATGATACACTAAATTATTGTTCAGCACCGCCGAGGAATGTCTTGATATCGATTTTAACACCGGGACTCATAGTCGTGCAGATGGATGCTCCCTGCATGTAAGTGCCTTTGAGAGACTGAGGTTTGAGCTTGGCAATGGCGTTAAGCACTTCAGCTGCATTCTGAGCAATCTGCTCCGGAGTAAATGAAGCCTTGCCGATTGCGGTATGCACAATACCGGTCTTGTCTACCTTGAAGTCAATCTTACCTGCCTTGACGGCCTTGACGGCACCGGCGACATCCATAGTCACGGTACCGGTCTTGGGGTTAGGCATAAGTCCGCGAGGACCGAGAACCTTACCGAGGGCGCCAACCTTAGCCATTACGGAAGGAGTGCAGATGATGACATCCACATCGGTCCATCCGTCCTTAATCTTCTGGACATATTCGTCGAGTCCGACGTAGTCGGCACCTGCCGCAGTAGCCTCATCAGCCTTGTCCGGGGTGCAGAGCACGAGTACCCGCACGGTCTTACCGGTACCGTTAGGGAGGGTCACCACGCCGCGAATCATCTGATTCGCCTTACGGGGATCAACTCCAAGCCTGACGGCAATCTCCACGGAAGAGTCGAATTTGGTGTATGTAATCTCTTTTAGAAGCGCACTGGCTTCAGAAAGGGAATAGGTCTTTGACGAATCATACTTGGCTTTTACAGCCTTCTGATTTTTAGTGAGTTTACTCATATCGCCAATGGTTTAAAGGTCTTTGGGGAATTCCCCTGTTACGGTGATACCCATGCTCCTCGCAGTACCTGCAACCATTTTCATTGCAGATGCGATGGTGAAGCAGTTGAGATCCGGCATTTTACCCTCGGCAATCTCTTTGACCTGATCCCAGGTAACCGATGCCACTTTCTTACGATTGGGTTCACCGGAAGCAGTAGTGATGTGAGCCGCCTCTTTGAGGGAAACCGCCACGGGGGGCTGCTTGACCTCGAAAGTATAGGACTTGTCACTGTAAACGGTAATCACAACGGGAAGGACCTTTCCCGCCTGGGCCTGCGTGGCTGCATTGAAAGCCTTGCAGAAATCCATGATGTTAAGGCCCTTGGAACCGAGTGCCGGTCCTACCGGAGGCGCGGGATTGGCCGCTCCGCCCTTGATTTGGAGCTTGATAAATCCGGTAACTTCTTTTGCCATGATTTAAAAATACTATTCTTTAGTTACTTGTGTAAAACTGAGCTCGAGAGCTGTCTTGCGGCCAAAGATGACGACGATAACCTTGACCTTGCTGCGATCTTCCAGAATCTCCTCGATGGTGCCTGTGAAGCCGCTGAACGGGCCGTCAATTATCTTGACAGACTCGCCTACGCTATAGTTCACCACGGTCTTGATCTCGCTTCCCGCATTCTCATCCTGAAGTCCGAGAATCCTCTGAATCTCTTCGCTCCGAACGGGGATGGGAACATACTCGAAAGCAGTACCTGAAATCGCCTTCTTCTCGCTGACAAAACCCGAAATCCCGGGAACGAGATTGCGGATGATGTTTTCGAGACGAGGGCTGAGGTTGCATTCAATCAGGACATAACCGGGGTACAGAAGCCTGTCGGCCACTACCCGTTTGTTATTCTTGATGACTATTTCCTTCTTGACAGGAACCAGAATCTGCGCGACATCCCCGGTGAGATTACTGCGCTCTATCTCCTTCTGGAGATATTCGGCAGCCTTCTTCTCCTTCCCGCCGATAGCACGAAGAACATACCATTTCATTTCGTCCATAAGGCGCGAAAGTTACAGGGAATAAATCAGTACCATCAGCTTTTGGAAAACAAAATCCACAAGCCAAAGGACGAGCGCAAGAACTATGGTCGAAACCATCACTAGCAAGGCCGACTCCTGAAGTTTGTCCCAGGAAGGCCAGGTGGTCTTCTTTGTAAGTTCGACAAAGGACTCCTTTACGTAATTCGTAAACTTAGCCATTTTTACACTTAAAGGACACAGCGAGTTGGAAGCGAAGTGCCGTGCCGGTTAAACTATGCTCAAAGCGTAACCTTTGATGGCAGGGGAAGCAGGATTCGAACCCACATCGACGGTTTTGGAGACCGCTGAACTACCCTTGTTCTATTCCCCTAAAAAGAGCCGAAGCAAACCTTCGACTCTAAAAGTGATTAGCCAAGTACCTTTATGACCTGGCCGGCTCCAACGGTACGTCCGCCTTCACGGATAGCGAAGCTGAGTCCTTCGTTAAGAGCGACAGGAGTGATGAGCTGGACATCAATCTCGACGTTGTCGCCAGGCATAACCATCTCGACTCCATCAGGGAGCTTAATCTCACCGGTAACATCGAGAGTACGGATGAAGAACTGGGGACGATAGTGGTTGTGGAAAGGAGTGTGACGGCCACCCTCTTCTTTCTTCAGGACATAGATTTGTCCAAGGAAGTGAGAGTAAGGCTTAATCGAACCGGGTTTGGCAACGACCTCACCACGGCGAACATCCTTCTTGTCGATACCGCGAAGGAGAAGACCCACATTGTCTCCAGCCTCACCCTGCTCAAGGAGCTTGCGGAACATCTCGACACCAGTGATAACGGTGGTAAGAGGTTTCTCACGGAAGCCGACAATCTCGGCAGGATCATTCACATGGACGGTGCCCTGCTCAATACGGCCGGTAACGACGGTACCGCGACCGGTGATGGAGAAGATGTCTTCGATAGGCATCAGGAAAGGCTTGTCGGTAAGACGGACAGGCAGAGGAATGTACTCATCGACTGCGTCCATGAGCTCCATCACCTTGTCCTCCCACTTCGGATCCCCGTTGAGGGCACCGAGAGCGGACCCGCGGATAACGGGAGCGTTGTCACCATCGAAGTCGTACTTGTTGAGAAGGTCACGAACCTCCATCTCAACGAGGTCAAGCATCTCCTCATCGTCCACAAGGTCAACCTTGTTGAGGAAGACGACCATCTTAGGCACATTCACCTGCTTTGCGAGAAGCACGTGCTCGTTGGTCTGAGGCATGGGACCATCGGTAGCAGCAACTACGAGGATAGCTCCGTCCATCTGGGCAGCACCGGTAACCATGTTCTTCACATAGTCAGCGTGACCGGGGCAGTCGACATGCGCATAGTGACGCTTTGCGGTCTCGTATTCGATGTGAGCAGAGTTGATGGTGATACCGCGCTCCTTCTCTTCAGGAGCATTGTCAATCTGATCGAAAGTCTTCACTTCCTCTCCGGTACCGAGACGCTCGTGAAGAACCTTCGAAATAGCAGCGGTAAGAGTGGTCTTACCGTGGTCAACGTGGCCAATAGTACCAATGTTGACATGAGGTTTAGTCCTCTGGAATACTTCTTTTGCCATAATATTATGTGTATATGTTTTCTAACAACAAAGCCACATGCGCAGTGCCCTGTGCAAGCTGCTTTAACACAAAAAAAAGAGCCGATGATGGGATTTGAACTCATGACCTCATCCTTACCAAGGATGCGCTCTACCCCTGAGCTACATCGGCATTCGTCTTCGAGCGGGGTAGGAGAATCGAACTCCCATTTCCAGCTTGGAAGGCTGGCATAATAGCCGTTATACGAACCCCGCAATGGGCCGAAAGTGGGCAAGGATGGATTCGAACCACCGTAGGTGTAACCAGCAGATTTACAGTCTGCCCCATTTGACCGCTCTGGTACTTGCCCTTGTGCTTCTGCCGCGCGTCAGGAGGCAGAAACTGAGCCGATGGGGGGATTCGAACCCTCGACCCCGAGATTACAAATCACGTGCTCTGGCCAGGCTGAGCTACATCGGCAAAACCGGTATGTCAATTCCCTTTCTTCCGAAAAGGACTGCAAATATACAACTTTTTTTTGAATAAAAAAGATTGTTCACAATAATTCCGAAATTTTTCTTGCGATACTTGCGGAATCAATCCCGCAAAGCACCCGCTGGGCAGCCTGGGTATCCTGCGCAATGAATTGATCCGGAGCACCTAAACCGTCAACTCTCACAGCTGCGCCAATGCTTTCATAGAATTCGCACACTGCCCCGTATAATCCCCCAATCAAAGATCCGTCTTCAATAGTCAGGACCGCCTTGTAATGTTGAGAAATCTCTTTAAGCAGCTCTTTATCCAAGGGCTTTACGAAACGAAAATCATACACCCCTACCCTCCCGTCATAATCTTCACTGGCATACAAAGCTCTCCGTACACAAGGGCCGGTCGCCACAATGGCAAGGGTATCTCCATGCCTGAGCTCCGCCGCCTTTCCTATTTCGAGCAATTCAAACGGAGCCTCTTTCCATTTCGCTCCCTCTGCACATCCCCTCGGATAACGAATGATAAACGGCCCTTTATCAGTGTGCAAGGCTGTGTACATAAGGTTTTTAAGCTCCACTTCATCCGAAGGCGCGCTGATGGTGCAACCCGGGATTGCCCTGTAAGCAGCTATGTCAAACATCCCCTGATGCGTAGCCCCGTCCTCTCCGACAACTCCGGCCCGATCAAGGCAGAGCACAACCGGTAGAGCCTGCAAAGCCACATCATGGATAATCTCATCGTAGGCTCTCTGGGAGAATGTCGAGTAGATATTGCAAAATGGCTTCAGACCTGCTGCTGCCAGACCGGCAGAGAAGGTTACCGCATGCTCTTCTTCAATCCCCACATCGAAGAAGCGCCCGGGAAATTTACTCGCAAATTCAGACATCCCGCAGCCCGATGCCATGGCCGGTGTGACCCCCACAACTCTATTATCTTCCTGAGCAAGAGAGCAAAGCACTTCACCGAACACATCCTGCCACCTGTCGGAAGGGCTATTGGAAACGATCCGTTCCCCAGACTCGGGGTCAAAACGCCCCGGAGCATGCCATATTTGGGGAGCCCCTTCAGCCGGAGCGTAGCCCTTACCTTTGGTCGTAATGCAATGCAGCACCCGAGGCCCGTCAAGGCGCTTCATCTTCTTGAGTGCGGTAACCACCTGGGTGATATCATTGCCGTCTATCGGACCAAAATACCTGAATCCGAGGGCTTCAAACAGGTCTCCCCCGCTACCTTTGACGGCCCAGGACTTGACTGAACGGATCCACCTTTGGATACGGCTGCGCAAAGGCCTGTCTCCCAGCTTGGTCCACGCTTTAGACTTGAGTGCGTTGTAGCGGGAAGATGAGGTGATCTTGAAGAGGTGCTGATGTATTCCCCCTATAGCGGCATCGATGGAAATGTTGTTGTCATTGACAATTACGAGGATATCAGACTTACTGGTGCCGGCATTATTGAGGGCTTCAAGGGCGAGACCACCGGTGAGAGCCCCATCGCCAATAAGCGCCACACTGTGATACTTCTTTCCGAGAATTCTGGCTGCTTCGGCATACCCCACGGCAGCACTGACAGAATTGGATGCATGGCCCGAGCCGAATGCATCGTAAGGGCTTTCCGCCATACTCGGGAAGCCGCTGATGCCATCTTTGGTTCGCAGTTTACGGAAAGCTTCTCGCCTGCCTGTCAGAATCTTATGGGCATAAGCCTGGTGTCCGACATCGAAGATAAGTTTATCCTGCGGAGCATCGTAGACATAGTGCATCCCGACAATCAGCTCCACTGCTCCAAGGCTCGAGGCAAGATGCCCGGGGTTCCGTGAACAGACCTCAATCATATATTCCCTGATTTCGGAGCAAAGCTGCGGAAGCTCCTCCAAAGGCAATTTTTTGAGATCTGCAGGAGAGTCTATCTTGTCAAGTAGCGGATAGCTCACAATGTTTACTTCTTGATATTGGGCTCTTCAAGGCCGTAACCTTTAACCTTGTCTTCCCTCTTAAGAGCAATACTGAAGATAAATGCAAGCACCCCGAAGCAGGAGAACACAATCATCGGGACAGTGTAGCCGCCCGTGGACTGGCGAAGCAAGCCGATAAGAATGGGTACAAGGCAGAGGCCGATATTCTGAACCCAGAAAATAAGGCAGTAGGCACTGCCGAGAATCTTCTCATCGATTATCTTGGGTACCGAAGGCCAAAGGGCTGCCGGCACAAGGGAGAAACTCACCCCGAGCACCACAATCAGAAGAAGTGCAAACCATTTGTAAGGAAGTACCGGCAGGAGGAAGGCGAAACTCAGATGGCACACTATCATAATGACAGAGCCGGCCATAAGCATCGACGCTCCCTTTCCCACGCGGTCAAGGAAAATTCCAAGCAGCGGGGTAAGCACCATAGCCAGAATAGGGAAGCAGCTAAAGAGCCGTGAGGCTTCTGCCGCACTGATTCCGAGGGTCTCTTCGAGGAAATTTGGAGCGTACCTTTGGAAGGGGAAGATAGCACTGTAATACAAGACACAGAGCAGAGCCACAATCCAGAACATCTTGCTGGAGAAGATTGCTCCAAGGTCTTTGATATGGAATTCGTCTTCGGGGGATTTCTCTGCAGTGGAAAGTCCTGCCTCCACAAGCTGGGTGTCGAACTTCTTGTCCATAATCCCGAAAATCACGAAGTTAATCAGACCGATAAGCAAAAGGCAGCCGCAGAATCCGACGGGGGCCATCACCGAGCCCCCGAACTTGGCGGAAATAAGGGGCGAAATCCACATCACCGCGAACACCCCGAGACGTGCAATTGCCATTTCAAGTCCCATTGCAAGGGCCATTTCCTTGCCCTTGAACCATTTGGCAAGTATCTTGGAGACATTTGTGCCTTCCATCTCGCAGCCGCAGCCGAAAATCATAAAGCCGAGGGAAGCCATCTTGGCGCTGCCGGGCATTGCTACCCACCAGCTGTTCAGCCAGTTGCAGAATGCCGTGGTCTGGAACCAATCGCTCACCCCGACAAACTTAATGGCAGCCCCGAGCACCATCAGCCCAGCTGAGAGGATGCCGGAGAAACGGACTCCGAGTTTATCAAGGATGACCCCTGCGATGATAAGAAACCCGCAGACATTGAGGATATACTCCGAGGCCGCGTATTTGCCGAAGACTCCGCTATCCCAGCCGAGAGAGCTCTCCACCAAGGACTTGAGCGGGGACATCACATCCACAAACATGTAGGCGAAGAACATCATCAACGCCACCAGAATCAACACTGTCCACCGCGCGATGGGCGAGTCATTCATCAGTCTTTGAACCTTTGCTGTCATTTTTTATATGTATTTGCAAATTTCAAAGATACGAATATTCTCTGAATATTTGCATTCGTCACTCCTTGCTCGCATAGAATAGCAATCCTTCCTCTCACAGAGCAATTTTTTCATTCTGAACTCGCATAGAATAGCAATCCTTCCTCTCACAGAGCAATTTTTTCATTCTGAACTCGCATAGAATAGCAATCCTTCCTCTCACAGAGCAATTTTTCCATTCTGAACTCGCATAGAATAGCTATTCTCCCTCTCACAGAGCAATTTTTCCTGTCACTCCGAATGAAGCGAAGAGTCTCTGCCCCCTTCCGCTTCGCCCTTTTTGTCCTTCTCGACTTTGCGGACGGAGACACTGATGGAGGATACTGCACCGAGAAGTATCAGCAGAAGGGTGCGTCCTTCGTGCGCAAGGGTGGCGAAGAGTATTCCCGCCTCCCAGCTGAAGCCATAGATTTGGCTAAGCGCCAAGGCTACGATATAGTGATAGGCCCCAATCCCTCCGGGTACCGGCACTACTGCAGCCAGATTTCCCGCTGCCGAGATAAACAGGGCATCAGCGAAAGTCAGGTGACTCATCCCGGGTAAGGCACAAAATACACACTGACACATCGACACATAGAAAAACCATATGACCGCCGACTGAAAGATGAAAAGGCCTTTGTGTCTGACCCTGCCGAAAACCTTGAATCCGTCAAACATCCCCACAATCCAGCCTGCAATCTTCCCCCAAAAACGGCTCTTGTCCCGAAGTTTGAAACTCAGGTATATAAAACCGGCAAGAAGCACCACAAGCACGCATACAATGATAAGAGCAAGTGTCCCGAAACGGCCTGATGCGGGTTTGAGAATGGAATTGCGGATAAACTCCAGAATCGCATCCTGTTTGAGGATGATTGCAAGGGCCAGCACCACTATCGCCATCACCAAATCCCACACCCTCTCCATAACCGTGGTACCCAGTACCTTATCGTATGTTGCCTTACGGGTTGTCACAAAGCCGCAGCGCACGAACTCCCCGCTCCCAGGAACAACAAGATAACTCAAATTCCCAAGGTTGGAGGCATCCCAGACCGCGGTCCACTTGATGGAAGAGTCAAACGGGAGCAAGAGGGCCCGCCATCTGCCAACACGAATCAGAATGGCAAACAGACTCGCCAGGATAGCCAACAGCACGAAGCCCCAACGGACAGTATGAAGATTATCTGCAAAAATCTTCCAGTCAATCCCCCGCAAGGCAAAATACACAAAAACCACGGCGAGTGCCGCCATAAGTATGTATTCGAGTATTCTTACGCCTTTCTTTGCCATCTGCTGTACCAAATTATCTCCAACACTTGCTTTCATAGGCCGGAACTGTAGTTACCTTACCTAATCGACAAAGATACGCTGATTTTTCTTATTTTTGTAAGCTGATAGATAAACTCCACCGACAATGAAATCAATTCTTGGTATAGGGAATGCACTTACTGACATCCTGGCAGTACTGCCTGACGATTCACTTCTGAAGAAATTCCACCTTCCTAAGGGAAGCATGCAGCATGTGGACATGGAGACGGGAGACAGGATTTGGAAGGAGCTCAAGCCAATGGGGGTCAAGTATGTAGCCGGTGGAAGCGCTGCCAATACCATCACCTGCACCTCAATTTTCGGGATGCCATCGGCTTTCATCGGCAAGATTGGGGACGATGAGCTTGGAAATCTGTTCAAAAGCGACCAGCAGCAATACGGGGTTAAGACCATCCTGTTGAAAAGTCATCATTCCAGCGGACGCTCGATGGTCTTTGTCAGCGGAGGGAACGCTGAAAGGACCTTTGCGGTATACCTTGGGGCAGCGCTTGACCTGATTCCCGAAGACCTTCGTCCGGAGTGGTTCAAGGGCTACGATTATTTCCATGTAGAGGGGTATCTCGTGCAGAATCAAGAGCTTATCCGTAGAGCAGTCGAGCTCGCGCATGCAGCGGGATGCATTATTTCCCTCGATATGGCATCCTACAATGTAGTCGAAAGCAATGAAGCCTTCCTGCACGACATAGTAGACAGATATGTGGATGTCGTTTTCGCCAACGAGACCGAAGCAAGAGCCTTTACCAAGTTGCCCACCCCTGAAGCCGCCTTGGATGAAATCGCATCCCATTGCAAGATTGCCGTAGTCAAAGTCGGGAAGGACGGGTCCTACGTCAAGGCTGGAGACGAAGCCTATAAGATTGACCCCTGGCCCGCCGACACGGTTGATGCCACCGGTGCAGGCGACACCTATGCAGCGGGCTTCCTCTACGCCCATTCGCTCGGCATGCCCCTGAAAGTCTGTGGAGAAGTGGGCTCAATCATCGCGGCAAAAGTCGTCGAAGTGGTAGGAACAAAGATTGACATTCCCCGTTGGAAGGCGGCCAAGAGCGAAATCCGCCAGCTTATTTCACAATACAGTGCCCAATGAAAAACCCTCTCGTTCTCCTCGGAAGAGCTCTCTCCCTTCACCGACACCGTTCACACATCCCGACGGGCTTTACTCCCCTGAGTAAGGTGAAGCGGGTTATGGTGGTTATGGATGCAGATGAGCCTTCGGCAGGAGAATGTGTGAAGGAGGTCGGGGAGTTCTTTGCACGAAAAGGAATCAGCTGCGATATATATGCGTTTAGCAGGCTGAAACAAAGCCCGCTGCAACAAAATTACACTACGAAAGAGACTGTAGGGATTCCCGCAGATAAAAATGTGGCCCTATCGAATTCCCCTGCCGCAGTCACACCTGGTACTACGCCCGTGAACTCGAAAGCTTTCAGCCCTGTCCTGCTGACAAAGCGCAACCTCAACTGGTTCGGCAGGCCCCGTAGAGACCGCCGGAGTCCGAAAGTCTCATTCGATCAGGAGCTCTTTGTCAACCTCTTCCCCGAAACAACCCTCTTTGCCGCCGACTATTGCGCCCGTTGCTCTAAAGCCAGTTTCAAGATTGGGAGGACGCCTACCAAGGACAAACTCTACGACCTGCTGGTAAATTCGGATGGATACACCCAGGCGGATGTATTCAGACAGCTTATACCCCTACTCGAAAGCGTCAGGTAGCTCCTCGAGCGAAGCGGCCGTGTGCAAATGACTGCTATTTTACAAGGTTAATTGTCCCGAAGACTCCGAGAGAGGCTGCGAGCATAATACCGCCGGCGAGAATAACGCCAAGGGTCACGGCAATTACGCTTTTCTTGAAGTCCATATTCAGAAAACTCGCGGCAAGAGTTCCCGTCCATGCACCGGTTCCCGGAAGAGGAATCCCTACGAAAAGAAGCAGGGCCAGATAGAGGCCAAGGTCCTTTGCGCTTTGCCGTGTGGAGGCGGATTCGGATTGAGTTGATACCGGTTCTTCAGCAGGTCTATTTCCAAGCCTTTCCGAAGCTCTAGATCCTTGAGCCTTAAGTTTGTCGCTGCCCTTCACACCCTTGGTAATGCACCAGGTACAGAATTTCCCGATATACTTCTTATTCTCGCCCCATTCGAGCACCTTCCTCGCAAAGAAAAAGATAAAAGGTACAGGGACAATGTTGCCAATCACCGAGACAATGTACGAGGGCACTATGGGCAGGCCATAGCCTACTGCAATCGGAATAGCACCCCTGAGCTCAACCAGTGGCAACATCGATACAAGGAAAATAATGATGTATTTCTTAAACATACAGTATCTGAGTTTCGCAAGTGACTGAAATCCGTGCGTCTACGCAAACTTTTAGTTGCAGCCCCAATTCTCAACAAGCTTTCAAACAAATCAGATTGAAGTCGTGTAGGCATTTGCCGCGCAAAAGTAAGAAAAAACTTCTGCTTTATCGACAAAAATTCCTATCTTTCGACCAGAAATACAGATGCAGACTTGTCAATATTTTTAAAAACACAACAGATATGTCACTCAACAAAGTCATGTTAATCGGTAACGTTGGAAGAGACCCGGAAGTCCGTTACCTTGATCAAAACTCACAAAGCGGCAACAAAGTCGCTAATTTCTCACTCGCCACGACGGAACGCTACAGAGACCGTAATGGAGACCTTCGCGAGAATACCGAATGGCACAACATCGTTGCATACCGCAACAGCGCCGAACTTGCGGAGAAATACATCCACAGGGGAAACCAGATTTATGTAGAAGGGCGTATTCGTACACGCGAATACACAGATGCCAATGGGGTGAAAAAATCCCGTACCGAAATTCTCGCTGATAACATCCAGCTACTCGGACGTAAGTCCGACAATGAGGCGCAATCCGCCGGCGGGAATTCCTCCTATCAGCGTCCCTCCTACCAGCAAAGCAGTTCGCAGCCCGCTTATCAGCCGCCGACTCCTACCCCGCCCGTACAGACCCAGAAACCAGCCCCTGCAGAGGCCCCTGTCGTGGATGACAATCCAGACGATGATCTGCCGTTTTAGTTAGCTGCTTCATTCGGGCCAGCCGCCGGCGGTTTGTTTTTGATTCATTCGAGCCAGCTGCCGCGGGAATTCCTCCTATCAGCGTCCCTCCTACCAGCAAAGCAGTTCGCAGCCCGCTTATCAGCCGCCGCGGTTTGTTTTCGCATAATTGCCTTATTTATAGCACTTTAGCTAATTCAGCCCTCCTTGTTTCAGGGAGGGCTGAATTAGCTATATAACTATCAATCAGCTACTTACCGGGAAACACCAGCAGGACAAAAGAGGAAAACGGGCACGCAACCCAAGGAAGGGAAACACCAGCAGGGCAAAAGAGGAAACGGGCGCACAACCCAAGGAAGGGAAACACCAGCAGGGCAAAAGAGGAAACGGGCACGCAACCCAAGGAAGGGAAACACCAGCAGGGCAAAAGAGGAAACGGGCGCACTACTTCTTGACGCAGCGTATTTGAGCGGCGAAGTCAGTCGCACTGGGGGAATCCCAAGACTTCACCTCTGCATCTTTGACATAGAAGTAACGGCAGGCTGGGGCAGAGCCACCGTCAGCCCAGAACATTGCATAATCACTGAAACCAAAGAAAGTGTACGAGCTGTCTTCAATTGTGGCATAGCCAAACGGCTCTGCATAAAAACCCTTTGAATTAGTGATTTTGACATCGGGCCAGAATTCCCACAGGAGATCCCCATTATAGGTTCCGTCAAACATAAGCGCACCGGCATCCTCCCCAAGAGAGTCCCACTCTTCTGCAGTTGGCAAGCGCCAGCCATCGGGGCAGGCAGATTGGGCATCAGCCCAGGAGTAGAAGCCACCGAAGACATCCTCTGTAGCCCTTTCATCCTCATATGGCATCCCAAGGGTATACTCTCCATCGCTATCCTTCTCATAATAAGCAAGATTGGAGGTCATCCATGTCAAAGAACCAAGTTGAGCACAATAATATGATTTGGAATCGCGACCATCGGTAAAGCTGTCAGAGACAGCACGGACAGTACTCGAAAGCGACTTCTTCCCCACCACTATAGTCGAAAGGGTGGATGTCTTGGTATAATACCCGTCAGCCCAAGCCTTCGCAACCACTTCGAAAGTCCCGAGAGTATCAGGAACCACTACATCAATGGTCGAGACCGTATCGGCAGCCGAACTTCCGACCGTAAAGCTATACCCGATAACTATCGTAGTATCTTCCTCATCTTCAGCAAGTGACAAACCGGAAGCCTCGAGATGCCAACTATCCCCAGGGTTGGAGTATGCAGGAATAGCCGTGACGGTAAAAGTCCCCGCAAGAGATTTGGAGGTTGTAGTGCTACTATCCTTCTTACATGCTGTAACGGCAAGAGTGGCAATAAGAGTAACTGCAAATATCCCGTAGAATCGTTTCATTCCAAATAAGTAATTCGTGTATTTCATCTGCAAAGATGAGCATTTTCGAAGAAAAAACCCGTATCTTCGCGCAAATACTTTGCCAGGACGGCAAAGAAGCCGCCTCCCGTATGAAAAATGGCCATTTTACTGACGGATTGAAGTGCGAAAGGCCATTTGGTATGAAAAATGGCAATTTTACTGACGAAAACGATGGAGAAGCGAGCAGGAGCGGAGCTCTGAGGAGCATTTTCCATGGGCGAGCCTATGCGGTGGCCGCTCCAAAGAGCCCGCGACTGTGAAGCCGAGCTCACGAAAGGCATTCCGTATGAAAAATGGCCATTTTACTGACGGATTGAAGTGCGAAAGGCAACTAAAGAAGATGAAAAGAATAATACTCGCATTCACAGCGCTGGGAATCTTGACCGCCTGCGCTGACAACAATTACTACAAGCTACAGGGTTATGCCCAGGGCGGACAGTACTCCGTCACCTACAAAGGGGCCTCGCTCCCCCCGCAACAGCTTAAGGTTAAAGTAGATTCAATCCTAAACGAAATTGACTTCACCCTCTCCGGCTACAACAAAGGTTCCCTAGTCAGCCGGCTCAATCGTGGCGACAGCGTAGTCCTCAACGACATTTTTGCTCGGGTATACCGAGAGTCTGTGGAAATGTGGAGAGAAACGGATGGAGCTTTCGACCCTTCTTGCGGACCGGTTTTCGATATATGGGGATTTGGATTCACTTCAGACTCCCTGCCTTCACCCCAGAGAATAGCCTCGGCACTTAAGGCCTGCGGAATGTCCCGCCTGATAAGTGCCGACGAAGTAGATGAATTGGCGCAGGGGGAAAGAAAGATTACTTCACGGGAACTGCTGAAGGATACTCGAAACGAACTGCTCCCTCAGCTCAATTTCAATGCAATAGCGCAAGGTCTCACTAGCGATCTCATCTACGAATATCTGTATTCGCTCGGAGTCAGAGATATGCTGGTCGACATCGGGGAAATCCGTTGCTGCGGATTCAATCCTTCAGGAGAAGGCTGGAAAATCGGGATTGACAACCCTGTGGATGGGAACAACACCCCTGGGGCAGATCTTAAAGGAATATGGGATTCACAGGGATGCGATTGCGGGATAGTCACTTCGGGCAATTACCGCAAATACTACATCGTGGACGGGGTTAAGTATTCACACACTATAGACCCGCGCACGGGGAGTCCGGTGAGGCACTCTCTGCTTAGCGCCACGGTGATAGCCCCGACTGCCGCCATTGCTGATGCCCTTGCAACGGCATTTATGGTGATGGGAGAAGAAAAGGCAAAGGCGTTTCTCGCATCTGGACCAGAAGTTCAGGCCTGCCTAATCAGCTCGAACGGTATATGGAAGAGCTGGGAGTAGCTTTAGCAGAGCAGAAACCTCTATTTTTCGGAAATGCTGAGCCTAAACTTTTTTTTTGGGGGGGCGAACCTAATCGTAACCATCTATATATCAATGAAATCTTGTTTTTACTTGTCCCGTACTGGGGACAAGTAAAAGTACTAAAAGGCAGTAAATCAACGGATTAGCAACTTAGTAGGGCACAAGGAGAGGGCGAGGTGGTCACATTGAGGCAAGCACGGAGAGGGTGAGGCTTTTTGGCAAAGCACAAGGAGAGGGCGAGGTGCGCATTTAGGCACTGGCGCGCGGGGAGAGGGCAAGGTGCGCATCAGCAAGGGCGAGGGCGGCAGGACGGTGTGTGATGCAAATAATGGTTTTCTTGCCCGCATATTTGGCGTGAAGCCTCTTAAGGATGGTCTCTTCGGTCTGAGCATCAAGAGCCGAAGTCGCTTCATCAAGAATTAATATTCCACCAGGGCGAAGCAGAGCCCTTGCAATGGCTATCCTCTGGGCCTGCCCTTCACTGAGCCCCCTTCCGATTTCGGAGCAGAGAGTATCCAGTCCTTTTGGCAATTCAAAGACAAAATCCGCGGCCGCTATATGCAAGGCCTCCCTGATTTCATCTTCACTTGCATCTGCTTTTGCAAGAAGGAGATTCTCACGAATGCTCCCGCTAAGCAGAGAATTGCCTTGTGGAACATACATAAAATTGCATCTGGTTCCCACACTGGCGGGGACACTGCGCGAAGTGTCGTAGAGTTCGATACTGCCCGTTGAAGGGGTAAGTAAAGAGAGTAACAGATAAGAAAGGGTGCTCTTTCCCTCCCCTGTAGGCCCTGTTACTACGCACATTGACCCTGGGACAAAGTCAAAATTCAAGCCTGCGAGTATGCTCTTTTCTCTCCCCTCATAGGAATAAGACAAGTCCTTTACCCTAATCCCGGGAGCACCTTCAAGCAGGATGTCCTCGCAAGGAAGCTCTTGAGGAAGTTCCTCAATTTCGAAAAGCCTGTCTTCAGAAGAAAGGGTACGGATAAATGCAGGTACATACAGGGCCAGATTGACAACAGGCCTCTGCACCTGCCCCACCATCTGAAGGAAGGCCACCATAAGTCCATAAGTCACGCTCCCATCCTTCAATCCGACTACGCCCCAAGTAAAGGCAGCCAGGTAGCCAAGCATAAAGCCCGCATTCATAAAGGCATTAGACACAGCCGAATAGTTGAGCCTCTTTATGGTCTTGCCCTTTTCGGCATTCTGAAGAGATGCGAGGCCGGCTTCGACCCGCTTCGACCCGGTAATAGTCTTGACGATAAGCCGATGCTGGAGATTCTCCTGAAGATAGCCGTTAATCCGTCCGTCAATGGAGCGAATCTCATTGGTGAGACGACGCATTTTTCCAAAGAAAAGCCGCGCACCAATCACCGCAACCGGCATAATCCAGATTAGTATCCAAGCGAGGGAAGAGGAGAAATAAAAGAGCATTATGACAGCCGCAATCAGCTGAAGCACAGTCACTATCGCTTCAGGAACATCCGAGCAGACAAAGTCAGTCACAACCCGAATGTCTTCTTCCATTCGATTCGCCATGTCCGCACTATGGAATTTCTCCTGTCCCGACCATTCGCTTCCAAGAGCCTTGTCAAAAAACGAAGAACGAATCCGGTTCTTGGTCACAATGGTTAGCCGTCCTTTATACCAGCGGTTAAATACTCGGCAAACAATGCGAATGAGCGTAATTGCAAGCAAAATCAGGAGTCCGGCCTTGAGGGATGCCTCAATCTCTCCAGTAGCTATATCGACCACCTGTTTGCTGTACCAGACAAAAAACAGTGAAGCTGCCGCCTCAACCGCCTGCACCGAAGCGCTCAAGGCGATTTGCCAGCGCACCAGACCAAGATGCCTCCAAAGGGAGGCCATACAGGTTTTAAAATTCTTCACTAACTCGTGTTTCGCTGGGCGATAATGATATCGTTATTCAAAGACCTGTGCGCGCCCTGCGAAACATACCCTCGCACATCCTTTTTCTTCCAATGTCGCCCCTCTCCTAAATCCTCTCCCTCAAGGAGAGGACTTACTATCGGCCTAAAGGCCTCAAAGACTCGTGTTTCGCTGGGCGATAATGATATCGTTATTCAAAGACCTGTGCGCGCCCTGCGAAACATAATCTGCTACTCAGTCACAATCCCTTCGCTGAGCCATTTATCTGCAATAACCCCGGCGTCATGAAGAGCTGTCTCGCGATCAATTTCGTACTCCCCAACCAGCATATCGGCAAGAGTATCCACATCGAAAGACTCCAAATCCTGAATTTTCTCCCACAGGAAAGCCGCGCTCCCGTTAAATACCAGCATCTTGTTGAAATTGACAAGTTCAACGCTCTCCGGCACAACGATATACTGTCCGACCAATTTTCTCAGTCTAAATCCCTTAACCGCTTTCATACGCAAATTCCGCCAGTAATAAAATTGTTGTTATTCAAATATTCCTATTTTACTAATCTCCTATTGAAGGCAAGGTAAACCCGCCTGACAATATAAGGCAGACGATTCCACCTCCGCGCCCGGGCAAGGGCCTTTTCCCCTGCAAAGTCTATAAGTTTCCCATCCGGACGCACCACCGCAATCACCTTTCCCCTGACATCCTTAAGAAGGCAATGCTCAACTCCCACAAGATTGCCATCCCCTTTCAGCACGACATCCTGCCCGTCAATACTCACGATGCGGTGAAGTACATAATGCCCGGGTGCAATCTCGGCAAGTGCCGCATCCCCGACAGCCACCGGCGCGCTCACAAGCCTCACACTATCCCTATCCCCTATGATAAAAGGCCGCATACTCGAGCCTTTAGCCTTGAGCTCCACCTCCTTACCCTCGGCAAGCAGTTTTGAAATCTCCCCAAGAAGAATATCGTTAGGAACGAGCATTATCTGTCAGTCCTTCATAGCACACCCGAGCCGCATCCTCATCGGGAAGACACTCCATATTATACCCGTGGACCTTGCTCACACACTCAGAAATAGTCTTATGCAAAGCGTCCCCAATATCCCGCGAAGCCTTAAAGCCCGATGAAGAAGAATACAGAAGAGCATAAGTCTCAAATACCGAAAGAGGCACGAGCCTGTTTTGCGCTGCACGGACAATCCGGACAAAGGCGCCGACCGGATAGGACTCATTGCGGTAACAGGGGGTCTTCCCACTCCATGGAGAGCCATAAACCCGGATTTCTCCGTCTGGCAGTGCCCTGACAATTGGATTATCGTCATTGAGAAGCCGCGTCCCCGGAATAGCCCGATGCCACATTCTGCTATGGGTACTCTTCCCAGTCCCGCTCTTAGCCATAAAGAGATAGGCCTTGCCATCCTTTACCACTGTAGATGCGTGAACTTCGAGAGTATTCAACGCAACAGTAGCAAAGGCATACTGAAGCATCAGAGAATTATTGAGCGCAAAGAGAGATTCCCCCTCCTCGAGAATCTTAAGCCGCCCCGATGAATAATCTTCACTTAAGGCAAGTACGGCAGACACAGGATGAGTGCTCGTAGGAGCCATCCTGAAAAGCCACTCCTTCCCTCTTCGATGAAGCGAAATTTTGGTCTCGCCCGGCTCTGTCGGCTGGTCGAATATCAGTCTCTCACCCTCGGTATCCAACTCCTTCACAAGATTCAGCACAAAGACAGACTCGGAGAAGACATCGGATTTCACGGCAAAGGGCGCATACTGCCTCAAATCAAACTTCTCCTTAATCTCATCCGGCAAAATCAGAGTAAATCTGTGCCCTGCTACCACATAATCCGAAATCATATTTAAGCAGTCTTTACTTCGTACCTGGCATTATTGGGATGATACTCGGGAACTATCTTCTCCATTGCAGATACAATCGCAAAGTCGTCATAAGTATGAGACAAGTCGATGAGGCTGTCTATTACCTTCTTAACCTCATCGAAATCGTATTCTCTCACAGAAGCAATACGAATCTTCGGGTTGGACGAAGGTTTAGAGTTTTCAGACGAGGCAAGAACCTCTTCATACAGCTTCTCACCATCCCGCAGACCGGTGTATTTGATATCAATACCTGTTGCCCCAGACATCAAAATCATCCTCTTGGCCAAATCTGCGATTCGCACCGGTGCACCCATGTCGAACACGAATATTTCACCGCCCTTACCCATAGCTCCGGCTTCCAGGACAAGTTTGCAGGCCTCCGGAATCAGCATGAAGAAGCGGACTATATTGGGATCGGTCACAGTTACGGGACCGCCATCCCGAATCTGCTGTTTGAAAAGAGGAATCACGGACCCGTTGGAGCCTAGCACGTTACCGAAGCGGGTAGTTACAAATTGAGTCTCTCCCTTGACCTTGCCATTTAACTCGGCCATGTTGAGACTCTGCACATAGATTTCGCAAAGCCGCTTAGAGCAGCCCATAACACTCGTAGGATTCACGGCCTTATCGGTCGAAA
This sequence comes from uncultured Muribaculaceae bacterium, assembly GCA_964608175.1. GTDB lineage: Bacteria > Bacteroidota > Bacteroidia > Bacteroidales > UBA932 > Cryptobacteroides. The sequence continues at coordinate 66,589 of CAZSMO010000004.1, read as the reverse complement.
TCATCACGAATTTCTTCACCCCGTACTTCACGCTCAAATCCGCAACCACCTTAGTCCCATAGACATTGTTGTAGATACTCTCCCCTGGATTGTCTTCCATCATTGGTACATGCTTGTAAGCCGCAGCATGGAAGACGTATTCGGGCTTAGACTCTTGAAAAAGGACTTCCATATGATCCGCATCCGTAATGGAAGTCACCACGGTGGAAGCCTTAATCTGGGGATAGTACTTGCGCATAAAGAGCCGCATATCGTGAAGCGGGGTTTCGGCCTGATCCACAAGCATCAGCTCTGCAGGAGCGAATTCGCAGACCTGTCTGACAATCTCACCGCCTATGCTCCCTGCACAGCCGGTAATAAGAATCCGCTTACCCTTAAGCATCCCGGAGATACCCTCGAGATCAACCTTAATCTCTTCTCTTGGAAGCAGATCTTCCACGCTTACCTCCTTGAGCACCTGTTTGGGAGTACTTCCATCCCATTCACGAATCTTACTGACCATGTATATCTTGGCACCGGAAGCGATAATGGCATCCTGCAGGCGAGTGTCCTTGCGAAAATTCTCAACCCGCTTCGGCGAAACAAGTACGGCACGGATATCCAAGGAATTAAGTACCTTGCCTATATTCTCATCCGAAGGATAGACTTTCTTGCCTTTCAGCAGGGCATTCTTAAGCGAAGGATCATGCGTAATGAAGCCACAGAGGTTGTAACGCAGGGGTTTCTCGCTCGTAATCTCCTTTGCAAGGGCGACCCCCCCATCCATTGTCCCGTAAATCAGTGACCGCGTGGCATGCTCGGTCATATAGTACGAGTCATAAAAGGTCTTGACCAACAGGCGTACTATCCACATCAGGAATGTCGCCATAAGGTAAGTCAAAACTATATGCCTTAAAAGCAGAGGAACGAATACGGTCGGGAACAGATTGGTTGCAAAATGCAGGGCATACACGACGATTGCAGAGCATGCCATGGCCTCTGCAATTCTCTCAAGATCAGTAAATGAAGAGAATCGAATGATTCCGGAATAGGTACGGAATACCTTGAAGAAAATCAGGCTTACTGCGAGGAAAATCAGTGTGGTCAGAATCAGGGGACCGGCAGTAACGGCGACCCCGATGCTCCTGCGGAAAAGCCAGTAGATCAGAAGGAAGGAAAATACAACGATGGTACTATCTATCAAAACGATACACCAATAGGGTGCCATGTTCTTTGAAAAGTACCAGTTAGCAATCTTCTTGGGAGTGTTCATAGGATTTCAAAAACCAGCCAATCGGCATAAACCTAGGCATCATGATGGACTAAAAACATCTGCGGGTAGGGACGCACCAAAACGATGTCAAAAAAGATTCTCATCTTAACCGACACAAACAAAGGGCTTTAGTACCCCCCCCCCATTGAAAAAATATTCCCGCAACACATATCGCAAAAGTAATCAATTACTTTGATACTTGCAAATCATGCTTTAACGCCCACTCAATTGAGTTTCGGAATGTCTTCTCCCTTGACCCCTGCCAGCAGCGGATTTCAAGTGCGTTTCGGGCCGTTTTCACACTTGACCTTGGCCGGGGAATTAAGCGGAAGGATTCAGATGGACTTCGGCTTGACGAGGTGCCCGAATGCAGAATGAAAGAAAGAAGTAAAGAGGCTTTCTTCGTAGCAGAGCCGGTTTTTCCACTTATTGGCATTCCAGCGGCGGATTTTGTATGCGACTCTGGGGAAGAAGTGTTTCGGCAAGTCGTTGCCGAATTCTGGAGTAAGAATGTCCTGCAGCACCCGCTCCTTGAGGGCAAGATTGGCTGTTTGGGGAAGGGAAGACAGGGCCATGAAGCCCAAATCCCTGACACAAATGGAGTTCAGGCACAGCATGAAATCGTACATATGGTACAATTTCGCCGTGGTTTCTATCCATTCCCAGTCGATGCCTGTCATATTCTTCCCGGCGAAAAAGCCCCAGTCCAAGACCTGTCTCAGATTGAGCCCCATGGCAGCGAAATGTACAAGTGCGTGCCGCAATAGGAAAAGAGCGTGCAGATTGGGGGAAGGGAGACAAAGGGAATTGCCGCCGATATCAATCCGATTTGAGTCATCCATAGCCAAGTCCTTGAAAATCTTTTCGATGGATTTGTTCGACCTATGGGTGTGGACATTTACCCAATCATAATGATTCTCAACGCTGTATCCCATCCACCGGAACACCGTGTGGTGGTCATGGGAATTGTCTACCCTGATGCCCAACTCACGAGAAAGAACCGCATCCGCTTCCCTGTACTTGCCAAAGAGCCAGATGTCAATATCTCCGCACGGCCGGTGCTCAGGGACGGGATAATTGAGGCTAAGGCCATAGCCCTTGAGCACCATAAGCTCAAAGCCATGGGTATTATAGAAACGCGCAAGACGCCCTATGCTCTTACGATACCTGGCATAATTCTGTTCGTAGCTGAGCAAGGTTGTCGCAATCATCCGGCTACGGGTTTCGTCTCCAAGGCCGGACAGTTCTCCCCTATCCTCAAGAACCTGAGCCCCGTCCAGAACAATTGCACTGACCCCATGCCGGGAGGCAAGGGCGTTGACTGCTTCCCAGTCGATTCCATCGGGAATAGCCCCACCCTCATGACCAATTCCTAAACGCACCAAATACAGAAGTGCCGAATTCGCGCTATCCATACTGCAAATATCGGTTTTTTAGCTTTGATTCCCAAATCAAAACAGGCAGCCCCATTAGGAGCTGCCCATTATATCTTCTTCCCGCTGAGGTTCGAAAGGACCGTCCTTGCATTCGAGAATCACTGTCCCCGACTCAAGGGACTCGACGGTATGCCACACTCCGATGGGGATATTCAGGGCAACATTCTCCCCGCCCGGGCTGAGCGTGACGGAATCTGTAAGATGTCCGCCTTCATCGTAGAACAGTTCCTTAAGGCGACCCCGCAGACAGACTACGGTCTCGCTGGAATGAGTATGGCGATGAATCGGCAGAGGCGAGCCGGGCTCGATGGCATTGAGCATCCGCTGCGAAAGATCGGAAGGCGAGTTCCGAAGATCATAATTCATCCTCAGCCGAGGCGATGCCTTCGCCGCCGCCGTAAGTGAATCAAGAAGGGTTTGAGTAATGGTCATAGATAAAAGACAAAAGTTGAAGCTATCAAAATACAACTGCCCAACGAAGACGATACAATGTTCTAAACCACTGTTCCAATATACATACCGGGGCAGTAATGAAGGCCATTGCTTTCACCGGAGAAATCGATGTCGGCAACTAAACGGGTATTAATTCCCTCTTCCTCGCCGATATTATTAAGAGATGGAATAGAGGAGGGCCTTTCGATATGTTTATACTTACATTCGATGGCGATGCGTCTTGTCGGGCCATCGAGAATGAAATCGACCTCAACGCCATTTTGAGTCCTATAGAAATAAAGAGCCTCGGAGGCTTTTTTCCCCCTCCACAACTCAAGCATGACTTCATTTTCAAAGATAGCTCCGGCATCGGAGCGAAAAGCCATCTCATTGAAACTATTGTAAACGATATTCCTCAATCCCAAATCGCAGAAATAGACCTTTTTCATCTTTCCTATCATCTTTCGATGATTTGTCGAGTATGGCTCAATCAACCGGATGATATACATCTTCTGCAGGAGATAAATGTACTTTTCACATGTTTCATAAGGCAACCCGCTGGTCCGGCTCAACTCACTAATATTAACCAAGCCCCCAATCTGCGCAGCGAGCAGGCGAATCAGCCTTCCAAAAGCCGTAAAATGCTCATTAGCGACATAACGGCGAACATCATTGAGCAGATATGTACGATATATATCGTTCAGAATTTCGGCTTTTTCCTCGGGATTGTCAGTAAGGGCTGCACGCGGAAAACCGCCGTAGATGAGATATTCATCATATGCAGAAAGAAGATCCTTTGTCGGCTTCCCCTCCGTCCCGATTGCGGAATACAACTTATACAGCTTCTCATCCCTGAACATCAAATACTCTTCAAAAGATAGCGACAAAACCTCTATCACCCGCACCCTTCCGGCAAGCGATTCATCAATCCTCTGAAGGATGTCAAGACTCGAACTGCCGGAACATAATACCTTGAGACCCGAATATTTATCGGTCAACAGTTTCAGCATCGTCGACACTCCCTGTATGTACTGGAACTCATCAATGAGCAAAAGCCCATTCAATTCGGGGTCAAGGTAAACTTTCAGGTATTGCTCGATCGAGGATAAAGACACGAATCTACTGGCAACCTCAATATCCTGTCCGTTGAGATCAAGTTGTCTCACATCGGGTACTGTCTGCGAGTACATCTTCATTATTGAAGTTTTCCCGACTTGACGAGCTCCTATGAGACACACGATCGGCACGGACCGGTAAGCTCGGGCAATCTTCTCTTGATAAAAGGGTCTCTCAATCATCCTCAATTACTATTGATTGCCACAAATGTATGGAATTTCGTATAAAACTCCAAAATTCCACAGGGATTTTTATTGTGAGCATAGAATGTCTATTAGCTAACGCTGAATTCGGGGACTGTTTCAAATGTGTGTGTCTGAGGCAGGTCATCCAACTTGTAAGATTTTGCGGATATAGCAAAACTGCACCTTAAAAATGCAGTATTTAACAAAAACTGCATTTTCAAGGTGCACAAGCAATCACTTCTCCAACGATGCAAGGTATTCTTCGTGAAGGTGATAGTATTTCTTCACGAAAAGGAGGTAGTCGGCGCAGAGGATGATGAGGACTATGGCAGAATAGAGGTAGTGATTCATCGGCAGGAAAATGAGCCCGGCGGAGACCAGAAGCTGGAGAGCCATGTAGATGCCGGACACCAGCACATGCGGCATTTTGAGTTCATTGGCCATCAGCTGGTAGGCGTGCTTGCGATGGGCTTTGCCAAGGTCTTCGTGAAGAAGAATGCGGTGAATGATCGTCAGTACCGTATCCACCCCATAGACTGCGAGAAGCATGATATATGAGTAGTCCCCCGTCTTTATCATCAGGGAGCCGATTGCGAAAACGAGAGTGAAAGCCATCCCCACTGCCCCGACATCCCCTGCGAAACACACCGCGCGCTTTCGGAAATTGAAAAAGCAAAACACCAGTGCGCCAAGTGCAACGACCACAAGCAAAGAAGGGTCAATGAAGCCTCCGGTCGCAGCGAGTCTTTCCTCCACCATCGACGCATTTCCCATCCCGCGAGCAAGATCCAAAACGATGAGAGACGCCAGAACTGCCAGGGAATACCCTCCCGTCATGCCGTTGATTCCGTCCATGAAGTTGTACGCATTGATGATTCCCACGCACACCACCCATGCAATAAGTACAACCCACCAGAGCCGCCACTGCAGGATTCCCAGCCCGTAGAACATCATAAACATGGCCGCGAACTGGATAACCAACCTCACCGCATCGGGAAGCGACCGGATGTCATCGACAAAACTCACACCGGCAATCAGGGTAAGCCCTATCAGAAACCACGGATAGCGCCAGCCGAAGAAAGCCGCCCAAAGCCACACGGCGATGGTAAAAACAATTCCTCCCCCGCGGAGCGTCACCTTCGTGTGGGAGGAACGGATATTGGGTTTATCAACTATCCCAAAATGCCGTGCGAGGGCGAAATACCCAAGCTCGGAGGCGGTAAGCAGCACCGCTATAATCAGATATTTATACCACATAGTCACAATCCAAACTCTCGGAAGAGAGCCGACTGCGACCATCCGCAGCCTATCTCTCCGAGCCCTTATGCCTACCCCATTGAGGGAAAAAGAGGTAGGAACAAAATTGCCATACTGCCTTCAGGAAGTTTCTCATAGGAGGATGTTCTCTTTGATCGTCCCCACGATATACCGCACATCCTCATCGCTCACATAAGGTCCGGCAGGCAGGCACATGCCGACCTTGAACACGGCCTCGGAAACGCCATTCACATAGGCAGGAGCATTCTTGTAGACCGGCTGCCTGTGCATCGGCTTCCAGACAGGACGGGACTCGATCCCCGCCTTGTCGAGAGCCACACGCAGAGCCTCCACATTGTCATTGGGCTCGCAATCGGTACGCGGATTATCCGTGGCATGCACAACACCCGCTGCCCCTCCAACGGCTCCTTTGATAACCGCCTTATATGCATTCTCCTGGCCTTTGACCTTAACGGAAGGGTCGAGGGTTATCGTGCAGAGCCAATAGTTGGCGTCAAACCTCCCGCCAGAGGGCTGGCTGTGCACCTTCAAGCCCGGGACATCGGCAAGAAGCTCTTCGTAGAGGGACTGCACATGCTTGTGATGCGCAAGGTGCTCCGGAAGGACAGTCATCTGTCCGCGGCCAATGCCGGCGCAGATGTTAGAAAGACGATAGTTGTAGCCTATCGCTTCGTGCTGATAGTAAGGATACGCCTCACGAGCCTGGGTGGCGTACCACATAATCTTGTTTTTGGCCTCAAGATCCGGACAGATGAGGGCACCTCCGCCGGAGGTGGTTATCATCTTGTTGCCGTTGAAGCTCAAGACCCCATACTTTCCGAAGGTCCCGAGCACCTTGCCGTCATAGCGGGAACCGAAGCCCTCGGCTGCATCTTCAATCACGGGGATGCCATACCTGTCGGCAATCTCCATGATGCGGTCAATCCTGTACGGCATCCCATAGAGGGCAACAGGCACAATCGCCTTGGGGTACTTGCCGGTCTTCGCCTTACGATCGATGATGGCTTTCTCGAGCAGGTCCGGATCCATATTCCAAGTATCCGGCTCGGAATCAATGAACACGGGCGTAGCCCCGAGATAAGTAATAGGATGCGATGATGCGCAGAAAGTAAAACTCTGGACGAGAACCTCGTCCCCGCGCTCAACCCCGCAGGCGATCAGCGCGAGATGCACCGCCGCAGTGCCGGCAGAGAGGGCTACCACCTCTTTGCCCCCCCCCTACAAACTTCTGTAAATCAGCCTCGAAGCCATTTACATTAGGGCCAAGGGGCACTACCCAGTTGGTGTCAAATGCCTCCTTGATGTACTTCATCTCCTCCCCCGACATATGCGCCAGGCAGAGGTAAATCCTTTTTCTTTCAGACATTACAGTATGATTTATTTGATAAACAAAACCTCACCAAAAGAGAGCTCATCCCTCATCTGTCATGAAACTTGATCGGCCTGGCAGGAACTCCAACAGCTGTGCACGAAGCTGGTAACGGTTTAGTAACTACGGCTCCGGCACCTACGATTGACCACTCACCAATACTGGTTCTGTTGATTATCTTCACTCCCGTCCCACAATAAACTCCCTCTCCAATAATCACTTCTCCTGAAATATTGCATGTCGGCATAAAAGAAGCGTGATTGTGGATTATGGTGTCATGCCCGGTAGTGCAAGCTATGTTCAAAATCACAAAATCCCCGATTTCAACATTAGTGGTTATAACATTATAGGCACAAATAATACACCCTTCCCCAATCTTCACAAAATTAGAGTCCCCAATAATTGCTGTAGGATGAATTAGCGTAGGAAATGAAATTTGGGGATTACAAATCTTCTTCAAAATTGTTTCGTGGATCGTAGGAGTCCCAACAGCAATGGCAAGGGACAATGGAGTGTCCCATGCATTCAGTTCTGTCATTCCTCCGAGAAGCTTATGACCATTGACTGTACTCCCTTTCTCCATCCCATCATCAAAGAAACCAACAAAATTCCATTGCGGAGACTGTTTGTTAATGTCCTGCAACAATGTAAGCACCTCGCGGCCAAACCCGCCTGCGCCATAAATCGCTATATCTTTCATTGTAAAAATGTTAGTCTTGACCTATTATAAACACATAGTTAGTAGTCGCAGAGCCGCCGATATTCAGCATCATCGCATTTTTCGCCCCGCGAATCTGGTACCGCCCTGCACTATCCGTAACTTGTCTGTATAGGTCGAGAAACATCCTTACTCCCGAAGCTCCGACAGGATGGCCGCAACCGATAAGACCTCCTGACGGATTGATAGGCTTGCCCCCCCCTATGGCTATTTCACCATTTTCAACAGCCTCATATTCTTTACCGGGAGGGGTTATACCGAACGCGGAAACAGCGGCATATTCCGAACTTGTAAAACAGTCATGTGTCTCGAAAACATCTATGTCCTCAACTGACATTCGTGCCCTTCCGTAAGCATCTACGCAAGCTTGCCGTGTCCATGGAAGCACATATTGACTCCTTGCATTATCGGCAATTTTTTTATCGAACAGGATAGGAGCTGTTCTGTGTCCGTATCCCTTAACAATCGGTTTCCCATATAAGCTATGCTCCTTAACATACGACTCGGAACAAAGCAAAACGAGGGCAGCACCATCTGTGACCTGTGAACAATCGGATACCCCCAAAAAGCCTCCAACAAAAGGATTACTCTCTGTACCGCGATGTGAGGCTTCCTCATAATCCATAAACCACTTTCGAGTCTGCGCAAGCGGGTTAAGTTTGGCATTGCTGTAATTGTTTACAGAAATCTTCGCCAACGCATTGAGATACCTGTCCTTATCTACTCCATACTTATCAATAGTCGCATCGGCTAAACGACCGAACAGTTTCGGGAACGGGTAGTCTATCCCTTTTCCTTCCTTTTCATAGTATGCAGCCCGCCCAAGGATGTCTCCACCAATCTTGGAATTGACCGACTTCATAATCTCCCAACCAACCACGACGCAGACATCATACTCTCCGGCAGCAATCTTTGTAACCGCTGCATCAAGTGCAACGCTTCCAGAGGCACATGCCGCTTCATATCTTGCACACGGAACCCCATAGAAAGCCGGATGCACTTCGGTGAGAAATGCACCAAGATGTCCTTGATTTACATATAGCTCCGCAATAAAATTACCGACAAAGGCACATACACGATTCTGCCGGTTGAGTCGGGCCAGCTCCTCAAACGAAAATCCGGACGCAGAAAACCCATCCTGGACAACTTCCTTTAGGAGAGCTGTCATATTTTTGCCTTCTTTAGTCCAATTCCGTTCAAAATCAGTCTGGGCTCCCCCGAGAATATATACCTTCCTGTCCATCTTATCTCGCTTTGAAAAATATTCTATAATCGTACTGACTCTTAATCGGAGACTCAATATAATGTCTAACCCCAATTGAAGACAGGGACTCAGCAGAATAGTAAGTTTCCAACAGACTGCCGACTTCACAAACATGAGAAAACGCTTCCATCAATGCAAATGGCGGACACCAGGTAAAACCGGTGGCCATGACATCATCGGCAACCCCCGGCTCATAGCCAACAGTTTGCGCGATATAGAGAGAATATACGATATAGTCAAGCAAAAAACGCAATGCGATTTGCGCCTCTTGAGAGTGATTGGTGAGAAGAACACGAATCGCATCATCGTAATTGCCTTCCCGAATCAGAGACTTCATTTCAAGAGCAAAAGGAAATGCATAATCGATTTCATCGCGATACTCTCCTGTATTTATGTCGTACACCAATATCCTCTTTTCACCACTTTCATTACGGATCGTCTTGTAGAGGCCTTCCCCACACTTTTTCCCAAGTTTCCCTCTGTCAATAAGATTCTGCACATAAGCAGGAAGGATGAAAGCATTCCGGGCATAATCCTCGGTACTCTGATAGACATTATCCACAATCGCCTTGTGTACATCCAATCCCACAAAATCCACAGTCACAAGCGGAGCCATTGCACGACCAGTAAAAGGGCCCAATACGGCATCAATATAATCTACCCCGCCATTGTCTTTGTAGCGTTCAGCGTATTGCAGCGCGGTATTCATAAAACAGAACCCTATGCGATTACCAATAAAGGCGGGACAATCTTTACTTTCCGCAACTGTACGGTGAAGGACATTTGAAAGGTATGTTTTCAACTCTGCGCACAAAGAATTATCACTATATGAACTCTTTGTCAACTCACACAAAGTAAGCTGATACGGCGGATTGAACATATGGACTCCAAAAAACCTGCCCCGCGATTCTATGGGATAGCACTCTGCAAGTCGTGTAATACTCAATCCGGAAGAACCGGTGCATGCTATGGCTTCAGGCTTTAGAGACTCTGCTATTAAAGAATGCATCTGAACTTTTAAGTCGAGTGTTTCAGCTACACTTTCAAACACAAGGTCGGAATCCGAAACACAGGATGCAAGCATCGAATAATCAGCAGGGATTAAATTTCTCAAAATGCTGTCTGCCCTAACCGTTTTACACGCCTTTAAGGCGGCATCTCGGGATTTCTCCACACTCCTGCTTACCATGTACACTTTAGCATTACCGAACGAGGCAAAAATAGCGGAGACATTCGTCCCCATCGTACCATTTGCCCCGACAACCGTAACCGTTTTGATATTAAGCATATTTAAATTCTTCCCCTTATAGTTTCAATCACTCCCCAACCATGCCTGCTCCCGATTTCTCAAAATGTCCGCTCAATGCCCAACGGTAAAAAGGGATAATATGAATCACCCTGCCGTCAGGAAACTTCTTTTCTGTAAATTCCTCCTTGGTAATGATATACCCTTCCCGCAGAGAAAAAGCATTCATGGCAGCAAGAAGTCCTCTTTCCTCACGCTCTCGTGTTAAGGAATCATACAATGACAAACAGACCTGATACGCCGCAATGATATGCCTACCCTCTCTGACAACAAAATCACACTCCTCATTATCCTGCCAATAATATACATCCCAATCTCTACGCCGCATCTCTATATACACCGCGTTTTCCAATTGCTGTCCGGCATTAAGACTTTCATTGAATCCGACCTGACTAACGAGGGCATTGTCAACAAAGTATGCCTTTTTGGGGCTTTTCAGTTGCACGCCTGCCTTGTGGTCATACTTATTAACAATTCCTACAAGAAAAGCTTCCTCCAAATATCCGACATAGTCAGAAACGGTTTCGCTGCTCTTAATGCCAATAGCCTTTGACAGAGAGTTGTAAGTAAACCTATGAGTATAGTTGCTTGCAAGATAATACGAGAGTTCGCGGATTTGACGATCCGATGACAATTTGTGACGAACCACTATATCCCGATAAAGAATATCATTATAAAGCTCTTTCAGATAGCGGGCATTGCCGCTTGTAAGATATTGGGGAAACCCGCCCTCACGAAGATAATCAGTTTGCAATCCAAGGAGTCGGGCTCTTCCAAGCGTGGTATAAAAAGTCTCCTTTTCGATTTCTGCGCCTTTAAGTAAAATGTACTCATCAAAAGACATCGGCCAAAGTTGTTGATTGAGGTGCCTTCCCGTAAGCAAGGTTCCAAGTTCTGCGCTCAACAGATAGGCATTGCTTCCAGTGACGAACACCTTGTTGTGAGTAGAGTATAATCTGTCAGCAAAACGCTCCCAGCCTGAAACCATCTGAATCTCATCTAAATAAAAAGTATGCTGCAAACCGAATTCCTCTACAAAAACATCATACAAAGTCTGAAAGTCCTCTGATGTGAAATACAGCAGGCGATCATCATCAAAATTCAAGTAATAATCTCTTTCTTCCCGCTTCGAGCGAATCTGCTGAAGGAGCACAGATTTCCCGCACCGCCTTATCCCTGATATCACAGAAATCTCAGGGGAAGAGAACTGATTATAGTCAACCTTCCTTTCAACCCCAAAGTTATCACTTTGGCGTCTTTGGTCATAGACCACCCGGCGCAATAACTCCTTATCTACCATATCGCAAAGATAGAAATTACGATTAATACTGCAAACTTTTCACGAAAAATCCCTATTGGCAATCGCGATTTTATATACTGCCTATCGCATGAAGAAGACAAGATACCATTCGGAAGCCTGGCAACCAAACGCCCTAATTACTCCCATTGAAATACTCCATCGTCGCCTGACCGGCTTCGTTGATGTCGGCTCGCTTGAGCACCTTTATAATCGTGAGCCAAATGACCCTGATATCGGTCCACAATGTGCAGTGATCCACATACCAGACATCAAGCTTAAACTTCTCGGTCCAGCTGATGGCATTGCGCCCATGGCACTGTGCCCACCCGCTGATTCCCGGACGCACCTCGTGACGGCGATGCTGTTCGGGCGAATAAAGCGGAAGGTATTGCGGAAGCAGGGGCCTCGGCCCGATCAGCGACATATCACCCTTGAAGACATTGAGAAGCTGGGGAAGCTCATCAATCGAAGTGGACCGCACAAACTTTCCAACTTTTGTGAGCCTTTTCTCATCAGGAAGCAAGTGCCCTTCGGAGTCCCTCTCATCGGTCATCGTCTTGAACTTAATCACCTTGAAGATTTTCTCGCCCTTCCCCGGCCTCTCCTGCAGGAAAAACGCCCCCGCCCCTTTATTTGCAAAATGCAGCCACACCGCCACAATTATCAGGAACCACCCTATAAGCAAAAGGGCAATCCCAGAAATCAGGATATCGAGAACTCGTTTAATGAAGTGTTTGTACATGTTTATCACTATGCTTCTTTTCTCTATGTTGCAAAAATACAACGACTTGGGGGCGATGTTATAAATCGCACTTTATATGTATGTCTATTTTCCATAAAGTGAACCTTATAAAAACAGCATAATATGTAAAAATATAAAGTATACCTTAATATTTCTGCATTTTCATCAGTTGCATGACTAAGCTGAAACCACTCCCTACTCTCCTATGCTTCAAATCAATCAAATACCCACTTGCCCCAAACAAATTTAAGGCTTAAGAAGGTTTATCGGGGCGACATACACTCCGTCAGATCTTCTGTATGCCCCACCAACAGACGTCATATACCCGCAAATCCCTGACAGTGAAGCCCTCAAAGAACAAAACTTGTCAAATCGTTTTTCAAGTCTTCCGGTCCTATTCCTAAACTCCTACAGGAAATCGAAGTATCTACAAAATACCTCGCTGGGGTGCTTCTAATTGATGTCTTTGACCTGATATCCAGGCCTCCATGTCCCATATGATAAACAAGTCCCTCAAAGCATCCATATGATCATCGTATGTCTTGACATCCATTGACCGCTCATTGCTTTGCCTGATGTCCGAAATGATGGTTGAAACAGCTGCTTCTGCTGAAATATTACGGGCAAAGCTTCTCAAAATCATCCTCAAAATTTCCGGTCTCTTGTTTCGGAAACGCCTAAATTCAATTAACAGTGCAAGATGCGATGGAGACTTTCCAAACAAAAATCTGAGCGCAAGACAGGTGGATAAGTCCCAATCCTATCACTGCTTTTCAAAGTGACTCATTATGATATTATATGTAGTGTCAACAGTGTAGTTTGCTTTCATAAATCTATAACCGTCCTCTCCCATCGAAGCGAGGTCAGAATGAAGCATCTTTTCGAGAATAGCATTGAATGCTTCCACCGAGTTACTCTCGCACCAATAACCATAGCCATTATCTTCAGCAATACGGCCAATATCCGTATTGGGGTCAGTTGCACAAAGCACAGGCATACCATTGACAAGGTAAGAAAGCAATCTGGAAGGATAGTTAGGAATGGTGAACCTATGGTCAAGAAATATCAACCCAACATCACAGGCCTTAACAAGCCTATCATATTCATCAGTTGGTAATCCATTCATGACCGTCACATTGGAAGGCCTGCGCTTCTCGTACCACCCTTGCAACGCAGGCAATTCAGTCCCCGTGCCAACAACAACAAAATGGCAATCGTCCCTCCCTGCATTGGCATCGAGACATTCAATAAGGAAAGGAATCCCTTGTGGCCTCCCCAAATTACCCCCATAAATAAAGATTGGCTTATCTTGCGGCAGGGCATAAAGAGATCGAACTTCCGATTTTTCTTCGGGGGTTAATCTGTGACTTTGCTTGGGCATTTCGAGGCTATTCGGAGCTACTTCAACCTTATCAGGAGTCACTTCAGGGTTATGACTCAATAGAAATTGAACATTAGCCGGGGACATGCATCCGATATGATCCGAAAGCGCATACAGGCGTTTCTCCGTTCTGCAGAAATACTTATAAAGCAGTCCTTTAACTCCGGCCGTGGTCATCATCCCGATATCCACGGCATTCTGCGGGAATATATCCTTAAGAAGCAGATAGGTCTGCGCCGAAGGGTTACGCCCCCGAAAGAATCGAATGACCTTAGCAAAAGTTATCGGTGGCGTGGAATAAAGAATAAGGCCGAAGTGCACATCTGAAAGATATTTTTTGATGGCACTGATAAACTGAGGCTCAATCAAAAGAGTCCCAATCCCCTTTTCGATGATATTTCCCGTTTTCTGCACATTCAAGGTCTTGACACCCAGAATATTTACCCCCTCCTGTACTTCAAGAGTAGTCGGAAGCCCCGTCCTTCTCTCGTGTGGTACCACTAAAAACACCTTATGCCCCTCATCGCGAAATTTTCTCGCAAGATCGGTATATATGTCCCGCTGCCGGATATCTGATACCCTGGCGGTAAGAAGGAAGATTATGTTCATACTTTTATTGACAAAGTTGATTATAGTTTAACAAAACCCCATTAGCATCCACAAAAATATTGCGTTATCTTATCATCACCCGTTATTCTCCTCATACAGTCTGATATACTGCTCAAAACACTTGTCTTTGTCAAACAGTGATACCGCTCGAGAGCGGCATGCAGCAGTATACCTATCCTTGTGGGGGCAAACGGCTTCGATAGCTTCAGCCAGCTGTCCGACCGAGCCTTGCGGCACCACCACACCTGTCTGCCTGTCCACTGCCTCGGGAGAGCCACCGGTCTTATAGGTAATCACGGGAGTCCCACATGCAAGGGCCTCGAGATTCACAGTCGGAAAGTTATCCTCGTAGGTAGTATTGACGAATACATCGGCAAGGGAATAGTACTGCGCAAGTTCAGTTTGGGAATTAGTCCGGCGAACTCCGATTATTCCTGCAGGGAGCGATTTAATTTGGTCCACATTAAGCCCAACGAGCAAAAGGGCATATTTGTCACAGGGTAACACCGCCCGCAACTTTATCCAATCTTCGAGACCTTTACGCTTTGACCACGGGAAAGCGCAACCCATAACGACATACTTACCATCCAAAGAAAGTCGACTACGAAGCCCCGCTGTCTCTTTGGGGCTGAACACATTTATATCGATCCCATTGTGAATATTCCGAATATCTGCTTCTGACAAGAAAGACTCCCTTACAAATCCGGCTATCCATTCCGATACGGCAACTATCGTGAGACGATTACTGACAGAAGAGAACGACTCTCTCTTCAGTTCCCAATTCCTCTCTGACCTGTCAATAAAAGACTTGGGATATGTCCACCGCGCGGGACAATGCCCGCAGCCGGTTTTCCATTTGTCACATCCTATAAAATCAAAGTACGCACAATGACCGGTGAAAGGCCAACAGTCGTGAAGCGTCCACACAATCGGAGTGTCAGTGCGTTGCAGATACTTAAACAAAGCCAGGTAGTTGAGATAGTAACCATGGATATTATGAAGGTGAATAACATCAGGCGAAATGGAATCTATCCACCTGCAAAGTCTCGTTGTCTCATTCACAGAGGCAAGACCGTGGGCATCAAATAATAGGCTCTGTGCCTCATGCAGCAGTTCTTGCCTATGGGTGACCACCTGATAAGTTTCAAGCTGACTCGGGTTTTGGTATTTATTTCCGTGGGCAATACACGAATGCCAACCGTGACACTTCGCCAACAAGCCGATCTGCTCGGCAATCTTCCCTGTAGACCCATAATTCAACGCGGAATTAATCTGTAGGAGTGTCTTCATGCTGCAGCCCTCCCGTAGCAAGGCTGCAACATGCAGAATATTAGTCCGTTATACCCCCCCCCACCTTATTACATACCGATTTTAACTTTTGATAAAAAAGATCTCTACGAGATTGCAATATGTCTGATCTGTATTGTTGACTGGTTACAAAATTTTCTCTGCTCGTACTTTCATAAAGAGAGGAATTAGTCACCAATTCCTCAATTCTATCCGCTAAAGTATTTACATCATCATAATTAACGAGAAAATGTTTAGAAACCAATTCGGGATTGCCAGACACAGGGGAAGTTATGACCGGCAGTCCTTTTGCCAACGCCTCAATTACGACTCTGGGAAGGCCCTCCGCTCGAGTGGGCATTACAAACAAGTCCACATTATTATAAAAAACATCAATTTCAGATCTTGATAAATAACCGGCATACTCAATCTGACTACTTATCCCCAACTTCAGAGCCGCCCGTTCCAATTTTTTTTTGCTCCCATGATAATCCGCGCCAACAAATCGTGCAGTTACAACGATACCCCGTTTTTTCAATATGGCGATGGCTTGGAGGATTTCTTTAAATCCTTTTCGCCACTGTATCTGATTGGCAACATTCGCAATGACAAAAGAACGCCCCGTCGGACTTTTCCTTGGATGCAGGTAAAACTCGTCAGACAAAGCCAATGTCGAATAGTTAGAGTAAAATGCATCCTTTCTTTTGCTGAAATATCGCTTTTGCAAATAAGAAGCGGTCACGCAAGAGACTCCATTGGCACAGTAACAACTTCGCTTCATGTCATGGTCTATTTTATTCCACAATAATTTTCTTATTGGTGAGTGCTCGGTCCGACACATGTCCCACGCAGCGCAAACAGCCTCAATCGCATAAGGAATTCCTTTTTCTAAAACTTCATTGCAAACCCGTTGTCCAATGGTAGATGGCAAGCGGATTACAGCCGCATCGCAGTCTTGAGTAACATTTTTGATTGCAGTTCCGACCTTAAAGTAGTTTTTAGCATACTGCAAAGGGCCACTAAAAAAAGGGACATGAACAACTTCAATATTAGGATTATCAATTAGAACCCTTTTGGCAGGGACATCTGTTTCCTCAACCACCCTATTAACGATCCTAATCTTTTCGAAAACCCTAAGATACCTCGAATAAAAATCACACCATTCAGCATCTTTAAAGTAATACTTACCGTCTTTACAATAAAGGTAATTATCACAAGAAATTAGTAGTTTAGCCATAATAAAGTAAGCATCCGAACAAATACATCTGGCAGTTTGTGCAGGAGGGATATAACTTTGCTGTACTAACACAAAGTCATATGCTTACACGAGAACAAATCGAAGAGATCCGGTCCGAGAGTCGGGAGCAATAAATTTATTGTCATCGGTAAAGACACGTATGGAACCATCAGGAAGGGTCACCGGGGTAAGAAGATCCACGTAATCAACACCCCAAACAGCCTTCCAACGGTCGTTCAGACGGGTATATTCCGGAATAGCTGGCGCAGACTGCTGGTGCCAGTCATCCATTCGAAAACGGTTGAAATAAATTTGTCCATTGCTGTTACCATAGCGCTTGGTTCCGATGCCATAGACCCGAACTCCAGGACGCACATTCTCCCAAACATAGGCCGGCACTTTGCTTTTGTCCTGGAAAGTGAAAATCACATCAGCCTCCCTGATTCTTTGCAGCACATCCTCGGGAGCATCCTCCAAAAGCTTATAGACATAGGAAATGTTCAGAGAATCAGAGTAATCCGATTCAAGTAATATATTGGCGAAATCGCGACCGTAGCTAACTCCTGCCACGAGTACGTTTTCCCTGTCACTATCGGCAGGGAAATCTTTGTCAAAAGAAAACACTCTGTCACAATACGCAGCATGCATGCCACGTATAGTGTTCCCTTTGGTAATGTCTAACTCCGGGACATCACGTACCACACCAGCGTTTGCATATATATTAAGAGCGAAGAAAAGCAAAACTACGCACACACCTGCTGTAATTCCGAGACTGAGCCAGGAATCCTTCATCCCCTGTTCGAAAAAACGCCAGGTCAGGGACGAAAGAAGAGACAGAACAGCAAGCATAGCCAATGTGCCCCACACAGTGTATTCTGTTGAAATACAATAACGATAGAAGGCCAAAATAACTTGATGCCAGACATAAATGCTGAAAGACATCTTGCCCAACAATGGAAGGATCTTAAGGTGAGCAGAAAAGCCGTCATCCCCTGCTCCCAAATAGGAGCCCGTCAGCAGAACCGTCGCAAACATGAACAAGGCTTTCAAAACAGGCGATTCATGGATGGCCATGGACTCACCAACCGGAACGACACGCGGAGTCTTCATGGTGAAACACGCAATCGCGAGAATCGCTATCATCAATCCCATCGACCCCCATTTGATTGTCGTTTTACGTGGACTTCCATCGGTCACCTTCCAAAAGACTCCTCCCAAGGCAATCTCCCAGAAACGATATTGAAGCAGATAGAATTTGTCACTGGATGATCCATGCGGAATAATGTAAAGAGCTAACGATGTGATTATCAGCGCCATTACCCCCCCCCATTGGATTTTTTCAAGTTGCTTGCTGTGTCTGAAAGGCAATCTAAATAGCAACAGGATCAATGGTGTAACGAGGTAAAACTCTAACAAAATCCCAAGATACCACATGTGCATCAACGGGGAATAATCGTTCCCAATGGCCCAATAGTTCTTGGTCGTAAGAGTTGCCAAGATGTTATTGGAGAAGATACTAGATGCCACCACCGATTCCGCCAGGTTTTCATAATCATCCGGAAGCATTACAAAATATCCGATAAGGAGTGACACTCCTCCAGCAATCAATACCAACGGCCAGAGACGGACGAGACGTCTCCTAAGGAAACAGAAGTAGCGGAACTCGCCTGCGGAAATCTGTCGAATCATCTTAGGCAGAATCAGGAACCCGTTGATTACAAAGAATATGTCCACTCCTAACCAGCCGGACGAGAAGACTCCAGCGTGGTAGAAAACCACCGCCAGAATTGCTAGACCCTTCAGCAGGTCAATATCTTTTCGGTAGGTATCAGTCATTTGGTCAATATGTTTATTTGTCAAACTAGTCGAAGAGTATTTACGCCATAAATATATCAAGCCTCTATCAAGCCTACATAAGAATTTATAAACTTATCATAATCAAACAAACTTTCAGCTATACTTCGGCTTTTATGCCCCATTGACAACCTTATTTCAGGAGACAGCGCCAAAAACTTCTGAAACACCCGCAACATATTCTCTTCATCCATCGGGTCAAACAAGAAACCATTCACACCATCATGAACCATTACAGGATTGTCAGCGACATTACTTGCTAGTACGGGACGGCCACAACAGATATACTCAGAAATAGAGTTTGAAAAACCTTCAGCGAGAGAGGGAAGACAAAGCATATCATATGATGGCATGACTTGGTCAACATCCTTAATATGGTCATGTAAAGATAGTACATCCTCTATCTCATACATCTTCACAAGACCCTCAAATATTAAATAATCAGGATTGGTCTCCTTCACTCCTTTTCGTTGGTTTCCGTACCAGTCAATATGAAAAGCAATCGGAGCTGATGCTTTTAGGCTTTGGGTGACCTTTGCAAACCGTCGATAATTTTTTTGCTCTGAATATCTTGCAAAAACACCTATACGGAGAGGGATACTTTCTTCCTTGGGAACTGAATTATAAGTATTTATATCTGTGTAGTTTGTGATAACTTTGATTTTCGTATCATATTTAGGAGCAATACTCACAATCTCATCTCTTTGTGAAAAACTATTAGGGACTATGTAGTTTGCTCTTTTATAAAGAAAAGAATAATTCACTTTCTTGTAGAAAGTTAATCCTTTAAAACTTACACCACGCTCTCCCGCCAAAACTTTAATTTTTGGTCGGAAAAGTAACGGAATCAAACAGAAGAAATTTTCTCTAGCCCCGAAGCTAATTACACAATTCGTTCGAACCCGGAAGAAGTACCCATAAATGGCAAATAATTTACTCACACTTCTTCCATTATGACGAAGCCGCAAGCGATGAATACCTTCAGGAAGAGCATAGTGATCCTCCGCAGAGCCGAAAGTCACCAGCGTAACATCATACCCTCTCTCCAAAAGCCCCCTCGCCAATATTGACAATTGATGCTCAGCACCTCCAGAAGACATGGTCGCGATAAATAGCGTAATTTTTTTCTCCATGAAATTCAAATATAAATATCATTTGATTATATCACTCGACTAAAGTAGAAATAATCATTTTATTATGAATTTACTGTCGTCTAAATTCATTAAATAAGCTCTCTTTCCTTCATCAGATAAACCTTTAACGCCAACATCGTATTTAAGATTACGATTGATATAATCTTCCACACTGCAAATGACTCTTGCAGGATTGCCCCCAACTACAGTACCAGGCGAAACAGATTTAGTCACCACTGAACCTGCAGCAACCAAAGCGCCCTTACCTATCGTAATCCCAGGCATAATTAAAGAATTTGAACCTATATAAACATTATCACACACAGTTATTTTTCCAAATGCATCGTAATTATGATAGATCTGACGGATAATATGCCCCCCCCCATGAGTATAAAAGTGTACATTATCGGTTACTTGTACATTATTACCTATGGTTATAAGATATGGTTCACTACTCCAGAATCTTGTTCCTATCAAACAATTCTTCCCAATATTGACTCCGATATGTCGCGCATAGGATTCGGGACTTTTAAAGCTTCGATAGTAATAATTACTCAATCTCAATAAAAACTTAATCATATACTATTCTTTTTCATTTATAACGGATTCCCATTTGTTGCAAATTCTTTTTGCAGAGAAGCGATTCACATTTCGAATAGCATTTACTCCCATATCAAAACGCATTTCTTCGTTAACAAGTATTTCTTCCAACCCTTGTGACAACAAGGCAACATCTCCATCTCTAATGAGTAAGCCATCAATTCCATCGTTAATAATGGAAGAAGCTAACTTCTCAAATGATACACAAGGAAGCCCTTGAGACATCGCTTCTGTAACAACCATTGGGAAACCTTCTGTTCTTGATGACATGATAAAAACTTTATGTTGCCTCATCAAATCCTTAATATCATCTCTTCTTCCCAAAAAATGCACGCGTTCTCTAATTCCCTCTTGTTCTGCAACACTTGAGAGATATTCAACATTTTGACTGCTTGATGCACCTACGATATCAAGATCAATTCCCGCGACATTGTGAGCTATTTTGGCGAAAGCTGATATTGCAATGTCAAAGCCTTTTATTCGCCACTGATCTACCCGCCCACAAACAAGTATGTTCTTTCGATTCGAGAATGATACTCTATATTCATTCTCATCAAGCACCTCAAAAGAATTAGGGTTTGGCATTACTATCGTATTATTTAGTCCTTTTGCGATAGCATAGCCCTGATCGAAAGGTGTAAGTACAAAGACTTTATTGAAAAATCTGTTTAGCACAAATCTACGGAAATGGTACATAAAATCCACTTTCCGATTATAGGCGTTATGTTCACTATGTATTATCGGAATGTTATGATGATAAACGAGAATAGGAAACATGTTACAATGTAAGAATGTAATTATCACATCCGGGTTCAGGTTGCGGATAGCTTGATTCGTAAATGCCCATCGTGCTCTTGCATTTTTAACTTTTCTAAATAAACTTCGTATAATTCCTCGTTTACCACCTCTATTAACATGTGGAGCATAAAAGATTTTTATCCTTGAATCAATTTCATATGAACAGCCTACAATGTTTGAAACAATAGAGACTTCGTACTTTCTATTGACAAATTCTTTTGCAATATTGACTAAAACACGTTGAGCGCCGCCCAATCCCAGATCTCCAATAAAAAACAACAATTTCATAGCAGTCTCAAGTTCTATACATATCCATGTCTATTATAGTACTCCCAAAGTGTAATACCACTATAACTATACTTCTTGAAAGAAGTAAACAATTTGGTTAAGGTATCATAAAGGCCTTCAATGGCTGCTTGACTGATAAAATAAGGACTTCCGCCAGGCATTAGTTCTGAAGAATGCATCATCATCTGAATATAATCAGTATCCGGGTTGAGTTCAATACTTTTCAATAAATGAAACATTTCTTCAAGTGTTTGGGTAGCCGGGCGAAACCATAATGTCTCCCCCTTAATGAGATTTCTAGCTTTGGCTCTTAAACTATTGCCAGAGAACCAATGCTCCTTTTTTATCGTGACTGGCACTTCTAAAACTTTACCGACATAGAAAGGAGAATGAATTTCATTTGAATAATCACTCCCACCACTAATAGTAGCACCAGGGTTGGCAGCCCAAGATATTCCTGGAGTTATTGAGCAGTCTATCTTGATATTAAATTCTTCTAACAACCGAAAATAGTCCTTATTCATTGTCCATCTCCCTGCACGATGAGACATGGGGGTTAATCCGATCTTATCCGAAATAAGGTCATAGGTGCGTTTAAATTTCTCACGCATAATATCATAGGGATACTCTATTAAATAAGGATTCCCGCTATATTTCTTATTTAATCGATAGTCTGGCGGGGTATTCCACGCGTGAACATGAATGCCTACCTCACACTGTCTTTGCTCGGCCTTTGGTCGAATATAGTTGACGAAATCAGAAGAGGTAATCATTTCATAGTTTGTCAAGTAAACAGGTTTAAAGCCATATTCTTCACATAGAGATTGAAAACGCGGAATATAATGAGCATTATTTGTTGTAACATACTCACCATCTCTATAATGCCACAAGTCATCGCCTTCTGTGTCCACAGTTATGATTACATATTTATTCATCGTATTGTCCTAAATATAACTTCTCTATTACCTTAATCACATTCTCCATGTTGAACGAATTTATATCATGCTTATAAGGCCCTACAATATTTTGATTCATAATAATTTCTGCCCAAACCAAAGGTTTTTTTTCAATACTGATTGGAACGGCCTTTTCAGAAAAGAAACATTCTTCTGTTACTTTATCTGAGATAAGGCATCTGATTCCTTCTGTCTGAACCTCCACAAGGGTTACCGGCAGGCCTTCCCATAAAGAGGGAAGAATAAAAGCATCCATTGCTTTTATCAATTGTGGTATATCCGATCTATTTTCGAGAATAAGATAATTTGACACCCCTAATTCGGACATTCTACATTCAAAATCCCGCCGCAAATTACCTGATCCCACCAATAAGAAAAAAGCATCTTTTCTCCTCTGGTTTATCTCCTTGAAGATTTCCGCCATATAGAGATGATTTTTAGCGGGAGCGAATCTCCCTATGTGCCCTACAACAAATGAATTGACAGGTATTCCAAGACCTTCTCTAATAGCTTCTTTAGAGTCTGGAATATTCCTAAATCTCTTAAAGTCTATCCCATTGTGAACAATTATGGTATTTGAGACTCCGAAGCGCTCGTTAATCTCCTTTCTCATACATTCATGCAAAGCAATAATACGAAAATTATTATGCTTAAAAAGGTAACGTGCAGCCTCATCCTCATTCTTCCAACGCTCTTTTTTGAATACTAATTTAGGCTCGTTATGGCAAGTAAAGAAAATAGGAATGTCAGGAATATCTTTCGAAATGTATCTGATATAACTTAAAAGCTCCAAATGGCAGTGTATGACATTCACATTATGTTGAGACACCACATTAAGCAATCTCTTTCTCACCTCTCTCTTGAAACACAGTCTGTTCCATATCTTTGTTCTTAACCACCCTCTTTTTTTAAATTCTGGGAAGACAGAAATAATTGTCCTCCCTTTGGTTCTGAGTGCCCTAACATAAGGAGAATCTTCAGGAGCAGGTCCCATCAACAAGGTTATGACATTGAATTTTGAATCGTCTATGAGCAAAGCATAATCTCTTACAAGCGATTCCGCACCGCCCTCACGCAGATTAGAAATGAATTCAATTACAGTTATCTTACCCATAAATAAAACATTGTTTCACCGTCTTATATAGTCTTTTTGGCTATATATGCATCGAACAAGCCCCAAATTATCGCAATATATATAGAGTCGCGTATCGTGCCTTGTACTCTTTGGAACTCATCTCTGGCCCATGGTACCAATGTACAAATAATTATTAACAGAATTAGTGCATATAAATATTTACCTTTTTCCAACCTCTTATACGCCGAATTTTCAGCATAAGCAATAAACCATCCCCAGAATATCATGAAAATCCATGCAAACCAACCATAGTTCATATATAATTCCCCAATGCAAGAAAAACCCAAACCAGAATACAATGAATTTGCATAGTTGGTAATCCAATTTGAAAGATTAAAGTCTGATTCTTTTATAAAAGACAATCCAGAGGAAAAGGGAATAGCAGCACGGATGACCGTAAAGGCAATTGTTTGATATCTGTGAAGACTTCCATTATCGACGGCTTCAATAGTTAAAGCAGCTGGAATGGCAGAACCGCCCATTTCAGAAACAGTGGACATGGTATACCCCAGCATCGTCTTATTCTCATCAAGCCCACTGCCCACACTTACCGACCTCGCAAAAGACAAAAAACTTAAAGAAGCAAAAAAAACGAAAGACGCTAATATCCAAACTATAACGTACTTTTTTTGGAACAATCTAGGTTTTACCAAAGGAGCCGTTATCAGTAAAATGCAAAACGAAGGAATAGCGAGTCCCCGTGCACCAGAGTACATAAATGCAGCGATCGCAAAAAGCAAAACCATTAAAATAAATGACGTATGCTTCTTCTTGAAAATAAAATAGAGTGGAAGAAGAATATAAAAATATTTTATAAAAGAAGTTATAAGGTTTTGATCTAACCCCCTTCCGGCATCAAATATTTCTGCATAGGTCATTGTTTGGCGCATCACTATTAAGCGAATTGATACGAGTACAAAATATCCGAGCGAGATATAAAGAAGCACATTTAGTATCCCATCTATTGGAGATGGTTGAGGTTTAGAATTAGCATACGCTTCCTGCTGTTCTTTAAGCGACACGCATCTACTTGTTTTACTGACATATAGAGCGGTTCCTAAAGCAAGGCCGGAAATGCAGAGATATTGGAATCTCAACATTTTAACTATTTCTTCAAAGCTGACAAAACTATAAAGAAATAATAATTCATCCGGCACAAAAAAAAGATACAAGACAGATTGGCCTAAATTAGACAATAGACAGTATGCAACAAATAATGTGTATATGGAAACCACTCTGCATCTGCTGGAAATCCAATAATAAAAGCACAATCCATACGAAATAAGGTTTAGTATTGTGAAAAGGTTATGTACAGAATCTGTTGGCTCGGTGAAATTTGAAGCAATTGCTATTGCCAATAACATCCACAGAATCGAAAAAATAACGAATGAGCTTTTCTTCTTTAGCATTTTGCTAAAAATCTTTATAATCACTATTCTTGAGATAGAGAGGACAAAAAAACTTTCCCTTTTCTCGAATATTCCATTAAATAGTCATTAATTCTCTGCCACTCAAATGTTTCAATTGCCGACGTTGGGTTAAAACAGCAATCTAAACCTACGACAGACAACATATTCTGAATCCTACCGGCAGCATTCCCAATATAAAACACACTAAAAGGGATATTCATAATCGTGGCAAAAGACGATGCATGAAAAGAATCAGTAACAACATATTCCGCATTAGCTATAAGGTTGACAAATTCGCGAGGCCCCGCTTTAGTGTAGTTTTTATCTACATATCCAACTTTTGAAAAATTGTTGACTGCAATCATCATCAGCTTTTTCTTTTTTGCAATCGCCTTGGCCGCTTTTTCCAATGCCAAATTATTAGTATTTAAACTATACACAAGTATGTAGGGTTCACCTATAAGTCTTTTTCCACCACAAAATTGCATCCACTGCGTCCTTGTTAACAAGAAAACAGGATCAGGCATAACTTGCCCCTTGTACCCCATAGAGTTCAATATAGCTATCCCTGATCTCTCACGGCATGTAATCAAATCAAGGGCTTTTAAATTATCTTTCACTATATCAAAATCTTCTAAAGGAACTTCTGACATTCCAAAACTTGCCGCATAAGAAATTCTCTTCGTCCGAGAACTTCCGAACTTCAGATAAAACGCAGAATCCCGCCCATTAGGCATGTCACAATTCCATATTTGATCGCTTCCTGCTATATACAGATCTGCAGCAGGAGGATCCATTAAAAGTTCTTTATAGCTACGATATGTTCGGGTGCAATTCAGATAATGTCTTTTGAACTCTTTAAATGGTCTTATTCTTTTCCAAGTGGCATATGTAATTGGCAGAAGTCTAATACCATAAAGAAACCAAAAAGGTTTAGAAGAATTGCACTTTTTATAAAATCTATGTTTTGGCGAGACATACCCAAATTCGTATTGATGGTTAAGATAATCTGGTTTATAATCTATTATTTGCACATCATGTCCTTCCAGGGATAGATACGACATCAAAGCATATGCTTGTAAGGATGCTCCATAGTTATAAACATCATGACATGTTATAGTCTTTATTCTCATTTGTGATTTAATATCTTCTTAAAAAAAGCGACCCCCTCCTTTCCCAATATCTTTCTGGCTTGATTTATAATTATTTTATTCTTACTAGCATTGCGACCTTGAACATCAGACTTTATATTCCACATCGATTCCAATGCATCACTCTCGTCTTGACTGTTGGTAAAAACCTCAAACACGATGGAGTGATCACCGATGACAGGATCCACGAATTGCTTGTATTCAGTCAAAAATTCTTCTTTTGTTGATGCAGTAATATATTCAAAACCCAAGTCCCTTGAATAGTCCTTGACCAAATTAACCGACTTGTTTCCAAAATGGCCTCCGGCAGCTATATATTCATCTGCTTTATCGCCGAAGAGAGAACCTGTATGATAAAAATTTCTGAATTCCGTTCCTTTGCCGTTATTGACAATCAGTAATCTCACATTTTTCCCAACATGCCTATTCCCAAGAGAATTCATGTCATAGAAAAAAGCCAAATCACCAACAACGCCAAAATACAACTTGTCCGAATTGACTAACGAGGCTCCAATCAATGAAGAGACATCACCATCTATACCAAAACCACCTACGTTGGCAAAAGAAGTGACACCTGCTGGGAGCAAAAAAAGATTCCATGCTCTTGTAGAATTAAGGATTCCAAGATGAAGACAACTACCACGGGGCAATTCTTTGGTTAAAACAGATGCAATCCATACATTAGAAAATGGCAATTGTGGAAGTTTGCTTATCATTGCCTCATACTCTTTATGGCAGGCATATAGAAAGCCCCTTTCTTCAGCATCACTATTACATATATAATAATTGAAAAAATCGCTTTCTTCAATTTCAAAGACATACTTCAGTTTTCTAAACTGATCCCGAATCTCCCCATCTGGACTGACTCGCCAAACCTCCTTGCTTCCATTAAGCCTTGAAAGAGTTCCATATTCAGCAGAGATCTCTCCCAAATGTATGCACAAGTCCAAATTTAATAATGGACAACTATAATTCTTCTGAACAGCAGGAAGGGAGAAGTTAACCTTATATTCCCCATAATAGCCACTCGTGTGGTCACAAAAAACAACAGCATCTCTTGAAGCACAAAACTTATCTATGGCTTTAGTAAGTTCTAAACTGAATGTATTGTGTGAACCTACAAAAATACCAATCCGACCATTTGGAATTTCAGGGAATTTTTCAATGTCCGCATAACCCAAGTGCACTATCTTACGAACTTTGGGTAATTCAGAAACCGAAAAATCCCTTGTATATTGTGTCCTCAAATTGATGTGAACAGGCCCTCCACCATTACGAGTCAGCGCATTCAGTGCAGTATTTAACATCACTGTTATGTCTTGTAAGTCCTCCGCATCATTCATTATTGGTATATCCACACTAATTCGAGCAATATCCCTCTGAATTTGACTCCTATCAATAAGTTGAGACGAAAGTTGTCCTACCCTTCTTACATTTTGAGTCCCCGTTACGGCAAGTATCGGTAACTTTCGATAGTACGCCTCTGTCAAAGCTGGAATATAGTTTCGGGAAGCAGTCGCTCCAGTACACGTAATCACCACAGGTTCGCCAGATTCCGCTGACATTCCAACCGCCATATATGCTGCAGATCTTTCGTCTACACAAGAGTACATCTCAAAGAATGGGTCACATTGTAAACTCGCTACAAAAGATAAGTTGGTAGTTCCTGGACTTGTAATGATTTTCTTTATCCCAAATTCTTTGAGCAAAGACACCAGAAGCAATGTGCTCTTTTCATTTGCATACATCTGTTTCATATTTACACAATATTTTTACAAGGACTCGCCTTTGTTATGATTATTTTATAGAATACTCGGATTCAAATCCATTTATTTTTAAGTGATTGCCAGCATCGCAATATAATATCTGACCAGATACACATTGACAAGCATCGCTTAACAGAAAAACAGCAATATTGGCAATTTCTTGTGGCAAAATAAATCTTCCTAATGGACTTGTATTAGAAATATCCTCCAAAGTATGCACTTCCTTCGATGTCATATCCGTCAGTGTGACACCAGGAGCAATTGCGTTTATTCTTATTCCTCTTGATACAACACGCCTACACAATCCCCCCACAAGACTATTAATAGCTACTTTTGAGAGCCCATACGGGAGATCGTTACTCTTTGCTGATGTTTCAGATGAGATAAAAAGTATATTACCAGTAAATTTGCGTTCAAGAAGGATATTCAAATAATTTTTTGCGAAAAAATACGGAGCTTCAAGATTAACATTCATTTGATGTTCAAATCCGTCAATTGAGACATTTCTGAAATCCCCTTCATGCAAAGAGATCCCTGCACATAAGACCAAGGCATCAATTTTTCCGTATTTTTCAAATAGATAGGGGACAAAGATGCCAATATTGCCAGTATCGCTATTGTCAAATACTTCTGTAAAAACAGCTGAACCCGTCTCTGTTTTCAGATTGTCTAATGTTGATTGATTACGGCCACTGGCTATCACTTTAGCTCCCTCTGAAACACATTTTTCTGCAATTGCTTTCCCAATCCCTCTAGATCCACCAATAATAGCAATAACCTTACCCCTCAAACATTGACTGTAATTATAATCTACTACTTTAGCCTCCACTTTAGGCCTTGGAGGCGCAAATAAGATTGTTAAAAACCTATAAAACTTTTTAACTAACATGCTTAAGGTATTTGTTTATTGTTTTCTTCATTTTAACCTTTATTGTATTCCTCTCCCCAATCGTAAGACCAATATAATAAATATTAAAACAACTACACGCGATACATGTAATTGAATTAATAAAGAAACGCGCGACAGATTGAGGCAGAATAATCTTGATCAATGTGGGAATAATAATTGAAAGAAGTACCACGGGGATAATTTTCAAAATTGACTCTTTAATGAATACAGACGGAAGTAACCCCGTTAACCTCTTTGTAAAGTGTAATTTCACACCTAACAATAAAATCCAATCTATAATGTATACATAGTACGAGTATTCGACACCCAGCCCCACCTCATACGCCAGCCATGTCAGAAAAAAAACAAGCGCGCCAACAAGGGAGGTATAAATTGTATATTTCTTTATATTCCCAGTTGCCAGGCATGCCGTGTAACAACTATTCCCCAACACCCCAATCATGGCAGAGACGAAAGCCAACCTAGTAAATACTGCCGTAAAATCAGGTACATTCTTCAACCAAATTTTTAGGATGAACTCCGTTTCAAATAAAATCGGAAGAGAAATGCAAAAAAGGAGAAAAAATGAGAACTTAGTTCCTTTGCATATCAAATAGTATAATCTATCGAAATCTCCAGAGGCATAGGACTTCGTTATTTGTGGATTAATGGCCGTTGTAAAATTGTTCGTAAATTGTTGAACCGCTTGCTCTACTTGTGTAGCGATTCCCCTCGCAGCATTCATAGCTACACCAAAATACATATTCACCAACAATGTAATCCCTTGAGTATTAAACACATAAATACCATTAGAAAAGAAATTCCATCCAGCAAATGAGAACATTTCCCTAAAAATAGTCTTATCACATTCCAATTTCCCTTTACACTCAACGAAATGTCTCTGGCAATATATGCTATATGTGAGCCTAATTACAATCGCCACGCAGACAGTCAAAACTGCATAAGAAATCAACTTGTCAAACGGAGAAATGACCAAAGTGTATACTATCAAGAGCTTCAATAGTACTTCCGCTATACTGATATAAGCAAACACATTCATCTCCTCGTGAGCAACAATGGAAGCATTGTATGGGACGCTAATCAGGTTTATGACAAAAGCAGTGAGAGAACAAAAGAGAACCCACCTTGCCGCAATCATTCTTCCGGCAGGTATGTCTAATTTGTTGTTCACAAACCAAGTACCTACGACTGCACACAATAAAAAAATGATTGCAGCTATTATTAACTGAACGACCATGCTGGTCGAAAAAGTTCTATGCAATTGATTAATATCAGCCCTCCCCAAGTCATAAGCCAGAAAACGACTTACAGCTGTTGACAATGCGCCAGAAATAACAGAGAACATCGAAACTACACCCCCAACGACCTGATAAATACCATAATCTTCTACGCCTAAAGTATTGAGAACCACTCGGCTTGTGTATAAAGCAACAAGCATCACGAGAATAGTTCTTATATAAAGGAGTACAGTATTTTTTGCTACACGAGTATTGTCTGATTTATTGGACATATTGTAGTTGTATTGACTTTGAAAGTTTCAATAAATTCTCTTATTCATTGCCAAGAATCTATGTTTTTGCAGGTAAAAACCAAGCATTTTTTAACCTGTTTCATACATAGTGGCTCATTAGGAACAGCCCTAGCCGCCAAGGTTTCCTCGCAAAGTTTTTCATAGTTATTTCTCAATACTTCGTTAAAAATTAATAATATTCTTGTTTAATGTTTAATATTCAATACTTTACGTATAACTACATCTGCCGCGAGCTGACTTCAAGGGTCATCAGAGGGCAGGCTTGAAGAAAACCTGAAAAAAGTGTCGATTTTGATGAAAATAATTGCCAAAAAATTGGATAAGTCGTTGATTTTCAGTAACTTAAGTGATATTTACCAAGTATACCTTAGTAATGAAAATCAACGTACTTACCCAGCTTAGAGAGGTCATTGCGGGCCTCGTCATTCGCCAGGCAAATTTACACAAACCTTTTCGCAGTTTCATCATCGAGACCATGATTTTGTACATCGTCATGCTAGGAAGAGTGAACTACACGTCAATGTCCAGGATTTCGGACTCATGCGAGAGCCGTTTCCGCCAGAACTTCCAGCGGTCCTTCGACTGGCTGGGATTCAACATGCAGTTCACGGGACGGATGTCAGGCCAGCGCAGGGCCATAGCCATCGACCCGACATACATCAGCAAAGCCGGCAGGAAGACACCCGGAGTGGGCTACTTCTGGTCCGGCTGCGCAGGTGCCACGAAGTGGGGCCTGGAGATACTCGGAATCGCATTGGTCAACGCCGACACGAAGGAGGCAGTTCACCTCAAGGCGGTCCAGACCATCAAGCGTCCCAAGAAGCGCGGCCGCAAGCCCAAGCACCTCAAGGCGCTGAAGGAGTCGAACGGCCTGTTCGCCATCTACCTGAACGCATTGAACGCGGATGCCGCACGCCTCCATTCCATCACCCCTCACATCGTGGCCGACTCATTCTTCGCCAACGGCCCTTTCCTGAAAGGCCTTGATTCTATGGAATTTGACCTCATCACCAGGCTGCACGACAACGCCCGCCTTAAGTACATGTACACCGGCCCACAGAAGCCGAGAGGCCGCAAGAGGGTATTCGGCGAGCGCGTTGACCTTGACAACCTGGACAAAGACATATTCACCAGCGAAGCTCTCATTGGCGAAGACGGGAAGGGTGTCGTCCTGCACACCGACGAAGTCTGGGTGGAGTGCCTCGCGCGTGTTTGCAAGGTGGTTGTCGCGGACTATCTGGACGGAGACAAAAAGTCACAGGCCAGGAAAGTATATGTAGCCACCGACAGAACGCTCCAGGGAAGGGACATCTTTGACCTTTACCGGACAAGGTTCCAGATCGAGTTCCTGTACCGCGACGGGAAGTCACACATGGGGCTTACCAATTTTCAGGCAAGGAACGAGGCCGCTCTGGACTTCTCCTATAACACATCGCTCTCGTCCATCAACATCCTGAACGAGTACGCAAGACAGTACGGCTACACCAAGCTGTCCATAGGCTCTCTCAAGCTGCTGATGCACAACGCTTACATGCTTGACCGATTTATTTCCATTTCCGGGAAATCCCCGAAACTGCGAAAAAATGACACTGTTTTCAAAGAACTCTTATTCCTGGGTGTCAGAGACACCGCTTGACTTTTTATATTTTTAACGAACTATTGATATTAGAATCTACTTTAAAAAGTCACGGCACCCTTATTATACACGATATTCTTCCATCAGGGTGCAAAAACAGAAGTGCGGAAAAAGTTGTTAAAGTGATAAGATAAATTCACATAAATTATTTATTTTCATTAACTTGCATATGGATTTAAAGGCAAGTTCCTATGTTCAGAGAGACCAATACTGACACTCAACTGTCCCTGTTTGACAATCCCGCCGACCTGATGGGCAAGAGAGCAGCGAGATTCTTCAAAAAATGGTCTGGTCTTCATCTTCCATGGCCTCGTCAACCATAACAACCGCTACCGAATAGATATTTTTTAAATTATTATCATCTAAAATTAGACTTGATAGTTAAATACGCCGTTCATTAGCCTTTTTCTCAAACACACTCAACCAGTATTCAGAAAGCATCATTGAAGAATGAGCAACCAGCAGAGCTTCGCGTTTATCGATGTTAATCCTGCCGGAGCCTACGCCGTGAGCATCACTGTTCATATTTCGCATACTTGATATGGCACTCACTAACTTGTGTAATCCGCCAAGCAATTCGTTTATCCTTTTGTCCCAATCGCTCTTCTGCCTCATATTCATCAACACTGTAGCATCTTGATATATTTTCACCAGATCACCGTTACTCTTGTAACGCTCAAATGTCAATTTTTCAATGATAAATATCAAAACTTCTTCAAGCAGTGTCCGGGACTTGGTGATAACGCTATCATAGTCATTGTTGTCGAGGTCATCCTTAATGCGCGCTGGCAACTCACGAATGTATTGGGAATTGATGATTTTGACCTTCGGTGTCTCTATCACAACATCTTCTCCCACCCTACTCAAAACGAAGGTTTTGTTCACCAGCCTCAACTCTACTCGCGCTATCACAAGTTGGGCATTGATTGCATCTATTGCTCCCTTAATGATATTTTTATATGTTTCATCAACTTTCTGAATATCCCCTATTCCTGTCAAGTTTTTGAAACGACTCTGCTGCATCAAGTAAGACAAAAGATCTGGAACCCTTTCCTCAAGATTGAGATGTTTCATCAGGTCTTGCATATACTCCCATCGACTTTTATTGGCTACGCCCCTATTTCCCCATGTATATGTACGCGGAAGTCCAAATGTCGTACTAACCTGACAGAGTTCAGGGCCTGACATATATGGGAGAGAGAACTCACCATAGAGTTTAACATCTCCAATGAGCACATCGATAATCTTTCTATTGATAAGAACAGAATAATCCATAAATCCATTGATACCAAGTTACAAGTCCGTGTTGTATCCTATCGACTCTTCATTAAAAACTTAACAGCTATGTGATTTTCAATCAAATTCACGGCTGAATTCATGTCTGAATCCAACTCCTTTTTCCTTGAGGCTGAAAGCACGTACCTTTGCCTCCGAGCTCAGCTCATAAACCCAACACATCTCCATTATCATTGCTCCAAAGCTTAACAACATCCAAGGTTCTATTATCAGGACGATTTTCCTCTTCGATTTCATCAATTTTGACTACAACCGGTAAATCAGCTATTTCACCAGCAATAACACATACTCCGATAGACAAGATTGGCAGAGACTCAACAGAGACCTTGTCTAAATAAGAAATGTGTTATTAACTTGATCTATATCATGCTGATTGACAAAACGATGTATGAAATAATTGTGTAATTGAGAAATAATGGTTGATGAGATGTCAGATGGACATTGACTTGCTATTGTCATAAAAACGCCAAACTTCCTCCCTTGATAATTTCCTCGAACACTTCCAGCCTATAGTCTTTCCATTCTTCACTTTCTCTAGTTGACTGATATGAAAGAATGTTATGCGCTTCATCAATAACTATGTTCAAATACCCCTTACTTCTTCCATATTTTTTATGTTCATTATACAGTTTATTGGATATTAATAATGAGTCCACTTGAGTCCACTTTAAAAAATTAGTTTTTCAGGCGTCCGCAGTCCAATGCATGGCAAAGAACGGGGACGTAAATAAAAGTTTCAGATGATCGAGAGTCTGCGACATAGTCTTCAGGAGCGCCGACATGGCCGATGTGAGGCCAAAAGGGCGTCCATTACCCCCTTCCGGAGCCATTTTGCTCTGGAAGAGGAAGATTCTTCGCAGATTTATCCATGTGCAGCGGGCGAAAGCCCACAACTCATATTTCCGCTTGCCTCTGTAGTGGGTCTTGTTGTTCCGTGTGTGAAAGCAGAGCTGGAAGATGGAGGCTTCGACATTGTTCCGTTTGTTCTTCTCTTTCTGGGGGATAACCTCCAAGCGCTTGCGGGACCGCATCGACTCCAGTTGCTTGGGGAGGAAGTATCGCCACTTGAAGCGGCCGCCTTTGTTCGGATTGGGTATCCGAAGAGTTCCGCTCCTGGTCCTCTTGGCTTCATAGACCTCGCCTGTCTTGGTGTCGGTAACCCTGACCGTGTCCCCGTCACCCTCGTCCAGCAGATAGCGGGACTGACGGCCCTGGATGCCGGTGAACCGCAAGCGCACGGTTGTCGGCGCTCTGGTAGGCCCCGTCGCTGTAGACAGTGTTAACCTTGGACCCGGTCGTGGCCTCGCTCTTTGCGATAGCATCCTCGTAAAAGCCGCTGTCCGACGCCGTGGCGCCCTTCACCTGAACCACGGTAATCAAGGATGGTGCATCCTCCTGGCCGGTGGTCTCGGTGATGTTCACGCTGTAGCCCTTCACCTTCTGCGGACCCTTCTGACGGTACTCCGCATCCGGGTCGTTCGGGTTCTGGACGCTTCCCGCCGCAATCAGCTTTTTGTCCCGAGGGCTGACATGGCCATGCTCGACCTCAAACTGTTCCTCAAACACACGCTTGAGAAGCCCGTCCTTCGCCTTGACTCGCACCAGCACCGCGTAGATGACACATCCCAGCTCCCCAAGATGCTGCAGTATAGTCCCCGCATCGCTCCTGTACACGGTCTGCTTCGCATTCTCCTCCTTCCACGGCTGGACCTGCCTCCTGAGGGACGGGTTGAGGCGGCTCTCATACTGCCCGATCTCCTGAATGAACGTATTGTGGACGAGCTCATAACGGGAGTACCATGCGATGTTGCTTCCGATAAGCTTGCTGTCCATGCGGATTGCCCGCCCGGAAATCTTGAACTTCGCGGCCTGGAAGCCGGTCAGCCTGCCGAAGCAGGTCTCCATCAGGTTCTCCCCGGTGGCATCCGCATAGTCGCAGATGCGACGATGGAACAGGTAGTAGGTGTCGATGGACGGAGCCTCGTCCTCCATCTTGACCAGGCCGAGCGCCTTGCGGGTCAGAAGGTCGTAGTCGCACTTCTCCATCAGGTCCTCGTCCGAACAGCCGAACCCTTCCTTGAGGATGGACATCGCCACCAGACGGCGCACGGATGCCGTGGGAGCGCCCATCCTTCCCTCCTTGAACAGGGGACGAAAAATATCCTCGTCAATCTGGGACGTAACCAACTCGAAGAACTGTTTCTGCCAGGCCTTCGGGCGTCATATCTCTTCGCTGCCCGCTTGCCCATCAGGTCGGCGGGGTTGTCAAACAGGGACATCTGACGGTCGGTTTCGGTTTCTCTGAACATATCAACTTGCCTTTTAAGTTATATGCAAGTTAATGAAAATAAATGAATTATGCAAAAAATCTTTATTTCGGAACATCTTTTTCATCACCTCACGCAAAGCCCTCCTGCGAAGGACAGATGCACACGATGAGGGACTATCGACTTTTTAAAGTGGATTCATATATCTTTTTTAGCGTTAAATAATGGATAAGCAACTCCAATTGTGTTAGTCCAGCCCCAAAAAAATCTTGACTACACCAAATCCATCGACAAAAAGTTATTTCGTATTAAGATTGAGAATATCTTGTGTCAGGTTATCGGCAGACCCTCTTGATTGATCATATTTCGCCATCTCATCATGAATTACCTTTTTGTCAAAATTGAGCTTCTCAAGAACAAAGTTTTCTCTGTGTCCAAAAGCGACAAAGACATCGTCCCAAGTCAAGGCATATATCTCAAAGTTGCTTATAAGATTTACCAATCCTGGCTTATTCTTGTCTTCAAAGCTACCATATAGATTCTTGATGAAATCATCAACCTCTTTCCCAACGACAATGAAAATCCACCGCCTACGTTGAGAATTGAACTTAGGTTCGCCAAGTATTATGTCACGATAATCCTCTATCTGTCTGAACTGCTCCTTTCCAATTATCAAAGAAGGTCGCTTCAATTCGACAATGATGTTTTCCTCTAATATCGAGGAATGAGGATAGTCAGACAGTGGACGCTCCCTAAATGTAAAAATGTCCGGCCTGCGGCGCGCATCTTCAGCAGTAAAACTGCCTTTCTGAGCTTTGCCATCAAGTTTATAGGTATATTCTGCCAAAGCGGTAGCCATCAAATCATCAGCAGAGGCCAATGAGAACTGCTCACCGAACAACCAGTAGTTCTCCTCAACGATTTTCTGAATGTGGTCACGCTCCGTAGTGAACTTTTCCAAATCAAAGACAAGACGCTTGAGGCCCTCAACTACCAATAGCCTGTTTTTGACCAGACTGATTGTGGAATTAATACGGCTAAGGGAGGTGGCTCTCAGGGTGGCCGCCAGTTCAGCCCTCTCTTCAGAAGTCAAATGCACCACTCCCTCAATTATCTCAATGAGATTATTCCTTTCATTTGAGTCTAGAAGAAGGTTCAAGAAACCGACCATGGTCTTCCGTTGCTCGGTCGACAAATTTTGGAATATTTTGGGCTGTACATAATAGATGCCCTGAATAGCTTCAATCAGGTCTTTCTTTCTTGCCCGTCCATATCGATCGTCGGAGAATTTGGGGAGCACATCGTCCCGTTCGTATTGGGCAATGAGTTCTGCAGCACCAACGGCACGTATATATTCCTTCTCTTTCTGCGCCAAATATTTTCGAAGTTCCTTCAGCAATCTTCTGTATATTGCGTCTCCTTGGTTGACCATGCCATCAAGACGAGACGCTGGAATCTTTTCCCAAACAAAATTGTTGAAATATGAGGACGTTACATATATACTATGATGGAATGTTGTTGCCTTATTGTTGAAAGAGGTCAATTCCTTACTGACTTCCTGCAACTGGTCATTCATCAAGTAAAAATAATACTTGTCACCTATTTTCTTCGTCCACCTGATAAAATTGCATTGAAAATTATATTCACCGATGACAATATTTCTTGCTTCAGCTTCACCTATCAGGTTGCTGTAGTCGAGCACCACGCCGTTTATCTTAATGGAGTAATCTTTTTCTCGGTTCAATTCCAGAAACCACGCGAACTCGCTTGAAAGAAACTCCCGAAATGAATCTCCAGTAAAATTATCCTCGGTAAAACCAGGACGCATTTCAAGAAAGTGAACTGATGTACCAGTCGCTTTATTTCCTGAAGATGATACGGCAACTGGTTCAGTCACTTCATACTCAGCCCTATTTGAAGAATAAATCGTTATTTCAAATTCTTTCAACTCTCCATTTTGGTCTCGATATCTTGTTCTCCATGATGCCCCTCCAGATATGACATTATAGGAAAAGCGTCCCTTGCCCTTTCTCCCTCTCACATTGGAAGTCCTATGAATAGCTGTAGTTCTGTTTGAATCGAGAAATGTTCCGAATGTTTCAGGAAGCATATCATAATCAATACCGCTCCCATTGTCCTCTATATGCAAGTCATCCACCCCACCGAGACCATTGGCATTAAATACAATCTCGACACAAGTCGCGCCTGCATCAAAGCCATTCCAGATATACTCTGCAACAGCTCTCTTGTAATCATCGGTTAAACCCGAATTAAGAACACTTTTGTTGTTTGGGGATATTTTGTATTTCATTACTTAATACATGACAAAAATCGAAAAATTTTGTCATAATTTATTGATTTTCATGTAATTATTATTACAAAAGGCCTTAAAATGCTGAATTCAACCTGATAGTGCAACACTACCAAGGTCGAAGTTATGTAAGCATAATAATGGGCGCTGACTTTTTAAAGTGGACTCATGCTTTTAAGATATCAGAGCCTCCACGCCTTCGGCCTTCTGCCAAGCCTGTATGCTAGAGTACAATTGTGTCGCTTTGAAGTCGATAAGACTATATGCTAAAGTCATCTCGGCCATTATGTTGTCATCTGAATACTCGTTCCTCACAAGTGCCACAGAAAGGAGTTTGATGAAATCACGTCCACGGCAAATGTCGTACATGCTTTCCTGCTCCAACGCATGGTCACTGATAAAAGAATCGACATCCGCAACTGTACAGACCCCTTTGGCAAGGGAAACAAACTTATCTGTACTTTTGGTTTTCCACTCTGGATCCAGATCGTGTCGATTGAAATCCCAATATTTTGAGGGGTGCAGATGGTTGTGGAATGTCACCGATAAACCTGCAATCTCATTGTAAATCCTAAGGTAGCCGAAATAACGACAAATCGGGATGCATTTCGCAAAGGCTGCATCATAATCTGCAGTCCAATTGGTCAATGCATCTTGTACATTTTGGGCATCAAGCAACATCATCTCCAAGTCGCGACGGTCGGTCAAGAATATGTTGTCTGGAGCCTTATAGTCTGTCAGAAAGCGAGTATAATCAGCATCCCTTATCCCAAAAATATGTGCCTTGGGAATAACCTGTTTTATTCTTCTCACAATCAGTTCAACATTTGCATATCCCTTCTTCCCTTTCTTGTCCTTGGAAATCTTCACCTCAGTCGTATCTCTACGCATGAATTTCTTATACACATCAAGGTCGTCCTCAGCTTCAACTATCACCCAGACAGTCTTCATGCCGGCTGGCGATGACAATGATTGTCGGATGCTGGCCTCTGTGTAAGAGGGTTCGCGGACTGTATTCTGAAGAGATTGCAACATGACGCTACTTAGACAGTTCAAACAAATCCACGGATTGTGACCATCTATTGCTGAATATTTGAGGAGAATGTGTCGCCACAATGCATTGAAAACCACGAAGTTCAGCGATCTCAGAAAGGTTTTTCAAGTAGTTCATCTGCCACATCAGATGCAGAGATAATTCGGGTTCGTCAATCAAAACTAATGTTCCTGACTGGGCACGGAACAAAAGTTCATACACCTGGATGATCATCTGTTTTTCACCTGAAGAAAGTTGGTTGAGAGTAAGGATAGTGTGAAGTTCGTCATCCGCTACAAAACGGAATCCGAAGCGACTGTCAATCTCTAAATGCTTATTTGCGAATTCGCATCGGTCGATAATGTCTTTAAAAGTTTCAATTCGGCCTCGATAATCCGCGTTTTTTCTTCTGAAGAAAGAATTTCCCTCATCTCATCAGGATACTGTGGCATAGTCCGGTCTTCAATCTTCAAAATTTCATCGACAACATCCATCTTTTGGCTGACAAGACGATCGTCAGTAAGATAATAACAGGTACGCGAGACGAAAAACATCTGAGTGTTGACATCAATCCCTTCTTTTGTAATTGTTCCGTCAAGCGCTTGATGCACTTTAAACTGCTCAATATGGTTGACATGGTCATCGGACACACTCGACAAAATGACTGTCAGAGTCTTTCCAAGCATATGAACTATGTCAGTATCCTCCGACTCTAATTTTTCCTCATCTCGTTCGATGGAAAATTCATACTCATTGCTACTTTCTTCGTAATATAGAACGAAACTGGCGAAAGGCACTGAAAACATCTTGCTATATTCTTGTCTTATGGAAGCCTCCAATAAATCAAGAATAGTGGTCTTACCATAACCGTTCGGTGCCGTGATGAATTTCACCAGTGATTTATCCCTGTTTGTCAAGTCAATATCATAGTCATATACATTGAATAACTTGCGTATTGTTATTTTTTTAACATGGCTTATTTTAATCCGAATAGCTTGGACACCTTCGTTCGCGTAGCCTCGTTAACGGTCAACGAGGCAGCCCTATACACATTCTTATTGCCTTCAGCCGTCACAGCAGCCGTATATGAAGGATAGTCATCACCCTTGCTCTCATTGTTGCTATGCTGCATTGGCCTAAGATTACAAATGTTATCTATTAAATCTAGACTGACACCCAATTCTTCCAACTTCGATTTAGGATACACATGGTCGACTTCCCAACCATAAATACTATCCTGAACGCCAAACTTATCCCATACAATCCAAGCTCCACATGAATCCTTCCGATACATATCAGGATTGTATCCATCCACAACTTGAGCTTTTTGCCAAACTTGCATTTTGGTTATAGCATCCATTTTAGAGTTTTATGAGCCGAATTCAACTTGATAGTGCATCACTACCAAGGGCAAAGTTATACAATTTTTCGAAATACTTTAGAGGAGTCACGTATCCGAGGCTTTTGCGTGGCCTGTTGAGTTTCCATTCTATTTCCCTTATGTACTCTTCAGAGACATCATTGAGGTACATGCCTTTGGAGATGTACTGGCAGATAAACTAGTACATGTGGACGAGTCGGTGGCTGTTGCACTTGTTTCCGCCCTCGAATGTGCGCAGGAACTCCCTATGCTCGCCACCATCATCCTCGAAAGCACCATGTATAGCCCGTTTTCTCGCGCAGCAAAAATTGCACATTAAACCGGAAATTTGTTCCTTTTCTCAATTCCGCTTTGCGGAATTGAGAAATACTATAGATATGCACGCTGGAATTGCTCGTCTTTTAGAAAATTCACGACACCATGTTTGTAATATACAACACGATCATTCTCTCGCGTAAACACTTTATCCTCCTCGCAATCAGGCCTGTATGTGTGATTATACCCTATAATTTGAGAGGAAACATTTCTTTCAATTATTGAGTCGGTAACCTTATTATTTTCTAATGTTACAAAAACATACTCAACATTTCTTGATAAAGTATACTGCCTGACAATAGCATTCAAATGCGGGTCAGAGAATGAGGTTCCAATACTGAAAAAAGTGTCGCAATCAGACAAGTCATTTGCAAAACAAGTTAGGGCAAAATTGAAATGTTTCGAGACTATCTGTTGCGTCTTGCTATGCCCAACTATGATTGGTGTAAATAAATCAACTTCAGAGGGATTCCCGCCATAGTTCTCCAGTGAATATAACATCGGGGGGGGGGGAAAAAAACTATTGTGATTAATCTCATATTGCTGTCCGTCAAATCGTTTCATCTCCAAGTGAATTGAACCATGAAGATTAGAATATGAGTGGTTAAGATAATGTTGCGCCAAAGGACTGTAGCAGAACCTTTCACCATTTAATGACATAGCACTCTCGGGCCAATCCAAAATAGCAGGTAAAGCCTCGTCATAATTAGTTGTATAGACAGAAACATGGGCATATTTAGAACCGAGATACTTGAATAGCCTATATAGCCCTTCATTATACTCAACATATTGAGAATAGCATGACTCTCGCTCATAGTCATTAATCCTCCGCATTATCTTATTGATGCAATCTTTATATAATAATGCGGCATCGTTTTGTATCGCCTTGTCATGGATTTTTGAATCGAACAATTTTTGATTAAACTCACTTAATGGATAAACGGCATATGAATATAGAGCAGCTATAACATCTTCAAATGAATCTGGAAATAGCTTAATTAACCGACTATATTCGGTTGAGACTAATTTCTCTTTAATCAATTCGTACAAATCACTTGATTTTGGAGCATCCCATATAATCGGGAAACCTGCACCAAGGAAAACGACAATCCGATTCTCACGACACATCGGTATCCAATAGTACAGAAAAACTTCATTTTAAACTATGATTCATCGCTTAACATCCACACCTTTAGCGATACAGTGACAAATCCTTCTTGCTGACCTCTCCTCTTTTTTTGCTGTCCTGTATCTCACTCCGAACAACTATGCAACCCTTCGCGTCACACTATAATCTCCCCTTCTTTCACAGTCCAAATTCCTCAATATGTTTTAGAGCGTGGCCGATCGTCTGCCTTGAATTGAAAAGTTTATTTCAGCATCTTGACTTCCTTCTCGTTAAGCCCCGTCACATCAGCCACATCCAAGACGGACATCCCTTTGGATAGAAGAGAGCGTGCGATTTCTTCAGCCTTAATTTCCGCCTTGTCGCAGTACTGCACGCGCTTTCTATAATAATTGAATCGCATATGTCTTTGTCATTTGCGAGTCAACTTTTTCAGGGAAAGACACCCTCTCCGACCAATGTCACACGCGCTTGAAATTAAATAACGCTGTTTTTCAAATGGCTATCTTTCTGGAACTTTTGACCAGCCTTGCAAGCTTTATAAAAGTTTGATTCCTCTATCTTCTACAACCTCCCGTCCACGATGCTCCTGTCCAATGTGCATTTGACATCGAAGATGACATGCTGCGGTTTGAGGAGGGCGGGGACATCGAGGACTTCGAACTTCTTGTGGGCGACGGCGGCGATGGCCGCATCGAATTTCTGCGAGGGAAGTTCGTTGGTTATCCTGATGCCATACTCGCGCTCGACAACGGCGGGATTGGCCCAAGGGTCGTAGACCGTGATGTTGAGATTGTACTCCTTGAGGGCTTTGTAGATGTCGATGACCTTGGTGTTGCGCACATCGGGGCAGTTCTCCTTGAAAGTGAAGCCGAGAATAAGAATATCGGAATTCAGCACCTGAATACCTTTCTTGAGCATGAGTTTCACGGTCTGGTTGGCTACATATTCGCCCATACCATCGTTCATGCGGCGACCGGCGAGGATGATTTCCGGATGATAGCCATGACGCTCTGCGCACTGCGCAAGGTAGTAGGGGTCAACGCCGATGCAGTGGCCTCCGACAAGCCCGGGACGGAAGGGAAGGAAATTCCACTTGGTTCCTGCGGCTTCAAGCACATCGAGGGTGTCGATGTCCATCTTGGTAAAGATTTTGGAAAGCTCGTTGACGAAGGCAATGTTAATGTCCCTCTGGGAGTTCTCGATGACCTTTGCCGCCTCGGCTACCTTGATACTTGGAGCAAGGTGAGTCCCTGCCTCAATCACGCTGCTGTAGACTTCGTTGATGTATTTGCCGATTTCAGGAGTAGAGCCCGAAGTAACTTTCTTGATATGCTCAACTGTGTGCTGCTTGTCACCGGGGTTAATGCGCTCAGGAGAATACCCGCCGTAGAAGTCCACATTCATCTTGAGCCCGGAGACTTTCTCTACAACTGGGATGCACTCGTCCTCGGTAACACCGGGATAGACCGTGGATTCATACACCACTACATCACCCTTGCCAATGACCTTACCGACGGTCGTGGATGCACCCACAAGAGGCGTGAGGTCGGGATTGTTGTCCTTATCCACGGGAGTAGGAACGGCTACAATGTAGAAGTTGCAGTCACGGA
Source organism: uncultured Muribaculaceae bacterium (assembly GCA_964608175.1). GTDB lineage: Bacteria > Bacteroidota > Bacteroidia > Bacteroidales > UBA932 > Cryptobacteroides. Next base: position 23,168 of record CAZSMO010000004.1, on the reverse strand, counting down.
TCTTGTCAATGTCGGTGGTGCAGACGAAGCCGTTTTTGATGGCAGATTGCAAAAGTTCGTCACTTACTTCAAGAGTCGCATCGTGTCCTGCCATAAGGGCATCGACGCGCTTCTGATTCATATCAAATCCGATTGTCTTGTACTTTGTGGAGAACAGGCGTGCAAGAGGAAGCCCAACGTAACCGAGTCCGATTACACAGATTTTTGTGTCTTTCATAATATGCTACAAATTTTCTTTATACCATTCAATTGCTTCATTCAGACCTTTGGCGAAGTCATATTCCGGGTCGTAACCGAGTATCTCGCGAGCCTTGGAGATGTCGGCATTGGAGTGCTTGATGTCTCCGGCTCGGTCTGGGCCGAAAATAGGCTCAATGTCTTTACCAAGAGCTTTCGTCAGAGTATGATAGATATCAATCAGATACTCTCTCCCGCCATAGGCGATATTGTATGCCTGACCCGCAGCCTCATGAGGCGCAAGGCAGGCCTTGAGATTGGCTTCGATGACATTCTCAATGTAAGTGAAGTCACGGCTCTGCTTCCCGTCACCATTGATGGTGGGGCGTTCATCGTTTAGAAGCTGCTTTATGAACTTTGGAATCACGGCTGCATAAGCCCCATGAGGGTCTTGCCTTCTTCCGAATACATTGAAGTACCTCAATCCGTAGGTGTCAAGGTCATAATGCATGGTGTACTGTTTAGCCCACTCTTCATCGCATCGTTTGGTTAGAGCATAGGGGCTTAAAAGATTCCCCTCAACTCCCTCTTTCTTGGGAAGATGTGCTTCGTCTCCATAGACGGAAGAGCTTGATGCGTATACGAATTTCCTGACGCCCTGCTGCCTTGCGGCTTCCATCATATTGAGAGTGCCGAGGATGTTGTTCTTGCAATAGAAAACAGGCATCTCTATGCTTCTCGGGACACTTCCCCAGGCGGCTTCGTTCATCACAAAGTCAACGCCCTCACAGGCTTTCATACAGGTGTCAAGGTCTTTGATGTCTCCCTTGATAAACTCGTAATTTGGATTGTCAATGAAAAGGTCGACATTGGCCTGCTTGCCGGTGCTCAAGTCATCAAGACAGCGGACTTTATATCCCAACTTCAGTATTGCTTCGCATAGGTTAGAACCTATGAATCCCGCTCCTCCTGTCACAAGGAAAAGCGAATCCTTTGGAAATTTTAGTTTTGCGTATGACATGATATCTAAATTTCTTTCCTCCACACCATCTTATTCACGATGCCGGTGTAGGATTGGATGATTTTGACGACTTTGGTGGAGACGTTTTCGTCGGTGTAGTCGGGAACGGGGAGGCCGTAGTTGCCGCTTTGGTTAAGTTCGACGGCAGTATCAACAGCTTGCAAAAGCGACTTTTCGTCGATTCCGGCGATGATGAAGTCACCTTTGTCGAGGGCTTCAGGGCGCTCAGTGCTGGTGCGGATGCACACTGCGGGGAAAGGATGTCCGATGCTTAAGAAGAAACTGCTCTCCTCGGGAAGGGTACCGCTGTCGGAAACCACGCAAAAAGCATTCATTTGAAGGCAGTTGTAGTCGTGAAATCCTAAGGGCTCATGCCGGATGACACGGGGATCGAGTTTGAATTCGGAAGCCTCCAAGCGTTTGCGACTCCTCGGGTGGCAGCTGTAGAGGATTGGCATATCGTACTTCTGCGCCATGGCATTGATGGCATTGAACAGGCTGTAGAAATTCTTCTCTGTGTCGATATTCTCTTCACGATGGGCGCTGAGAAGGATGTAATGACCCTTTTGCAGGCCAAGGCGTTCGTGCACATCAGAGGCTTCAATCTCTGCGAGATTCCTGTGCAGAACCTCAGCCATAGGAGAACCGGTCACATATGTCCGCTCCTTTGGCAGACCGCATTCCGCAAGGTAGCGGCGGGCATGCTCGGAGTAGGCCATATTGACATCGGAGATAATATCAACTATCCTGCGGTTGGTCTCCTCGGGCAGACATTCGTCCTTACATCGGTTGCCGGCTTCCATGTGAAAGATAGGAATATGCAACCTCTTGGCTCCTATGACGCTAAGGCAGGAATTGGTATCTCCTAGCACAAGGACGGCATCGGGCTTGATAGCCACCATAAGTTTGTAACTCTCGGCAATTATGTTGCCCATGGTCTCACCAAGGTCGGAGCCAACTGCATTCATGTACACCTCGGGGTCAGCAAGTTTAAGGTCTTTGAAGAAAACTCCGTTGAGGTTGTAGTCGTAGTTTTGTCCCGTATGGGCAAGGATAGTATCGAAATAGGTCCGGCACTTGTCAATTACCGCCGCAAGACGGATAATTTCGGGACGGGTGCCGACGATGATGAGAAGCTTCAGCCTCCCGTTGTTTTTGAATTGAATATTGCTGTAGTCCATTGCTGATTGTGTGTAGAGATTCTTCGCTACGCTCAAAATGACAGGCAATTGTCATTTTGAAGAAGGCACAGGCGACTGAAGAATCTAAACTTTTTCAAAAAATGTATCAGGATGAGCAGGATCAAAGAGTTCGTTGGCCCACATAAGGGTGACGAGGGGTTCGGTGTCGGAGAGGTTGATGATGTTGTGAGTGTAGCCTGGGAGCATGTGGACGGCCTGAATATGCTCTCCGTCCACACGAAATTCCAGCACCTCATCGCTTCCGATCTTGCGCTCCTGGATAAGAGCGTGCCCACTGACCACAATGAAGAATTCCCATTTGGTGTTGTGCCAGTGCTGTCCCTTGGTAATTCCCGGGTTGCTGACATTCACACTGAACTGACCGCAATTGAGGGTCTTAAGCACCTCGGTAAACGAGCCTCGAGGGTCAACATTGGTCTTGAGAGGGATTGCAACCTTGGATGCAGGCAGGTAACTCAAGTAGGTGGAGTAGAGTTTTTTGGCAAAACTTTCGGCCGGAATTTCGGGCACCAAAAGAGTTTCGCTTTGTGCCTTGAACTCTCCAAGCAGATCGACAATCTCTCCGAGGGTCGCCTTGTGGGTCACGGGGCAGTAGCAATAGCGGCCATTTTGAGCAGGGATAACCTCCAGCCCGTCAAACTCACAATGATGTTCATGCCCTATCAGAGCCGCAATCATCTCATCTACAAGATCATCGATGTAGAGGAGTTCGAGTTCTACGGAGGGGTCATTGACGGTGTACGGCAAATCGTTGGCAAATGCATTGCAGAAAGTTGCTACTGCCGAATTGTAATTTGGCCTGCACCATTTGCCGAAAAGGTTAGGAAAACGGTAGACAAGTACCTTCGCTCCTGTATCTTCGCCATACTGGAGGAACAGATCTTCTCCCGCTTTTTTGCTCCGCCCGTATTCGGAGTTACCAAAACGCCCCGTAAGGGAGGCCTGCTGGGAGGATGAGAGCATAATGGGACAGGTGTTGCCCTGCTTTCGAAGAGTGTCAAGCAGGGTCGAGGCGAAGCCGAAGTTGCCTTTCATAAACTCTTCAGGATCCTTTGGGCGGTTTACCCCGGCAAGATTGAAGACAAAATCCGCCTCGGAGCACCATTTGTCGAGCTGCTGTGGAGTCGAGTCGAGATCGTATTCAAAGATTTCCTCGATGGTAAGCCCTGGATGGGTGCGGTCAAAGCCTTCCTTTATGTTTCGAAGATTGGCACAAAGATTCTTGCCCACAAAACCCTTTGCGCCGGTGACTAATACTTTCATCTCGCGATATTTTCGACCCCGTTGAGTTCGTTCCGGATGTATTCGAGGGAGGCGATTTTGGCCTTGGTCTGCGCGAGGTCGAGACGAAGGGTGTTGTCGGAATTAAACTCATCAATCAGCCCTGCGCCGACATTCCCCTCCTTGAAGTACTTGTCGTAGTTGAGGTCGCGGTTGTCGGCAGGGACGCGATAGAAGTTCCCCATATCAACGGCTTTGGCAGCTTCTTCCTTGGTAAGGAGAGTTTCGTACATCTTCTCTCCATGGCGGATGCCGATGACGCGGATTTCTTCTTTCCTGCCGCCAAAGAGTTCGCATACCGCTTCGGCCTGGGTCTGAATGGTACAGGCGGGAGCTTTCTGAACGAGGATGTCTCCGTTGTGCCCGTTTTCAAAGGCAAACAGGACGAGGTCTACAGCTTCGTCAAGGCTCATGATAAAGCGGGTCATCTTGGGCTCGGTGATGGTAATGGGCTGGCCGGAGCGGATTTGCTCTATCCATAGAGGGATAACACTCCCACGGGAGCACATCACATTTCCATAACGGGTGCAGCAAATTTTGGTGCCATGGAATTCTCCGTTTTCATCATAACTCCCGCTATTGCGGCTCTTCGCGACAGCCACCTTTTCCTCTATAGCCTTGGTAATACCCATAGCGTTAATGGGATAGGCAGCCTTGTCGGTGGAGAGGCAGATGACGCATTTGACTCCGCATTCCACCGCAGCGGTGAGGACATTGTCCGTGCCGATGACATTGGTGCGTACGGCTTCCATAGGGAAGAATTCGCAGGAAGGCACCTGCTTGAGGGCAGCAGCATGGAAGATATAGTCAGTACCCGGCATAGCGGAGCGCACGCTCTCAAGGCTTCTTACATCCCCGATATAGAACTTAATCTTATGTGCCACAGCGGGATATTTAGCCTGATACTCGTGGCGCATATCGTCCTGCTTCTTCTCGTCGCGGGAGAAGATACGGATCTCTTTGATGTCGGTATCAAGGAAACGCCGAAGCACGGCATTGCCGAAACTTCCCGTCCCTCCCGTAATCATCAGTGTCTTGTCTTTGAAAATGCTCATATCGTTATTTCTATTTTGTTCAATATTCCAAAATCGCACGCTTACATATACCCTACTCACTCCTTTTCAGAAATTTAGCAATGGATACAATCTCTATCCCGGCTTCGTTTCTTCCTGCCGCATAAGAATCCGCAGTCACAATGTACTTTGGGTAATTGTCATCAATCATCTTAAGGTTGCCGAGTTCCCGCGTAAGGGTCGTTTCGGAAGATAGACTGACACAGACCTGATAATATTCAACCGTTTCTCCACGCAATGCGACAAAATCAATTTCATTCGCCCCAATCTGTCCCACATATACTTCAAACCCAAGCTGCCTCAATTTGAGGTAAACAGCATTTTCAAGAACCTTCTCCCTATCCGAAATCACCTTCCCCCTGCACAGACTGTTACGAATGCCAATGTCCTCAAAATAATACTTGTCAACTTGCTCAAAGACTTTCTTCCCTTTGATGTCAAAACGCCGCACCCTATCAATGATGAAAGAACCCACAAGCATCTCAATATAACCTGCAACGGTGTTTGTCGACACAGACTCGCCCTTCCCCTTCATGTACTTTGAGATACTGTAAGGAGAGAACATTTTTCCTTCATTGTCTGCAACAAAATGGACAAGATTGCCCACAAAAGCCGAATTTCTTATCCGATACCGCGACAGGATATCTTTTACAAATATTGTGTTGTAAATACTGTCAAGATACTCGTTCCTCCCTTTAGCATCCGAAAGCGGAATATTGCCAAGATATGGAAGCCCACCCCACCTCAAATATCCATTTAATTGGGTATCAGAATCCTCTGCCTTGTTAAAAGAGAGATATTCAGGATAACTGAGGGAATAAACATGCACCTCGATATACCTTCCGCTGAAAGCACCTGCAACATCGCTTGACAGCATTGAGGCATTACTGCCGGTAACTATCACATCATAGCCATCCTGTTTGACCCAATAGCGCAATGTCCGCTCAAAGTGCTCTATCTCCTGCACCTCATCAATGAGTATGATATTTCTTCCTGATGAATGGGAGTGAGCCTTAATCCAATCGTTGAGTTCCACAAAAGAAGAGATACCTGCATAATCAGGATTCTCCATGTCAAGGAAAATGATATTTCCCTCACTTTTAAGCCTTTCTACAAGACATTCCAGAATGCAACTCTTCCCTGCCCGTCTGTGACCGGTCAGAACGATGACCTCGCTCCGCCCTAGCAGTTTGATTATCCTGTCAGTGTAGTCTCGTCTATCTATTTTCTCCATAGTTAAAATTTTTCACCAAAATAAGAAAAATTTTAACTATAGACAAAAATTAGTCTCTTCTGAAAATGTCGCGGGTGTAGACCTTGTCACGGACATCGTCGAGGTCAGAGTCGTAGCGATTGGCGATGATGGCCTGAGACTTAGTCTTGAAGGCTTCGAAATCATTCACCACATAGCTTCCGAAGAAGGTACTGCCGTCCTGGAGGGTTGGCTCGTAGATAATGACCTCTGCACCCTTGGCCTTGATACGCTTCATCACACCCTGGATGGCACTTTGGCGGAAGTTATCCGAGTCGGTTTTCATCGTCAGACGATAAACACCTATCACACAATGCTTTTCGAAGGCGCTGTCGTATGAATTCCCGTCACTGTAGCCATAGTATCCGGCCTTGCGAAGCACCTGGTCGGCAATGAAATCCTTACGGGTACGGTTGCTGTCCACGATGGCCTTGATGAGGTTTTCGGGCACATCGTTGAAGTTGGCCAGAAGCTGCTTGGTGTCCTTGGGAAGGCAATAGCCTCCGTAGCCAAAGGAGGGGTTGTTGTAGTGAGTGCCGATACGGGGATCAAGACAGACTCCTTCGATGATGGAGCGGGTATCAAGCCCTTTCATCTCTGCGTATGTGTCGAGCTCATTGAAGTAGCTGACTCGGAGCGCGAGATAGGTATTTGCGAAGAGCTTGACCGCCTCGGCCTCGGTGCTGCCCATGAAAAGCACCGGGACATCCTGCTTTATCGCGCCTTCCTTTATGAGGCCCGCAAACTCGTGTGCCGCATCTTCGAGCGAAGGAGCATCGTAGCCGACAATGATTCGGCTGGGGTAGAGGTTGTCGTAAAGGGCCTTGCTTTCGCGAAGAAATTCTGGGGCGAAGATAATCTTGGGATAAATGGTGGTGAAACTCCCGTCCGAAAGCCTTTCGCGATAACTGAACTTCTCCCTGACGGTCTTTGTGTACCCAACTGGCACCGTGGACTTTATCACCATCACGGCATTGGGGTTCACCTCTAATACGAGCCCGATAACCTCCTCCACATGGGTGGTGTCGAAGAAATCTTTGGAGGAATCGTAGTTGGTCGGTGTTGCAATGATGACAAACTCGGCATCCTTGTATGCCTCCCTGCCATCGGTAGTGGCATAGAGATCCAACTGCTTTTCTGTAAGGTATTTCTCTATATATTCTTCGTTAATCGGCGAGATATGCTTATTGATGTCCGCGACCTTTTCGGGCACGACATCCACTACAGTCACACCGTTATGCCGCGATAGCAAGACCGACAGGGAAAAGCCTACATAGCCGGCTCCTGCAACTGCGATTTTCCTATTCATATCACTGCCCTCCCGCGAGTCTTAAGAGATACTGTCCGTATTCGTTCTTAGCCATAGGAATAGCGAGAGAGCGAAGCTTCTGCTCTGATATCCAGCCATTTTCATACGCAATCCCTTCGAGACAGGCAACCTTAATCCCCTGCCTTTTCTCGATGGTCTCTATATAACCGGAAGCCTCCGAAAGCGAATCGTGCGTGCCGGTATCAAGCCAGGCAAATCCCTTCCCGAGAGGCTTTACAAGGAGTCGGCCCTCTTGCAAAAATGCCTGATTGACTGAAGTTATCTCCAGTTCGCCGCGCTCCGATGGGGTAACCTCCCGGGCAATGCGGACAACATCGTTGGGGTAGAAATAAAGTCCCACGACAGCGTAATTGGATTTAGGGGTGGCAGGTTTTTCCTCAATTCCAAGGCATTTGCCATCGCTGTCAAACTCCGCCACCCCGTATCTTCGGGGATCACTCATCCAATATCCAAAAACGGTTGCAAGGGAATCTTCTTCGGCACTTCTGACAGCTTCATGAAGGAGTTCACTGAAGCCCGCCCCGTGAAAGATATTGTCCCCCAGCACAAGACAGACACTGTCGTCCCCGATAAAGTCCCGCCCGATAAGAAAAGCCTGTGCAAGTCCCTCGGGACGGGGTTGAATAGCGTATTGGAGACTAAGGCCGAAGTCCGAGCCATCTCCAAGAAGACGTCTGAAAGCAGCCTGATCCTCTGGTGTAGTGATGACAAGAATATCGCGTATCCCCGCAAGCATCACTACGCTCAAGGGATAGTAAATCATCGGTTTATCATAGATGGGAAGCAGCTGCTTGCTGACTCCCTTGGTTATGGGGTAGAGTCTTGTACCGGCCCCTCCGGCCAGGACGATGCCTTTCATATAACTATTTCTACTTTAGTCATTTAATATAGAACCACCCGAAGATAACGCTAGCAATTCCCGTATATGCTTTCGTAGTACTTCAAGTAGTCGCCACTGGTGACTCCATCGAGCCAGTCCTGATTGTCAAGATACCAGCGCACAGTTTTCTCTATGCCCTCTTCGAAGGAGGTCTCCGGGCTCCAGCGGAGTTCGCGACGCAGTTTGGAGGAATCGATTGCATAGCGAAGGTCGTGTCCGGCACGGTCCTTTACAAAAGTAATCAGATTCAAATCTTCCTCCTCCGCACGTCCGAGAAGCCTGTCCGTAGTCAAAACAAGCTGCCTTACGAGGTCGATGTTCCGCTTCTCATTCCCGCCCCCGATATTGTAGCTCTCCCCCGGAACGCCCCGATGAAAAACCGTATCGATGGCCTTCGCGTGATCCTGCACATAAAGCCAGTCCCGAACATTCTTCCCCGTACCATAGACAGGGATGGGCCGTCGATGAAGTATATTGTTGATTGTAAGCGGTATAAGCTTCTCAGGAAACTGGTATGGGCCGTAGTTATTGGAGCAATTGGTGACAAGGGTCGGCATGCCGTAAGTGTCGTGAAAAGCCCTTACGAAATAGTCAGAACCCGCCTTGGATGCACTGTACGGACTATGTGGCTGATATGGCGAGACTTCAGTAAAAAAGCTGTCTTCATCGAGCGGCAGTGAACCATAAACCTCATCGGTGCTGATATGATAAAAGCGGCATGGGATGGCCTCCCCGCTCTGCTCTCGCCGAATCTCCCACCCCAGAGGCTCCCAATACTGCCTTGCTGCCTGAAGCAGAGACAAAGTCCCCAGCACATTGGTCCTTGCAAAAGTAAAGGGGTCGCGGATGCTTCTATCTACATGGCTTTCGGCGGCAAGGTGGATAATCCCATCGACCTTTTCTTCCCGTATCAGAGCCGAAACAGCATCAAAATCACATATATCCAACCTGACGAAGCAGTAATTGGACCTATCCCCGATATCCTTAAGATTCGCCAGATTCCCAGCATAGGTAAGTTTATCGAGGTTGATAATGCGATAGTCGGGGTATTTCTCCACGAACAAATGAACCACATTTGAACCGATAAAACCTGCCCCGCCGGTAATTATGATATTGCGCCTGAAAGCCACAGTAATTGTACAACTTCGTTTCTGCCTGTCCCATTGATAGGCAGAATTAAGAGGCCAGAGAGACCCCCAACCAATTGAATGGCAAATATAACCAATTAATTTGGTTTCTGCAAGGGGGAAGTATCGCCCCTCTTATTTCGCTAAATAGCTAATACCCAACAATATAACATTTTTCCTTGCCCCCTGCAGGGGACAAGGAAAAAGCACAATCTACTGACAATTAGAGTTTTACTGATTGAGCCCCTCGCCGGATATCACGCAATTCCCGGGGGCCTTGAGGTTTTCATCGAGAGTTACGGAGCCAATCGTACCGGCAACAATACGGCCCGAAATGGGATTCTTGATATTTGTGATTGCTCCTTTGATACGGGCATCTATACGGGAAGAGTCCTCAAAGGCCCTGTCGCAGGCGGGATCAAAAGTGCAATCCTCGAGCGTAACACCGTCCATGTAGCAGAGGGGCTGCTCCCCGGCAATCTGGCACCTCACAAACTTGAGGTTCTTAGAGTGCCAGCCGAGGTATTCACCATCGAGTTTGGAATCATAGACAACCACATTGTCACACTCCCAGAATGAGTCCTTGGTAAGGATATCGGCGTCGTGCACTTCCACATTGCGGCAATACTGAAACACATACTTGGCATCGGACTTGAGCCCGTCCACATAGATATCACTGCTGAACATAAACGGGTAAGTCCCTCCATGGAGCTCCACATTCCTGATCCGCAGTCCTCTTACCCTCCAAAAGGTCTCATCGGCATCGTTGATGGTGACATCTTCAAGGCTCAGTCCCTGCATCTCGCGAAAGAACTTGGGTCCGTCAATTGTACAACGCCGCATGGTCATATTGTCCGAATACCAGATTGCAGAACGCGACCCCGGCGCAAAGTAAGAATCCTCAACGAGGGACCCGTCCACATGCCAAAGCGGGTATTTGCCGTAGAACTTGCAGCCAATCACCTCAATGTCCTTACAGCACTTTACTCCAGATTCCCCCTCGGTGATAACGACATTCTCAAAACGGGTATTGCGTGATGCAAAGAAAGGACGCTCCCCTCCCATGGTGACATTTTTTACAATTGTTTTATTCATGGCGCGCAATTCCTATCAAAAACCCGGCCACTGTCATTACCCCTCAAAAATAATCCTCGCTAGGTCGAGGTCTTCTTTGGTGGTAATTTTGAAGTTGAGCTTTTCTCCTTCGATATAGTGAAGAGGATAGCCCTTGGCCGAAAGCACCGAAGCATCATCGGTAAAAGAGTCACTGTAGCCAGCAGCGTAGGCATCTTTGAGAGCCGCGGATGGGAAAATTTGCGGAGTCTGAGCCCTCCACACCTTACTTCTGTCAGGATCAGGGGCACCGGTAGCAACAAAGGTCCCATCGCTTTGCCTCGCAAGGCTCTTAAGAGTCTCGATGGTCGGTACAACGGGAACGACAAAGGCTCCCGTATCAGCAAGATCAAGACAGCGTTTGATAAAATCCGCACCAGCCAGCGGTCTAACTGCATCGTGGACGGCCACTGTGACTCCATCCGGAATAAACTTGAGAGCATTACGGACGGAATGAAAACGGGTAATCCCCCCTTCAACGATGATTTGAGGCTGATCAAAATGGGTTTCCTTACAAATTTTTTTCCATGATTCGATATACTCCGCAGGCAACACCACCACCGGCTCGATTTCGGGACGGGCATACAGAAACTTCAGCATGGTCTGCTGAAGAACCGGTCTTCCGCATAAATCTACGAATTGCTTTGGAATCTCTCCGCCGAAACGGGTCCCTGAACCTGCGGCCAGGAATATTACATATGTCTTTTTCATCATTTCAGTAAGCCATTCAAGCCTGGCGAGACTTGATTGAATCCCAAATTTAACAAATCAGAAGGACAAATGCTACCATATCGCGAATCTTTCCAATCAGATACCGAAATCAGCAAGGCAATTATTTCAAACTCAAGTTTCGCATGTAATAAGGTTATTGGTATTCAAAGATTTGTGCGCACATGCGAAACTTAAGTTTCAAATGCCATATTTTTTTATTAGATTTGCCACTCGCACAACAACAAAAGTTGACATGGCTTTTTCTTTTCTCAATCAAGAACTGGCAATTGACCTCGGCACGGCCAACACAGTCATATATCAAAATGGCCAGATAGTACTCGACGAGCCCAGCATTGTGGCTGTCGATGTTGCTACAGGTAAATGCATTGCCATTGGCACTCAAGCCAAACTGATGCACGAGCGTACCAATCCCGGCATCAAGACAATCCGACCCCTCAAGGATGGGGTAATTGCGGATTTCAATTCCGCAGAGCTGATGATAAGAGGCTTCATCCGCCAGGTTAGCGGGCGCAGAAGCCGTCTCTTTGCCCCCAACCTCAAGGTCGTAATAGGGATTCCTTCCGGCAGTACCGATGTTGAGATCCGTGCCGTGAGGGATTCTACCGAGCACGCAGGCGGGCGGGATGTGCACCTGATTTTTGAGCCCATGGCAGCAGCCCTTGGAATAGGACTCGATGTAGAGGCACCCAAAGGCAATATGGTCGTGGACATAGGCGGTGGTACCACCGAAATAGCCGTCATATCCCTTGGAGGGCTCGTGGAGCAGGACAGCATCCGTACAGCTGGAGATGTATTCACCAGTGACATAATGTATTACCTTCGTCAGCAGCACAATATAAGGGTAGGAGAAGTCACTGCTGAGCAGATAAAGTTCGCCGTGGGAGCAGTCCTTACCGAGCTTGATGAGGAGCCGGAGCCCATTGTCATCAAAGGTCCTAATCTGATGACTGCGCATCCGGTCGAAGCCACCATCACTTACCAGGAGATTGCGCACTGTCTGGATAAGTCCATCGCCAAGATTGAGACCTCCATACAGCATGTACTGGAGCTTACCCCGCCGGAACTCTACTCCGACATAGTCGAAAACGGGATTTACCTCTCCGGTGGCGGCGCTCTGCTTCGCGGCCTCGCCAAACGCCTGACTGACAAGGTGAACATTAAGTTCATCGTGGCAGAAGATTCCCTTCATGCCGTGGCGCGCGGCACAAACAAGGCTATCAAGAATACCGACCGCTACAAATTCCTGATGCGCTAATGCCGACAAGGCCGGGTACTTCTTCCAAATTGGTTTCAACGGCAATCTTCATACTTTTAGAGTTTGCCTCCCTGGCTATGCTCCATAGCTCCTCAACGGTGCAGAATATCTGGCTCAACAGAGCATCGCACCGCATTTCAGCCTGTCTTTGGGGATTTGGAACCCGAGTCGGGAGTTATTTTCAGCTCTCGTCGCGCAATAAGATGCTGGAAGAAGAGAATGCAGCACTCTCCGAAGAACTCCGGCGTTACCGTTCCATAGAAAGGCAACAGGAGTACCTCTCCTCTTTCGAGAGCTACAGTGACGGCTTTGACTACATCTTTTCACGAATAGTGAAGATGGGCTCCAATGCCCAGCGCAATTACATTGTCATTGACAAGGGCAGCAGGGACGGCATCACCACCGATTGTGGAATAGTCACCGCAGAAGGGGTCGTGGGGGTCATAGATGCCGTGGATAAGGATCTTTCGTACGGGCGCACCCTGATGAATCCGAACATGAGCGTGAGCGTGCGAATTGGGCACAACGGGGTCGCAGGTCCCTTGTCATGGACGGGCAAGGGGATGCAGGATGCCTCCCTTGATGGGATTCCGATAGGCAGTAAGGCAGTAGTTGGGGACACTGTATGGACAAGCGGCTATTCAGCCCTCTTCCCGCCGGATATTCCGGTCGGGGTCGTGCAGGGAATCACCACGAAGAGCGGAGCCTCGCAGGACATTCAGGTACGCCTTCTCCAGAAATTCAACGCCCTGGACTATGTGACCGTGGTCAAGTACCGCAAGGCAGAGCAGATTAGGGACCTTGAAAAGCAAGAGCAATGAAGCAATCCAATTATTTTATCATCATTGCGATTCTCTGTTTCGCTCAGGCTCTGATATCCAACTACCTGCTTTTCTCCCAGTATGTGCTTATCAGCCTTCTGCCGGTGCTTGTCATGAGTCTTCCACCGCGCTATAATACCGTTCAGGCGCTACTGCTTGCCTTCGTCATTGGCTTTGTGGCGGATTTTATAGGGACCGGAGCCCTTGGGCTTACCTGTGTAGCCCTGCTGCCGGTGGCACTGCTTCGCCTGCCCATTCTGCGAGCCGTCTCCGAAGACGACTATCTGACCTACCCCTTGGATACCCCCTTTGCCCACCAGAGCACAAGCGAAATGGTCCTGTCCTGCGTGTTCTCATGCCTGCTTTTCTTCCTCGTGTATGTACCTTTCGATGATGCCGGCACGAGAAGCCTCGGATTCGCCCTTTTGCGAATCCTGTTTTCAAGCATTGTGAGTGTCCTGCTCTGTGTTCTGCTGAGCCAGTTCCTTTTTAGACGTCTTGCCTGATATGGAAGGCGGACGCAGGCATACCATAATAATAATCGGGCTTGCGGTGAGCGCTGCAATCCTTATCGTCCGGCTTTTCTATATCCAGATTATAGACAGTCGCTATAAGCGCGATGCCCTCAATAATTCTATCGTCTACGAGACGATTTACCCTCCACGGGGAGTGATTTATGACCGGAATGGAGAGGTACTGGTCCAAAACAAAGCTACTTACAGTATTCTCGTTACACCAAGGGAAATAACCGGACTTGATACCCTGGCCCTGGCCTCCCTGCTCGAAGTGGACCCTGATTTTGTGCGCGAGAAACTCTCTGAATACAGGCAATATAGGACCCGAATCGGCTTTAAGACCCTGACCTTCCTGAAGCATGTCGATGAAGACGTATTCATGCGCTTCGTGGAGATGGAGTTTCGCTTCCCCGGTTTTCACGGACAGATTCGGACTGAACGGGACTACCCTTTCAATGCCGGAGGGAATCTCCTTGGCTATGTCTCGGAAGCGGATGCGGATTTTCTGAAAACTCATCCGGATTACAAGGCCGGAGACAATGTGGGTCGTACGGGTCTCGAAGCAGCCAGGGAGAGTGAATTGAGGGGTGAAAAAGGCTACCATATCTATGTCAGGGATTCGCGAAACAGGGTTCTCAAGCGCTACAATGATGGAGCGGATGATAAGCTGGCTGTTCCGGGGAAAGATATTCACACCACTATCGATGCCCATCTGCAACAGTACGGGCAGCAATTAATGGAAGGCCGGAAAGGGTCTCTGATTGCGATAGAGCCAGCCACAGGTGAGATTCTCGCCTTGGTATCCAGCCCGGGAATCGATGTGAAGATGCTTTCGGATATGGGCGCTTACTACGATTCCCTGAGTCGGGATCCGGGGAAGCCTCTTTTCAACAGGACGGTTCAGGCTTCGTATCCCCCGGGGTCGGTGTTCAAACTCGTGAATGGCCTTGTCGGTCTGCAGGAGGGAGTGCTTACTCCCCGAAATGAATACCCCTGCGACAGAGGATTCCGGTACACTCCTACCCGCAAGCTCGGCTGCCACTCCCACCGCTCTCCCCTGAATTTTACCGAAGCTATTCGGATGTCCTGCAATGCCTATTTCTGCTTCGTGTTCAGGAATATCCTGGAAAATCCCCGCTTTGGCTCTACCGATGAGGCTTTCGATGAGTGGGAAACTTACATCAGGCGCTTCGGCTTCGGGGATAAACTAGGAACGGATTACCCTGGAGAATTGGGCGGAAATGTCCCTACTTCAGCGCATTATGACAAGATTTACGGGAAAGGGCACTGGAAGTTTTCTTCTGTCGTTTCGCTTTCTATCGGGCAGGGGGAACTCGGAGCTACCCCGCTCCAGATTGCCAATCTCGCTGCGACTATGGCGAATCGCGGTTACTGGTATACCCCGCACATGATTAGGGACAGCCTCAGTCTATGGGAGCGTCATGAGACGATGATCGGGCAGCGAAACTACGACTATGCCATCGCGGGTATGTATCAGGCGGTGAATATGAGTGCCGGCGAGGGGGCTACGGCTTCACTTGCAAGGGTGCAGGGACTTGATATTTGCGGGAAGACTGGGACGGCACAGAACCCGCACGGAGCCGACCATTCGGTGTTTATCTGCTTCGCGCCTAAAGACAATCCGCAGATTGCAGTAGCGGCATATGTCGAAAATGGGGGTTGGGGTGGTTCTACGGCTGCTCCCCTCGCCTCGCTCCTTGTGGAGAAATATTTGAGCGGGGAGATATCCCCTTCGCGCAAATGGCTGGAGGAATATATAAAATGAACGGGAATATAGGCAGAAGCATTTCCCAGACCATTGACTGGAGACTATTGGCGTATTACCTTGCGCTGATTGTTATCGGCTGGGTAAGTATCTATGCCTCAATCCATTCGACAGAGCCATCATCCATCTTCGACCTGAGTGCCCGCTGCGGGAAGCAGTTCCTCTGGATGATGGTATCCATAGGAATCGGGGTGATTATTCTCTTCGCCATCAAACCGCATATTTGGGAAGAACTCTCGCTGCCGGCGTATCTCTTTGTGGTTATGCTACTTGTGCTTGTGCTTTTCCTCGGTTCATCGGTCAATGGGTCGAAATCATGGTTTCAATTCGGCCCCATCAGCTTTCAGCCCTGTGAACTTTCGAAGATTACGACCTCGCTCATGCTGGCGCACTGTCTACGCTCCTCTTCGTTCAAAATGTCCCAGTGGCAGAACGCCCTCCTCATCCTCGCTATCATAGGCATTCCCGCAGCGATTATCCTTGCAGAAGGAGAGACGGGCACTCTGCTTGTGTATGTCGGATATATCTTTATGCTATACAGGGAAGGGCTTTCGGGCTGGTGGATAGTCCTGCTTTTTGCCGCTATTACTCTCTTTATCACGGCCATTCGTTTCCCGCTTTGGATATCCTTCGCTCTACTCCTACTCGGAATTCTCATTTACTTCCTGATTGTACGCTCCAGGGTTAGAGGAATCTCTGCCCGCAGGGGCCTTTTCATTGCTCTCACCCTCGTACTCCTCGCCGGCTCTGCCTGGGTACTCTCTACCAACGTGATTTTCAACCGAGTACTTAAGCCGCATCAGCGTGCGAGAATTGAGGTGCTGCTCGGAATGCGCGAAGACCCCATGGGAGCAGGCTACAATGTCAATCAGTCGATGATAGCAATCGGTTCTGGGGGATTCACGGGAAAGGGCTTCCTGCAGGGTACTCAAACTTCGTACGGCTTTGTGCCCGAACAAAGTACTGATTTTATCTTCTGCACAATCGGGGAAGAGACCGGTTTTGTGGGCTGCACGGCGGTTATCCTGCTTTTTGTCCTGCTGACAGGTCGTATACTGAAAGACGCGGAGGCAAGCCGTGAACCCTTTACCCGCATTTACGGCTACTGCCTTGCAGGCTGTTTCTTCATGCACCTTATGATAAATGTGGGAATGACCATCGGCCTGATGCCGGTTGTGGGGATTCCCCTGCCCTTTATCAGTTACGGCGGGTCGTCAATGATTTCATTCTCAATTATGTTCTTTATCTTCCTCGCCCTCGTGCGGCAGGAGAGAAGGTATTTCTAAATGCCGTTGCCTAAACGCAACCAATTGAATACTAGTTAAATATTATTTTTGCTTGTCCCGCCGCGGGGACAAGCAAAATATGTAATCTACTTATATTAAAATGGTTACAATTTAGTCCAAGATGACTAACAACGGGGCGGGATGATTGAATTTGAGGGAAATCTCATCCATAGTCGCACGATTGAGGCTTGCTACCCACCAATTCTCGAAAACCACAGCGTCAAGCGGCCACTGCAAGCCTTCTGAATGAATCTGCAGGCTCTGGTCAAAGGTGAAGAAAGATACTGCACGACCCTCTCCAATATTAAGTTTGCAGCTGTCGCCAATGGCAAAGGCTGTAGACCAGTCGGACACCATCTGCACATCTATTCCCCTCTCCCAGAAGTGGTACCGCCTTTCGTATTCCATTAGGGATGAAAGGTTTCCTACAGTATGAGCCTCTCTCTTGCCGGTCGCCCCGAGGATAGTGATTGAAGTCGCTTCGGGATAAAAGGCCTGGGTGTAGCGCATTGCCTTGCTGAGGTCATTGAAATCCTGTTCAGTCACATGCACGACTTTCAAAGGGAAGTTTTCCCCGTTTGCAAGCCGGAGATCAAGGGTCCTGAAGTCGGAGAATTCATCACGGGGAGATACTTCTTCCGAGCGACTGTCCGCTGTCAGAACCGTGGCTCCATGTTGCAGCGGAGGCTCTGTCCGTAGCTTCTTTCTGAGCCATTTCGGTTCCGAATCCAAATCCCCTATCAATGCATCAGGATGCAAGTTCTTACGGATAATCGCTGACAAAGTTCCATCGCAGCATACGAGCCTGTCTGCCTGCGACAGCAAATACAATGGGTAAGCCCTGTGCGGGAAATCCCCCGATGCGAGTATAACGACATTCATAGTATTCATTTCGTATGATGTGCGAATTTAAGAAAATGCGCTCACATACCGCTTTTTTTGCGACAAGTATTTCAATGCTGATTTATTTGTATAACTTTGCTTAAGTTTCGTATGTGCGTACAATTCTTTGAATAACAATTTACATGCGAAATTTGAGTAAATTTGCATATGCTCAAAAAGATAAGGCTTGTCCTTGCAGGAGTGTTCTTTATCGGCATAACTCTACTGTTTACCGGTGTCGGTACCTCCTGGTGGGGATGGATGGCGAAACTTCAATTTCTCCCCGCTGTGCTCGGGCTCAATATAGCCGTGGTTGCGGGACTGTTGCTTCTGACACTGCTCGTTGGAAGACTCTACTGTTCCACTATTTGCCCTCTCGGGGTCTTTCAGGACATAATCATCTGGATAAGAAAGGTTTTCGGCCAGAAAGCCGGAAAGCATAAGCCCAAGCTGCGCCGCAAATACGCTTTCAGGAAAGAATCATCGGTACTGCGTTACGGCTTTCTTGCCCTGGTGATTATCTGCATCGCAACGGGACTTCAGACCATCGTTCTGCTTCTTGCCCCGTACAGTGCATACGGGAGGATGGTAAGTGTGGCAGCGGGTCGTTCAGAGGCGTGGCCTCTTGTTGTGGTGGCAGCCATCACATTTGTCCTGATTGTTGTGCTCGCGTGGAGTAGCGGACGCTTCTGGTGCAATGCAATCTGCCCAGTTGGCACGACACTCAGCCTTGTAAGCCGGTTTTCCGCCTTCAGAATAGCCATTGACAGGGATAAATGCATCCGTTGTCGGCGTTGCGAAATGAATTGCAAATCGTCCTGCATCGACATTAAGGGTGGGATGAAGGTCGATAACTCCCGCTGTGTAGACTGCTTTGACTGTATAGAAGTGTGTCCCAAGGGGGCGATTAATCTCAGTTTTGGCTGGGGAAGCAAAAAGGCCGAATCCGGTACAGTGAAACCCGCACCCGATACTGCTTCAGCCACTGCCGCAGATTCCTCCCGCAGGAATTTTATAAAAAGTGCAGCACTCATTGGAGGTGCCTTTATAAGCACAACGGCTTCCGCACAGCTTCAGGGCGGAATGGCCCAAGTAATTGGCAAACAGGACCCTCCAAGAGACACTCCAATCTGCCCTCCAGGCTCGGCAGACAATTTTCATGACCGCTGCACAGCCTGCCAGCTCTGCATTTCCAACTGCCCCAACCATGTGCTCAAAACATCTGCGGATTTGGGGCATCTGCTGCAACCTCATCTCAGTTACACAGATGGCTGGTGCCGGCCCGAGTGCAATACCTGCAGCACCCTCTGCCCCGCCGGAGCCATCACTCCCCTTGCCAAATTCGAGAAACTCTCTCTCAGTTGGGGGGTGTCGCATATCTGCCATGAAGACTGCCTGCAAACCCATGGCATCAGTTGTCTCAATTGCGTAAGGCATTGTCCTGTAGGAGCTATCAGGGCAGTCACAACGGAAGGGGGTATCAGGCTTCCCGTAGTGAACGAAGAGAAGTGTATCGGCTGTGGAGCATGTGAAAATCTCTGCCCCGTAAGACCAGTGAGCGCGGCTCGGGTCAATGGGCGGGTACGGCAAATCAGGATTTAAGCCAGGGTTCACACTTAAGGATGCAACGAAATGGATAGACGCGAATTTATAAAGACCTCTGCCATAGCAACTGGAGCACTTGCGGCAAGCGGCATAGTCACGGGGTGCAAGGCAAAACAAAACTCTCCTTACCATAAACAGGACCTTGGCCCGGAGCACATGGCAAGCCATTATGCCGGAATCGGTTTACTTGGCTTTGGAGCCATGCGCTGGCCAATGAGAGCCGACAAGCCCGATGAAATAGATCAGGAAGCGGTCAATGAGATGGTGGATTATGCCATTGCCCACGGGGTGAATTACTTCGACTCTGCCCCTGTCTACCTCCGCGGGAAGTCGGAACGGGCTACTGCCCTTGCTCTACTCCGTCATCCAAGGGAGAAATACCTGATTGCGACCAAGTGCTCCAATATGCGGGGAGACAAGTCCTTGGAAGGCGGTAAGGCTATGTATCTTACGTCTTTGGAGAACTACGAAACCGACCATATTGATTTCTACCTGATGCATTCGCTTGGCGGTATGCAGAGTTTCAAGGAGCGTTTCCTCGACAATGGTCTGCTGAATTATCTGCTCGAGGAGCGTAAAGCCGGACGTATCAGGCAATTGGGTTATTCTTTCCATGGGCCAAAGGAAGGCTTCGATGAATTGCTTGCCCTGCACGGGAAGTATCATTGGGATTTTGTCCAGATTCAAATGAATTACAATGACTGGAAACACGCTACCCGAGATGTCGATGCAGAGTATATGTACAACGAGTTGGCTTCGCGGGACATCCCCGTGGTACTGATGGAGCCGCTTCTCGGTGGCCGGCTTGCAAGCCTGCCGGCTCCCCTTTCGGATATGCTTAAGAGTGCTGAGCCTTCTCAATCCATTGCATCCTGGGCGTTTCGTTTCGTGGGCAGTTTTCCGAAAGTTCAGTGTGCCCTCAGCGGAATGACCTGCATGGAGCACCTCAAGGATAATCTCGAGACTTTCCTCGACTTCAAGCCTTTAAATCAGAATGAGTTTGACTTGCTCGAAAGGGTGGCCGCGGAACTTAATAAATACCCTATCGTCCCTTGTACCGGCTGCAATTACTGCATGCCCTGCCCATATGGCATCAATATCCCTGGGGTATTCAAGTTCTACAACGACAATATCCGCGATGGGACTTATGTTGTAAACGAAGAACAGAAGGGCTATGCTCGGGCTCGAAAGAGCTATCTTCTCAAATACAATAAGGCCATTCCTACCGTGCGGCAGGCTGATCACTGCATCGGATGCGGGACCTGTCTTCCGGCCTGTCCTCAACAGATACAGATTCCTAACCAATTGCATCGCATCGACCGCTATATTGAAAGGCTCAAGGAAGGCACGCTCGGCACGGATGGCCGGAGGACAACAGTTCAAGAAAAACTTTAGCCACTTCCGGCCTGGTCTTGTCAAGCAGCTGACCGGCAGCAGCTGAATCCAGAGCCGGGCTTTGTCGAAGAGCAGCTGACCGAAATGCTGGCCTTAGCTGTTGAACACCAGCGCTGTCTGGGAACAGCAGGCTAACATGCTTTAGCGGCCAAGTCCGCCAGCCATAGTAACCCTTGGCGCACCATCTCATTTTCAGTCAATAAAATTTGCGGAGTAAAATTTTTTACCTATCTTTGCACTCCCCCTTTCGGGGGATATGAGCTGGGTTCGTATAACGGTTAGTACTCAAGATTCTCAATCTTGCAATAGGAGTTCGATTCTCCTACCCAGTACAGCCAATCCCTTTCCAATCGCTATTGATTAGAAAGGGATTTTGTTTCTGTATGATGACGCTAACCCTTCTATTGAGAGTTGAGCCAAAGTCAGGCTTCCGACAAAGTACATATTGCCTGAAGTGTTTTCATAATCGTCCTCTCATTCACCGTATCCGTTGTGGAAATACGATGCGGACATAATCCAAATTTCGCGAGTATTTGGTCTTTGAGAGCATCACGCGCCTGTTGGACTTCACTTTCTTTATGGGGATGCCAACCATCTGCCTCGATTATCTGAAGCGGCCGTTTGGTGAGGGAATTGTAAATCAGGAAATCTATATGAGCAAGAGGACTTCTGGCAAATACCTTTTCCTGGTCATCCAATGCATCCCAATCAGCAATCAATCTTGCCAAGGGATAATCTTTCCCTTTCAGAAGCTTGATAGCGTGTAGCCATCTTATTCTTTAATATCGAAAGAGAAGCAGAACGCAACGCTTGAACGCAACGCTTCCGCACACTGCTTGGTATCAATGGATTGGAGTGTCGCAGCAATAACATCCAACTCTCGTCTTATTTCAGCTTTACGAGCAGCATAATAGGCTGATTCCAAATCTGCGACCACATCCGATGCTTTTCCGCCACATTCTCAACGGCCGAATTGTTGTTCGATACGACCAGCACCGTTTTATCTTTCAGCAACAAATTGGCGATAATGTTCAAAATGGTTTGCGTCTTACCTGTTCCCGGGGTCTTGAATAATGTCAAAGCGGCTTCCACGGCAGCTTTCTGACCTGCATTGCAACCGAAAGGATAAAATATCTGTTTAGGCTCGCGATAGGTTGCCAACTGCGTCCTGTCACCCAGATACTGTGCCAATGGTACACTGTCGCGCTTCAAATCCACCAAGTCATATTGTCTCAAGAGAATGTTCACATCATCCTCCGCCATTAGACCTGTTTCAGCGGCCAGCTTGCAAAGATAATCCCATGTCGAACCTCCGTTTTTGTCAATTGGAGTGCGCGTTACATAAACTTCACTTCTTTCAAGGTTTTCATAGTGGCCATTTGCATATGTCACATGATAGAAAGAATGCCTGCCATCTGTAAAGTGGAGCAATTCACATACATTCGTTATATGCTTGTTTTGAATATATAATCCTTTTCTTCAATGTCTATTTTCTCTGGATTTGTCAGGTAAAGCAGTCGTGAATGGTTGTAGTTAAACACACGAAGAGAGGACGAGAACCGCACTGTCCAAAGCCCACTCTTGTTTTGACTTATCGAGCTGACTTGCCTGGTGATGAACATTCTTCGCTTGTTTCCGTGTTGTTCCAAATCAACAATTATGCATTGCTTCGCGTCCATAATATTCTAAAGCGAAATCACTGCTGTTCGGAGGAAATTTCTCCAGACAGCAGTGGATTAAAAATAAAAATGACTGGGAAAGGCTCAAATCAAATTTGACCGGTGGCAAAGAATTTAGATTGAGTCGAAGATAAATGGAAGGATGTCATCCACCTTGTTGAACTTCCAAATTTTGTCTTTCCCTACCATTATGACGCTCATCGGAGCGCCACCGTTTAGCTGATATTGAGCCATGACCTGCCGACAGGCTCCGCATGGCGTGGCAGGCGTAGAACAGAGTCCACCTGCATCCCCTCCTGCAAGGGCAAGACTTCGAATCGGGTCATCAGGATAGTTGGCCGCAGCCGCAAACATCGCCGTCCTTTCAGCGCAAAGCCCTGAAGGGAAGGCAGCATTTTCCTGGTTTGCTCCATACACAATACGACCGGAAGCAAGCCTCACAGCTGCACCTACATGAAACTTCGAATAAGGAGCAAAAGAACCTTTCATCGCTTTGACTGCTTCAGTGGCTAATTCCTTATCCTCTGCAGACATTTCATCTATGGAGGCGTATTCCGCCCATTTGATTGAGATCTCTTTTCGGTTCATTGTCAAGTGTTCAAGCCTGCAAATATAAGAATTTTATTGATATGCCAGCTTTAACAAAAAAGTTCAGCGCATATTAAGCTACTATTTCTCATAAATTTGTATATAAGGAAGACTGAAGATTCAACATAGAAGTGCAACGTTGGCAGGCAGCCTGGCAACGTTGAGCGG
>CAZSMO010000003.1:87787-124522 GCA_964608175.1 uncultured Muribaculaceae bacterium | reverse complement strand
GGAATGCCGTTCCGTCACACTGCGCTGGCGGGAGCGTGCTCTTCGGAGCCGCACGGGCCTGCCCAGTGAAATGCTCCTCAGAGTTCCGCCCCGCCCGCCTCGCCCGTAGTCCGTCAGCAAAAAGGCTCTTTTTCCTACGGAATGCCCTCCGCTAACCCGTTCCGTCAGCAAACCGGCCGATTTACTGACTTTAGCGGGTCCGATGAAGTAAAACAGGCGTGGAAAGAGGGGGAATTTTGCTTTTTGCGGGGATTTGCGTAATTTTATGGGCTCTAAACAGAGCAAGGCATTACGGATATGCCGGCTGCGTTGCCAGTATACGAAAAGGGCGGATAGGAGAGACTTACGCAAAGTACAAATCAGATAAATAATGGATATTCAACAGATACAGGCGGCACTTGAACAGGTGGTGCACCCCGGAAAGGGGAGCAAAAGCATCGTAGAGCTTGGGATGGTGAGCGAGATTGAGGCGGACGGGAATCTCATCCGCGTGATCCTCGCTTTCCCCAAGCATCGCGACCCTCTCACCGAATACCTCCTAGGGGCCACAAGAGCAGTGCTCTACAAGACTTTCCCGGGAGCGGAGGTGGAAGTGAAAGCCGTGGTCGAAGAAGATGCTAAACCCAGGAAGCGTAAACTCGAGCTCGGCACCGAGGGACTGTCCGGGGTGAGACACATTATCGGCGTAGCTTCAGGTAAAGGCGGGGTAGGGAAGTCTACCGTAGCCGTCAACCTTGCTGTAGCCCTCGCCAGACTTGGTTATAAGGTCGGTCTTGCGGATGCCGATGTATACGGGCCTTCTATTCCAACGATGACGGGAATCATTGGACAGATGCCATCGGCGGAAGGGGAAGAAGGACACGAAATGATGATTCCTATTGAGAAATACGGGGTCAAATGGATGTCCATAGGCTACTTCGCAGACGAAGGGCAGGCCCTGATTTGGCGCGGACCGATGGCGAGCAATGCCCTCAAACAGATGATATTGCAGGTCAACTGGGGTGAACTCGATTTTCTCCTCGTGGATATGCCGCCGGGAACCGGGGATATTCACATTTCCCTTGTGCAGGAAATTCCCATGGATTCCGCTATTATCGTGACTACTCCCCAGAAAGTAGCCCTTGCAGATGTACTGAAAGGGGTTGATATGTTCCGCAACGAGAATGTCAATAAGCGCATCCTCGGCATTGTGGAAAACATGGCCTGGTTTACTCCTGCAGAGCACCCGGCCGAACGCTATTATATCTTCGGTAAGGGGGGAGGAGAGCAGATGGCAAAGGACCTTGGACTTGATCTGTTGGCACAAATTCCTCTCGTCCAAAGTATTAGGGAAGATGCTGACAGAGGA
This sequence comes from uncultured Muribaculaceae bacterium, assembly GCA_964608175.1. Taxonomy (GTDB): domain Bacteria; phylum Bacteroidota; class Bacteroidia; order Bacteroidales; family UBA932; genus Cryptobacteroides. Next base: position 123,174 of record CAZSMO010000003.1, on the reverse strand, counting down.
GAGCCGGCAGCCCTTTCGAGCGGACCGGATGCAGCCGCTTTCATAGCTTTAGCAGATAAAATCGCTCAAATCGCCTGACAGGTGGCAAATCGATATTTGCAAGGGACAGAGAATAACTCGCAAAGACAGTCATGGCACAGAAACCCGCTGAAGATACCCCGCTACTAAAACAGTATTTTGCCGTCAAGGCTAAGTATCCCGGCGCTATTCTGCTCTATCGGGTGGGAGACTTCTACGAGACCTATTCCGACGATGCCGTACTTGCCAGCAAGGTGCTTGGCTTGGTCCTCACCCGCCGCTCCAACGGGGACAAAGGCTATACCGAGATGGCCGGCTTCCCACATCATGCCATAGAGGGGTATCTGCAGAAGCTCATCCGTTCAGGCTACAAGGTGGCCATCTGTGATCAGCTCGAAGACCCGGCCATGGTCAAAACCAAACTCGTCAAACGCGGAGTCACCGAGATTCTCACCCCGGGTGTTGCCTTCGGCGAAGGCATGCTCGAGCAGAAAGAGCATAACTGGCTCTGCGGTCTTAATTTCGATGGAAACAATTGCGGTGCCGCTTTCCTGGATGTCTCTACCGGCACCTTCCTCGTAGCTCAAGGCAGTATAGAATACATTACCACGCTTTTAAGCAGCTTCAACCCCAAGGAGGTCGTTGTAGAGAGAGGGCTTAGGGACAAAGTCAGAGAGAAATTTCCATCCTGGTACATCTCCACCATCGATGAGTGGGCCTTTGTCTATGATGCTGATTATGAAAAACTCTGCAAGCAGCTTGGAGTAGAGAGTCTTAAGGGTTATGGTGTAGAGGTTTTCCCTCTCGCCGTCTGTTCGGCCGGAGCGCTGCTGTTCTATCTCGAAAGTACCCAGCACAGCGGACTAAAGAATATCTGCACGATTTCCCGAATAGACGAGAAGAAATTCGTGTGGATGGACCAGTTTACAATCCGCAATCTGGAGATTTTCTCCTCTGTCGCAGGTAAGGACGGGGTCAGTCTGGTCGACACTATAGACAAATGTCGTACTCCTATGGGCTCGCGCCTGTTGAGGCAGTGGTTAGCTCTGCCAATAATGGATATTGAGGAACTCAACCGGCGCTACGACATTGTGGAATTTTTCACCCGCAACGAAGAAGCTCTTGACAATGTTCAGAACCTGCTCGGAGAAGTTGGGGACCTCGAAAGGACCATAGGAAGGGTTGCTACAGGCAAGGTGCTCCCGCGGGAGCTAAAACAGCTTTCCCGTTCCCTTTCGCAGATGAATCCCATTCGGACCTTGGGTCAGGAATCGGGGGTACCTGCCCTGCAGAAGACCGTGCAGGGGATGAAGGAATGCGACAAACTCATCGCTCTGATTGAAAAGACACTTACCGACGACCCTGCAGCAATGGTCGGTAAGGGAGATGTGATTGCAAGCGGAGTCAACAGCGAACTCGACGAACTTCGCGAAATCTCCACTGGCGGCAAGAATTACCTGCTTGAAATGCAGCAGCGCGAGAGCGGGCGCACAGGCATCTCTTCGCTTAAAATCGGTTACAACAACATTTTCGGTTACTACTTCGAAGTCCGCAACTCTTTCAAGGACAAGGTCCCGCCCGAATGGGTTCGCAAGCAGACCCTCGTCAATGCGGAGCGTTACATAACCGAAGAGCTCAAGGAGTATGAAGAGAAAATCCTCGGTGCGCAGGATCGCATCTGTCAGATTGAATCTCAAATATATGCTTCTCTCGTTGGCGGTGTCCAGGACAAGATTAAAGACATTCAGACCAACTGCGCAATCGTGGCTCGAGTGGATGTACTGGAGGGCTTTGCCCGACAGGCAGTTGAACATAATTACTGCCGCCCCCTTGTAGATAAGTCTACTGCCCTTGAGATTAAGGCAGGCCGTCACCCCGTAATCGAGACCCTGATGAAGCCTGGGGAAGAGTACATTCCCAACGACATCTCCATGGACAGAGAAGGGACTCAGATAATGATACTCACCGGCCCCAATATGTCCGGGAAATCTGCCCTGCTTCGCCAGACTGCCCTTATCGTGCTCATGGCGCAGGCCGGCTCCTTTGTCCCCGCCCAAAGCGCGAAATTCGGCTATTTTGACAAAATATTCACAAGGGTAGGTGCCAGCGATAACATTTCTCGCGGAGAATCAACCTTTATGGTCGAAATGCTTGAGACTTCGACCATTATGCACAATCTCAGCACCCGCTCCCTTGTACTTTTGGACGAAATCGGGCGCGGAACTTCCACCTACGACGGGATGTCCATCGCGAGGGCACTCGTTGAATACATACACAAGTATGGTAAAGGGGCTAAAACCCTCTTCGCCACCCATTACCACGAACTTAATGACCTTGAAGAACATTTGCCGAGGGTAAAGAATTTCCACATTGCCGTCCGCGAGCAAGGGCACGAGATTATTTTCCTTCGCAAACTCGAACCGGGAGGGGTGGCACATAGCTTCGGAATCCATGTGGCCCGTCTTGCCGGCATGCCTAAGGAGGTTATCGACTATGCCGAGAGCACTCTGCACGCCCTTGAGCGAAGGGAAAGGAGTGCGAATACCCTTGAAAAACACGGGAGCGTTGAGGATGACGGGAGCGTGCAGCTGTCTCTTTTCCAATTGGATGACCCGACCCTTTCCGCTATTCGAGGTGAACTCGAGGCTGCAGACCTCGACAATATGACTCCCCTGCAGGCCTTCGATTTGCTCCGCAAGATGAAGCAGGAACTTGGGATCTGACGAAAGGGTTTGCAATAGAGCGCAGTTTTTTATAGATTTGTATCCCCTCTGTCGGAAATAACTAAAACTAACATAAAGACATGAAGAAAGAGTATTTTGCACAAGACATCCGCAACGTGGTCCTTCTGGGCGCGACTAAGTCCGGAAAGACCACGTTGGCTGAAAGTATGCTTTTCGAGGGGAAAGTAATCACGAAACGCGGCAGTGTTGAAGAGAAGAACACTGTCTCCGACTTCGATGATCTCGAAAAGCTCAATCAGAGATCCATGTATGCTACCCCCGTGTACGCAGAATTCATGGATAAGAAAATCAATATTATCGATGCCCCCGGCTCCGATGATTTTATCGGTGGGGCAATTGCTGCCTTCAAAGTCTGTGAAAACGGTATCCTTCTGATAAACTCTCAACAGGGAGTCGAAGTGGGCACCCGTAATCTGCTTCGCTATGCAGACCGTTACAATGTGCCCCTTGTAATCGCCGTCAACCATCTTGATGGGGAGAAGGCGGATTGGGACACCACTGTAGCCTCTCTCAAGGAGACCTTTGGAAATAAGATGGTCCTCGTGCAGTTTCCTGTCAACGCGGGTCCTGCCTTTGATGGCTTCATTGATGTGCTGACCATGAAGTACTACCACTTCAAGGATGCCAATGGTAACCGTGAAGACCTTGAGATTCCTGCCGATCTTAAGGACAGAGCTGAAGAAGCCCGTCAGGAGCTTATTGAGAAGGCCGCCGAATTTGACGACAACCTCATGGAGAAGTTCTTCGAGGAAGGAACCCTCAGCGAAGACGAAATCCGCAGCGGACTTTCACAGGGCATCAAGAATCGTGAAGTTTATCCCGTCCTCTGCATCAGCGCCAAGAAAGATATCGGAGTGAAGAGACTGCTTGAGTTCACAAAGAACGTGGCCGTTGCTCCTGAAGTGGACGAAAAGGGCCCTGCAGGGCTGTTTATCTATAAGAATAATGCCGAGCAGCATCTTGGAGAAGTCTCCTACTTCAAGGTTATGTCCGGAGATATCACTGCCGGTGTGGATTACGAGAATCCCGATACCGGTGACAAGGAGAGACTCAGTGCCGTGTATGCCGTTGCGGGGACGAAGAAAGAGCCTGTGCAAGTGCTTCATGCGGGAGATTTCGGCTGCGCAGTCAAGCTTAAGAACAGCAAGGCCAACACGACTCTCTGCGCCATTGGATCAGGGCTTAATTTTGGTAAAATCAATTTCCCTGCTCCCAAATACCGTTGTGCAATCAAGGCCAAGGTACAGCAGGACGAGCAGAAACTCGGAGATGCTCTCAAGAAGATTTCCTCTCAGGATCCTACCGTGGTTGTAGAGTACTCCAAGGAACTTCGTCAGACCATCCTGAGCGGCAATGGCGAGCAGCATATCAATATGGTGAAATGGCGCCTCAACAACGAGTTTGGCCTCGATGTCGAACTCTTTGCTCCGAAAGTGCCTTATCGCGAGACTATCACCAAGGTTGCAACTGCTCAGTACCGTCACAAGAAACAGTCCGGTGGTGCAGGTCAGTTCGGTGAGGTTCACCTCCTCGTATGCCCTGCCGAAGGTGAGGTTCGGACCAAATTCATGATTGAAGGCAAGGAGACCCAGCTCAATATAAAGACCTCTGAAATTATCGACCTCGACTGGGGCGGCAAGCTCGAATTCTACAACTGCGTTGTGGGTGGAGCTATCGACCTCGGCTTCATGCCGGCTATCCTCAAGGGTATCAGGCAGCGCATGGAAGAAGGCCCTCTGACCGGATCGTATGCCCGTGATATCAGGGTCTATGTCTACGATGGTAAGATGCACCCCGTCGATTCCAAGGAAATAGCCTTCATTATCGCCGGTCGTAACGCCTTCAAGGAGGCTTTCCGCAATGCCGGTCCGAAGATTCTCGAGCCTATCTACAATGTCGAGGTGACAACTCCTGCAGAGTATCAGGGTGCCGTTATGTCCGATTTGCAGAACAGGCGCGGTATCCTTGGCGATCTCGGCAGCGACAAGGGCTTCTCCGTGCTTAAGGCACGCGTCCCTCTCGCAGAGCTTTACAGGTATTCCACCGTACTCAGTTCTCTTACTTCCGGATCTGCAAGTTTCACAATGGACTTCTCTGATTATCAGCCCGTTCCTGGGGATATTCAGACCAAGCTCATTGCCGAATACGCAGCTTCCGACAAGGAAGACGAATAGTTTTTCTCTCTATAACCATCCCTGCGGGCGGGGCTTCCTTCCCGCAGGGTTTTTAATTAAGAAATATGGATATCAAGACATACACTCTCACAAACAGGCACGGGGCAAGTGTGCGTCTCAGCAGCCTTGGAGCCGGGATTCTTTCCATAGTTGTCCCCGACAAGGATGGTAAACCGGATGATGTCGTAATCGGCTACGGGAACCCTGAAGACTATCTCGCCGATGGCCCTTGCGCGGGCAAATGCCCCGGGCGCTATGCCAATAGGATTGCCAAAGGACATCTTGAACTCGACGGCAAGGTATATAAGCTTCCTGTTAACAACGGGCCCAATCATCTTCATGGTGGTCCCAAAGGCTTCCAGAACCGGATATGGGAGAGCAGACAGGATGGGGATGCCGTGGAGTTTATGTATTTCTCCGAAGATGGGGAAATGGGATACCCTGGCAATCTCAAAGTCACTGCCCGCTACCAGTGGAGCGATGAGGACGAGCTCACCCTGACCTTTAAGGCCGTGTGTGATGCTCCAACGGTGGTAAATCTCACCAATCACAGCTATTTCAACCTTGATGGGCACTCTTCAGGCAGCGTTTTGGAGCACAAACTGAAACTCCACGCCTCCCTTTATCTGCCCACGGATGACAGCTTAATCCCTCTTGGAGAGGCCGAGCCGGTTGCCGGGACCCCTATGGATTTCCTTGAAGCCAAAACCCTCGGGCAGGATATTCAGGAAGATTTCCCAGCCCTCAAATACGGCAAGGGCTATGATGCCTGCTGGAGTATAGATGGCTGGAAAGAGGGACAGCTCGCCCTGGCTGCCGAACTTTATGCAGCTAAGAGCGGGCGGAGTCTTAAGGTATGGACTACCCAGCCGGGGATTCAAGTCTACACCGGTAATTATCTCGATGGCTGTCCTGCAGGGAAGGGTGGAGCCGTGTATCACGACTATGATGCCGTTGCTCTCGAATGTCAACGATTCCCTGACACTCCCAATGAGCCTGAATACCCTTCTGCAAGGCTCAACCCGGGGGAAGTTTACGAGCAGGCTATTATTTTCGCTTTTGGATGCGACAGTATTTAGATTTACTTCAGGAGATTCTCGACAACGGGGTTGTCAAGACTGACCGTACAGGGGTAGGGACGAAGAGTATTTTCGGCTATCAGATGCGATTCAATCTCGCGGATGGCTTTCCCCTGCTTACTACCAAGAAGGTCTTCACCCGCGGGATTATTGAAGAGTTGCTGTGGTTTCTCTCGGGAGACACCAACAAGAAGACCCTTCAGGCCAGGAATGTCCATATCTGGGATTCGTGGGGAGATGACGGGACTGGCGAACTCGGTCCGATTTACGGGCATCAGTGGAGGGCCTGGGATGACTACAACGGAGGGCATATCGACCAGATAGCCAAAGCCGTGGATTTGATTAAACACCATCCTGACTCGCGCAGGATTGTAATAAGTGCGTGGAATGTGGCGCAGCTAGATCAGATGGGACTGCCTCCCTGCCATTGTCTCTTCCAGTTCTATGTGGCAGACGGCAGACTCAGCTGTCAGCTTTACCAGCGCTCGGCGGATGTATTCCTGGGTGTACCTTTCAATATTGCTTCCTATGCCTTGCTGACCATGATGATGGCGCAGGTGTGCGGGCTTGAGCCGGGGGAATTCATCCATACTACGGGTGACACTCATCTCTATCTCAATCATTTTGATCAGGCACGGGAACAGCTCCGTCGTACCCCGCGTCCTCTTCCTACGATGAAAATTAATCCGAATGTAAAGGATATCTTTACATTTAAAGTAGAGGACTTCACCCTTGAGGGTTACAATCCATGGCCTGCAATCAAGGCTCCTGTGGCGGTATGACCAAGAGTATCATAGCGGCTGTAGCTCTCGATGGGTCGATTGGTAGGGGAGGTGCTCTTCCCTGGCATCTTTCTGCTGACCTTAAGCACTTCAAGGCTTTGACTGTGGGGCATCCTGTCATAATGGGCAGGAAGACTTTCGAGTCGATTGGCAAAGCCCTTCCCGGTAGGGTAAATATCATTCTCAGTCATAGTATGAATGATACCCCCGAAGGCTGTAGAGTCGTAAGAAGTTTGGAGGAAGCCTATAGGATAGCGGGGGAGAGCAGTGACGAGTGCTATGTGATAGGCGGAGAAGGGGTGTATTGTAAAGCTTTACCTTACACTGACAAGCTCTGCTTTACATTTATTCATACTCAAGTGCCCAGCGCCGATGCCTTTTTCCCTGCGGTGGATTGGGGTCAATGGAAGGAAATTTCCCGCTCCCCTCTGATGCACGATACTGCAGAAGGTCTCGACTATGAGTTTGTCGAATATGTCAGGAAATAGTTTATATTTCTTTTTACTTTCTTTCCTTCTTCTTTTTTCTTTAAGAGTTGAAGCTCAGTTCTATGTGAGTGGAAATGAGAAGACAAATGTAAAGTGGAGCATTACATCTACTTCCGACTATAATTTCATCTGCCCTGCTCCTTACGATTCTCTCGCGAAGGTATATGCCCGTGAGTGGGAGAAATGGAAAATACCCGTAGGAAACAGTATCGGCCGCTATCCCAATGAGATGTACTCATCGCGTCTCGATGTGGTTTTGCACCCGTTTAGCGCTTATTCCAACGGGATGGTTGTCTGGACTCCGAAGCGGATGGAGATGTACACCTGCCCTGACATGTATGATCCAGATCCTATGCCTTGGGTCACTCAGCTTGCCATCCACGAGCAGCGGCATGTAAGTCAAATGCAGTTTACCAAGGAAAAAGTAAATCGTGTCTTTACATTTTTAAATGGGGAGCTATTGGCTGGCCCCCTGTCTCTATGGTATTTTGATCCAGCCCTTTTTGAGGGGGACGCTGTGACTGCGGAGACAGCCCTCACTCATAGCGGACGCGCCCGCACAGCGGATTTTCTCGAATACTTTCGCGCCGCAACTCTTGAAGATGATTTTCGCAACTACGAAAGGTGGCGATATGGCTCTCAAAAGCTTTATACACCGGATTATTACAAGGTTGGCTATCTTGCTACTGGAGGAGCTCGCGCAGTCTTTTCGTATCCGGATTTTATGCGGGATTATTATAACTCCTACCTTCCCTATTACCTGTTTGTAAAGGATAAATTTACAGTAAATGTCAAAGAAGGCTTTACGGAAATTCTTTCTACGCAGGATTTGATCTGGCGGGAAGACGAGGTTTCGAGGGCCCCTTTTCAGCAAATGGAAAAGCTGACTGGGGATAGTAAGTTCTATCGCTCGTATAGTGGGCTTACTGTCATGGGCGGGAAAATTTACGCAAAATGTACAGGTTTGGTTGACATCCCTCATCTGATATCCTTTGACATTTCGACCGGCAAGGAGAGGTCAGTCTCTGCTACTTCGGCCAGTTCGCGCTTTGACAGTGATTCGCTGCATATCTTCTGGACGGAGCTGCGTCCCGACCCCCGCTGGGAGATGCAGTCTTCTTCGGTGGTTAAATCCTATAATGGACTGCACACTCGGATACTCGGCTCTCGCAATAAACGCTACTACAATCCCAAAGCTGCATCGAATGGAGATGTTCTTGTGTGTGAGTGTGGCTACGATGGGGCTGATTATATAGTCTTGCTTTCGGGGAAGAATGGGGAAGAGAAGGCGCGATACAGGGCACCGGATGGACTGACACCCTTCGAAGCAGTGTCTCTCAGCGATGGGACCATCTACTGCGTGGCGCAGGGGCCTGATGGGCAGGCTATATACCGAGTGCCGGATTTTGAGTGTATTCTCAAGGGCGGATATATTAAAATAAACAACTTACATGTAAACCACAGCTTTACATTAACAGGTATTGATGTAAATCTTCTCTTTACATCAGACCGGACGGGAGTTAACGAGTTCTACGGGCTCGATGCAGATACAGGAGAAGTGTATCAGCTTACAAATCTGCGGCTCGGAGGGAAGGATTTCTGTATGGATGATGTAAACCTTTTCTTTACATATTTGCATAGTTCAGGGCGACAAATCTGCAGGACTCCCCTCGACAGTCTTCCAGTCAGGCTGGTGGACTTTTCCGAGCACTATTCTTACCCGCTTGAGGATATTCTCAGTCAGCAGGAAGAGACATTTTCTATGGATAAGAGCCGAGAGAAATGTTATAATGTATCTGACATTTCTGCTCAAATACAAAATATCTCCGTTCTCCAAGGTAAAGATTCGCTTGACAAAAGTAAGGTAACGCCTGACATTCATCCGGCGAAGCATTATTCCAAAGCCGCCCACCTGCTGAAATTCCATTCATGGGCCCCGCTGTATATTGATTACGATGCTGTCAGCGATCTCAGTATGGAAAGCCTTGAAACGGGGGCAGGGCTTGGGGCTACGGCCTTTTTTCAGAATACACTTGGGACATTCTCTGGTTCGGTGGGCTACAATGCCGCCTTGGACAGCACTTATTCTTGGAACCATATTCTGATGGCCCAGGCCGCCTATCGCGGACTATATCCTGTCTTTGAGGATAAGTTCCTCTTCAATGCCACTACGCTCGCATATACCAATGAGTTCCGCACCTATATTCCCCTTAACTTTTCTTCGGGTGGCTGGACTCGGGGAGTGGTGCCGTACTACAAGCTCTCTTTCAACTATGTAGATTCAGGCTGGTGCTATGCGCACACCCAGCTTGGAGTTCGGGCCTATGTCACGCAACCCACAGCATCCTCTTGCCGTTTCCCCAAATGGGGGATCGGGACAAATGTCTCGTTGAAGAATCTGGCCTACCTCCGTACTCCTGCCTTGACGCTATATGGCTACCTCCCGGGACCCGCTCCTGACCAGGGCTTTGCCCTGAACTATTCGCATGATGCGGAAGGCCTTTATATTCGGGATATTGCATTCAGGGAGCCTGTAGTCTATAGTGATGCTGTTTCTGCTGCTTGGTCAATTCCTTGTTTTTCAGTGGATTGGAATGGGTTGAGCCCCGTTGTGTATGTGAGGATTTTCGAGTTTACCCCTCGCGCTTCGTTTAGTCATTACAGGCTTGACTATTCCGGCCCTCGAGTTGAATCGGAAGACTTTATTGACTCCTATAGTGTGTCAAAAATCGGTACTGACTTCACGGTGCTCCTTGGGAATTTTCTCTTTATCCCCTACACCATCCGTTTCGGGGTTGGGGCATATTATGTGGCTGATACTTCCGGAAACAGGAGTAAGCCCTACGACATTAACCTTATATTGTCTGTCGATATATGATTTGCTCTAAATGTCATCGCTGTTTCGAGGCGGATGAAATTCGAAATATAGCTGTCTCCCGTACCCCCGAACTGAAAGCCTCGGTGATGGATGGGTCCCTTTTTACGCATACTTGTCCGTATTGTGGAGAGATTAATCTTACGAGTGAGCCGGTACTTTACCACGACCAGGGGCAACATATTCTGATAGCCTACACCCGTGCAGCTCTGTCTTCCGATGGACTTGAGGGCTATACCTGCCGCAGGGTGTCGTCAATAGGAGACCTTATTGAGAAGGTCAAAATCTTCGATGCCGGCCTCAATGATGTGTCTCTCGAACTGGCCAAGTATATCACCTGTAGCGAGATGAAGAAAGAAGTATCGCTAAAGTTTCTCAAGATGGAGGGAGCGGACGGGGCACTGATTCTCACTTATCCGCTGGATGGGAAGATGGAGATGATAGAAGTTGGGCACAATGTCTATTCGGATTGCGAGGGCATCGTCTCCCGTAATCCCGTCATGCAGAATCGTGCCAAAGGGCTTGTGCAGATTAATCAGAGTTGGATAAGGCAGTTTTTGGCAGGAGAATGAAAGGGGAGATGGCGTGGGCTGGTCTTTCATCCGTTGCATATCCCTCCTCTGCCCTCTGCCCCGAGTCGGCCCGCCTCTTGGGAGCGGGCTTCGCAGGGCTTTCAAATAAATACAATTATGACAATACTTTGCTATATTCCAATGCTTGAAGGTCAGGAGAATGAGGTCCGGTCTTGGGTGGAGAAAGTGAAAGGTTGGCAGGGGGTGACTCCCGTGATTCTTCCGGCCGCTGAATGGAACAACGACCTGTCTCCATGGCCAGCGGAGCCCATATTCAAAAAGGGCAAAAATTTCGGAGGAAAGGGTGAGGAATATCTCCATGAATTGGAAATGAATATCATTCCTTCCATAGAGAAAGAATTGGGAATATTCCCCGATGAGCGCTGGCTTCTGGGCGTGTCCCTGTCGGGTCTGTTCGCAGTGTGGGCTGCGTTCAAGACGAGTTTTTTCACACGAGTTGCTTCTGTCTCCGGTTCATTCTGGTATCCCGGATTCATCTCCTGGCTTGACAGTAAGCAGGATGTTACTGCTTTGAAGTCAATCTGTATTTCTCTTGGCGACAAGGAGTCCGAGACTCGTAACCCTCATCTGAAGAGCATAGCCTCTGATACTCTCAAAGTCACGGAAATACTTGAACGCAAGGGAATTCCTGTCAGTTTCGAGTGGAATGAAGGGACTCATTTCGCTCCGGTCACTCCCAGACTGGAAAGGGCTCTTGAGGCTATGATGTCCTTCGCCGGAATTCTGCCCCGATGTCATGGAGTCCTAGAGGCTGGGGAGCCTTATCTCAGTTATCATGACAAGGAATGGGGCAGGCCGGAGCATGACGAGGGAAAACTCTGCGAAATGTTCTTTCTGGAACTCTTTCAGGCGGGTCTGTCCTGGTCTTTGCTCCTTCGGAAGAGGGAAAACTTCAGGAAAGCCTTTGATGGGTTCGATGTGAATGCTATAGCTGCCTACGATGAGGCCAAGATTGACAATCTTATGCAGGACTCTGGAATTGTCCGTAACAGGGCGAAGATTGAAGCGGCAGTCAGCAATGCACGGGTTGTTCTTAAAATTCAAAAAGAATGGGGGTCTTTCTCTGAATATCTTTGGCATTTCACCGGCGGAAAGACCATACTTGAAGATATTTCTGTTACCCGCGATGCTATCAGCGATGATGTTTCCAAAGACATGAAGAAACGTGGGGTGCGTTTCGCCGGCTCGGTGACAATCTTCTCTTTCCTCCAGGCTGTCGGTATCATTTACTCACACTCCCGCGACTGCTTCTGCTGGCGCCGTGACGAGGCTAGCTCCTTTGTCAGCGGACTCGCAGGCAATTCCTAACCACATTCTTCGAGCCGGAAATATTGGGCTGGCGGAGAGCATTCGGTAGGAAAGAGGGCCGGTTTACTGACGGATTGGGCTGGCGGAGAGCATTCGGTAGGAAAGAGGGCCGGTTTACTAACGGATTGGGCTGGCGGAGATTATTTGGTAGGAAAAAGGGCCGGTTTACTGACGAAACGGGGGTGACTCCAGTTTTCTGCTTGGGAAATAACGGCAGTGCAACTGGGAGGTTAGAGGAATAGTTCCTTTTTTATAGTCCATGGGTAGTTTCGACTATTTGAATGATATTGAGTAGTTTGGCACTCTGAAGGCCCCCTGCGAAGCAGCCGCGGGCGGCGTCCGAACCGTTTAGCCGTTCCGACTGGATAGGAGTCTTCGGCCTTCAGACCGGCTCCATCTGCCGCTTCGTGGGTTATATCCAAAATGTGATTGTAGCGTAAAGCTGTTACTGTTCCTAACGCCTGCTGGAGCTTGACTTTGTCACGATATCCGATGGAAAATATTCTATCTCTGATTCCGTGCCCCGCTTGTGACTGAAAAAGAATGTGTAAATTTGCCGATGTTTTTGAAGATTGTGCGCGAGAGAGTTTCGCCGGGTGCGCACAATTCTTCGAGTAGTAACGTTTTTATTACCCAGCGAAACTTGAGTCAAATATGTCTCTCAAATGCGGAATAGTAGGGCTGCCTAATGTAGGCAAATCCACTCTTTTCAACTGTATAAGTTCGGGGAAGGCTCAAAGTGCCAACTTTCCCTTTTGTACCATAGAGCCCAACCTCGGCTCTACCAATGTCCCCGACAAGAGGCTTGAGGTGCTCAGCGAAATCTGCAAGCCGCTTCGGACCATCCCCGCGACCGTGGATATAGTCGATATTGCAGGTCTCGTGCGGGGTGCAAGTAAGGGCGAAGGCCTTGGTAACCAGTTCCTTGCCAACATCCGCGAGTGCGATGCGATCCTGCATGTGCTTCGCTGTTTCGATGATGGGAATGTGATCCATGTGGATGGGTCTGTTGATCCTGTCCGTGACAAGGTAGTAGTGGACACGGAACTCCAGCTCAAAGACCTTGAGACGGTTGAGACCAGGCTTTCCAAGGTGGAGAAGGCCGCAAAAGTAGGGGATAAGTCAGCTGCCAAGGCCGCAGGGCTGCTTACACGCCTTCGCAATGCTCTCTCTGAAGGCAAATCATGTCGCAGCGTTGAGAATCTCAATGACGATGAGTCCGCCTTTCGCAAGGAACTGTTCCTGCTTACCGATAAGCCCGTAATGTATGTCTGCAATGTGGACGATGCTTCGGCTGCGGAAGGAAATGCCTATGTGGATGCCGTGAGGGAGGCGATTAAGGGAGAAAATGCCGAAATGCTGATTATCTCTGCCAAGACCGAGTCCGAAATCGCCGAGATAGATGACTATGAGGAGCGGCAGGCTTTTCTGGAAGATATGGGGCTGAAAGAATCCGGTGTTGTACGGCTGCTTCAGAGTGCCTACCACCTGCTCGGGCTTCAGACCTTTTTCACTGCCGGGTCTGATGAATGCCGTGCGTGGACTATCCATGTCGGGGATAAGGCTCCGAAAGCCGCGGGGGTTATCCACACCGACTTTGAGAAAGGCTTTATCCGCGCGGAAGTGATTAAGTACGAGGACTTTGTCGCGCTTAAGAGTGAGGCTGCCTGCCGTGCTGCCGGGAAGATGGCAACGGAAGGGAAGGATTATGTTGTGCAGGACGGGGATATAATGCATTTTCTTTTCAATGTCTAACAGGGACTCTCGCTCTTCTGCTTCCAAGAGAAATGGTCCCAAGTCGCGAGGGTTGGGCTATGCGAAATCAGGTAATCACGATTCTTCGCTTCAGGCAGACTACGGAAGGATACCCCCTATCAATAAGAGCCACTCGGCTGTGGTCCGGCCCAAGAAAGCCCTCGGGCAGCATTTCCTGACAGATCAGGGGATTGCGAGGCGGATCGTTGATTCAATATCCGTGGATGAAGGGGTACGCGATGTGCTTGAGGTCGGTCCCGGGATGGGGGTACTGACGCAGTATCTCCTTGAACGGCAGGATATTGACCTTAAGGCAGTGGAGGTGGACGACGAGTCCGTGCGTTATCTGATGACGCATTACCCTGCCCTGCAAGGCAGACTCCTTGAAGCGGATTTTCTCGATCTCAATCTCGGCAGGATTTTCCCTGCGTCCTTTCGCATTATCGGGAATTTTCCATATAACATTTCTTCACAGATATTCTTCAAAGTCTTGGACTACAAGGCCTCCATTCCCGAAGTGGTCTGCATGATACAGAAGGAAGTAGCCGAGCGGATAGCTGCTCCTTCAGGGAGTAAGACTTATGGGATACTCTCGGTACTGCTTCAGACATGGTACGACATCGAATATCTTTTCAGCGTTGGGAGCGGTGCATTCAATCCTCCTCCAAAGGTCCAATCGGCAGTAATTCGTCTCAGACGCAATTCCCGCACTGAACTTGGATGCGATGAGAAAGCATTTCGAAAAGTAGTTAAGACCGCTTTCGGGCAGCGCCGCAAAACCCTTCGCAATGCCCTCAAGCCCATACTCTCCGAAATCGCTTACCGTGCCGACAAGCTTAGTGCTACTGGCAGTTCAATCGAATCCGACCTGCCCAATAGCTTTGACTCCCATGACAGTTCCCGCAAGCCCTCCTTTCCCGACAGCTTCGATGTCCACGGCCGCCCTCTCGAGCCCTCCCTGTTTTCCAGCCTTGACTCCCACGACGGTTTCTGCAAGCCAGACCTCCAGGAAGTCAGCTTTCAACCTAGCGGCCTTGACACTTCCGCTGACATTCTCTCCCTCCGCGCCGAACAGCTCAGCGTTGAGGACTTCATCGCCCTGACGAAGCTAATCTATCCCCGCGAATCAGATTGAGTCCTCGCCCTGCCGGAACCTCTCTGTCCCAATGAAACAGAATGAGGGTTCCCCCGAAAATCACCTGCCACATTATACCCCATTGGAGGGTCCTCTGTGAGGGTTTTAGGTGGCGGGTCTCCTCCCATGAAGCTCCCACCTGCCACGCTTTAGAAGGTAACTTCCTTATTATCAGTATAGTTTCCCGCAGCTATGTGGCCGGTGAATTTCAAAAGGAGTTTAGTAGATTTGAAAAGGATTTAGGAATGAGTAACTTTGTGCTGTTATGGTAGTTGGAATCATTGGACTCGGCCTGATTGGGGGCTCGATGGCGATAGACCTTAAGCGAAGAGGCTTTGCTGATGAGATTCTTGGGGTTGAAGCCGATAAGGTCAATGCCGCAGCAGCGGAGAAAATCGGTCTGGCGGATAGAATTGTTACCCCCGATGAACTCGTAGACGGAGCAGATGTCATCGTGATTGCAGTGCCGGTGGGGGCTGCAACGGAAATTCTCCACCTAATCTTGGATGACTTTCAGGCTCGGGGCTATTTGCAAAAGGTAGTTCTTGACACCTGCTCTACCAAAGGAGGGATTGTGCACAGTATAGAGGGCCATCCAATGCGCGGGCGTTATGTGGCTACTCATCCCATGGCAGGGACGGAGTACTCGGGTCCGTGGGCTGCGATGAGCGGGCTGTTTGATGGCAGGGCCTGCATCTTTGCCAACGCAAATGCGTCAGATGCGGATGCTATAGCCACCGTAGAGAAGCTATATGAGACCCTTAATATGCGACTTATCCGTATGGACGCCGACAATCACGATGTCCATACAGCTTATGTGTCTCATATTTCGCACATTACATCCTTTGCCCTTGCGCTCACCGTCCTTGACAAAGAGAAGGACGAGAAGCACATCTTTGACCTTGCATCCGGCGGATTTTCTTCAACCGTGCGCCTCGCCAAGAGTAGCCCCGACATGTGGGTACCAATCCTTGAGCAAAACAGAGACAATATCCTCACCGTCATTGACACCTATATCGACAAGATGCAGCAGTTCCGTAGTGCCATATCCGATGGCGATGAGAAACGCATCCGAGAACTCATCGAGCAGGCCAACCACATCAAGAAGATTATAAGGTAATCCATGTTTCGCATTTGAAAGTAAATCTTTGATAGCAATAACCTTATCAAATGCGAAACTTAAGTAAGATAATTCTCAGATAAAAAGCCCGTGACAGTCGAATCGCGGCTCTCACGGGCGAAAGGAGTATTTGTGAATTAGCCGAGGGCAATTTCCTCCCTAATTTTGTTAGCTTTTTCATCGACTATATTGTCCCACAGGCGCGTCCCTTTCAATGCCGATGCGGGAATTCTATCCTCAAACTCCTTCAGAAAGTCCGAGTTTAGGTCGTCCCTGTAAGAGTCAATGATGAATCTCCAGTCGATATAGTCAGCCATTTTGCGGATGGTGGCAATAGGCAGCTCACTATTTTCTGACAACTCCTTCCAGTCCCATCTGTCCTTGAAGTGCTCAACGACATCGGGAGAGAGCAGGCTACTTTGCCTCGTGCTACTCAACTCTTGCCAATTTATCCTGCCCTTGAATTTCTCCAGCATCGAGACTGTCCATTCAATGTCGGAATTTGAGGAGATATATTCCCAGTCTACCTTGTCCTTGTACTTTTCAAGCAGGGATTCGCTCCATGAGAGCTCGCGTGAAAGATTCTTCCAAGCCTCCTCCTTAACCATCTGGGCCATAAGGCCATCGTTCAAATTTGTTTTTTCCATAATGCAATACTTTTTGGTTTCTGAATGCAAAGATGGAGTCCTTTACTGCCAAAAAGTGGCAGTGAGGAATAAATTGTGTTAAGTTCTAATGCGCTATGCCACCAATTGATCCGAAACAGAAAATAATCCCCATTGCCACGCGTCCCGACAAGTTCTGCTTTCTCATGCGCAATATGCCTCAATTCATTGACAAGCCAGACACTGAAGGAGACGAACTGCTTGAAAAATTGGTGGAATTGGCGGATTTTACTATATTTTAGGATGCAACGGGACTGACTTTTCCGCGCGGCCAAATCTTTTAAAGCAATGAAAGTCACGACTCTTGGCAGCAGGGAAAAACCCTGCGATTGTAATGATTCCAGGGATGTTCTGTACAGCACAAATGCCGGAACGGATAGGAAAATATCTGCAAGACGATTTCTTCGTTATCTTGCCGACTTTGGACGGGCATCATGTTGAGGAGCCGGTAGACCATTCCAAGGTGGATGACGGGAAGTCGATCCGGCGGATTGCCGATACCTGTTACAAATGTGATTTGCCGCCATTTGACACTGAGGCAACGAGAAGGTTTACCTTCCTTTATTCGGAAAATGAGCCTGCCCGTAAGGCCGAAAAACGCTTACGAAAGACCCCGATTCTGAATATCTCATTATGAGCGGGTATGGTCATGGAGGCTTCCAGACAGAAAAGCAGGAGGAATATGCGGCCCTTGCCTTGGCCGGACTCTGCATAGTAGTATTTGCCTGAAAGTGTAGTTGTAGCTTAAGAAATAATGTCGTAACTTGCCGTTACTTATGAACAGCAAACGAATGCCGGCCATTTTTACAGGCCACGGAAGCCCAATGTTGGCTTTGGACAATGACTCCGTCACACGGACTCTGACAGAAGTCGGAGAAAAGGTAATCTCGGACTTTGGCAAACCGAAAGCCATCCTGATGATTTCGGCCCATTGGTATAAGAACCGCAACCTTGTGCAGAGAACTGAAACCCCCGAGCAGGTCTATGATATGTACGGATTTCCACAGGCACTCTACGATGTGGTTTACAGGCCCAAAGGCTGCCTTGAACTCAGCGACAAGGTCCTTGCGATAAAAGAACTCCAAGCCGAAGTGGATAACTCCTGGGGGATTGACCACGGCACATGGACGCCTCTTGTCCATATGTTTCCGAAAGCCGATATCCCCATTGTGCAGTTGTCGGTAAATGGTATCGTTGGAGAAGAGAAATGTTATGAGTATGGGAAACTGCTCGCGCCCCTTCGTGATCAGGGCTTTCTGCTGATGGGGTCGGGGAATGTGGTACATAATCTCCGTATGGTGAACTGGGAGAGTTCCGTAGGAAGTGCCGAGACAGTTGAGTTTAACGGTTACATCACGGAGGCGGTGGAGAAGCGGGATGACAGGTCTGTCATCGGATATCGCTCTCATCGCTATGCAAGATACGCGGTGCCGACTGCGGATCATTTCCTGCCTCTGCTGTATATACTTGGAGCATCCGAGGGCGAGAAACCCCTCGTATTCAACAATGTCTGCAATCTCGATGCTATTGCCATGACCGGCTACGCCTTCGGGCTTTGATTTGCCGATGGCTCAAGACTAAGCTCCGTCAGTAAAACCGCCGGTTTGCTAACGGATTGCCTTTCGTCGGCCCGTTTGGTCAGTAAATCGGCCGTTTTGCTAACCGACTGCCCTTCACCGGCCCGTTTGGTCAGTAAATCGGCCGTTTTGCTAACCGACTGCCTTCCACCGGCCCGTTTGGTCAGTAAATCGGCCGTTTTTCATACCAAATGGCTTTTGTGGGCTTCAAGTCCTGCTCACCTCACCACTCCGAGGGTGTCGATTATGTAGCCGGAAGTGGGGGCTGTTGTGAGAGAGGAGTAATCCGTGCCACCGATGCGCTGAACTCCGCCAAGGCCCTTTCCCGAAGTTCCTCCATTGGTTTTGAGGTAGTCTCCCGCGATGGCAAAGTCCCAGTCGAGGCGCGAAGCCCAGAGACTATCCTCTTCCGAAGATTCGAATGTGCTCT
Organism: uncultured Muribaculaceae bacterium; assembly: GCA_964608175.1. Taxonomy (GTDB): domain Bacteria; phylum Bacteroidota; class Bacteroidia; order Bacteroidales; family UBA932; genus Cryptobacteroides. Next base: position 104,431 of record CAZSMO010000003.1, on the reverse strand, counting down.
GGCCCACGACTTCCCCGCTTGAAAAACAGAAATAAGTCCATTTCTGCTCCGACAAGCCATTGAGAGAAAGGGTCTGTTCCTGCTCGGCCTTCGTGTTTTTGCCTGAAGTGCATCCGCAAAACAGGCAGGGCAGGAGCGCTGCTGCAAGGATGAACACCCGACCCGCTCCCCTCACGCGGACAAAAGCTTTTTCAAGAGTACTGTTTGTCTTCATCCTAATCAAGTCTTTGATACTTAACTTCAATTGTCCCCGTAGTCCTATCGTAATCCCCGAAGATGACTTTGTAGGCGCTCCCATCGGCAGCCCTGAACACAAAAGGCTCGCTTGCAGGCTGCCTTCCAGCCGAGGAAGAAAGCCACTCCACGGGACTATAGGAAGTCATACGCGGCTCCGTGGTTGCAAGGCCAAAGACATTGTTTCCACTCTGTAAGTCTATGGGAGAATCTATCTCGTATGTCCAGACTGTCGTGGGCGTTGTCCTGTAGTCATACACGCTGAAGCCAAGCAGACGGGCATAAGTTGCTGCCTGTGAGCCTCTTTTGTTGCGCTGTACAGTTAGGAAAAACTTGGGCTCCGTCATCCCCTCAAGTCTTTCCACATAAGGCGAGAAGTCAAAGGCGAACTCTATCTGAACACTCTGCCCGCTACCCTGCATCGGATAATCTCCTCCGGCATGATTGGCAATCCCTGCGGTGTAATTGTGCATTGGAGCCGTCTTGCCGGCTCCGTCCGCAACTCCCATCATAAAAGCAAGGTCATCCCTTGAGTCACACTCTACTGCTACACGAAACACAAGTTGCGGCTCTGCCACCACCACCTCTACGCTTGCCATATCAAGCGAAAGTGCACTGCCATCCCTTTTATTAACAAAGAAATAGTAAGGGTAGTAGACTTTTCCTCTGTCAGCCCAGCTTTCTCCCCAGGTATTGCACATGATAAAAGCTCCCTTAGAGCTCGTTCCATCGGGAGCAGAGAATTCCACCGTGTCATCATAGCCCACAATCGTCATCGCGTGCGAGCCATAGGTGGGGAGAGTAGTGATAATGTCGGTATAAGCTGTTTCAGAATGCCCTGAATAAGAGCTGATTGTCCACCCTCCGCTATGCCCGCTGAAAGTAACGATATGACCCTCTGCAAGACACTCTCTGACCTTGTCGACTCCTTCCTGGGAGGTGACCTCAATGGGGCTTATTCGCCTTGCCTTGTAGTGGATGGCTTCGAGGTATTTGTCATACCCGCTCGCCCACTTGAAGGCTTCCACATAACTCTGCGCCGGGAAAAGATAATCCGGCATAATCCCGTTTGTGAGAGCGAGTTGAATTCCGTTCAGTCCCCATGAACCCTGGTCGATGCCATCGTTGACGAAGTTCCAAGTGTAGAGGTAGGAAAATCTGTTCTCCGGCAGAAATCCGTCTCGGTCGAGCAGGCGGTTTATCTCGTAGGTAAACATATAGCCAATGTACGAGGCTTGGGCGCAAGAGCCGCCGGTCTGATCAATCACTGGCGGGAACCATTTCCGGAGGCTGTTATCCACGGAGGAAGGGAGGGGTTCGGCGGTCTCTGGCAGCCGCCTTGCTTCAGCCACAGACGGTGTTTCGGATGCCATGGCCACGCTCGCAGAGGCAATCTCAAGCTCTGCGGAGCTTTCCCGTAGTCCCTCTGCTTCACATGGCACAAGCCCCGCAAGGAATGCCGTTAGCAGGACAGCCGGCAGGAGAGCTCTAAATCTCATCATTCAGCCTTCTGATTGTCTTTCGCATCTCCTTGGAGACTTCTTCGGGCAAGGTCTCATCGGTAGAGAGGATAAGCGCAAGCCTGTTGATGATATCCTCCCTGCAGTAGGAATGGTTGTACCAGCCGAGAACCTCACAGGCATTTCTTCTCAAAAGCACATCGGCCCCATCGTCTTGAGCCACGGCGAAGAGTGTCTCCACCGCTGCGGGTGTCATATAATTGCGGAAGGTCCTGACCGCGAAAATTCGGTGACTGGTCGAAGCCGTGGTGTCCGCAAGGATTGCAATCTCTTCATCCAAAGGCTCCTGCCCTGTGATAACAATCGTGGCACTTTCTGCCTGAAGACGGGCCCGCTGGAGGTCCGGGTGATTAAGCATTAAATCGTTAAGAGACTTGAGAACTGCCCCGTTCTCTCCTTTATAGCCGTATTCATGGGCGAAGATACAGCCGAAACGGATAATCGCCTCGTATGGGTCGTGAAGGGCAAGCAAAATGGCTTGCTCTGCGTTCCTGTCGGCAAGGGAGCGAAGAACGTTGAATGCACAGACCCTAACTACCCTTGATTTATCGCTTCTAAGCAGGTCGAGAGCCTTATCGGAAGTCTGTTCGGGCTCTTCTCCATGAAGTGCGGCATAACCGAGATGAGTGATTGCCGTGGCTCTTAAAATCGGATTATCACTGGTAAGGTATTTGTTCCATGTCTTGACATTCAACGCATTGCGGCTTAAATCCCGCTCAAGCCCGTCGCGAAGTTTTTTATCCTTCACGGTAAAGCGATAAGTCGGATCCCCGATAAGGTGCGATTCGAGATAGGGAACCTCTTTCTGCCACTCTCCTACGCGAACTCCAAGGCTAAGAAGGCCTATAAGCTTGTCCTCGAACTTATCCTGCAGGACATTTACCGTATTGCCCTGAGCAACAATGCAATCTCCATCTCCAAACACATGCATCCCGGCGATATAGCCGGTCGGGTCGTGAAAGGAGCCGTTGTAGCAGGCGTTCAGGATGATAAAACGGGGATTACTGTGCACGGCAAGGAGCTCATGCTCTTCTATGTTGGCATTGCGCTCGGCAAGTGAATCTCTCATCTTGTAGTATGCAAGAGCCGAATCTGACAGCACATCCCGCTTTAGGTGAAATACCGAATCTAGCAGTTCGTGCTTGAAAGGTTCGTCATCGGGCGTGCCCTTCCATCTGCGATACTGTCTTGCTGTGGCACTTTTAAGCAGGTAGAGGCTCGACTCCAAATTCGTACCATCACCGTAGGCATTGATGTACTGCTTCTCGGGGGCCCCATGTTCGGAGAACTGGAAGATATCGTAGCCTGGGCGCTGAAGCTCCGTGAAAAGCCTCCATTTCATTTCGGGGTCTTCGCGGAAGGTCAGGAAAGTGTTTCCGCTTGACTTTTTGAAGGCAGCAGGGAAGTACTCCCTGTATTCGAGAGGCTTGTTTCTCCATGCATTAAGGTCATCCGAATTGTAGGCGCTACCCATGAAATAGCCTATTTTGTCAAGCGGATTGTCCTCCTCGTGCGCAGCGACCACTTTGCGCAGATAGCGGCGCATAAGCTCATATTTGTAGCCGTCTTCCTTGTCCTCCAGCATTGCAGCAGGGACTTTCATCCTTGCGGAATAAATGTCTGGACGAAGGACTTGGGTGCCATTTTCGCTAAGGCGATAGAAATATCTTCCCGCGCAGGTGGTATCCGGCCCGATAGGCTCAAATACAAGGTCTAAATCATCGTAGAAGCGATCCGAAGGCACACTCGACTCTTCCGGAGGGAAGCGTTGCTCGTTCATCTTGAAGGCGGTGGTAAGGTGCTGTCCTTCTCTTATCATCGCAATTGGCACGTCTCCCACGAGCACTATCCCCTCAAGAGGCTGGCGCTTGCTGCCAAGCTTCATAATCTGGGCCTTGGCATCGGAGGGAGTGGACCAATTCCCGCTCAGAATCACGGCATTAAGCCCCTCCTTGCGCAAGATGTCGCGGTAAGCCTTTAGCTCCTTGCCACAGGCAGCGTAAGTAGCAGAATCAACTACGATTCCGAAAGTATTGCCGGCCGAAGCTATAAAACTGATACAAAAGGCGCAAAACAGAGTTGTTAAAAATCTTTTCATCTCTCCTCCTTCCTTTCTAATCTTTTGAGTGTCTTAATGCATTCATCCTTCACTTCTACGGGTAGGCTATCTAGGTCCTTCCCGAGCGAAGAGACAATCTCGGCCCTATTGTAGGCAAAACCGTACCAGCCGAGTACTTCGGCTACGGTAACCCTCACTTCAAGAGGTTCTTCGTTATCGTACACGATACCCACGAGCTTGTCTGCATACTGGGGATAAGGCATATTACGAAGCCCGCGAAGCATTGAGAGACGAGCCTTTTTATCCGACCCTCTTGCATCGATGGATTTGGTAAAATACGAGCGAAGGTCAATCGCACTTTCCATTGCCTTATCTCCGCTCTGCATCATTCTTGCGGGGGTAAAGCTCTGATAATCCGCACCTTTGACATAGACAAAGCCATCCCGCTGTCTGCATGCCTCCATGAATAGTGAGTCGGGCCAGAAGGCGGAATTGCTCTCAATGTTGAATGCTACACGCTTGGCGTTGAGGTTATCATAATAGCAATCTGCCACAAGGTCTATATCGGTCGTATCCCCTCTCATGCAGAGGAAGGCAGCAGCCTTTCGCCTGATGTATTCGTAAGGATCGTCGAGGGCTTCGCGCATGGCTTCATGAGAAGCGGGAGTGTCGTATCGGAGCAGACTCTTAAGGACCTCGAGCCGATACATATAACTGCCTGATCCCTGATATTCCTCAAGCAGTTCATCCGAACTCATCTCGTTGAGCCCAAGCGCTTTGGTATCAATTGAGCTCTGTTTTGATGGCGCAAAGGTCCAGGTCGGATCTCCGATAATATGGGATTCGAGAATTGCGGTCTTCTGGTGCCACTGTCCCACACTCCAACCCTGGGTCAGCAGACCGAGCAGGTGGCTCGAATGCTTGTCCTGAAGGACATTGACGCTGTTCCCGCAAGCGGCTACGGCATCTCCGTCCTCCATGATGTAGCGGGTAGCGATGCAGTCATCTTCTCTGAAATCAGCATTGTAGCAGGCATCGAAGATCGAAAAGCGTACATTGGGGGCGGCCTTGTGCACATCGTCCAAAAGTATTCCAAGGCGCAAATCTTCGAGCGAATCCGCAGCGACTACAGAGGGGTCGAAGGCATCCAAGACCCAGGTGGAATCGATGTCGGGGTATTTGTTCAGCACATATGCCCTGGCTTCCTGCAAGGTCTCTCCGAAGCGGACATGATTGCGAACCATCCCCCTGGCAAGCCGTTTTGCCTTGGCGTAGGCTTCATCATCACTTTCGGCAGCAGGACTTTCCTGAATCCACTGCCTTTCGGGCGTGCCGTGGTGGTGGAAGAGGAAGAGGTCGAGACTGTCATCCGCTGCTACTTTGAGCAGAGTATCTTTGATGTAGGGATATTGGTAAAAAACGAAAAATTTGGTTCCGTCATTATCTTCAAAAGCGTCAGGAATCTGCTCGCCAAGGCTTACGCACTCGTCCTTCCAGGCTATCATGCAGTCCGAAAAGGAGCCTGCACCGGTGTAGGAAGCGAGGCGGTCGAGCCGGTTGTCTTTGTCAGACTTTTTGAGCCGGACTACCTTGCGAAGGTAGGAATCCAATTCCTCGTATTTGTCGCTATAGTGGACTGAAGGCTTTATGCGCCCGCTGAAGATTTTGCAGTCAATCGTTTGAGTCCCGTAAGGTGAGAGATTGTAGTAGAAAAAGCCGGTCTCTACCGAGTCCCTTCCAACGAAGTCAAATTGCAGGTCGAAATCATCGTAGAATCTGTCGGAAGGCACCGAAGAGTCTCTCTTCGGGGAACTCTCGTCCATCTTGAAGGCACTTGTAAGGTGCTGTCCTTTTTGAACCATCGCGATAGGAATATCTCCTACAAAGACTACTCCTGCAAGGTCTCGAGTAGAATACCAGGCTCGAATTGAGTCCCTTACCTGTTCCGGCGAAGCCCAATCTCCTGCTGCTACAAAACTGTCCCAGCCCTGCTCGCGGGTGGCAGAGGCATACTGCAGTACAGCTTCAGAGCAATGCTCGTAGGAGGGCTTGTCAATGATTATCGCAAAGCCCTTGCGCTGTGAGAGCACATTAGCAAAACTGGCCGTTGTCAAAACGGTCAGTAATGCTGTTGTCAATATTTTTCGCAAATCCATATTATCATCAGAATATTATTCCGAACTCTAAACTTGCAATCAGGCGGTCAGCGCTTTCTGCAAGACCCCATTCGCTTGGAATTGAGGGTTTTCCGATGCTGTCATACCAAGTGCAGTTCGCAGACCAGATATAGCTAACCCTCCGTCCTCTCAAGCTATAGGACACGGACCCTCCGGTACGAAGATAGTCAAAACTTCTGAATAGGAGTTCTTCTCTGTAGATATCGGCTATTTTTGCGTTCTTCACCCCATCACCTCCATAGACATACTCCGAAGACAGACTCCTGTTGTAGAGTAGAGAGGCTTCAAGCAGCAATGAAGACCGGCCTTTGACCCATTGTGCTCCGCCGTTAAGTCCGGCATAGGCAGCACTCCAATTCCATTCAGAGGCGGGAAGCAGATATGAATCATTCTCACTGTCATAGCCTGCGCTTGCCCCAAGCTTATAAGAGTAGCCTTTTTGGGAACCGGCTCCGAAAAGATGGTCGTATCTGACTCCGGCTCCTATTCTGCCGAAATCGCTTATCTCGTTGCTGACAATGGTCTCCCAATGCTGGTTCAGGGTCTCGTTGACATACTGCTGCTGTTGCTCCATCCCCTTGGTCGAACGATAATTCGCGCTCAATGTCAATTTGTTGGCGAGATTGCTTCCCCATAGGAGATTAATACTTCCGTTTGCAAGACTGCCCTGGGTGCTGCCTCTGCGTCGCGGCAGAGTCGGGTGCTCGAAAATGTCAACCGAGCGGCTGACAATCCGTGCATCAAACAGGAGTTCGAAGTCCTGAGATGAAAAGCTGTATTGCAGGGAGCCTCCGAAAGCCTGTTTATTGTAATAAAAAGCTCCCAATCCGGAGTTTCCCCCAACCACGGCAGCAGTGCCCATCCCAAGTCCTTTTGTCAGGAATACGCCTTGGTTGAAGCGGTACTGCCGGTTGGAAGGTTCGCTTCTCTCGAAGCTCCTTTCGTACATTCCACTCACTCCCACAAGACTATGATGTCCAAATTTCCATGCAAGCGAGGGCTGCACCGAAAGATCGTAGACTTCGCTTTCAGCTCTCGGGTCGCGTTGTTTGGCTCCGACCTTGTCGCTATAAGCTATATCGAGCCCAAAGGACAGCCTCTGCCAAAGCACGGGGGAGGCAAGCCTGGCTCTCATCGAATAATCCTGTTTGTTCCAACGGCTTGTCCCCACGGTGTCGGCAACGAAGTAAGGCATATCCTCCGGAATCTCGTAGAAGATGGCGTTGTGGGCAACTCCTCTTTCGAAGATGTCACTGATGGAAAACTCCCCCCAAAGGAAAGTATTTCCAATCTTCGAGGCTCCGCTTGAACGGGCTTTTGCAATGTCTGAACTCTCGGCCTGCATTGCGCGGTGAAAGCTTCCGTCTTCCCTTTGGTAGGATGCAGACAAATCTCCGTACAGACTGATCGGACGAAATGCAAGCGCTGCGCTGTTATCCGTATTCCACCAAAGAGCGTTTCTAAAGTTGACTTCGCTCGTGGCGGGGGAATAAACGCCTTGCGCCCCGGCCGCAATTGCGACCGAGGTGAAGGCTATACTTAATAAATACCTATACTTGTTCATTTTCGTCCGAAGGACAGTCTTTATTTAGCCCAAGTGTTCCATGAAGGCACCTTGGCTCCATTTCTGCGGACTTCAGGCTTGTCATTCTGTACGAAGTCGTTGGTGGTGTTGTTGGTGTCCTGGTAGACCACCGTGCCGTCTTCCCTTGTGTAGGAGACTTTTCTCGAGATGCTCTTGCCCTGATATGCTGCAAGGAAGTTACAGCCTGCATCGATTGCAGTGGGAAGTCTGTGGTGGGTGGGCTCTGCGAAATCTTCCTCGTTTTCAAGCCATTGTACTGCATCAAGCACATCGCTGCGGAGGATTTCGCGGGCAGAGGTGTAAGAACTTTCGTTAGCGGGCAGGAAGTCCTCGTTCTTAAGCGGGGTGCCTGGACGGAAGAGGATGACATCGCCGCTGTAGACACTGAGCAGCCACTGAGGGGTGGAATAAGAAGATGTCTGAATGGCTTTCACCATGTTGATGGCAGCGTTGTCGGTAAGTACAGTGCCGTTCCAAGTTGTCGATTCTCCGGTCAGCGCCTCAAATTCTGCCCCCGAGAGGTCGATTGATTTGTCTCCCGCAAGGGAAGCATCGGTGTGGTTGGTCGCCCACTGGGCTACGATGATACTTTCACCGGGCTGAATCGGATAATCCGTACCGCTACCGGGGATCTGCCAGACTGTCTCAACGAAGAGGTATTCGTTGGGGTTAGCGATATCGTAAGTGTAAATGTTTGACCAATCCCAGTTGGCATAGGTGCCGGTATTGTCGCTAAGGCAAAGTCCGTCAGCGTATACCACTTTGGTAGAGTTGTTGTAGATCTCGTAGAACTGGTCGCGGAAATAGGTCTCGCCGTAGTCCAAAGAGTCAGCGGGGTCGGCTTCTCTAATAGTGCAGCCGTTGTAGTAGATTTCCTTGAGAATTATAGCAGAGCCCTTGGTCGCACTGACCTCAATGCTCACATCAACGGAGCCTGCAAGAAGGGCAAGCGTTGTTTCCCCCGAGAAGAGGAATTGATCATCGTTATCTTGGGTTGTGCTTGCGTGTGCCACGAAGTTGTACATACCCGGGAGGAGTCCTTCTACAGTGGCTGTGCCGTTAACGGTCTCGGCAGTCAGATTGGTAGAAGTGCTGTTGTTGGTAACTGTGACAGTGTAGCTTTCGGGCTTTGTCACATCGGAGGCAACGGCCGATTCATCGATTGTGATGACGGCGGTGACGGTCTTGGTTTCTTCCTTCCCGTTGCACCCTGCAAGCAGGAGGAGAGAGGCGGACAGAGCCGCAGCAATGATTCCAATCTTTTTCATAAATAGTACTAACTAATGGTTTATCTTATATTTACTTTCATTTCAAATCCGAAGAATATCTGCTCGGCCAGTTCGGTCATCGTTCCCGAACGCTTGTAACGATAGAGAGGACGGTTGTTGAAAATGTTGTTGACATAGAACGAAGCCGTCATGTCATTTCCAATTTCCTTGCTGAGGTTGAGATTGAAAACTACATAAGGGAAAGTCTGCTCTCTGACAAAGCGATTGTCGTTGAGAGTCTCTGCCAAATACCAGAGTTCAGGGTCCCCGCTCAAGCTTGAATAGCTTCTTGGCGTGTCGAACCAGTGAGCTTGTCCATCGAGACGGGAGATATAGCCGATGAGTTCATCGTCATGGCTGTATTCGGTCCAATTCTTCTCCCAGATGGAAAGCTGGGTGGTGAGGGTGATGGCAAAGCCTATTTGTGGAATATTGTGAGTTGCCCGGAGGGTGGTAATGAAATCTTCGCTATATGAAGTTGATGTCCCGGGGGCGAGAATGCCGATATTGTTTTCTGCAGAGTTGGAGTCTGTCCTTGTAGAGAAACCATAACCCGCCGAGCTGCCTGATCCCCTCGTCCATGCTCCATTGAGATAGAAACTGGTCCGGATGGCATCCACCCTTCCGAAATCCACCTCGTACTCAAGACCCTGGTTGCGCAGTACGGTGTTATTGCCCGGACGATATACTCTGAAGAAGAGATTGTAGAGGGTATCAAGCTGGACATAGGGTTTCTCCCCCGGGTTTTCGGCCGCGGTTGCATACTGCTGGTTCTGATACCAGATGAAAGAATTGAGATTCAAGCCGTTGCTGTAGCCGTTGCCCATGTATTCGTCATAAGCGGTAACAGAAGCCCTGACCTGGCCGAACTTCATATCAAGCCCAAGTTCCGCCTTGCGGTTGCGGGCGATTTCGAGGTCGGGATTGGAGGCATCATAGACCTTGGTAGTCGCAATCAGCATCCTTTCGCTCTCAGGGATGGAGGTCTGCATGTGATTGTAATTGATGATGTCGAGATAGGCGTAGTTGGGATAGAGATAGATGGCAGTAGGCGCCTTGCTGGCATAACCCCAGGCTCCCCTGAGAGTCAGCCAGGGTAAGATGTCTACGGCCGCATTGACCCTCGGATCCAAGGAAGTGAGCCCATTCACAAGGTTAAATCTCGCGCCTGCCGTAAGGCTTGCTTTCCTTTCCCCGAATGTCCACTCGATTTCATCCTCTGCATATATTCCCAATTGGTTGACAAAGGGTATATCGCTATAATTTCTTCTTCTATATCCCGACGCTACATTGCTGATGTTGCGCCAGGGCGGGGCAGCATCGCTGTAGACTGCGCCTTTGCCGAGGTTCCCATCGCTCTTGAAGTCGACTCCTGCAAGCAGATTGTCGGTCAGCGACTCCCATGTCTTGCTGAAATGTGCATTGACCTTGGCGTAGACGCCCACCTCCTTACCGTAGATGTCATAGTCGTAAGGATAGCTGTAAGGCAGAACCCTGCCGCTGATGAGGGTCTGCGAGGCATTGGTAACCTCGGTCCCGGTAAGTGTCCCTGTGACGGAATCCACGAGGTATACCCTCTGCCCGGGAGTATTTGTATATACAAGACCGTCCTCCATAGCGGTGGAGTAGAGGTTTGAAGCATTGCTTGCAGTACTTGAGTAGCGGGAAGTCTTGTTCTCGTAACTCCCTGACAGAATCCAGTCAAGCGACTTAAGGAAACCGGTCCCCCCTATGGAAGCCCGACCGTTGGAATTGAATCTCACTCCAAGTTCATCGGACCGGGAAGCATCCCTGCCGGAGGCCTCAAGGTCCCTTTTGTAGCAATCCAGCCCGTAGTTTAGGGTTAAGGACGTGTTGAGAGTTGCGCCATTCCATGGAGCCACAGTCCACAGGGCCTTTGCTGAAGCTCTCTGATAGCTCTGATTGTCTGCTATAAGGGATGCCTTGCTGTAGGCATAATCAGCGGAAAGGTTGAGATCTCCTGCCTTCGGCGAAAGACTGAATCCTTTGGATGCACTTGCCTGATAGATGTTCGGATTCAGTTTTGCCCTAATGGTGAGGGGGGATTTGCCGGCCTTCGAACGGACGATGACAGCCCCGGAAGTGAGGTCCCCATACTCAACCGAAGGCACTCCCACAATTACATCTATGCTTTCTACATTATCGGTTGACAATGTTCTTGTATCCACGCCGGTATCTGCTCCGGAAGCCCCTGTGTCCGAATCTTTGAGGCTTCCTGCAATACTGGACGAGAGAAACTGCATATTGGAGTTATTCGACGTTGGAGCTCCGTCTACGAGAATCGCAGTTCCGAGACTGGACATTGAGGAGCCTGCCGTATTGCGGATGGAGATGGTTTGGGCTGTGTTGAGTGTGGGATTTGTGATTTTGATGCCGGGCAGAAGCACAAGGGCATCTCCAAGCGAGCCCGTCTGGAGGTGGTCCATGGCTTGTCTCGAAATCTCCGATGCCGTTGCTTTGCCGGCTTCCGACCGGGTAGCGGTGACGGTGACTTTCTCGAGCCTGAATGAGGTTTCCTTAAGAGCGATGTCGAGTTTGAGGCGCTGTCCTGCCGTAAGGGTGAGGGTCGTGTCAAGGTCCGCCATCCCGAAGAATTGTGCCTTTAGCCTAACCTTGCCTGCAGGGATGTTGTCAATAGAATAGTTGCCACTATTGTCCGTAGTGGTGTACAGTTTTGACGGCTCAAGGGAAATTGTGGCAAACTCGAGGGGCTCGCCGGTAGAGGCATCAGTAACCCTGCCGCCAACCGACCCCCCCTTAAGCGTCTGTGCTACAGAGGGAATGCAATAGAAGCTGCACAGCAGTACCGTACCAAACACATATCCTATGTGGGAAAAACGCGTCACTTTATCTATCGATTTGGAAATATACACGCTAACTTTGTTCGTCTACTCGAATCCGCCTCATAAGCCTTCGTATTGCGGAATTCTCACAAACTTTTCGTAAAGTTAGAAAATAATTTTACAATAGAATCAGATTTTTCCCAAAATACCGATTAATAGCTACTGAATTTCGCAAGTGTGAGGCTGCATTTTCGGCTGGAGCCAGCTCAATTTCGCTGCATTCACGCTTCTTCATAAAAAAACTCCCGAAGAGCGTTCGGGAGTTTTGTGCGGGAGTTATTCCCTTGATCAATTATTTCTTGGCAGCTTTTTTCCGCCTCGACATCACTGTGTCGTACATGATAGGAGTACCAATCATGATGGAGGCGTATGTTCCAATCACGATACCGACGCAGAGAGCTACGGACAGACCTCTAATGGACTCGCCACCGAAGATTGCTATTGCAAGCATAGGCAGGAGGGTGGATACCGAAGTGTTGACCGTTCGGGTCAGGGTAGCATTCAGTGACTTGTTGACGGTATCCTTGAAGTCTTCGTTAGGATGCAGTTTGAGATTCTCCCTGATTCGGTCGTAGATGACCACGTTATCATTGATTGCGTATCCGATAATAGTCAGGATTGCCGCGATAAACGTCTGGTCCACATCCAGGTTGAACGGCAGGATGCCGGAGAAGATGGAGAAGAAGCCGACAACGATGATAGCCGTATGGGCAAGCGATACGACACCGCCAAGGCCCCAGGCCCAGCCTCTAAACCTCCATGCGATGTACATGAAGATAACGAGCAGGGAGATGATGACGGCGATGATTGCGTTACGGCGAATGTCACTGGCAATCGAGGCACCGACCTTATCGGAACTTATGATACCATTGGGGTTGTCAAGAGTAGATGTGAATTCAGAGAGGGTCAGCGGTTCTGCATAGAAGCCCTTTAAGGCCTCATAGAGCATACCCTCGATTTCACTGTCAACCTCTGAAGACTCGTCTTTGTATTTATATGAAGTGGAGATCTTCATCTGTGAGTCTCCGCCATATTGCTTGACCTCGACCCCGGCTCTCCCGACATTGTCATCGGCATCTGCCGCGGCGTTGAATACCTTCTCGGTAGCAAGTCTGACCTGCTCGTCGGTAACTGGCTGGTCGAAGCGGACGATGTATGTGCGACCGCCGGTGAAGTCGACACCATAGGTGAATCCCTTGAAGCAGATTGACAGAATCGCGATGAGAATCAAAGCTCCGGAAATCGAGTACGACCACTTGCGGGCATTGATGAAGTTGGCCTTGGTGTTCTTCAGGAAATTCTTCGTCAGATTGTTGGTGAATGTGATGTTCTTGCCGGCTTTGATGCGGTCGTCAAACACCAGACGGGTGATGAAGATGGAGGTGAGAACTGAAGTGATGATACCGATAATCAGCGTGGTGGCAAAACCCTGAATAGGACCCGAACCGAAGATGAACAGTACTATACCGGTAAGCAGGGTGGTCACCTGTCCATCGATGATGGCGGAGTATGCATTCTTGTATCCATCGGCGACGGCCTTGCTCAAACCCTTGCCTGCGGCCAGTTCCTCCTTGATTCGCTCATATATGATAACATTGGCATCGACTGTCATACCGAGCGTCAGGACAAGTCCGGCGATACCCGGCAGGGTAAGGGTTGCTCCGAATGCAGCCAAAGTACCGAAGAGCAGCAGGACATTGGTCAGCAGGGCGAAGTCCGCAGCAAAACCTGCTCCCTGGTAGAAGAACACCATGTACAGGAGTACCAGCACAAATGCTATAATGAAAGAGATAAGTCCAGCACGGATGGACTCCGCACCGAGGGAAGGCCCTACGACCTGCTCCTGAACGATGGTTGCAGGGGCAGGGAGCTTACCGGATTTGAGCACATTGGCAAGGTCGGTGGCCTCTTCCACATCGAAGTTCCCACTGATTTCGGAATTACCTCCGCTGATCTCGGAATTGACTACAGGATAGGAATATACCGTGCCGTCGAGGACGATAGCAATCTGTTTGCCGATATTCTCCTTGGTGAGCCTGGCCCAGACATTGGCACCTTCAGCATTCATTGTCATGGAGACGGAAGGAGTACCACCTCTTTGGCTGTCGTAGGACACACGGGCATCCGTTACAGCGCCGCCATCGAGCGGGGCCTTGCCGTCACGCGAACTTGCCTTGATGGCAATAAGCTCGTAGACATTGTCAACTCCCACATACTGAGACGGTTTTACTGACCACATGGGACGGAATTCCGGCGGGAAGATGTCTGCGCTTTCCTTGAGGAGGGCATCGACCCTGGCGGTATCTACGGCATTTGCATATCCGATTAGTGCCCCGCTACGGGACTGAGAGGGAGTCAGGACTGAGAATAGAGGGTTGGCCTTCCTGTATGCAGCGTCTGAAGAAGCATCGCTTTCCTGAGCTGCGAGCTCCTCCGATATCACATCTCCTGAAGGAGAATTCACCTTGGGGGCTGGAGTTGTCGTATTATCAATGCTCTCTACTTTAGCGAGATATGAATTTGCTTCCTGAAGGTAGGGGAGTATCTCCGAATTGTCGTAGGTTGTCCAGAATTCGAGGGAGGCTGTGCCTTGAAGTAGTTTGCGTACACGCTCAGGCTCCTTGACACCAGGAAGTTCGATGAGGATTCGGCCTGTATTGCCAATCTTCTGAAGGGAAGGGGAGGCAACTCCAAAGCGGTCAATACGACTTCTGAGCACATTGTAGGAGTTTGCTACTGCGGCATCTGACTCATCCCTGAGGACGGAGATGACCTGGTCGTCACTGCTTTCGGGAGAAATGCGGTCTCTCATGTCGAAAGTCCCGAAAACGGTGGCAAGTCTCTGACCATTGGACACTTCTTTCCATGCCTGGGCGAAGAGGGTGATGAAATCCTCACGATCCGTCTTCGCACGTTCCTTGGCAAGTGCCATGGCCTGCTCATACTCGGGGGTCTTGTCTCCGGCAAGAGCATCTACGAGATCCTGAAGCTGGACCTGCAGCATGACATTCATACCTCCCTTAAGGTCAAGCCCGAGACTTATTTCCCTCTCTTTGACCTGCTTGTAGGTGTAGCCAAAATAAACTTTCCTGGAGGAGATGGAGTCAGTGTACCACCTGGCCTGGTGCTTTCTGACAGAATCAAGAACGTAGGCCTGATCGTCTTGGGAGACCTTCGAAAGGTCGAATGCCTCGACTGCCTTCTCTGCGTATTTGTCTGCCTTCTTGTCCAGAATTCCGGATACAAGGGTAAATGACAGTTGCCAGATGCAGGCGAGGGCGAGCAGGATTGCTACGAATCTTATTGCGCCTTTACTTTGCATAATTGTATGATATTATTATTTATAATCCTTTTCGGGGATAAAGCCCGCAAATTTAACAAAAAATTCACATTAAAGCGCAAGTGATTGTGGAAAATGAGTACTTTTGCAGTCTATGCATTTGAGATTGGTATCAAGTAGGGTCGGCTGCGTGCTTGTGAGTCTTATTATAGCTTATGGTACGCCTGTTTTTGCAGGGACAAGGACGGTAGCTATGCCATTTGTCGTGTTGGAAGCGTCTCCCCTTGGAGAGTTGCCTCCTGACAGTGTGTGGGTTCGGGCCGTGGAGGATTCCTCGCTTGTCAGGACTGTTGTCATTCCTGACAGCCTTTCCGTGAGTCTTGATGCTGGACGGCAATCAGTTTCCGATAGCCTACCCCAAGTACTACCCCCTCACTCTTCTGATAAAGATAGAGTTGCTGATTCCCTGATGCTTTCTCGGGATAGTATTCTGCGATCGAAGCAGCGTTCAGATAGCCTGCTTCTCTCTTCCAAAGACAGCCTTGCCCTGGTGGAAAATGCGCTTTTCTCTCTGATTGAAAGGGGAAATGATTACAGGGAACGCTATTACTTTGACAAGGCATCGGAGTGTTTTTCTTCAGCACTTCAGCTGTGCCCTGATGAAGATTTAAGGGCGGAACTTGTGCGCGAACGGGACTGTTGTGACTATGCGAGCGCGCATGTCAGGCAGGTCCCCAAAGTTAAGGTGGTTGCAAGGGCGATTTTTGGGGCGGATGACTTCTACCTCTATTATCCCATGGAGGATGGGTCGTGGAGGCCGGTTGATGATGCCCCTGCTCTGTACTATCCCAAGGCGGACAGTGTCGTGGTGATTGGGCGTAATGGGGAGTATGATGTGATTTACCCGATGTATTACTCTGACAGGATGTATTTCGCTTCCAAGGAGTTGCCGGGATTTGGGGGGTATGACATCTTCTACAGAGACTGGGATGTGGCTCTCGGTGAATGGGGAGAACCGCAAAATCTCGGGTTCCCCTATAATTCTCCATATGACGATTTCCTGTTTATAACTACGGAGGATGGTAAGTATGATATCTTCTCCTCAACTCGCGGGCTTGATGCGGATGGGGAGGAAGTCTGGGTGTTTGTGCTTGAACACAATTCGGCACCAACATATGTCGAAGTAAGCGGCCCCAAGGAACTTGAGCGGCGTGCCGAACTCATTGTCCCCTTTGATATGGGTTTCGATATCAAGGCCTTGGATAATGCGGATTCCCTTCGTAGTGGCATTTCTGCCACAATTGTCGAAGGCAATTTCAAATTTGAAAGGCATACGTCAGGTCCCAGGATTAAGGTCATCTATACGGATGAGTAGCCGCGGGGCCGCTCCACCACCTCAAACCTCCCGTCCTTTCATCCCATCGCACGCCCCTGACATTCCACTTCTCTCGCACATGGTTCGCCACGTGGGTGCCTCATCTCTTCAAATCTCTCCAACTCCCAACGTCCTTCTCGCTGTCTCCCCGCTTGCACGACTCCCTCGCTGCACAATGCTCCGTTTCTCACCAACCGCCACTGCTTGCCTCCCGCTTGCCGTCTTGCCTCCCAACGTCCTTCTCGCTGTCTCCCCGCTTGCACGACTCCCTCGCTGCACAAT
>CAZSMO010000003.1:0-87687 GCA_964608175.1 uncultured Muribaculaceae bacterium | reverse complement strand
GCTCCCGCTCCCTATCTCGCCACTCACTGCACTTACTGCGAGTACCGCTTTGCTACAGAATTAACTTATTGAAAATCAGTATTATAATGGTTTTGCTTGTCCCTCACCGGGGACAAGCAAAAAATATAAGTCCCTTATAGTTAAATGTTTGCCATTTGCCATCGGCTCCTTATAATCCTTTTCACATCCTCATACGGCATTTGAAGGAATCTTGCCATATAAGTGAATGGAGCCCGAATGTTGTCATTAATTTCCAAAACCAAGGCTTCTTTCTCCCGTTTGCTCATGGAGAATGGATTACAGACGGGATGTCTGTTATGCACAAGGTCAATCATCTTGTAATACGCCAAGTGATCCTCATGCTCCTCCTTTATCTCATATTCACCTCCCAAGTTATTGTCAGGAGCTGTCAGCATGTTTTCCATGCTTCCATAATAGGCCGCGGTGGCATTGAAGTCAATCGCATTGTAGGTAATGATTGTGTAATCAATGAGTTGCTCCCACTCATTCGGAGAAAGGATTTCTTTGAAATGCTCCAGGACCCGCATTGGGAGATAACCCCCGTTTTCAAAAGACCTTTTGACTCTTGACATGCAGACAACCATTTGGGCACTTCTGCGGGAATTGACAATCGAATCGGAAAACGGATGGTCTGAAAGGGAATATGCAAGAAAGTTCCATCTGTATTGTAACGCTTTGTCGCAGAGTCTTTTCTCCGGCGCATTGTTGGCGATGTAATTGTGACAGGAGCGGAATGCCTTGCCCCCTCTTTTGCATGCGAATTCCTCTCTCTGTCTGAAAATGTTTCCCCTGTGGTTTGCCCACATGTTGTACTGTCGGGTGAACAGAGAGTTTGTGAATCTCATGAATCCAGTGAATGAATTCCGAGATCGAGCCATTTCAAACTTGTGGAGGTGATTAATCATATACGATACCGCATACAGGGTAATGTTGTATCGCCTTGCCGCCTGGCACATGATTGTGAAATGGCAGAGCATCTGATAGTCTTCGTAGAAAACAGGGGATTTGTTCTCCGAAATCTGGTAGGAGTGGATAGGTGTAAATGCGTGGAATACGCAGTGCGCTGGTGAAGTTGACATGGTTTAAGTCCTTTTTTCTGACAAAGATAGAAAGTTTGTCAGATATCGTGTATCTTTTTCTTGGAAGAAGTTTAGTTTTGGTGCTGGGTTCTCGTGGTGAGCCCGGCGGTGCGACATCCTTTTGACGCTTCGGTTTGTCTATCTCAGTTTGGCTACTTCGTTTGTCTGTTTTCGGTTTGGCCGCATGATATAACTGCGCCGTTTGTTTCATGACCCATGTTCCTTCTTTTTCCCCGTACGTTGCTTTTGTATTTTCCCTTATTCTGGCCTGCACCTTCACAACTCTCCCTTTCCCATCTGCTAGCCTTTATCTTTAATATGCTGATAATTAGTATTTAGGTGTTTTTGCTTGTCCCGCCACGGGGACAAGCAAATTGCGTATATATATAGAAATAAAATAGTTACGTTTTGAGTACTCTTTTTAATACCTGTTCGAGTCCTTGATGAGTCCTTCTATCTTTACTCGCAGCGAAGAGGCAGCGTCCGAATTTAGAACGCTTAGTGGCAGGTGGAAGCGGTAGCGCCACTTGTTATTGGGGTCTGCAGGTTGATTGATTCGCTCGTCCATGTAATCCTTGCGCCGTAAGCCTCCATCAAGAGCTACCCAGTCCTGAAGAGGGAAAATGGCCAGCATCGAGGCCGAGTTGAGGTGGTCACGAAGCACCCTCTCGACTTCCCACGGCTCCATATCCCCATGGCCTGCTTCTGAATGCTGCATACGGAGAGTCGCCATATCGTGACTTGAAGTGGCACAAACGCTAAGCACCGGCCATGGGCGGCCTTTGTCCATCTGGGTCATCTCAAGAGAGAGAATCTTCCAATGGTCCATCACCGAGGGGACACAATCCGGTACCATCCCGAGGTCCTCCCCGCAGGCGAGCATTCCGGTCGCTCCAATGAGCTCGGAGAGTTTCTTCTCTGCGTTCCGCCTCCAGAGCTCATCGTGCCTGTGATAGAAGAAATCTGTGTAGAGAGCCCCAAACCTGTCTTTTTGCCATTGTTGGAGGGCAGAGGTGTCAGGAGAAATAAGTGGCTGGTAGAAACCCTGATGCCGAGGATCTTCGTGAAACAGTCCCTCGCGTGGGAGCTGCATATTGTAGATTTCCTCGGCACTATACGGAAGTGCCGGGTTGAAATGACCCACTAGTCCGCTTCTGTACTCCACTGGAATCTCCCAAATGCGGAAAAAGCCAAGAATATGGTCGATTCGGAAAGCATCGAAGAATCGGGACATCTTACGGAGACGACTCTTCCACCATGCATAGTCGTCTTTTGCCATCTCATCCCAGTTGTAGGTAGGGAAGCCCCAGTTCTGTCCGTCCTTGGAGAAGTAATCCGGCGGGGCACCGGCACTGGAGTCAAGATTGAAGAGTTCGGGGTGGAAATGGGCTTCGGCACTATCCCGACTGACTCCAATCGGCAGATCCCCCTTGAGAGAGACACCCTTGCTACGGGCATAATCCGCCTCCTCGGAAAATTGCTTTTCGAGATGGAACTGAATCCATGCGTGGTACTCAGGCTCATCGTGATCCCTTTCGGCGCAAAAGACGCAGTATTCATCAAGCCAATAGGCATTTTCCTTGTGGAAGGCTGCGTATGCGCGGGATTTAAGATCGGTGAGTCCTCTCTTCTCAAAGGCCTTACGGATGTAGGACATCTTGGCCTTGAACACGCGAGGGTAGTCTATTTCGGGCAGGGAGTTGAGCTCGGCCTGCTCGGCCTTAAAGGATTTGGTTTCCTTCACCCCAATATCCTGAAGCCGGATATACAGAGGATGCAAGGCGAAACTGCTGATTGGACTATAGGGGTATGAATCACGCCACTCCCCCTTACGGGTAGTGTCATTGACGGGAAGGAGCTGGATGATACACTGTCCCGTTGCAGCGGCGAAATCCACCATGGCATGAAGGTCGCGAAAATCCCCAATTCCGAAGTCGTCTTCACTCCGAAGGGCAAACACGGGTACGGCAGTACCGGCACCGCGAAACCCAGATTTGTCGAACTTGGCGGCGATATGCTCGTGGGGGAAAGGGCAGCCCGCAATCGGGGAATCAAGCCAATGGTCTTCAATGCTGATCTCGTGGCTTCTCGCTACGGGCGAGTACGAATGTGCCCTCCATTCGATACGCTCAATGAGTCCGTCACAGATGACAACATAATTGTAGGCGGAGAGTTCTTCGCGGGTGACACCATCGAGAGTTACGCTCCATACCCCGCCTTCGCCCCAGTTCATGGGGTATTTCCTGTCTGCAAGGACCACGGAGAGGGTCTCGCCCCAGCGGGTCTGATATTCGATTGAAAATGTTACTTTCATAACTCAAGTTTCGCATGTAATAAGGAAATTATTATTCAAAGATTTGCGCGCACATGCGAAACTCCCCACGCACAATCTTTTATTTACTTCCGACGTTGCCCCTCTCCTAAATCCTCTCCCCGAGGGAGAGGATTTACCATCGGCCTAAAGGCCTCCAAGGTTTCGCATGTAATAAGGAAATTATTATTCAAGGATTTGCGCGCATTTGTTAAACTTAACCTTCATAATTCCTTGAATGACACTGCAAATCCGCCGCCGGCAGCCAGGTGGACACCAAGTTTGTCCGCTGCCCCGACGATGACTTTGCTAATCGTATAAGCCTGAGGCTTGGTGAGATAATCGGCATCTGGGGCATCCTGATACACGGTCGCTTCGTAACGGCCCGCTCCAAGAAATTCGAGTGGGACTTCAAAATCCCTTGCATTCTCATCAGTCACACCGCCGCAGAACCACTGCCCGCTGCCCTTTGCCTTTCGCGCTACGATGATATAATCCCCGACTTCTGCATCGAGATACCTGCTCTCACTCCAATCCACAGCCACATCTCTGATAAACTGGAATGCATCCATATGCTCTGCGTAGTGCTCTGGGGTGTCTGCCGCCATCTGGAGAGGAGAATACATGGTCAGATACAAGCCCAACTGGTTGGCGATGGTGGCATTGACATGACTGTCGTTCCCGCACCACTCCTTGAGATTCTGCTCAAAAATACCCGGCGTGAAGTCCATTGGTCCGCCATTGAGACGGGTAAACGGCAGGATTGTCACATGTTCGGGACGGGTACCGCCGAAAGCCTGATATTCCGTACCTCTTGCGGATTCGTTGCCAATGAGGTTGGGGTAAGTTCTGCAAAGTCCCGTCGGACGGGTGGCCTCATGGGCATTGACCATGATATGGTGCTTCGCTGCCTGGGTCAGGGCGTAGAGATAGTGATTATTCATAAACTGCGAGTAGTGGTGGTCGCCCGGGGTGACGATATCCCCCACGTAACCGCTCTTCACTGCATCGTAGCCGTATTTGTTCATCAGAGTATAGGCATCCTCCATATATCTCTCGTAATTGCGCACTGAAGAGGACGTTTCATGATGCATTACAAGTCGAATCCCCTTGCTATGGGCATAGGAGTTGAGATATTCGATATCAAAATCAGGATAGGGCGTTTGAAAATCAAAGACATGATCTTTGTTGCAATTAGCCCAATCCTCCCAGCCGATGTTCCACCCCTCCACAAGGACGGCATCGAAGCCATTCGTGGCAGCGAAATCGATATACTTCTTCACATTGGCAGTGTTGGCCCCGTGCCTGCCGTTGGGCTTTGCGCTTTTGTAGTCGAAGTTGTCAATGTCAATTGCAAAAGGAGCATCGGTATATGCCCAGCTTGATTTTCCTGCAATCATCTCCCACCATACTCCCATATACTTCACGGGATGAATCCATGATACGTCATCGAATTTGCAGGGCTCATTTAGATTGAGCACCAGGCGGCTCGCGAGTTGGGCACAGGCATTGGGGGTTATCTGAATTGTCCTCCATGGCGAGGTGCGGGGAGCCTGAATCTGTCCCTTGTGTCCGTCTGCGCTTGGAGTGAGCACGGAGGTAAAAGTCAGGGTCTTGGGGTTGAGTTCGAGATGCATCGTGGCATAATCGACACAGGCTGCCTCATGGATATTGACATACAGCCCTGAAGGGGTCTTCATTTGCAGGGAAGTCTGGACTCCGTATTTCGAGAACGGGGTCTGGCTGCTATTTCCACAGAAACCTTTGAAATAATTTTCTGCAATCTCGCTTGCAGGACACTTGGTATACTGATACTCCTGAGTGTCATAGTCTCCAGGAATCCACCATGTGGTGTAGTCCCCTCCAAGGGCGAATTGAGAGAGTTCTTCCTCTATCACGAAATAATTCATCCCGTCTTGCGCAGGAAACTCGTAACGGAAGCCCAGTCCGTCATCGAAGAGACGGAATCGAATCCCGAGAAGCTTCCCGGATTCCTTCTGTCTGAGACACAAGAGAAGCTCTTTGTAGTGGTTACGGATATGGTCTTCCTCTCCCCAGACAGGAGTCCAGACTTCATCGAGAGAGTCGCGCTCTGCGCTGATGAGTTCAAAGTCGCGGTCAAAATCCACGGCTGCTTTTTCATCGACTTTTCCAAGACTCGTGCCTTTCTCTTCCACGATTTTTGTCGCTTTGAGTACACCTCTCAGCCTGTACCCGAGTGAGGATGGTCTAATCACCTGCTCGCCATCATAGCTGAGAGAATACTGTGGAGTGCCTTCAGTTGTGATATAAAACTCCATCCGAAGCCTCCCATCGGGGGAGTTCAGAGTCTCAAGAGGTGTCACTTCGGCGGACTTATTACAGCTCACTGCCAAGAGGGCGATACTCAAGAATAATGCTGCTCTTTTCATCTATTGTATACTTATTTGGATCAATTGTTTTCCTGTCAATTATATCATACCATTCTCCTCCTTCGGGAAGAAGGGAAGTAAGTTCCTCGTAATCCTTCCATGGAATCGTGTGCGAATTTAGTGAATTGTTGACATAAACGAACACCACATCCGAGTAGTCGGGAAGGAAGCGGAAAAAGGCATAGGTGTTGTCTCGTGTAAGGAAATGCTTTACATTTCCCTTATGTATGGCAGTGCTTCCTTTACGCCAATTGAACAGCTTAGCGAAATAATCATGCACCTCCACCTTCTGAGGGTCGCCCTTCCAATCGAGAGGAAAGTCGATTCTAAGGCCTCCGTGCCCCTGACTTCGGTCGGCACTGACCCCGAAGACCTCATCGGCATACAACACTTGAGGAATACCCCGTAAGGTAGCGAGTAATGTAAAGCAATTCTTTACATTCTGAACATCCTTTCCTAAACAGTCCGCGATTCTGTCCTGGTCGTGGTTGCCGGCAAAAATCATCACATTGTCCCTATCCTGGTAGTATTGATCGTTGGCCACGCAGTCGTAAACCTTGACAAGGCCCTCGTCCCAATTGACTTTGCCATTGTAGGAAAGTGCTTGAGTGAAAGCGGTTTGCAGCGGGAAGTCCATTACCGAAGGCAGGTTGGAATTGAAGCCGTCCCGATTGGGATTGTCTTTCTGCCAATAGGTGAGCTGAAGCAGGTTGTTGGTCCAGACTTCACCTACAATATTGAGATTGGGGTATTCGTCCGTAAGGGTGGCGCACCACTCACTCATCGGATATTTTTCGTTGTAGGGATAGGTATCGACCCTGAGCCCATCGAGGTCGGCGTACTCTATCCACCAGATTGCCCACTGCTTAAAGTACTGGAGCAGATAGGGATTGTCGAGATTCATATCCACCATTGAGCGGTCAAACCAACCCCCTTCCATATTCTCCTTGTCGATTTCGGCAGCGTAAGGATCGTTCTGTACCGAGAAACAGCAGTTGGAATGGGTGTATTCGGGCCATTGGTGTACCCAGTCTTCAAATGGCAAATCCCCCATCCACCAATGCCTGTCCCCGCAATGGTTGGTCACGATGTCCATTATCATCTTGATTCCGTGCCCGTGGGCCTCACGGACAAGCTCGCGATAGTCTTCGTTGGTCCCGAATCGTGGGTCGATGTGGTAGTAATCCGTGCAGGCATAACCGTGGTAGGATTCGCGGGGTTCGTTGTCCTCGAGAAGCGGAGTATTCCAAATGGCAGTAACTCCGAGACCGGCTATATAATCAAGCTGACTGCGAATACCTGCAATATCTCCTCCGTGTCTACCGAAAAATTCGCGTGGGGCAGCCCCTTCAAAAGTAAAGCTATGATTGTCATTTGTCGGGTCGCCATTGACAAACCGATCCGGCATAATCAGGTAAATGAGGTCAGCGGTAGTGAAGCTCTCGCGATCCGCCGAGCCTCCCCTTCGGGAGAGAATCTCATAGGGGATTTCGAAATATTCGTCTTCATTCTCAAAGCAGATATAGTATGTCCCCGGAGTAGCGTTTGAGGCTATATCCACGTCGAGAAAGATATAATTGGGACTCTCTGCCTCGTGCAGCAGGCTGGCTTTCACCCCTTTTCCACCTTCAAGCCATACATCGAAATCCGAAATGTTCTCCCCCTTAATCAGCAGTTGGAGCGGGGTTTTCATCCCCGTCCACCAGCAGAGGGGCTCGAGCCGTTCAACCCTGTCGGCCCCGGTCTCTACAGAATAATTCCAAGGAGCCTGGAGGTCTATTGAAAATGTCAAGCAATCCTTGTCTTTCTTGCGCTGAAATGTAAAGTTTTTATTGCCAGATGGGAGTATGGTGAAACTGGCATCTGCATCAAGGGCAGGATGCTCATGCTTAAGAGAAATCAGTTTGGTATAGAAGTCAGTCCATTCATTGGCTGCCCAATCCGGGCTGATATCCTTGCGGAAAAACTCAAATCTGTGGTCGAACCCAACCTCCTGCCCAGTGTAAAGCAATGGTTGACTTTTTGGAAGAGCCCAGGCTAGTACCGACAGGGCTTTAACGGCATCACCCATTCTCTCGAACTCGGTTCCTGACCAGGAGTTTTCATCGTGATTGGACGTAAAGGAGAGTCGGTTACCCTTCGATGATATATACTTTGACTCGACTTCTTTGATAAGTTCTGCTTTACTTTTTCCCCCTTGGGCAATGTCGTTCAGCAGGTGATGTAAACTCCAGCCATACATTGCATCGAAGCCGGCATCGAAAAGCCAATCCTCCTCTGCTTCGGCAAGAAAAAAAAGAGGCTTGCCTGCCTTGTCGCGCAGGTAAGCAATGGTCGGGGCCCAGAAATCCTGCGGAACTTTATAGGCCACATCGCAGCGGTAGCCATCAATCCCTCTTTTGAGCCAAAACTCCATCGCAGCTCTCATAGCAAGCCTGAGGTCGGGGCTGTCATAATTGAGTTTGGCAATGTCGGTCCAGTCGTATTCGACAATAGTATTGCCAAGAGAGTCCCGTACATACCAGTTGGCAGGCTTCTCACTGACCCATGGGTGATCGGGGGATGTGTGATTGGCCACCCAGTCGATGATGACCTTAAGTCCCAGTTCATGGGCGCGGCTAACAAAACTATCGAAATCCTCAAGGGTACCGAATTCGGGATTGACATTGCAGTAATCCCTTATGGCATAGTAAGACCCGAGTTCCCCTTTGCGCCCTTTTTCTCCAATCGGGTAGAAAGGCATTATCCAGACAATGTCCACCCCAAGTTCTTTGAGTCGGGGAAGTTGCTGCTCTGCTGCACGGAAGGTCCCTTCTGGGGTGTATTGGCGGAGATTCATCTCGTAGACTACGGAGTTGAGTAAGGCATTCCCTTCCTGCTTAGGGGCTTGGGTGCAGCAAGTTAGCATCAGGGCCAGCAGTGCTGCAAGGATTGGGTTTGTTCTTATCATATTAACTGTGGTTTTTCTGTGTGTTAAAGATTTTTCGCTTTGCTCAAAATGACATCTATTTACAATACTTTATTATCGTTTCAGTACGTACTTTGAAGAAATTTCGCCCATCCGCGCTACTGCTCATTATGCGATAGTCGCTCTGATTTCCCCATGATGCCGGCTTATCATAGATGCTGCAATCCTGCCCCGTGTCGTTGTCTACATAATCTTCTATCTTGCTCTGCCACTGAGCTATGCGCTCCATGCTGGAAGTATAGTAAAAGAGCCCCTCATCTTCTCCAACGAGCTTAAGCAGCTCCTGCCGGTAGATTTCGCGGAATTCGCTCACCTGAAGTATTTTATAAATCAAAGGGTTATCGTTGTTGCCCCAAGTAAATGGGTTTTGCGTTCCGGAGTCAGAGACGAGACTGCTGGTTCCGAGGGTGTTGTCGTAGTCGTAGGGAATGAAGAAAAACTTATAGTCGTATTTGTCAGTGGTGTTGAAATAGAGATACCAATTGTTGGAATTCTTCCAGTAATCATCCCACATTCCTACAGTGACATTTACGGCGTATGTCTTAAGCAGAAGAGGGACGTCGCATACCTGTGCCATCCAAGTCTTGAAGCTATCTCCACTCTTGCCTTTGACTTTGAGTATGAAGTCTTTAATCTGTTCCTTGGCTGAGGCGAAATCTCCCGAATCGGTCTTGTACTCGTAGGTGTAAGACTTGTCACTGCCATCGTCCGCCCCGAAGAGGTTGTCATCCGTGCTACTCAAGGATGAGGGGTAGCGGCATTTCCAAAGATTTCCAGAGGCGGTCTCAAAGCTGTCTTTACGGGCCTTAAGATACCTTCCGTTGATAGGCTCCAGCATCTCATATACCCCGTAGTAGGCCTCTTTGCTATCGCCTTCGACCCTTATCCATAGTCTGCAATAGGCAGAATTGACCGCGGTCCACACTCCTGCGCGGCGAAAAAGGTCATAGCAGTAGATTTCCCTTGTGTAGGTCGGGTCGTCCTTGAACCATTTGAGCCATATGCCCCTTGCCCCATTTATTTCGTGCGCTTCGTCCCTTGTGTAGTAGTCAAAATTGAGGGAGAAATGGCAGTGTTGCCAATCAGCTTTGTCTTTGATGTGTTCTCCGCTTCCATTCTCCGGCCGGCGGCGGGAGGTGTTCCCCCGAAGGCGAAGCCCGGCTCCCTTTATCTCCGTGCCTTTGCCATCGCGAACAAGGGTCACATCGCAACTTACATATTGCCTGGTATGGGAGTTGGCATCGTAGGCAGCGAGGAGAGCATTCCACTGCTCAAGAGGGACGGTGATATGAATTTGCGGAATACTCTCACTGTGATAGAGATATTCAATCCCGTATTTGTCTGGACTCTCATCCACTACCTCTATTCTGTCTTCCTTGCTGCATCCTACTATAAGAAGGAGAAGTAGGGCGAAGAGGGATACTCTGCTATTCGATTTCATCTATATGGCTCTATTTTGTGAAAGCCTCTGCAGTAGCGGGTTTCAGGCCTTTTGATGTGACCTTTATCCGATATTTGCCTGCATTTTCGTTGCTTCGTACTATAAGCGTGAACTTGCCGGAGAAAAGATGCATCTGTGGCTCTTTGAAACTCTCCAAGCAAGTCGGGTCTCCGTTGGCGCAGGCTTCAAATTCCCCAGCCCCATCCACTGATATCTTCACGAGGGCATCGCTGCCTGGAACTTCCACTCCATTCTTATCTGCCACTGAAACGGTCCAATACGACAAATCGTTTCCGCCAGAGTGCACGGTCATTGAAGCGCTGATGGGATCCTGCTCTATCTTAAGGGCGTAGGCTTTACCTGCCGTGCGCACAATCTTCTGCTCAATGGGGACTCCAGTGCTGTCATAAGCTACGACCTTGATTTCTCCAGGCTCGTAGATTACATCGTCCCACATCAGGCGGAAACGTCTGGTGGCAGATGCGGTTTTGTCGGGGGTTGAGTCATCCCGCTGTGCCTTTTGCCGCTTCCCCATGCTCCTGCCGTTAACAAAGAGCTCTGCACTGGGGTAGCTTGTGTATACATACACCGGCGTTACTTGGCCTTCTCTTCCTGGCCAGGTCCAATGTGGAAGCACGTGCAGAGTAGGCTTGGCAGTATTCCAAAGGCTTCGATAGAGATAGAATCTGTCTTTGGGAATTGAGGCGAGGTCGATTATCCCGAAGACGGAGGAATGGTTGGGCCAGGCATCGGTATCGTAAGGAGATGGCTCCCCAAGATAGTCAAATCCCGTCCACACAAACTGTCCGAGCATCCAGGGATAGTCCTCATCTGCCGCGAAATCCCAGTCGGGGATATTGCTCCAAAGGCAGTAATTGAAATCGTATGAAGAACTCTGGTGATCCCCGTTCAATTTGCCGGCTCCTTCCTCTACAGGGAAATGATAAACCCCTCTGGAGCTTACTGTGGAAGCTGTTTCGCTACCGAGTATAAAGCCTTGAGGAAGAAGGGGATATGCCTGGGTGTAGCGGTCGGCCTTGTAGTTGAAGCCGGGGATATCGAGTGCAGCGGCAAAACCGTTGTTCACCACGGCATCGAACTGATCCATCCCGCAGGTAACCGGCCGTGTGGGGTCCTCCCTATGGCAAATGCTCTGGAGCCATTCCTCGACCTGCCTGCCGTGTTCTCCCCATTGGGAGGGGACTTCGTTGCCTATGCTCCACATTACTACGGAGGGGTTGGATCTATAGTGGCGAATCATATTTACCATATCCTTCTCTGCCCAATCGGCGAAGAAACGATGGTAGCCGTTTTCGCATTTGGCCTCGTCCCACTCGTCGAAACTCTCTATCATGAGCATAAACCCAAGAGAATCACAGAGTTGTACGAGTTCTTCGGCGGGCATATTGTGGGATGTACGCACAGCATTGCAGCCCATGTCCTTAAGCAGGAGGAGTTGATGGCGAATAGCCGAGCGGTTGACCGCAGCCCCGAGCGGACCGAGATCGTGGTGCAGGCATACCCCCCTGAACATGGTGTGCTCCCCGTTG
Source organism: uncultured Muribaculaceae bacterium (assembly GCA_964608175.1). Lineage (GTDB taxonomy): Bacteria > Bacteroidota > Bacteroidia > Bacteroidales > UBA932 > Cryptobacteroides. The sequence goes on along the minus strand of CAZSMO010000003.1, from coordinate 75,906 downwards.
AGAAAGAAGCCTTCTTCTGGACGAAACTCGATGCTTCTTATCCCGAACTTTGTGTCCTTGGAGTCCAATTGTATCTCTCCTGCTGTAGTTTCAATGCGCCCTCTTACGGGCCACACACCCCAATCAGTCACTATGGATGAGCCTCCGAGAAGCCGGGTGCGGGCGGTATAGAGGTATGCATGGTCGGGGGACCAAAGATAGGGATTAGAGACTATGAAGTTTTGTGTCAGAGGTATACCCTTCTGTATGAGGCGGGTGTCGGTACGCCTTGCGACTTCGCATCCCTTGGCATCGATGATGGTTGTCTCAAGAGTAACAGACGAGCCCTCCTGCAAGCCTTCGACCTCGGTGCTGATGCGGATGGTGGCCTGCTGCCCTCTTACGGAAGGAGTTGTAATGTACACTCCCCATGTAGGAATATGGACTTCGGGAAAATCAATAAGCCGTACTTTACGGTAAAGCCCCGCCCCCGGGTACCAGCGGGAGGATTGAGGCCGGTTCTCAAGCAGCACTACTATCTCATTGTCCCCGTCTTTAAGGCTCTCTGTCACATCCAAGTAGAAGGAATTGTAACCGTATGGCCAAAATCCAATGCTGTCTCTATTGACAAAGACTCTAGCCTCGCTCATCGCCCCATCGAAAAGCAGTTCGTAGCGATGCCCTTCCGTCTTATGTATATTGACGACAGTCTTGTACGCACCTTTTCCAATCCAGGGAAGTCCTCCCGAGCGGCCCGTCTTCCATGTAGCTGTGGTCTCTCCATTTTGAGTAACAGCCACTTCCTGCAGGTCATTAGCTCTGTCGAAAGGCCCTTCGATGGCCCAGTCGTGAGGAATCCTTACACTTTGCCAGCCGTCTGCGGCATCCACATCCCATCCCTTACGAAACTGCCAGTCCCGAAGGGTGCGGCTTGTCTGTCGGCTTTCGGCAGGGGTCATGGTTCCCCCCGCGACCGCGGCCTTATTGGAGCGCCCTACCCTTGCCTGCATCCCGGGAGCAAAGAGCAGAGGGAGGAGTAAAAGTGCGAGGGTAATTAGTGCGTTTCTCATTGGCGATAGTTTTGTGTCTGTTTAGCCTAAAGTTAACATTTTTGGCCTTCAAAACAAACCGGCTTAGGCTAAACCGTTGAGTTTACGGGTTGAAATGCAGTAATAGTCGGACAAAAAGGGCTACTCCCCGAAAGGGTCGAGGGCAGCAGTAGGCCGGCCGGAAGAGAAAGCACCGTAGGCATAGCCGTTGCGTGAGGGCTCGGATTCGGGCTCCCAGTAGAAGACCCCTTTGAACCAGTCGTAGTCCTTGGTGTTGTCGATGACATACTGTAGCGCGGCCTTCGCCTTCTCGGGCTCACTTTGCGGCATTCCGAATTCCACCAGCATAACGGGCTTGTCATAGCGCTCATGGAGAGTAGTGAAGTTGCTTACGGCAGCGTAGGTGTAGGTGGTCCAGTCGGGATAGCCACCAACGGAGTCGGACCAATAAGAGGGGTAGAGTGAAAGGCCTATCATATCGTACTTAGCCCCACCTGCCTTCAAGATATCATAGAACCACTGATTTTTGGCGAGTTCCTGCGCATTACTGTGGTGTAGTATCACAAGCGCATCGGGGTAAATTGCCTTCACCGCGTCATAGCCGGCATTTGCAAATTTGATGAAGTTCGCTCCCTTGTTTGCCGTGCTTACGCTTCCTAGTGTCCAAAGCATCCCCGTGTTTGTCTCGTTTCCCACCTGTACCCAGCAGACATTCTCAACTCCTGCATCCTTGAGGTCCTGGAGCACATCCGTGGTATGGTCTGAGACTGCCCGGGTCATCTCGTCCACCCCGTATGAAGACCATGCAGAGGGGATGGTCTGCTTCGAAGGGTCGGCCCAAGTGTCGCTGTAGTGGAAATCAATCATTATGGCCATGCCATGTCTCTGTGCACGGACGGCCTTGGTGATGACATCTTCCTTGCCGCACCAGCCATCGGAAGGATTGACCCAAACTCGGAGGCGGATTGCGTTGACTCCCAACTTTTGCATCAAGGTTAGGCATTCAGATAGAGTGCCGTCGGAAGTGTAGAATTTGTAGCCACTGGACTCCATCTCGGTGCACCAACTGATGTCGGCACCCTTGGCGTAGGTGGGAACCGCGAAATCGGCGGTTGCAGGCTCATCGGTGGAAGAAGACTTGCTCTCGGAGCAAGAAATCAGCAGCAGAATGCCTGAAAGCAATAAAACTGTCTTTTTCATTGAAGGTAAAGTGCTGAGCTGTAGGCTCCTAATGAAATTACGGAGCCGTATACTTTTGCTGAAGTCCCATTGACCCCAATCAGATTGTCCGTATTGTCGTTTGGCAGATCGAGATACACCTCTTCGGAGGAAAAATTGTGAAGCACCAATATGGTTTGCTTCCCGTTGGACATGTACCATGCAGCAATGGCGGCATCAGCGGAATTCTTGTTGTTGAAATCCGCATGGGCAATCATTTCGCCCTCGCAGAGGGCGGGATACCTGACTCTGAGCTTTCCGAACTTACGATAGAGATTGAGCACCGAATCGTCAAGATATTCCTCCACATCCACCGCGAAGTCACCGACCAGCAACGATCTGTCATACTTCCCGTTGACTCCTTTGATGGCTGCCGAGCTTATGTCCTGCGTCCAGAGTATGGGGGTCCTCACATACTCGTCGCCGGAGGTCTTGACGCCATAATAGCCAAGTTCTTCGCCCTGATAGATGTATGGCTCACCCTCGCAGGTCAGCAATACGCAGGCCGCCAGTTTTTCCTTCTCTGGGGACTTGTCAAGATAACTGCCGGTGCGGTCCTCGTCATGGTTGGAGAGCTTGGTCGCAGCAATGGCATCCGAGCGGTAGCTCTTGTATCGTGCATGGTAGCCGAGAATGGTGTTGCAGAAGGTGTATCCCTTGCCGTTATTAATCAAATCCCTCAAAGTGTACCAGAAACTGAACTCGAAAAGTGCTGGAAGACCCTTGTAATAAGGAGCCACGGCACTTGCGTCGCTTAAGTTTTCGCCGACCATGTAGATATTCCCTTCCCTCCCCAAGGACTGGTATGTTGCATTGCAATGGTCGTAGAACTTCTTGAGGAAAGTCGGGTTCTCCGAACTTGTCGCATTGTGATAAATATGCTTTACGGCATCAAGCCGGAAGCCGTCCACTCCCATCGTAATCCACTTGTCAGCTGAAGCGCAAAGTGCCTGGAAGGCAGGCGAATTTTCGCAGGTGGAAGCTGCTCCATAATTGAGATCGGCGAACCAGTCAGTCCAGAAGTGGGAATGGTACTTTGTGGAACCGACTCCCGTGGAGAACCACTGCCCCGAATCGTAACCGCCGGAGCCTTCGGTGGCAATCATCGCAATTTTTCCTGCCGCAATGTCGCTAGCAGGACTGTCGGAGAAGATGTAGTAATCGCGATACTCGCTGCCGGTGCTCTTTTTCGCTTCAAGAAACCACGGGTGATTCTTTGATGTGTGGTTCAAGACGAAGTCAAGGTAAATTTTGATGCTGTGAGCATGGGCCGAATCAAGCAGGGCCTGAAAAGTCTCTTCAGTGCCATACTTGGGATTGATGCTGTCATAGTCCAGCACATCGTAGCCATGGTAGGACGAGGCCTTGTGGATGGGGGATAGCCAGACAGCACTAACCCCCATTTCCTTGAGGTAGTCCAAATGATTGATGATTCCCTGAAAATCTCCAACCTGATCCCCGTCGCTGTCGGCGAAGGAATACACCAGCAACTGATAGCTTATGTCGGAAGTGCCTTCTTCGATGGGCGTGGTTCCACCGCCGCCGTCATCGCCCGACTGTTTGGCGCAGGAAAAGAGCGACATGGCGATGGCGAGCAGGTATAAATGCGAGAAAAAACAGACTTTGGACTTCATCATGCTTCGAATTGAACAAAAAAGATGTGCCGGTGGCAAAACGCAGCCGGCACATCGAAGATAATAAAAACTTACTTGACCGAACCTGTCCCGGTGTTGAAGTTCAGTGTTACAGTGGCACCGGCCGCCACGGTGTAGCGCTCCGGGTCACCGCCATTGCCACGGTAGACTATAGCACCGTCATCGAAAAAGATGAATTCCATCTTCCACCAGTCGATGGAATATCCGGTAGGAGCAGCCACATACATCCTGAGCTGATTTTCCTTCGCTGTAGTGATGGATGCGGTGCCATCTTCAGCCACGGTGAAAGGAGTCCCCTCATTCCAACCGAGATCAAAGCAATCCCCGATGCCATACACTGCGGCAGGCTCAACGATAATCTTGGAATTGACATAGTCCACAAAGACGATATAGAGTCCGTCCTTGTCTACGGTGCAGTTGCCGCCGCTGACAGTGTAGCCGGTATCCCCATCTCCGAGAGAATAGAAATCCCCCTTCCAATCCTTCACGGTGCAGAACTTGAACTGAGAGGAAGTGGTGAAGTAGCGAACAATCCAGAACTGTCCGGCAGCTCCGTACACGGGCGCGAACTCCCCGATTTCAGAGGAAGACCAATCCCAACTGCCGAAACCGTCGTTCCCAATCAGATAGAGATTGTCGGGATAAGAAGAGGATACCGTAATGGTCTCTGCAGCAACATTGTAGGTGACCGTGTAAGTTCCTTCTGCCGCCACTTTGAGGTTACTGCCGTCAGCTTGAGCCGCCACAGGAGTGTCGATTGCAATCTCCACAGGGCCATTGATTTCGGCAGCACCTCTGTTGGTATCCCAAGAGTGACGATAACGGAGTTTGAACTCCCCGCTGATGACAATCGGGTCGCTCGTCCACATGGTAGCGTCCTCGTTTGCAGTCATCTCGAAGTCCTTGGTCCAGGAATATCCCTCAATTGCACCGATGACGGACCAGCCGACATTGCAGAGCTTGGCATACACGGCATGGTCATCGTAATAGAAGTAAATATCATAGGTACCGGCATCGCCAATTTCGACATTGCCGCTTTCTGTGGTATTATCACCATAGCTTTCGGTCCATGCGTAGTCACCGACCACTTTCAATTGGGCTCCGGCCTCCAGTTCGATGCCGTAGTAGACGAACTCATGGTGGGTCACTTCTGTCATTGTGTAAGTCTTGTCAGTCGCATCCCAATTTGTGAATGTGCCGGCGAGAGACCAAGTTGCAGGTTCGGGGACTGCTACATATGGCTCGGGGATGTCAGCTGCGAGCACGGCATGCTCGACGGCCTTGCCGTAATTGTCGGCGGACAGATTCCACTCGTCCTTGTTGGCATCGAGGGTCACGCGGTAGTTGCCGGCCTCGGTGACCACGATGTTGGGCTGGTCGTCAGAACCGTTCCTGATTCCTCCGGCACCCCAGGCAAGCCTCCAGACATTGTCATAATTGGAGTTGGGAGCGAAGAATTTGATCTCAGCACCGGCTTCGAGGGTGACATCGGTGTAGAAGACATGGTTGACAGGGTCATAGTTCAGCTTGACGGCACCGCCTTCCTCGTTCTCAGCCCAGTTGCAGAAGGAACCTGTGAGCATGACATAGTCGAACTGCTCACCGTAGTCGTTGTTGTCCCAGCTTTGGGTGGTCTTGAGCGAAAGTTCGAGCGTGGTCTTGTTGAATGTGAACACGCCAAAGTTTCTGGACCAGGCCTTTATGTCCTTTGAACCTCCTGAACATTGCAGAGTGAGGGGTCCTATTGGGTCTGTCGCGACAAGATACTGTTCGTCGCCACTGTCATTGAAACCCCAGTTGGCTGAATCGTCCCAGGAGCCGGTGACTCCGGAGATCTTCCAGCCGTTATGGGCTTTGCCTGCAAAGTACAGGGTGCCGGAGAACACATCGTCGTCATTGTAATCGTAGATGTACTGCTGAACGCCGTCTGCAACGGTGGTCTCAAATGTCCAACCGTTGAAATCGCCAATCACATAGAGATACTCGTAGGTTTCATAATCAATGACCGTCCCTTCGGTGGTCGTAAATGTGGCCTTGACGAGGTTGGAAGTCAAAGCTGCTGAGCCGATGGTGGAGCCCAGATAGGCAACGAGTCCAAACTCTACGTTGACTTCTTCTCCTGCTGCATAGCCAAGGTTGAGGATGGCATTGTTGAGGTTGGTCTGCGAAATGGTAATCGTTCCGTCAGCAATGGTCGCCTTCACTTCCTGTCTGGAGGCGGCAGCCAGTTCCTTGCCGTCCGGAGCAACAAAAAGAGCATAATTGATGATTGCGGTCGTACCGAAATCCGCAGCAGTATAAGTAGTCGTAAGGTCCTCTCCTGCATTGTCGAGAACCACTCCGGTGATGTCACCAAGGACAGGAGCGGTAGTGTCACCGCCATTGTCCGGTTTGCTTTCTTCCTTGTTGCACGCAGCGAAAGAGAGTCCCATCGCTAGAATGCAAAGAGCTGATAGAAATTTTTTCATTTTGTAATTATTTGATTTGTTAAATATTCTATTCCTCCGAAGTTGTATACCCCGGATTTTGGGTGAGATTGCTGTTGGCATTGAGGTCACTCATGATGATGGGGTAGATGTTGCGATGGCTCTCGGTGGAGAATCTGCCGTAACGGATTAGGTCCGTGCGTCGATGCCCTTCCCACATCAGCTCCACAGCGCGTTCCTTGAGAATCTGGTCAGTGTTTACTGAAGTATAGGTCGGCACTCCACCACGGGTGCGCAGCCGGTTGATGTAGTCAAGAGCCGTTGCATCTGCAGTTGTCCCGCCATCGAGTCTGGCCTGTGCCTCTGCATAGATAAGATACATCTCCGCGAGACGGAAAACAGGGAAGTCAGCAGAAGCCAGCTTGTAGTTGCCGTTAGTGTCACTGGAGTTGCGCACATGTCCTGTGGAAGTAATCGGCATCCATTTCCAGCAGCGCCAACCGGTGGATGCGCTGGTCTTGGAGAAGTCCTGGCTCTGCTTATAGTTGTAGAAGAAGGCCCTCTTGTCACTTGCAGCGCGGTCGTAGCCAAAGGAAGGAGTAGTGCTGCCCCAAGTAACGCCCACGAGGTCGAAGTTCTCCACATAGGCGGGATCCACAAAGTAGCCGTTCCATTGCTCGGGAGATGCCAGCGTGGTACCTGCTGTGGCTTCATCGACACCGAGCAGGGGGAGGATGATCTTCTGCATGTCCTCGTTGAACGCGGCCGAGCAGAGGGTGGTGGTGCCTCCCCAGCTTTGGGCATAGGCGGTGTCGTAGTCCAGGCCAAAGATGAATTCATCGGTGGCGGCTCCGTTGGTGGTGTTATCCTCCATGAAGAGCTCCTGGTAGTTGTCGTGCAGGATATAGCCCATGTCGATGACCTTCTTTGCGTATGTCCTGGCATCTTCCCAGCGGGCCGTGCCGGTGTAGACTTCAGCGTTGAGGTACATGCGGGCAAGCAGTGCAGCCACAGAACCCTGAGTGGGCCTTGGGTATGCCACTTCGCCCTTCTTGGGCATATCGGAGTTGTCCGCCAAGAGTTCAATGCATTCGTTTTCAATCCATTTGAAAAGGTCGGCCCTTTGGATTTGCTTGGGGTTGTCACCGCCAATGTTTTCAGGAAGTGCCTGTGGCGGATTCCCAAACAAGTCCATAAGGAGGTAATTGTACATCGCCCTATGGAAACGGGCCTCGGCGCGATAGCCGTGGACTTCATCCTTGAGGGAGGAATGCCCTCGGGCCTCGAGTTTCTCATCGGTGGTCTGGAGCAGGTACTCGTTGGCAAGGGCAATTCCTTTCAGGCAGCGGGTGTAGACGGCTATGATAGCTCCATTGTCAGTCGTGCTCCAAGTCATGTCCCTGATTGCACTGATGTAGTCGTCTCCCCAAGAGCAACTGAATGAGCCTGCAGGAAGTTCATTGAGGAGCATATACTGGCGGCAGAGCTCGCTCTGTCCTGCGTCAGAGAAGTCGAGATCCGAAGATCCGGGATTACCCTGGCTGACGAAAAGCCAGTATGCGTTGATATAAGCAAGTCCCTCAAGATAACTGCTTTCGCTGGAATAAGCCTTCTCCGAGGTGAAGTCCGTGTCGTTCAGCGGGAGGGTGTCGAGGTCCCCCATGCATGAACTTGCTCCTGCAAGGACGAGGGCTACTGCTATAATTTTTGAAAATGTATGTTTCATGGCCTTGTCTCCTTAGAAATTGATATTGAGACGGATGGTATAGAGTCTCGGACGAGGAATGATGTTGCCGTCCACTCCGTCGGAGTTGCTGAGTTCGGGATCGAGTCCGGTGTACTTGGTGAAAGTGCACACATTCTGCACCGATGCGGCTACGCGCAGGGACTTGGCCCAAGAGTTGTGCTCAAGTTTGAATGTGCGTCCGAGGTTGATGTCATCGATCTTGAGGAAAGAAGCGTCTTCGATGAAAAGGTCGGAGTAGTACTGCTCGGTAATTGGAGCGGCCGTCCAACCGTCAATGAGGAATGCCTTCGAGAGGTTGTTGAGATAACCCTTGTCGTAGTCATCGCTATAGGAGGTGCAATATCCGAGGGCCACCTTGTTGATGAGGTAGTTACCAGCGGAGCCATGCGCGTTGACGCTGAAATCCCAGTCTTTGTAGCCAAAATGGAGATTCAGTCCGTAGAAGGCTTTTGGCTCGGGGCTCTTCCCCGTGACATAGCGGTCATCCGCATTGATAACTCCATCCTGGTTGATATCCTCTACACTGTTCTCAATAGGCTCTCCATTGAAGTAGGCCTGCTTATAGAGGTAATAGGTGTAGGGGGCATAACCTTCCTTGAAGAGGGATGAGTAGCCGTCCGTGCCGGAGAGCTTACTGCCGGTGGTGACTCCGATATAGTCATCAGACTTGTTTGCGGTGAGCTTGGTGATTTCTGTGTGCTGGAAAGTCACATTGCCGCCGAGGCTTAAGTGCAGGTCGCGGGTTTCGATGACATTCCAGTTGGCGGAAAGCTCGACCCCGTAGTTCTCCATCTCTCCGATGTTGGAAGTGAGCACATTGCTGAAATTGCTTCCAAGAGGAATATCAATGGTATTGAGCAGGTCGGTGGTGTACTTGTAATACCCTTCCACAGAGCCGGTTACGGTCTCATCGAGGATGCCGAAGTCCAGTCCGATATTGCTTGTCGTGGTGGTTTCCCATTTGATGTTGGGATTGTAGGCATTCGGGGCGAGGGTGTAGTAGAGGTTGCCGCCCATATTGTACGTCATTGCAACATTGCTGCTCTCGGTATAGCGGGCGAGATAGGGATAGTAGTTCGAGCCAATATCCTGCTGACCGGTCTGACCCCAGCCGAGACGAAGCTTGAGTTGGGAGAACACCCCGAGTTCCTTGAGGAAGTCTTCTTCAGCGATGTTCCATGCGAAGGCAGCCGAAGGGAAGAGTCCCCAGCGGTTTTCCTTGCTGAAGCGCGAAGAAGCATCGTCACGAAGGGTTGCGGTGAAGAGGTACTTGCCTCCAATGGACCAGTTGGCCCTTCCGTAGAAAGAGATGAGGTAATACTCTTTGGCGTTGGTGGGGACTTCCTGGTAGATGTTGCCATCATCATAACGGGTCTCGTTGTTGTAGTACTGGGTCTCATCGTAGCGCACATAGTTGTGCTGCCAGGAGTAACCTCCCATAACATCTAAAGTAGACCAGCCGAAATCGTGGTTGTAGTCCGCGTAGAACTCAATCAGGGAATTGCGGTTACGGTTGGTGTAATCGTAGGCATAGTCGGAGGCTCCGTTTGCAAGGGCTGAGTAGCTTCCAAGCTGATTATACTTCTGCCCGTGGGTCTTGGCCCAGTCGATACCTGCGTTGAAGTTGAAGCGAAGGTCTTCAAAACCATGCACTTTGTAGTCCACTTGCACATTGGAAATGGTACGAAGGCCGGTGTTCCAGTTGGTATACTCGTAGATGTTGGACAGAGGGTTGGTTGAGGCCATGGTGTTGGGCGTGGTGCCAGCAGAGGCGGTACTGTTGCCTGACTCAGAATACCAGTTCCAGATGGTTCCGTCATCGAAACGGGTCGGTTTGGTAGGGTCGAAGGCAAGGGCATTGCCAATGGCTCCATCGTTTGCCCAATCTGTGCGCTGATAAATGCCTTTGAGGTTGAGATTCACCGAGAGGTGATTCTCAAGGAACTTCGGAGAGACACTGATGTCTGCATTTCCTTTCTGGTTGTCGCCCTTCTTGAGAGTGGCTTGGTCGAGGTTGTAGCCGAGGCTGGCGCGATAGGGGACCTTTCCTCCTCCACGGACCGTCACATTATGGTCGGTCTGAATCGCAAGGCGATAGATTTCCTTCTGCCAGTCGGTATTGGCTGTGCCGAGCAAGGAAGCTTTGGTCGGGAAGTAGGTGTTGATGTAGTTACGGAACTCGTCCCCACTCATCATGTCGATGGTGCGGTAGTTCTGCTTCACCGATACGCTCCCGTCGTAGGAGACCTGGGGCTTCGTCCCCGAACCCTTCTTGGTGGTGATAATGATGACTCCGTTGGATGCACGAGAGCCATAGATTGCCGTTGCGGAGGCATCCTTAAGTACGGAGTAGCTCTCAATGTCGTTTGGATTGACCGAGCCAAGCGGATTGCCCATGCCTGCGCCTCCATCAGAAGTGATAGGTACTCCATCAATCACGATGAGAGGGTCGTTAGATGCCGAAAGCGAGGCTCCTCCTCTTATTCGGATTGTGGCCGAGGCACCGGGTTGTCCGGTGGCGGGAATTACTCTCAATCCGGAAACCTTGCCAAGGAGCATCTGGTCCGGAGAGGAGATAGCTCCGCGATTGACTTCGTCGGCTTTGATTGCCACGACAGAGCCGGTCATATCGCTTTTCCTGACACTTCCGTAGCCGATTACCACGACATCGTCCAAGAAGATGGTGTCGGCGGAGAGCACTATGGTAGCTGGGACAGCAGAAGCGGTGAAAGTCCTTGTGGCATAGCCAATACAGGAGACTTCGATGGTGGAGTTCGCTGATGCGACCGTCAGTGAGAAGTGCCCGTCGAGGTCGGTCACGGCTCCGTTTTCCGTGCCCTGCTCAAGTACGGCAGCTCCAATGATTGGCCCTTGGTCGTCGACGACGACTCCACTTACCACTACCTTCCCTTGTGCGAAGAGACTCGCTACGGAAAGGGTCGCTGCAATAATTAAGGTTGTGAGTCTTTTCATAAACTTGGTTTATGTTGTTATTGTTATAGTGTTGTAGTGTTTTGTTTTGTTTCTTTGATTAGCCCCACGCACAGCGCTCCAACCACGAGAAATCCTGCGGCAACGAGGAACATCGTGAGTTGGGAACCCCCGACAAGGTGGAGTACTGCACCTCCGGTCGCCGCTGCCACAATCTGTGGAAGGCAAATCGCGCAGTTGAATAGCCCGAGATAGGTGCCAATATGGTGTGTGAGAGAATTGGTTACGAAAGTAAACGGGATTGCCAGCATTGCTCCCCAGACTATACCAATGAGGATGAAACTGGCAAAGAGCAGCCATTTGTTGTGGATAAAGAATACGGATGCAAAGCCTACTGCTCCGAGTAGCAGGCTTACCCAATAGGCGCTTTTAAGGGTCTTGAATTTGGGAATCACGAGGGCCCAGAGCATTGCCCCGATGGCCTCAATTGCAAAGAGGACTCCAACCCAGTTTCCTGCATCCTGATACCCTGCGGAGCCGGTGTCATGGGATTGCCAGCAGCTGTCGGCGATGGCCCCGTTGGTATAGGTCCACAGATAGAGGAAGGCCGCCCAGCAGAAGAACTGCACGAGGCTGACGGTCCAAAATGTTCGTGGGGCCTTTGCGAGGAGTTTAAGAAAGCCGGGATTGTTTTCGGCGGAGGCTCCCGACCCCCCCTTAAGGCCGTGAAATTCAGCGTACTCCTGCGGGTTTAGCTCCTTCACCTTGAAGAAGGTAAACAGCACGCAAAGAATTAGTATCGCTGCTCCGCAGTAGAAACTCCATTTGACCGAGTCGGGAATCACTCCCTGTGGGGCAGTGTTGGAGATGCCGATCCAAGTGAAGAAAATAGGGAAAAGGTAGCCCACGAGACTTCCGGCGTTGCAGAGAAAGCTCTGTGTACTGTAGGCTTGAGCCTTCTGCTCTTCGCTCACCATATCCCCGACCATCATCTTGAAGGGCTGCATGGCCACATTGATGGAGGTGTCGAGAAAAATCAGACTGAAAAGCCCGAACCACATGGCGGCATTTAGCCCGAGGAAGACATAGGCGGTGCTGAGATTGAAGTCCCCGGCATTGGGGAGCAGAAGCATCACAATCACCGCTACGATTGCCCCTCCAAGCAGGTAGGGCTTGCGCCTTCCAAGCCGACACCATGTCCTATCCGACCACTTGCCAATCAGCGGCTGGACTATCATCCCCATTAGGGGAGGGAGAATCCAGAAGAAACTGAGCTGGTGCGGGTCAGCCCCAAGGGTTGCAAAAATACGGGATATATTTGCACTTTGCAGGGCGTATGCAATCTGGACTCCGAAAAAGCCGAAATTCAGATTGAAGATTTCCCAGAAACTTAATTGTTTTTTAATGGCCACGTCTTTAGTGTATTGCCTACTAAATTAAGAATTTAGTTAGACAAATACTACCTACCAAAAGACAAATTGCAGATTTTGGCTGATGAAATGCCGAAAAAGATAGACGAAAAACCTCCGCGTGAGTTCGCGCGGAGGTTCGGATGCTTACCTTTAAATATAACTGTCTCAATATTAGTTGACAACATATTTTACTTGTTCCCGCAGGAAGACAAGCAAAATACTTATTCAATTAACATTCAATTAGTTACAATTAAAAAGAATTATCTCTAACGGGCCGGATTGCAAAGACATTGTATCGATTGTCATAAGTATTACCGCTCTGCCAGAAGGAGTCCCTACTGTTGTACGAATAGTCCAATCCAAAATTAAAGAGTATTCTTCGCGCCAAAGACGGATTTGAATTGCCTCCTAATGTGGAAGTCCAATAATGTGACTGGCTCGCCCACACCGTTTGTTTTTCAAGTTCGGAATAAACAGTTTCACAGGGGAATACTATCGCATTACCGTTTTCGGCGACAAAGATTGCGTAATGATCCTTGACAAGGCTGGTAGTATTGGTCCAGAACTCTTCATATTCGGCAAAGGTCGGGGTGCGCCAGGGTGCACCGAGTGCCACGGTAGCAGCGTCATCAGATGGCTCTAAGGTAGTCTTGTCATCCACGACTCCATAGTCGCTGTTCGTGTTGTACTTCGTGAGAGAAGAGTAGGTGCCGTTGCACCATTTGTATGTCTCATATCCTTTAAGGTCTAAGTCAAACTCCTTTGGAGTGGTTTCTCCCCAGGCGAATGTGGAGCCATAGGTGTATGGATCCATGCTGCCTACATCCATCGCTGCCCATTGCACGCTCAGGCCCAAATCCGCCGCGCCGGTAGTGATGATTGTGTAGCCTTTGGTATCGAACTCTCTGACATCTCCGTAGAACCAGTATTCATTTCTGGTTTCGCGGTCCTGAACAAGGACATAAGCTACATAGTAATGCCTTGTATCGGCGTATAGTCCGTAAACTCCGGCGGAGTAACCTGTTTTGGTCTTGGGCCCGAATGCTAAGGCATAGGACGCTTCTCTGTCGCCATAGGTTGCATCGTCCGAAGAGCGGCGCTTGGCGTATATACCGCTAAGCCACGATTTGGTGCTGTCTTCTTCGGAGTAACAGATTCCAAAGCTTATATTCATACCCTCAAACTTATCGCCGGAATAACTGCTGTGAGAGAAGCTTCCTTCGTTATTGATTTTGAAATTAGAGTTTACGGTCGCTCCGATGGAGGTAATGTCGGTGACATCGCCGGTTGTAACGCTAATGTCAAGTGCCTCGGTGCTGAACTCTTTCACTTCACCATACACTGTGACGGTGTCGGCGGATGCGTACGCCGCATAGACATACTTAGTGCCAACCAAAAGCCCCTCGGTGGAGGAAGAGTATTCATCGCTGCCTTCGTAGCTCATGTTGGAGCGTGCCTTTCTGTTCTCCGCTATCAGTTCTTCCAAATTAGTGGCAGTGGTGGAATAGAGAAATCCTTTAGACAGAGTCAGGTCTTCATCATTGACGCTCGCGTGGCCGTGGAGGGTGGCACTCTTTACCCTGATGTCTTGAACGTCTCCGGTCGTGACGCTGACCACCAGGTCCCCGGTGGTGAATGCCTTGACTTCACCATAGTATTTGACTCCATCCACTTCGACACACATGGTGTAGTGATAGGTCGTCCCGGGGGAGAGCCACCAGAGTTTGGCCGTATATACTCCGTCCGAGAGTGTGGCATTGCTGTTCTCTTGGGCGGACTCTTTCAGCTCGTCAAGGGTGGAGGCCGTCTTGGAGTAGATGAAGGATTGAGTCAGGCTGACTTCGCCATTGACACTGACGCTCCCGCTCACGACGGCCGAAGAGGGGTGTATGTCGGTGGCATCGGAGACATTGACGGTGATTTGCAGGGATGTGGTAGTAAACTCTTTGACTTCTCCCTTGAGCTCCTTTCCGCCAACCTCGGCGTATGCCATGTAGTAATAGGTAGTGTTGGAGCTGAGTCCTGAAAGAGAGTAGGAATAGACTCCGTCCGCATTGCTGTCCCAGACATAGGCTCTCGTGCCGTTCTCCATCAGCTCATCTGCACTTGAGAGGGTATCGGACCAGATAAAGATCCTGTATGCGTCAATCTCACTCTTGCTTTCGATGTTAAGATCTCCATTTAGGGTCGCGGCATTCATCCCGACATCCGTAGCGTCCATGGTAGTAAGGGTGGCAGTGAAGTCCAAGGTCGTGAACTCCTTCACTTCACCGTATGTGAATTCTTCTCCCTTGTCCTCGGTATAGGTGCAAAGAAACGCCCTATAGTAGTATTTGGTTGCGGGGGTGAGATACTGCAAATAGCAGGAGAAGCGACCGTCACTGTCTCTTTCTTCCGCCCATGCAGCGCCGATATATCCGCCTTCCTTCCCGTCACCGTCTCCACCTCCATACATTGACTCGAAGTTCGGGTCGGAGAGTGTGGAATAAATGATCCCGTAGCTGATATCTTCACCGGTAAAAATCGCGTAACCGTTGAGAGTGGCCGTAGTCTCGGTGATCTCGTCAGCTCCGGATGTGGTAATCGGACCTTCGGGGATGGCTTCTGTGGTGAAAGAAGCACTCGGGCTTACGGCCTGCAAATCCCCTAGCGACACAGCAAGAGCGCAGTAGTACGCAGTGCCAGGCTCAAGATCGGAAACCGTGGCAGAAACTTCTCCTCCAGATAAGCTCAGAGTCCCGGCATCCACCTTGGTGCCGGAGGTAGAAAGGCTTGCCTCATCGGTGCCAAGGAGAAAATAGGCTGAAAGTCCGGCATCGCCGTAGGCAGCTAATGAGGCTTCGTCTAATTCGCCTGAATTGGTGCTTATTACGCCAGAGAGCGTCGCAGCGGAGGTACTAATCCCTGAAGCAGTGACTTTGCAGGATATACTTAACGTGCCGAGTTCCGGCGTGGGGGTATCAGGAGTATCTTCTCCTTCGCAGGCAGAGAATAGGGCCAGGGGCAATAATGCCGCAATTAGGCAGAATGGCTTCGTGAGTTTCATGGCAATTGTCTGTTAGTCAGGATACAAATGTAACGAAACTTTTGTAAACACCAAGAACAGGGCAAGTAAATCACACATATATAGCTGAAGCTGCGCAGTCGCCATAGTCAGGACAGTAGCCCGGAGGCGTTGCACTTCTATCTTGAATTTACGGGCTGAAGGTTGATACTTTTAAAATTGGCAGACGCGCAAAACTGAACTACGGCCGGTACCGGGCTTATGCCAGCCGTAATGTGCAGAATAATCAGCCAACCGAGGAAGCAAAAATCAGCCAACCGAGGAAACAAAAATCGGCCAACTGAAGAAATTTGCAAATTATTCTCTATATTTGCCATGTAAATGCGAGTCAAATGGAATATAAGCCCAGAATAGCAGACAGAATACTATCAAGAAAACTCTCTGCAAAGGGGGCGGTCTTGATAGAGGGACCAAAGTGGTGCGGCAAGACCACCACAGCCGAGCAAAGCGCGAAAAGCGTTTTGTACATGGACAATCCTGCGTCAATGAGCAACAACCTGCAAATGGTGGAGACCTCCCCTGAGTTGCTTTTGGAAGGAGACACTCCAAGGCTGATAGACGAATGGCAGCTCGCTCCGAGGCTTTGGGACGCAGTGCGTTTCGCTGTCGACCATAGGGACAAGACTGGTCAGTTTATTCTCACAGGCTCGGCTGTTCCTGCGGATGAGATGAAAATGTTCCATTCCGGAACAGGCAGGTACAGCCTTCTTCCGATGCGTCCAATGACTCTTTTCGAGTCAGGGGAATCCAATGGAAGCGTCAGTCTCGGATCGTTGTTTAATTCGCCGTCCAGGATTGCAGGCATTAACAAACTATCTATCAAGGAAATCGCATTCCTGATATGTCGCGGAGGCTGGCCTTTCGCCGTCTCATTGCCTCGTGAGGCAGCCCTTTCCCAAGCTTTCGATTACGTAGACGCTGTCGTTGGAAAAGATATTTCGAGAGTCGATGGGGTCAAACGGAATGCCACGACTTCAAGACTGATTATGAGGTCCTATGCAAGGAACCAGGCGTCGCAGGCGACGCTTGGCACAATTGTCAGCGACATGTTCACTAATATGGAAGACGAGCCTAGCGAGAAGACTGCATCCTCTTATATTGAAGCTCTCAGGAAGCTTTTCGTTATAGAAGATTCCGAGGCATGGAACCCTAACCTCCGTTCGAGGACAGCCATACGTACAACTAACACGCGCTATTTTATCGATCCCTCCATTGCTACAGCATCCTTGCGCCTCGGGCCAGAGGATTTATTGAACGATCTTAACTCCATGGGGCTGTTCTTTGAGACTCTTTGCGTGAGAGATTTGAGGGTATATGCCGATGCTCTTGACGGGCAGGTTTATCATTACAGAGACAAGAGCAATCTGGAATGCGATGCCGTGGTGCATCTTAGAAACGGGAAGTATGGTCTGATAGAAATAAAGCTTGGTGGAGACACGCTCATAAACGAAGGGGTAAAGAATCTTACGGAGCTTGCAGGGAAAATCAACACGGAGAAGATGAGCGAACCATCGTTCCTGATGGTTTTGACCGGCGTGGGAAATTATGCCTTCAGGCGATCGGACGGAGTTTTTATCGTACCGATAGGATGCCTTAGGGATTAGACAGAGTCAAGAAGCCTCTCAAATGCAGGCTCCCACACATGATGAGCCCTTGAATGTCTTATCACATGCGTCGATGTGCCTCTGAATGCCGTAGGATTGGATCTGTCACCGTCCCGTGAGCAAATAGCCCTCATTTGCCAACGAAAGAGAGAACTATTGGAGACCGTTATGGTTAGTAGTGACAAAAATTGAAAATCTTTGGATTTTTCTTGGCTTGTCGTAATTTCGTAGCTGTATGTATTATCACCGACTCATAGAGGACGAGATTGCTCTGAAGTTGAAGACTTCGGGAGCGGTCTTGGTTGCCGGACCGAAGTTCTGCGGCAAGACTACTACCTGTATGCTTTTTCAGAAAAGTTTTGTGAAACTGAACACGAAGCAGGCTATTTCAATGGCGAGACTCAATCCTAAGGCTGTACTTGAGGGCGAGAAACCGCGCCTGATAGATGAGTGGCAGACTGTGCCGGATATATGGAACCATGTGAAAGACGATTTAGACTTTGATTATCAGTTCGGCAAGTATATTTTGACCGGTAGCACCACTCCTGCAGACAAGACCGAAGTTTACCACAGCGGAGTCGGCAGGGTTACTCCTTTGAGGATGCGGCCAATGACCCTTTGGGAGTCAAAAGAATCCAAAGGCACAGTGTCGTTAAAGGATTTGTTTGATGGCGAATCTGCCTTCCCTTGGGATTTGAATTCAGAGTTTACCCTTGATGATGTAGCTTTTCTGCTGTGCAGGGGAGGTTGGCCTATTTCGGTATTGGCTTCTAAGGAAATCGCGCTTGAAATCACGAAGAACTATTATAATGGTCTGTTTCTCTTTGAAGAAAGCGAGAATGAACGCTTTCGCAACAAGAGGCCGGAGGTTTTGAGGATGATTATAAGGAGTACTCCAACCCGTCATTTCACAGATACTTCGATTGCTTGCAGAAGTTTGGGAATCGGCCCCGAAGATTTAAAAAACGACTTGACGAGTTTCGATTTGTTTTTCGAAGATTTTGCAGTGAGAGATTTGAGGGTGTATGCGGACAGTTTAGGTGGAATTGTCCGACACTATCGCGACAATGCCGGGCTGGAATGTGATGCCGTTGTGCATTTGGATGATGGACGTTGGGGTGGCGTCGAGATTAAACTCGGTGGAGAAGAGCGTATTGAAGAAGGTGCAAGATCTCTTAGACTGCTTAAGGATAAGATAGTTGAAAAAAGCGATGAAAAGGAACCTTTTTTCCTTCTGGTTTTGACCGCTGTAGGCGGGGCATACAGGAGGGAGGATGGGGTGTATGTGGCTCCAATCAACCTACTTAGGCCTTAAAGAGTAAGTACGCCACTGTCTTGGCATCACTCACAATCCTCCCGTGACCCGTACGGGTTCGAAGAAGTATAGACGTCTATGGTAAAATCCAGCAGGCGTGTTGCTCTCGAAAGAGTAGACCTGCTGTCCCGCGACTACCCCGTCAAGGACCTGTACCCCAGACTCATTTTCACCATGTGTGAGACCTTGGACCGCCATAGGCAGGTTATCGTCTCGGACGCGATGGCCTTCAGGTTCCAGTGCTACTACTTCGAGGTCACCTTCTACTTCGATGTGTTCACGAAAGGGATCCTGACTGCAAAAAGGCCGACAGATGCAGGAAAATCAGCGAAAACGGACTTTTTGGTGCCAATTCCGCCTCAATGTTTCTTCGTGCAATTCATTTACTGCACACACCCCTTTCTACGCGGCTCAGAGTGGCATGGCACTGCTGTAAATGCCCTCGTACGGAGGCTGTGGTCCTATGCAAATCCAATGTAGCTGCCGGAGATGGTCTATGGTATCTCCCACTGTACATGACGATGTTTATGTAAATACATACTGCCTTCCTCTGTAGTGTGGGGTGCGATGCTGACCGCTGTGTAATCGGTTTTAGAGTGCATGGCGATTTGCAGGAAGTTCGGGATAAGGGCAAATGCTTGCGTGAGAAGAAATAAGAAAGCCCCTAAAATAGGGGCTTTCTTATTAGCATTTCGAGTTGGCGAATTATACGAAATTGGGAGCCTGAATGAAGGCGTTGATGGCGGTGGCTGCGAAGGCGAGGCAGATGACAGCTGCAACGACTACACCAATGACTTTGAGACGTTTGAACCACTTCTGTGAATCCCAGCCTACCGTCTGGAACATACTCCAGAAGCCGTGGGTGAGATGGAGGAAGATAGCGAAGAACCAGATGAGGTAGAGTGCGAGCACCCACCAGTGGCGGAAAGTAGTGCTGAGAAGCAGGTAGGGATTGTTCTCGAAAGTGCCGATTCCGAACATCTCCGGGAGCTGCATCTTTGCCCAGAAATGAGTGAGGTGGAAGCAGATAAATCCGATAATCACCACTCCGAGCACGAGCATATTCTTGGCTGACCAGGAGTCTGTGGCACCTTTAGGGGAGACCTCGTAGCGCTTCAGTCCTCCGCGTGCCCTGATATTAAGCACCGACAGCCAGATACCATAGCCGATATGTACCAGGAAGCCGAGAGCGAGAATCGGGACTATAATGCTGATGATTGGGGTGGACATAAAGTCGCAGCCGAGTTTGAACAGACCATCCCCTGCGGTGAAAAGCTTGTCATCTGCGGCCGCGATGCCATACTTGCCGGTGAAACTGTCAATCACCGAGAAGAAGTTAATCGTGGCGTGCAAGAGAAGGAAGATAATCAGAAATGCTCCACTTATGGCTTGGACAAACTTCCTGCCGATGGAGGATGTGTACATGAACATGGTCGTGCGTAGTTCTAATCTAAATTTCGCAAGTGAATATCTTTTTATAGGTCGAAGAGGCAACGGCACTTGCGATGTTGAACCGCCACGCTACTTCTGCACTGTTTCTGACAGCTGCTCCTATCCGGAGTGCAAATATAGGGAGAAATCTTGCAAGTTTGGTAATTTTCGGATAATTTTGCTCTCACAAGTGAAATTGTGGACGAAAGAGGCGCAATAACACTTGACTGATTATGTACAAACGAATTTTGCTTAAGCTCAGTGGCGAAAGCCTTGGTGGCCCCTCGGGTAAAGGGCTTGATGAAACCGCAATAGAAGATTTTGCTTCCAAAATAGTGGGAGCAGTCCGAAGTGGCGTACAGGTTGCGATTGTCAATGGGGGAGGAAACATCTTCCGTGGTCTTCAGGGTACCGGCAAAGGATTTGACCGCGTGGATGGAGACAAGATGGGGATGCTGGCCACAGTTATCAATTCCATGGCCCTCGCCCAATTTATCAGGGCGAAAGGAGTTGAGGCCGAGGTATTTACCTCTACACCTCTAGAGCCCATGGCAAGGTATTACAATAGGGACAATGCTGAGACGGTGCTTTCGCATGGCGGAGTTGCGCTCATAGCCGGCGGGACAGGGAGTCCTTTCTTTACCACCGACAGCGGAGCAGCCCTCAGGGCTTTGGAACTGGGGGCGGATGCCCTCCTCAAAGGCACTCGTGTAGACGGAGTCTATACTGCTGATCCGGAGAAGGATCCTGCCGCCGTCAAATACGATGAACTGTCCTTTGACAAAGCCCTTGAAGACAATCTCAAAGTGATGGATGCCACCGCGTTTGCACTCTGCCGCCAGGGAAGCATCCCGATAGTGGTCTTCAATATCAACGACCCGGCTGCCCTTCAGGGCATTCTTGAAGGCAAGAAAATAGGAACTCTTGTACACCCTTAATTAATACGGTTATGTTATCACAATTCGAAAAGAACATTATTGACGGTGCCGAGAAGAAGATGCGCGACAGCGTGGTGCACCTCGAAGAAAGTCTCAAGGATTATAGAGTCGGGAAGGCGAATCCCGCTGTATTCAACAAAGTCCTCGTCAACTATTACGGGACCCTGACTCCAATACCTCAGGTGGGAGCCGTCTCTTCGCCCGATGCGAAGACCCTCGCGATTCAGCCCTGGGAGCGCTCCCTTATTCCCGCCATCGAGAAAGCTATCCTGGCAGCCAACATCGGGCTCACTCCTTCCAACAACGGAGAGGTTATCCGCTGTACCGTGCCTGCTCTCACGGAAGAAAGGCGTAAGGAATTAGTTAAAAAGGCTAAGGCCGAGGGCGAAAACGGGAAGGTAACTGTCCGTAATGTCCGCAGGGAGGCAATCGAAGCCCTGAAAAAAGCCCAGAAAGCCGGCACAATCAGTGAGGATGCCGAAAGCGAGGCTGAAGACGAAGTTCAGAAGCTCACCGACAAGAAAATCAAGGAAATCGATGTCCTCGTCTCCGCCAAGGAGAAAGACATCATGACGGTGTAAGCCCGTCCTTTACTGAAAATTCTGTGGCACTTCGCGGTGCAGTCTACACCTCCACCGCAGTGCTGAATTCGCGAAGGAAGCGAAGGTCGTTTTCGAAATAGTGGCGAAGGTCATTGACCTGCCATTTCAGCATGGCGATTCGCTCTATCCCCATCCCGAAAGCGAAGCCGCTGTACTTTTCAGGGTCTATTCCGGAGGCTTTGAGCACATTCGGATCCACCATTCCGCAGCCGAGAATCTCGAGCCAGCCGGTTCCCTTGCAGATATTGCACCCTTTTCCGTGGCAGATATTGCAGCTCACATCGACTTCGGCCGAAGGCTCGGTGAAAGGGAAGTAGCTTGGGCGCATACGTATCTGGGAATCTGCTCCGAACATCTCCCTTGCGAAGAGAAGTATAGCTTGCTTAAGGTCTGCAAATGTCACATTCTCATCGATATACAGCCCCTCCACCTGGTGGAAGATACAGTGGGCACGGGCGCTGATAGCCTCATTGCGGAAGACTCTGCCCGGGCAAATGACCCTAATGGGGAGTTTGAGATTCTCCATCGCACGGACCTGCACCGAAGATGTGTGCGTACGAAGAAGCAGGGGATTCGGGTGCCCTACCGATACGAAGAAAGTGTCCTGCATGTCGCGAGCCGGATGGTTGGGAGGGAAATTCAAAGCCTCGAACACATGGTAGTCGTCCTCGATTTCGGGCCCCTCTGCTACATCATAGCCGAACTTGCGGAAGATATCCACTATCTCCTGTCTGACAATGCTCACAGGATGTCGGGAGCCCAGCGGAAGCGGGTCTCCAGGCATTGTAAGGTCGGTCGCAGGCGCAGATGACTCTTCCGTAGTACCTAGAGAGTCACGCAATTCTTCTATTTTGCGTATGGCTGTCTGCTTCAATTCGTTGAGTGAGCGGCCAAACTCCTTTTTCTCTTCCTTGCTGACCGAGCGGAACTCTTCGAAAAGAGCCGTTATCTCGCCTTTCTTGCCGAGAAAGCGCACCCGCGCATCCTCAACCTGCTTAAGGGATTCACATTTAAGGGATTTTAGCTCCGAAATAACCCTTTCAATATCTTCCTGTTTCATAGTATAGATTCTTCACTTCGTTCAGAATGACAAGACTTGTTCAGTTCTTCTCCGAGCGTTTCGCCATACGCTTGTCTCTGGCTTTCTTCTCTTTGGCTGCCCCGCCTTTGAGATACTTTGCCCATTGATCTTCATCGAGTATGGCCCGAAAAGCGACATAGGTCTTCTCTTGCCATTTGTCCTGGATGGCTTGGTAAATATCCGCATTGGCGACCTTGGCCTTGCTCTTGTCCGTCATTTCCTCACGCATGGCGAAGATGTTGTGAGTGAGTATGGAATCCATATAGAACTCCTGTGCAGGGTCGAGAGACAGGGTGCGGGAATACTTTTCCACCTCTTTGCCAATCATGTCATACACTTCCTGCTCCTGCTGCCCGGGAGTCTTGGCCTGCTCCTGTGCACGAGCCATAAAGAAGACGGAAAAGAGAGCAAGAGCGCAAGCGATTGTCCTTGCGGGAAATATTTTGATTATATTTGTCATAAATCGTGCAAAATTAATCATTTCAAGGATAAAATGAAACTCAGATTTATCGGTCTTGGTCTTTCTGCTGCCGTGCTGCTGCTGGCATCGCCGCGTTCGGAGGCCTGTACAAATGTGATTATCACCAAGGGAGCAAGCGCAGATGGCTCCAACATGGTTTCGTATGCGGCTGATTCACACTGGCTTTATGGAGAACTTTATTTTAAGAAGGCTGCGACTCACCGAGAGGGCAGCTTTCGCAAGATTGTCGAATGGGATACTTATCGTCCGCTCGGCAAGATTCCCGAAGTGCCCCAGACCTATCAGCGAATAGGCAATATGAATGAGCATCAGCTTGTCATAGGGGAGACTACCTGGGGCGGACGCGAAAGCCAGATTAATAAAGACGGTATCATGGACTATGGGTCTCTAATCTACGTGGCCCTCGAGAGGGCACGCACTGCAAGGGAAGCCATAAAGATTATCGTGGACCTTGCCAACACCTATGGCTATTGCTCTGAAGGAGAGACCTTTTCAATTGCCGATAAGGATGAGGTCTGGATTATGGACCTGGTGGGGAAAGGAGAGGAGAAAGGGATAGTCTGGGTAGCCCGCAGGATCCCCGATGGTTATATCTGTGCCCACGCCAACCAAAGCCGTATAACCCAGTTCCCTCTGAATGATCCCGAAGACTGCCTCTACGCCCCCGATGTCGTCTCATACGCTAGGGCGAACGGCTGGTACAAGGGTGAGAGCGATGCCCAGTTCAGCTTTAGGGATGCCTACAATCCGCTTGACTTTGGAGGAGCCAGAGGGTGCGAAGCTCGGGTCTGGTCAGCCTTCCGTACCCTTTGCGATGGGCAGTTTACTTATCCCGACTCTGCAGGCAATGAGATTTCCCTCCCCGCAAGCGCATGGACCGAGTATGCCCTTGGACATCAGCTCAATTCCGAGATGCCGCTCTTTGTGAAGCCAGCCCGCAAGCTCACGGTAAAGAATGTGGCAGACATTATGAGGGATCACTTCGAAGGTACCCCAATGGATATGAGAGCAGATGCCGGTGCCGGCGGGAATGCCTGCCCATATCGCTGGAGACCGATGGACTTCAAGGTGGATGGCAAAGAGTATGTCAATGAGAGAGCTATTGCCACCCAGCAGACGGGTTTTTGGTTCGTGGCTCAGGCCAGGCCGAACCTGCCTGACCTCGTTGGAGCCCTCGTATGGTTTGGAACGGACGATGCCGCGACTTCTTACCTTACTCCTATTTATGTCAATTCCACCGAGGTCCCTCACTGCTTCGAGGTAGGGAATGGAGACCTGCTCCACTATTCTTCGAGCTCTTCTTTCTGGATCAACAACCGTGTGTCCAATGCCTGCTACAGGATGTACAACTCCATGGAGCCCTATGTTCGTGAGAGAATTGACGAATTTGAAAATGCCCAGATGACAAGGGAAGTTCCTGCCATGGACAGAAAACTCACCGATATGGTCACATCCGGAAAGGACGCGCGGGCAATCCGCTATTTGACGGACTACAGTGTCAAGACTGCCCAGAAGCAGTTTAAGGCTTGGGTCGAGCTCGAACAGACCCTGCTCGTGAAGTTTATCGATGGCAATGTCAAGGCCCAGGACTCCAAGGGGCGCTTTGTGCACAGTCAGTACCATGACGGTACTCCCGAAGGCCTTACCCAGCCCGGCTACACCGAAAGATTCAAAAGGGCTATCGTGCGAGACAACGGCAAAGTTTTGGAAGTTAAATAACATTGCCTACTTTTTCTTATCTTTGCACGCTGATTTTGTGAAACAAACAAATCATAACATATCATGAAGAAAGTATTACTTACTCTCGCGCTGATTTCCGCTACATGCATCGGCGCATTCGCTCAGATTTCGGTCGGAGCAGGCTATGTCTCTGAGACCCAGAAAAACGCTTACACGAGTGGCAATAAGACTACCACAGAGCCCACTTCCTACAATGGCTTCTATCTTGGAGCCGACTATACCCTCGACCTTGGAGATGGTCTTGGGGTAGTCGCAGGACTTAAGGGGGTATATTATGGACACAAGGATGAGAGCACCGTTCTTGGTGTGACTGCTACAGCCAAGTCTCATGAATTCAATCTCGTTGTCCCTGTGGATGTCAACTACTCTTATACCCTTACCCCCGACTTCAAGGTTTTTGCCTTTGCCGGGCCAAGTTTCTCTTTTGGCTTGACTTCCAAGACAAAGACTTCGTATTCGAACTCTGATAATACAGATACCATCAATCACTATGGTGACAACTCCGACTACAAGAAGTTCAACCTCTTCCTCGGTGCTGGTGTCGGTGTAGACTTCTTCGATACCATCCGCGTGAAACTCGGCTACGACATCGGCCTTCTCAACCGCAGCTCGGCTGACAACACCAAGATTAACGATGCCCAGTTCTATGTGGGAGTAGCCTATCTGTTCTAAGACAGGTCGCCAAATGATTTTAATCCCCGTGCCCTAGAGGTACGGGGATTTTTGTGTCTGTGACCCTTTCGGTGCCGGTGCGTTTTTTTTATTCGGGCCCTCCGACTCGCCCTTACTGAACCACATATTCACCCAGCCAACCTCATTGACCCACCCGCAGCTTGATCCGGTGCTGCGCCTGCTTCTTAAGCATCCATGTATCACAAAACAGCCGTTAGTTTGCGAATTGAATTATTTATGCTACATTTGTGTCGTAAAATAACTATTCATTTAAATTATGCAGACGAAACCCCTCAAGTTATTCATTATCTTCGGACTGGGGCTAATGCTTCTCTCCTGTGAGAAGAAGGAAGTACAGGAATTTCGAAGCGAAGATATTACCCCGCTCGAACAATTCTCCACAATCCTGTCCCGCGCGGTGTCCGCGGACGAAGCACTACGGTCCTTTATCAAGAAAGAAGCAGGCGAATACTTCGACCGGGACTATGATGTCCTATACGGCAGATCGAAAGGCAAAGTGCTTCCCGACGGGAGGACGATGAGAGAAGCCCTCTCCGAATACGACCTTGATAATCAGCTTGGTGTTATCGAAGAATCTCTGCCTCTGCTCAACATCCTCGTCCCGGACTGGTCTATGATAGGCGGATTCTGCCTCGAAGACTGGGACACTTCATCGAATGATATTGCCGTGGCATGCAAAACGGATTCCTCCAGGCCTATCTATGAAGGAGGCAGGAAAATCGGGGATTTGGGAGAAGGCCGGATTCCTGCATTTGCTGCTTTGATAGTCAAGAATAACGAGCGTGTCAAAGTGACAGCGAGGCAGAAGACCAAAGCCGGCTATGATTATGGATACGAGTTTATCAATGAGGTCTTTGATGTCCGTAAATATCCCGAGACAAAGGTTAAGCCCGATTATTACGATAGGAGCATCGGCACCGAAGATTACACCAATTTCCTCCCGGCAAGCGAAGTCAGCGCGGAAGCTATTGCAGCATACAATCTTTTTAAGGATAACAGGTATGCCTGCCATCGTGATAATATTTATTACGGGATGACGAACGAGATTAAACAAGGAAAACTCAACAAACGAATTTCGGAATACATTGTAAGGTTTTGTTTGGGACCTTTTAATAATGAATTCTACTTTGATGATCCGAATGGCGACTTTGGCCAAGATCCTGGCTCATACACAAGGTATGTCCCGGTCTCCGATCAAACGCTCATTGACAGATTTGTATATGATGGAAATCTGGAAATCTATTTCCATTTTTGCCTTGGTTCGAAAGCAGGAGAGGTTGTCCAATCTATAAAAGCAGTTTCTCTCTCATTTGAAGATGCTTTCCAACTTTCGAAAGTGCATGTAGAATTTTACCATAAAACATGGTTTACATCAAGGAAATGGATATATACTGTCGACAAAAAGTGTTTTCTCCCGAAATGGGTTTCTCCTAGGAATTTAGCTTTACCCAAATGGGACATTAACGATGACTCTGTTGTAATGAATATCAATGTGTACGAGTATGATCCAAGCGGCACGGAGACAAGGAGCGTTACGGTTGCAAACTCATTCACAAACAATTTTTCCATCGGGGCAGACGGCAAGATCGGCAATGAAACATTATCCGGTTCTGTTAAAATCGGCTACGGATATACGGATGAGAAGAAAACATCCGTCACAGTTTCGTCTTCAATTACAAGCGGAAGTGATTTTTTGGGGACTGCAGAGCTATATTATACCGATCCCGTAATCCTTGAGGCAGGTGATCTTAATGGAGTTAAAGGATATAGAATCAAGGAGATCAACTCGGGCAAGGTTTTCATGATGATAATGCCAAGATATGAATAACAGATTGGGACATTCCATAATGATACCCCACAACAAAACAATCTGCTTTCTTCCTTTACTGTTGATCTTACTGTTAACGAATTGCACAAAAGAGGAGACCCCTGAATACGAAAAAATCCTGTCCGAATATAAAGGTTCATACTACATCTATGGGATGTTTTGGGAACCCCATGACAAAGAGGATCCCGAAGTTGTTGATATTAATCAAGATGGGGTTTTATCCAATGAACTTCTCGGAGAAATTCTTTACTTAAGGCCGCCGGAGGGATGGCTGAAGTCTTCGTTTGAATCGGACACGGGAGACAGGAGAGGCATATTGCGGGTATATATTCCCATGTTTAACTGTTATCTTCACAACGGGGATGTGAGTTATCATGGCGTAGAGAACATCTTAAGTTTTGAGCTGCCAATGACGGTATATACTGACTCAAGCATTCATTGGGGGCATTTCACTGCATTCTCTGAAATACAAGAGGAAAATGTAGGCCTGAATACTTTTGCTGATGTCAGCGTAGAGTCCTATCGTCCTAATCGGATCGTGCTTTCGGTCGGGCATTACTATGTCTATGACTTTAAGACAGACAATGGTTATGACGGCACTTTGAAGGTTCATCTTGCCAAGTCTGAATCAGATGAATAAAATCACATACATAGCAGCTGCACTTTTAGGGGGAGTGTTGTCCTTGTCATGCACAAAAGATATAGACGAAACCCCTTATTACGCAGCATTGGAGCCATATGCAGGAGATTATTATATATCTGCCTTTGAGTGGCTTGGGGGAAGTGGCCAACCTGCGGTTGTCAGTATATATGAAGAAGGAGAGGCTGGAACAGACCTCCTCTCTCAAATATGTGCCTTATTGCCTAAATACAAACTGCATGGGGCAAGAATAAGCGTGGAATATGGGAAGCGGCGTTCTTCTGTGTCCATTTACCTCCCTCTATTGCATTATTGGTCTGATTTAAGTCTCGAAATAAAACAAAAGGAAATTGAGTTTAATGCCAGATTGGACCTTGACAAAGAGCTTGTATGGGAAGGGTTTGATTCTTTTCCATATCCGCATACCAATGAAGAAAAAACTTGCAGAGATGGAGATGTTACAGAGTTCTCCCCGGATAGTTTTACATTTGAGATACAACACTATCTCCTCTATGATTATGCAAGTAATCTATTTTGCGACGGGGCGGTAAAAATGGAGTTCAGGAAAAAGGAGGATTAGATCCCGATGAAGAAATTGTTTTTTCTACTCATCCTCGCCGTAATCCTGCCATGGTCCGGGTTTGCGCAGAGGGTGACATTGAGCGGCTATGTGAGGGACAGGGACAGCGGGGAGTCGCTGATTGGAGCAGCCGTGGCACTGCAGGGGAGAAGAGTCGGGACTGCGAGCAACGAGTACGGCTTCTATTCCCTGACGCTTGACAGCGGGGTCAGTCTGATAGAATGCTCCTTCGTCGGTTATGAGCCCCAGAGCTTGTCCCTCGACCTTCGGAGAGACACTTCGATAGTGTTCCTGCTCAAGGCGGACGCATCCATTTCCGAAGCCATGGTCTCCGCCCGCAGGGAAGCGGGAGCAGGTTCATCCTACCTCGGGTCGATGCGGATATCGCGTCAGCTGCTTGAAACCCACCCGGCCGTGTTCGGGGAAAGCGACGTGGTCAAGATTATCCAGACCCTTCCCGGCGTGCAGGGCGGGATGGCAGGTCTCTCGGGAATCCATGTCCGGGGAGGCGGCGCGGACGAGAACCTCGTGATGCTGGACGGGACTCCCGTCTACAACCTCAACCACATGCTTGGCCTGTTCTCTCTCTTCATGCCGGAGACGGTCAAGAATGTGAATATCTATAAGGGTTCCTTTCCTGCGCGGTACGGAGGCAGGGCATCCTCCATCATAGATGTGCGGACCATGGACGGGAGCAACGGTGCCATTCACGGGACCGTGTCCGCGGGTCTGTTCTCCGACAGGTTTTTCATGAACGGACCGCTCGGAAAGAACGGGAAGACCACCTTTTCCGTCGGGGCGAGGGCACTGCACACGATGCTTCTTGCCCCGGTGATAACGCTGCTCGGCAGTCCTGCGAACTACGCCTTTTACGACCTTAACGGTAAGCTGGCTCACGCATTCTCCGGCAAAGACAGGGTTTATATTTCTGCTTACCACGGCAAGGACTACTTTCGCTACAGCAAGACAAACACTTTTGCGGAGAATTCTCTTGAAAGAGTTACCAGCGAAAGGACAGGGCTGAACTGGGGCAACACAATCCTGACTGGGAGGTGGAATCATGTGTTCACAAACAGGCTGTTCTCCAATTTTTCACTCTACGCCAACCGCTATTCCATGAACCTGCGCAACCAACTGCAGGTTGACGAAACGGCAGGGGACTCGCATACCTCTACGAAGGAGGGCTCGCGCTTTTTCTCCGGAATCGATGACCAGGGGGCAAGGGCCGATTTTGACTTCAGTCCAAGTCCCATGCACCGCATCACCTTTGGAGCTGAAGTGCTTAACCATATCTTCCGGCCACAGACTTCCAGGATATCCGGCATCACGAGTGGGGACGCACCTGAAGAGATTGACACGGTGGTCGACAACACCGCCTCGCGTCGCATGGTCGGGCAGGAAATTGCTGTCTATGCCGAGGATGAGATGCGTTTCTTCGAGGACAGGCTGCGGCTCGTCCCCGGATTCAGGCTTGCCCTGTTCACCGTCAGGGGCAGGGCGTATTTGAGCCCCGAGCCGAGACTTTCGCTCGCCTATGATTTTCTGCTGGGCTGGAGCGTCAAGGCCGGGTATTCGCGGATGTCCCAGTATGTCCACCAGCTGACCTCGAGTATCGTCTCCATGCCCACCGACCTCTGGGTGCCGATTACCGAGAACATAAGGCCAGTGTTCTCCGATACCTGGTCCTCGGGGCTTTACTGTCTGGCTCTCAATGGCTGGGAATTTTCGGCTGAAGCGTATTTCAGGGAACTGTACAATGTTCTCGAGTACAAGGACGGAAGAGGTGCATCTTCCGGGACCGGCAGCTGGGAGGACAATGTGGAGACGGGACGGGGCAGGTCAAAGGGGGTGGAGCTGTATGTGCGGAAGACGGCGGGAAAGGTCACGGGCTCGCTTGCCTATACGCTTTCGAAAAGCGACAGGTGGTTCCCGGACGGTAGCATCAATTCGGGACGCGTTTACCCTTTCAAATATGACAGGCGGCATGTGCTGAATGTGGACATGGCATGGAAAATCAACGAAAGGGTGGATGTGGGTGCCGCGTGGTCTTTCGCCTCGGGGTATAAAATCACCGTGCCGCTCCGAAAAACCGTGATGGAGGGCCCTGACGGGACGGAGGAGGTGCTCAACTATGTGCCGTCACGGAACAATTATACCACTCCACCCTCCCATCACCTTGACGTAAGATGTAACCTGAAGACAGAATCGGGGATGTGGAATTTCACGGTATACAATATTTACAATGCACGGAATCCGGATTGGGTGCTCTATGAGGATCAGTCAAGTTATAGAAGAGACAATGGCAGGATGTTCGAGATTGGTATTTCGGTGCGGACACTCCTTACGGTTCTGCCTTCCGTAGGCTATACCTGGTATTTTTGAGATGAGAAAGATTGCAGTAACAGTTTTCTTTGCGCTTGCCCTTGTTTCCTGCGAACGCTATATTGAGATAAATCCTTCCGGGCCCAAGCGGGAGCTGGTGCTGAATGCCCTGATTGCTTCGTCCGATACGACCCATTATGTTTCCGTCTCCGTGAGCCGTAAGGATGCCGTTGAGTATCCGCGTACCGCCACTCTCAAAGCCTATGTAAACGGCATGCTCCGCGATGAAGTGACGGTTGCCGGGTTCATAGGCAGTGAGCACAGAATTCCATTCAAGGCCTTAATCAGGAGCGGGGATAAATTAAGGGTTAATGTTACAGCCGATACTTTAAGTGCCTCGGTCTCCACTCATGTGATTTCCGCCCCGACTTTGAATCTGTTAGACAGCTCTTCATATGTCAGACTGAATTACTTTGGTGAAAAAGAGAACTGCGTTTATGTTAAGGCCAGGGTTCAAGATATCAAGGGAGAATCCAACCACTATACACTTGTGGCCTATCAGGAAGTTAGCTGGGTGGTCGAATCGTCCGGCAGCGATGAGGTCGCGGTGGGAGATACTCTCCGCGTGACGCGCCGCCTGCTGTCGACGGACAATTCGCTCGATCCTATGCTGCACAGGGAGATAGCAATAGGGGATAACCTGCTGGCCAGTAATCCCTTCAATCTTTTTACCGATGAGGGGTTCGCCGATGGAACCTGTAATCTGACACTTCTCATACAAAATCCGTTTTCTGGAGAGGAGGTAGAATATCGCCGCATTGGAAGGAAGTACATCACTGTGATTCCTCATTACGATCTTTATTTGAGAGTGCTAAATATTTCACCGGAGACATTCAGATACTATTCCTGTCTCTCTGACCAATACACCATGCTCGGTGACCCCAATTTTGTGGACTATCCCTCTTTTCCCAACAATGTGGATGGGGGGTTAGGCTATGTGAGTGCAGGAGGGTCAGATGAAATATTTCTTGGAAGTAAAGCTGCGCGTTTGGATTAGCCTGCCCCTTTTTCCTCCGCCCTGCCCTGAATGTTTTGCAAGCCGTTCACCGCGGTTCCTTTTGTTGCCGCCCCGTTTCCGGGAGGCTCATGTACCGCTATAGAATGAAAGGAGATACTACTCCAGCCACTGAAGAAAGTCCTCGACACGGGAGCGGGAGACGGACAGATCAAAGGGTGCTTTGGGAGAAGTGTATAACAGAAGCCGTCCATTGTCGCTGCGTGAGGCATTCTTAATGGCGGAGATGCTGACGATGCAGCTGCGGGAAATCCTGAAAAACTGTTTCGGATTCACTTCTTTCTCGAGAGTATCCAAGGTGGAATCAATCACATACTTTTCCCCTTCAAGGGTCATCAGATAATTCGCCTTGTCTTCCGAATAGAAAAACGCTATCTCACCGGCACTTACGGGGACTATTCTGTCCCCCACCCGGACAGTGGACCGTTCCTTATACTGGGGTCTGTCCGATGCCCTTAAGTAAGACAGAATAGCACTTATGTCCGGAAGTGCAGCACGGCTTTTACACCTGTTTACAGCCCTCAACAGGGCATCGGGGTCAATAGGCTTCAGCAGGTAATCCACGCTCCCCGCTTCGAAGGCCTTGATTGCATAACTGTCGTAGGCCGTGGTCATTATGACGGGAGAGAGTATATTGACCCTACGGAATATCTCAAAGCAGTTTCCATCAGAGAGTTCCACATCCATAAAGATGATATCAGGGGAGGGCTTGGATGCGAGATAATTCACAGCCTCCGTGACGCTTCCTATGGTTCGGACAACTTCAATCTCCGGGAACCCTTCTTTAAGCAGGCGCAGAAGTTGGGCTCGGGCAATCAGCTCGTCCTCAATAATCAATGCTTTCATCATAACAAAGGAAGTTCTACTATAAAATCTTCACTCGTCTTTTCGACCAAAATCTTCCGATGGGCAATGTCTTCATACCTTGTACGGATATATTTGAGCCCAAGCCCTGTAGAAGATGGTCTGCCAAGTTTGGGCTGAAGATTGTTTCTGACTCTCAAGACTTTACCATTGCTTATAATCTCAACCTTCAGGGGGTGACCGGCTCTGACGGCATTGTGCTTTGTTGCATTCTCCACAAGTAGCTGGACACAACAGGGGGCGACCTTTCGATTCATATCCTCCTCGGGAATGGAGGCGGAAATCTCCAATCCTTCAGGAAAACGCAGCTTCAGCAGGTCCGCGTATTTGTGCACAAAAGCCATCTCGTCACGAAGGGTAGCAAGGGTTTCCTCCTCACTTCTAATCATATAGCGATAGATATCCGCCAGCTTGCGGGTGTAGGCACTTGCTTCCTCCATTGATTCCTCGTTGATGAGGTAATCTAAAGAGTTGAGCAAATTGAAGAGGAAATGGGGATTGACCTGCTGCTTGAGGCTCATATAACGGTATTGTGCGAGGTTTTCTCCCTCTCGTGCCTCATCCGCCATCCTACGGTAGCGCATCGCGTATACTGCGATGCATATAAGGCAGGTGCAGCTGAAGAAATAGTTCAGGATGATGTTGATTGAGTCCTTTCGTTGCGCCACATCCGAAAGGGGCATAATCAGCACCAGCCTTACGACTATAATCAGGACGAGAGCCACCATTAGCCACAGGATGCCTGTATCTTCCTTGGCCTTGACCTTGTCTTTGAGCAAGATTCCGAGTCCGTACATACTCCAGCCAAGAATCTCGGTTGTGAGAAAAGTCGAGACGGGGTAAATCACGAGGGCATCTGCCGTAAAGACTTCCACCATATGCGCCGTCAGCATCCCGAGGAAATATCCCGCAAAGTTGGACAGCAGAATCGCAACCACCATGAATTTGCTCCCGAGCCGCATTCTGAAACACAGGATGATAATCAGCGACATTGTCAGCACTGTAAGCATCAGATCATCCTGCAGGCCAAATGCACGACACCCCAGAGCCGTTGCGGCATGCAAAAGCGCGAAAATGTGTATAAAGATGGTATCGGGGACTCTCTTATTCATGTGGTTAGCTTACGCAAATATAGAAGTTTTTAGCCGATGTAGTGCAGGTAGATAGCGGTGGCTCCGACTATCGCGGCGGTTTCGGTGCGGAGGCGGGAGGGTCCGAGGTGGACGGGGATGAAACCCGCAGCGAGGGCTTCGTCGATTTCTTTGGGGCTGAAATCCCCTTCAGGGCCGATTAGAATGCAGATTTCACTGCCAGATTTGCCTTGGAGCGCCTCTGTAATCGAGGTTCGTGGCAGCCCCTTTTCGCAATGTGCAATCAGACGGACATCCGAGTTGCACTCCCTGAGAAAACCGCTTACCGACACCGTATCGCGAACTGCAGGCAAACAGGCTTTGAGGGACTGTTTGGCAGCGCTTAGCACTACCCTTTCAACTCTGTCCTTTCGAAATACCCTTCTCTCGGAACGTTCGCCTATCAGGGGGACTATCTCGTCCACGCCTATTTCCGTAGCCTTCTCCGCCATCCACTCGTATCGGTCGATATTCTTGGTAGGGCAGACGGCAAGGATTAAGCGGTAAGGTCTTCTGCCATAGTCCTTTTGACTGTCTAATATTTTAAGGGTGCAGCCTTTGGGCGAAGGCTCTTCAATCTGGCATCGCAGCATGGTGCCACGCCCGTCCATTACGAAAACTTCATCTCCCATGCGGTGTCTGAGCACTCGGATGCAATGTCCGGACTCCTCTTCATTGAGATGAACAATGCTTTCGGATATATCTGCAGAATAGAAGATTTCGTCCATTTCAGCAATTGCCGTAGTCGCTATAGAGCGTCCCTTTCTTCTTCCAATACAGAATCATAAGCCAGCCGAAGAGCATGCCTCCAAGGTGGGCAAAGTGCGCCACTCCGTCTGCGGGACCGGTGACCCCTGTAAAGAGTTCGATGACCGCAAAAATTATGACCCAGGCCTTGGCACTCAAGGTGATAGGAGGGAAGATGAGCGTCATCCTGCTCTGCGGGTAGAGTAGGGCGTAACTCATAAGAAGTCCGTAGATGGCACCTGATGCCCCGACCGTAGGAGTGTTCATCAGTTGAGCATAGGTCTTCCCTGCACGGGTAGCAGCCTGAATGGCCTCCACGCTTGCCCCTGCGACATTCCCTGCTGCCATTTGTCCGAGCAGTACCTGCCCTTCTATATACATCGTTCCGAAATGCAGGGCGACTGCTCCGAGTCCGGCTACAAAGTAGAGCCAGAGCATCTTTTTTGAACCAATCGTACGCTCCACCGGTGAGCCGAACATCCACAGGGCCCACATATTGAAGAATATGTGCCAGAACCCTCCGTGCATGAACATGTGGGTTATCAGCTGCCACCAGCGGAAGTATCGGGAAGTGGGAGGGTACAGTGCGAAAGTTTGCATCATAAACTCCTCGTTAATCAGTGTGGCGATGAATATCACTACATTGATTATTATGAGGTTACGGGTAACTTTCGGGGTGTTCGTAAAGATGTTGCCTTGTCCGTACGCCATTTTTAGAATTTTTTGTCTATTTCGTCTGTGTCTACAATGCAGGATGTGCGTTTACCAGAGGGGGTGAGCTCTGAATTAGCGCATGAGAAGAGTTCTTCCAGCAAATTCTCTGCCTCAATAGAG
This sequence comes from uncultured Muribaculaceae bacterium, assembly GCA_964608175.1. Lineage (GTDB taxonomy): Bacteria > Bacteroidota > Bacteroidia > Bacteroidales > UBA932 > Cryptobacteroides. The sequence continues at coordinate 40,520 of CAZSMO010000003.1, read as the reverse complement.
TTCTTTGGGGTGGAGAACGAAGCTGCTTCACTTTCAGACAGCCGCTGGGCCAGCCGGGATTGCATGAGTTCGGAGAGGGTACCTGTTTCTTCTTCCAGGGTCTTCACAACATCTCCAACCATGGCCCTTATGGACAACTCAGAAGAGTCAAAGCCTTGTGGAATTCCGTTCACAACCACGCTGTCAGGGCCGAACTGTTTGATGTCAAATCCCAAATGGCTCAATAATTCCTGTTTCTGTTCGATTATGGGGATATGCTCTGTCCCAATGTTGACCTCCACGGGGAAAAGCAGGGTCGAAGAGACAAAAGAGTTCTCTTTTAGAGCCTGTAGCATTCTCTCATAGAGGATGCGGATTTGGGCCCTGCGGATATTGACAAGCAGCAGCCCCGAGTTTACCGGAGTTGCGATGTATTTTCCCGCAATGATTATGGGCTGCACTGTAGGCTTTGGAATATCCTGCTCGAACAGAGCAGAATAATCCTCTTTTCCCATCGAAGGATAATGAGGCGTTTCCTTAAAAGGGCTGGTTGGCTTAATGTTATCTTCAAAAGGATTGTAATCCGGATTGAAGTCCGTGGAAGGCCGAATCTCATCCCCCTTGTACTCCTCGAAGCTCCGCCCTATTTGTGGCATAGGGACCGCTCCTGCCGTATCGAAATCAATTGCGGCTCCGAAGCTGTTCCTTCCCAAAGCCTCTCTCACACAGGCGTATACCGTTTGGAAGATTACGCTGTCATTTTCGAACTTGACCTCGGCCTTGGTCGGGCTTATATTGACATCTACCGATTGCGGGTCTACTGCAAGGTAGATAAAATAAGCTGGAGTAACCCCTTCTGGAATCATCTGGGCATAGGCATTCAGCACAGCCTTGTGCAGATAGGGGCTTCGAAAATACCTGCCATTGACGAAGAAAAACTGTGCTCCGGGGGTTTTGCGGGCATTTTCCGGTCGCCCGATAAAGCCGCTTATCGACACTATCGAGGTCTCTACTCCAAGGTCGACGAGGTTGCCGGCTACATTTGCCCCAAAAATGTCTTGAATCCTGAATTTGAGGGATTTGGCCTTTTTCAGGACAAAGACGTCCTTCCCGTTTGCATTCAGGCTGAAAGCCACTTCCGGTCTGGTCAGTGCCACATGCTCGAATTCTTCTATGATGTGTTTGAGTTCGACGCCATCGGCTTTGAGGAATTTTCGGCGGGCTGGTGTGTTGTAGAACAGATTTCTCACGCTGATATTTGTCCCCTTGGCGGTACTGCATGGCTTGCTTTCCGGGGGACCGTCCGGAGTTGTGTCCACTTCGCTGCCGAGTTCATCTTCTTCGCGGCGGGTCTTGAGGCAGACAGTGGCGACTGCGGCAATCGAGGCGAGGGCTTCTCCCCTGAAGCCGAAGCTGATGATGTTGTCTAAGTCTTCGGGCGTGGAAATTTTGGAGGTGGCGTGTCTCTGAAAGCAGAGAACGGCATCCTCCATGCCCATACCCGAACCATTGTCAATGACTTGGATGAGGGTGCGCCCTGCATCGACTATCACTACATGGACATTGTCTGCACCTGCATCAATCGAATTCTCCATCAACTCCTTAACTACCGAAGCGGGCCTTCCGACAACCTCGCCGGCGGCTATCATGTTGGCAAGTTGAGGAGGTAGAACTTGGACTTTTCCCATTATGCACGGATTATTTGAACTTCTCCGTTGACCTGCAATTTTATGATTTGGCTGGCTTTGCCGCTACTGCCTTTTTCCATGGCCGGATCCACGATATAGTCCACGGCTGTCTTGATGTCAGGGGAGATATCATCGAAATTATGCGGGCTCGGTTCTCCCGAGATATTGGCTGAGGTGGACACGAGCGGATGAGTGAGATGTCTGCACAACTCTATGCAGTCAGGGCTTCCACTAGGGATGCGAATGCCTACAGATCCGTCTTCTGCAATGGCCGCCTGCGCAAGTCCTTGAGCATGAGGATAAATGATTGTCATAGGGGCATCATTGACTTCTATGAGGTCTATGGCGACAGGCGGGATGACTTTGACATAGCGGGCTATCATATCGAGGTCCGAAGCAAGCAGGACGAGGGATTTGGCTTCACTGCGGTGTTTGATTTCGAACACTCTCTCTACTGCTTCAGGGATGGTCGCATCGCACCCTATCCCCCAGATTGTGTCCGTAGGGTATAGTATTACTCCTCCTTGCTTAAGGGTTTGAACGGCTTTAAGTATGCTTTCGTTCATTTAACTCAAGTTTCGCCGGATGATAAGATTATTGTTATTCAAAGATTTGTGCGCACCCGGCGAAACTCTCTTACGCACAATCTTTTTTCTTCAATGTTGCCCCTCCCCCTAAATCCCCCTGTTAAGCCCTTCGGGCTTCTAATCCTTGCCGCTCGGCAAAGTAAACAAGTTTCCTCTGCACTCGCTGACTGCGTCGTTTCAGGCGGGGGACTTGGTCGCTATGCTCCTTACATCGGATGTTTCGCATTTGCGAAACGTGAGTAATCTTAGTCTGAACCCCTCTATAAGAGGGAATAAAACTTCGCTATGTATATGAGTATAATGGCAATAAGTATCAGACCGATAATGCCGATTATCTTCTGGGCCTTATTGGCGTTGGACTTTACGGTAGTGTAGCGCCGATCCCGCATCGAGCCGCGGATATAGTCTCCCGGTTTGTAGGTGCCGTCAGTTTTCTCCTGTTCTGCAGTCCCATCCACTTTCCCAAAGCGCCGCTTGCGGTCATCCTCAACCTCGTTGTAGTAGCGGGGTCTGTAGTGAAAGACCCTGTGCTCCCCGTCTCCGAAAAAATTAAAAATAGCCATATACCGCAAATATAACTATTTTTTTGCCGGATTCCCGCCGTGCCCAAAGGATCGCCTTCCTTCTTCCAGTGCCCGCCACTTCTTCCCATCGAAATCTTCCGGGTGACGAAGCTGCGCGTCTTTCGACATCGCGAAGTCGAGATAGGTTATCGGAATGCCCATGCCGAGAAACATCTTCTCGTAGAAAGTCTGCACTTCTATAGTGCTTTCATCCTCCAGATCAACATCTTTCCCATAGAGATTCGTGGTATGGCTTCCCAGCTTCAGCCCTTCGCTTGCATTGATTACCGCGAGGGTGTATTCATAAAGGAAGCGGGAGTCGGTCTTGAGATGAATAATGCCCCCGTCCTTGAGAAAATGTCTGTAACGCTCCAAAAACACCGGAGAAGTCAGGCGGGAATTCTCGCTTTTCATCTGTGGGTCAGAGAAAGTCAGCCAGATTCCGGAAACTTCATCGGGAGCGAAGAAGGCATCAATGAATTCAATCCTTGTCCTTAGAAAAGCGGCATTGGGAACAGGCTCTTCCGTTGCAGTCTTTGCTCCTCTCCATAGTCTCGCGCCCTTGATATCTACCCCCACGAAGCAGCTTTTGGGGTTTCGGCGAGCCAGTTCGAGGGTGTATTCCCCTTTGCCACAACCTAATTCCAGGATGAGTGGGCATGAAGAGCCAGCTCCAAACATCCTTTCCCTCCAATGTCCCTTGAGCGGATGTGAGGTCAGATGTTCGTAGCCATTGGCGAGAATCTCCTCTGCCTTGGGTTGAATAAGGCAAGGGAAAGTCTCATTTTCCGTGAATTTTTTCAGTTTGCCGTGTCCCATCGGTATTCTTTCCAGCTTAATCCCAGACCCCTGAATCCCTTTTCCTGTGGGCTGACAGCGACTTTAAGCGCCCAATTGCCGGATGAGGGGAAACGAAGGGAAGTGCGATACTTCGCAACCGTTAAATTTTTCTGTGAGAGTGGCATGTAGACTGTCTCCCTGCAGGTGGAATCCTGTGGAGACTGCCATGTCACATCAAGTCGCAAGGGGCGGACAATCTGCCCGTGTCCGTCAATGCGGGTATAGAAGGACAAATCGTATCGTGAGAGTGAGTCTTCTACAGGGAGGGTAAAATCATACGACTCCCTTTTGCCTGACAAGAATTCTTCTCCCTCCGTAGGCCTTGAGCAGGAGAAGAATAACATTGATACACAGGCAATAAGCAATATTTTAAGAGGTCGCGTTATCATCCTTGAGAGCCAGACTTTCTGCATTTCGGCCTCTATTCTTCCTATTCTTCTTCTTCTTTCTTGGCCTGTCGAAGCGGGAGATGCTCCCTTCTCCAACCGCGGTGACAAACTCCGGCGCACTGTCGGCTTTCTCCGGAATCAGTGAAGCGGGACGCTCTCCGGCTCTATTCATTTGTATTACTTCCTTAACCTGTTTAGCAGAAAGGGGATACAGATTCACATCCGAGGTCTTGTCGTAGGAGAAATACATTGTCTCGGCAAGGATATCCGTCTTTTTGAGGTATACCAGGCCGTCTTCAAACTCCAACGGGCCGGTCAGTTTAGGGATTCTACTCTGGGCATCGAGGTAGTTAGCAACCTCGTAATTGATGCAACATTTAAGTTTCCCGCATTGGCCTGCAAGCTTTTGCGGATTGAGCGAAAGGTCCTGGCAGCGTGCGGCATTGGTAGAGATGCTTCGAAATGAAGTTATGAAACTTGCGCAACAGAGTTCCCTTCCGCAGACCCCGAGTCCGCCAATCAGTCCGGCTTCCTGTCTTGCGCCTATCTGCCTCATTTCTATGCGGATATGAAATTCTTCCGCGAAGACTTTGATAAGTTGGCGGAAGTCGACCCGTCCGTCAGCGATGTAATAGAAGATAGCCTTGGTTCCGTCTCCCTGAAACTCCACATCTCCGATTTTCATATTGAGCCCCATCGTGGCTGCGATTCTACGCGCCTCAATCATGGTCTGCTGCTCCCTGGAACAAGCCTCCTGCCATTTGTCGATATCCGTCTTGCTTGCGCGGTGGAGAATGGTTTTCATCTCCGGATTGTCGGGATTGGCCCTGCGACACTTCATCTGGCGAAGCACCATAGGCCCCTCGAGGGTAACAATCCCGATGTCGTGCCCCGGTTGGGCTTCCACCACCACGAGATCCCCCTGGTGGATACTTTGGGCTGAAGCATTGCGGTAGAAGCCTTTGCGGGTGTTCTTGAAGCGGACTTCAAAGATATCTCTGTGGGAGATGGCAGGTACGGAGCGCAGGTAATTGTGCTCACACAGTTTGCAGCACCCTTCCCTGTACTCCACTTCGGCAGTATCGGATTCTGAAGTTATCGCACAGCCTCTAAAGCAGTTATATTGGGTTTTTTCGTTCATTGTTTGTATAGAATTGTATATAGGGTATCTGCAAGATCAGTAAATAGAATCTTGAGATTGACATTTCGGTCGATAAGTGATTTAGCTCTGCTGAGGGCATCACAGGCTTTTTGGGGGAAGTTTTTTGGGAGGGAAGTGGCCCAAGTCTGGAGAAGATCTGCATCCTGAGGAGCCACTCTCACGAGAGAATCCATACTTTGCTGGTACAGAAAGACATAACGCAATCTCTCTGCCGCATAGGCGCAGAAATTCTTGGCCCTTTCCCTTGATGGGAGGGCGGCTAGTGAATCTGCAATATCGAGGGCTGCGAGTAAGTTCTTCCCGAGTAGAGCGGTCATTAGGCCTTGGAACAATTCGGGGTCATCCCCTTGCGCAACGGATTTGGCAGGGCCTGGAGGCGGGGCGATTCGAATGAGTTGGCAACGCGAGCGGATTGTCTGAAGCACCGAATCAGGGGAATGGGTTACGAGGATAAATTCTGTCTTTTCAGGGGGCTCTTCTACGGCTTTGAGAAGGCGGTTTGAGGCTTCAGCATTCATCTTCTCCGGCAGGTAGACCACCACACTCCTATACCCGCGCTCCAGGGCACTGAAAACGAGGGTGTCCAGAACGCCTCTTGCTTCCTCCACCTTAATCATCGAATTCTTTCCTTCGATTTCCAAGGCTTCACTGAGTTCGTTTTCAGTAAAATAAGGGTTCGAAAGGAAGAGTCCCCTCCACTTTGGGAGGTAATCCGATGAGGTCCCGCTGTTGACTGGGAAAATATAATGTATGTCCGGATGAATCAGTTTGGACACCTTGTTGCAGGTGGAACAGACTCCGCAGGAGTCTCCATTTGAGCGATGCTGACAATAGAGGTATTGGAGAAAGGCTTGAGCAATGGCCATGGCTCCTCCACCATCGTCTTCGTGGAGCATTATGGCATGCGGTACCCTGTCGGAATCCACCATCCCGACTAGGGCTTTCACAACGCTTTCATTTCCACTTATATCAGCAAATTTCACTTTCGGCGGGCTAAATTGTATTTGGCTATTTCCTGCAGTTTCTCTTTCTCCTCGCACTCTGGCAGTGGGACAAGCGCAGCCAAGGCTTTCCCGACGTATTCTTCGAGAATCTTCTCTGCTTTCTCCACACCTTCATGAGTAAGCACAAATTTACGAATCTCCTTGGATATTTCCTCAACATTGGAAGCATCCTGAAGTTTTTTCCTGATGGGGGCCTCGTATGGAGTGCCTTGCATTGCAAGGAAGAGAGGAAGAGTTATTTTTTTCTCCTTAAGGTCAATCCCTACCGGTTTTCCCAAACTGCCATCTCCTACATAGTCGAGTATGTCGTCCTTTATTTGGAAAGCTGTCCCAAGGGCTTTCCCATAGCTGCGTGCGGCCTCGACATAATTCGCCTCTGCATCCACCGAAAGGGCCCCGCACTCTGCTGCACTCGTAAAGAGGGACCCTGTCTTGCAATGGATTATGCGATAATAATCAGGGAGCTCCGTAGAGAGATCTTTGGCCTTTTCGAGCTGGAGCATTTCACCTTCTGCCAGGTCTGACAAGGTCTTGGAGAAGAGAGTTATGACCCTGTCGTTTCGACCCGGGGCCAGAATCTGGTCTACGGCCTTTGACAGCCAGAAATCTCCAACGAGCACTGCCGGTCCGGGGCCCAAAAGAGCGCGAAGGGTAGGAAGCCCTCTACGGGTGTCGCTTTCATCGGCCACATCATCATGCAGTAGGGTGGCATTGTGGAGAAGTTCCACTGCTGCCGCGTATTTGATAGTGCTTTCTGTGCTTCTTCCTCCGCTACAGGCTCGAGCCGTCAGGATGGTAACCGAGGGACGGACCATTTTGCCTTCGTGTCGGAGAATCATATGGTTGAGCTCGTCCAGCATTCGGATATCAGAATGCAGTGCATTCCCGATACAGGCCTGCAGTCGGGTCCAATCCTCTCCCAAGAGTCGGATAACATCTTCGCGCCCAAGCGCTTTATTTGAAAAGGCTGTCATTTAGTACACATAAACCGTACGAAGTTCTCCTCCGTACGGTTTGTTAAGATGGGTATTGAGCAAATATTAGAAATACAGGGTCAATGAGGCCATGATGCCGGAACATTTCTTATTCTTGGTGGCTTCATACATGCTGCTGGCGGAGATAGAAGTCTGTCCGTCTTCGTTGTAGACATTTCCAAGATCCCAGAAATATTTGGCTGAAATTCCGATGTGCTTGAACAGAAGCACTCCTACGCCGGCACCTACACCATATTCGAGTCTTTCACGGCCATCCCACTTGTCATCGTCAGAGTTCGATGTATCCAGTTTGTAACCAAGGGCGCTAGCGGCTGTCTCTGCAAGGGATTTCTGAGCAGCATTCTCAAATTCGGTCTTCGACTCGGTTGTGATTGCATACCCGGCATACGGCTCTACAAAGGCGTATGCCGAAAGAGCATTGCTAAAATCAAGCTGATACCCGAGCTGGATGGGAATTTCGACATACCCCGTCTTGGTATCAATGTCGACCTTGTAGGAGGTGCTGGCAAGTTGTATCTGATTTTTAAGAGCCTGGCCCTTCATGTCGTAGACAACTCCGGGCTGGACATAGAGTCCCATCGGCAAGCCGACCCGATAGACAATACCTGCATGGTATTGAGTCACATTTTGAGACTCGGCAATGTCCTTGCAGGCTGATGTGATATCACTTGAACTTGATGTAACTCCTCCAATTACCCCAATTTGGGCATTGGCGCTTGCAGCGGCGAGAAGAATTGCGGCTGCGCTGATAATCATTTTTTTCATAATAAAGCATTGATGTGTTTCTCTATTTCGTCTTTGGGAAGGAGTCCCACGGTCTTGTCTGCGACCTTTCCGTCCTTAAAGTAGATAAGGGTGGGGATGCTCCGAATCCCATACTCCATAGAGATGTCTTCCTGTTCGTCAACGTTGCATTTGGCGACTGTGACTTTGCCTTCGTATTCGTTTGCTATCTGCTCCACGGTAGGGGCGAGAGCACGGCAGGGGCCACACCAGGTAGCCCAGAAATCCACCACGACGACTCCGCTCGCGCCGAGGATTTCGCTTTTGTTTTCGTTTGTAAGAATCTTTTCCATAATTGATTTCGCTTTCACCATACAATGTCATTTTGGAAATGTTGCAGGCACGGTCTGCTCCTTATCCGGATGATTTTTGCATATCCCGTGTTTTGTTAAATCCTCCAAAGATACAAATTTTACACAAAACTCTCAACATCCCAGCAGAAGGCGCGAAGTCCAAGGTCTTCGAACTTTTCATCTTTGCGGTGGAGGGCTTCCATGAGTTTGGGGGCGAGATTATCGTCTGCCATGGTGAGGATGGCGTGGTTCATAATCGGCCAGGCGTGATTGCCATAGTGGGGGTCGCCTTTTTCCATGCCGCGGCCGCTGACTTCGGTCCAGCGGGAGAAGCCTCTTTGAGAGAAAGCATCGAGGATTTCGATGATTTCCTCGTTATAGGCCTGGTTGTATACTGCGAATATTGCTTTCATAATTCCTAAATTTCGCGAGTGTTTAAGCTAATACGGTTCAAAGGTCTGTGCGCACTCGGCGAAACTCTTCTTTCGCACAGTCTTTCGTTTCCAACGTTGCCCTTCAACTGAATCCTCCCTTCAGGGAGAGTAGAGGACTTGCCATCTACCTTAAATGCCTGATTTCTTATCGTTCTTCGGCCTGAATGGCTTCGATAGCGGCCTTTCTCTTGCGGGCCTGCCGGCGTTCCGTACGGGTGGCGAACACGCAGTAGATGGTCGGAATCAGCACGAGGGTCACGAGGGTTGAGATACTGAGCCCCCAACACACCACAATCCCGAGGCTCTTCCACATCTCAGCACCTTCTCCAATCCCAAGCGCCATAGGTACCATACCGAGCACGGTGGTCAGCGTTGTCATAAGGATAGGTCTCAAACGGCTTCTGGCGGCCATAGCCGAAGCCTCAACCGCACTGTAGCCTCTCTCCTGGAGAAGTATGGTGTAGTCAATCAGCACAATACCGTTCTTTACCACGATACCGAGCAGGATGATGATACCGATGATGCCCATTACTCCGATAGCGGCGTTGTGCACCATCATACCGAGCGCCACACCCACAAGGGCAAACGGGATGGAGAACATAATCACAAACGGAGAGATGAAGGATTCGAACTGGGCGGCCATTACCATGTACACGAGGATTATAATCAGGATGATCAGTACAAGCATATCGCTGAACATATCCTGCTGATCCTCATAGTCTCCCGAAATCTCGGTACTGATGCCTACCGGCATGTCGATTTGAGAAATCACGCTGTTTGCCGTGTTCACGGCATCGCTGAGCGCCACCCTGTCGGCTACAATGCCGCTGATGGTGATAACCCTTTCACGGTCGCGCCTCTCAATGGTCGGTGGCACCTGAGTCTCCACAATCTGCCCGAGATCTTTGATGCGAACCCTGTTGCCGGCCGAATTGGTGACGGTCACATTCTCCATATCCTCAATGCTGGTACGGAATTCAGGGGCATAACGCACACGGATATTGTACTCTTCCCCATCTTCACGATAGTAGGATGCCACCGTGCCGGACATTGCCGCGGCGAAGGCGTTGCCTGCCTGGGTTGAGGTCAGCCCATTGAGAGCGAGTTTGGTACGGTCGAAATCGACTTGATACTCAGGGGTGTATTCGTCACGGGAGAGAGTTACCTGGGCGTAGTGCGGGGTCTCGAGCAGACCTGTCTGAATCTCCTTTGCAATCCTGTCGGTAGTGGCGAAGTCGTAGCCGTACACCTCAATATCCACCGAAGTTGCGCCGCCCATTCCTCCACCGCCTTCGGTCACGATTGCCTTGCGGATTTGGGGATAGTGCGAAAGGATTTCGCGTACCTGGGTGGCTATCTCGGAAGTGCTTCTGTGACGGCTTCCGACCGTGCCGAGGTTGAGGTTCATCGAGATTATGTGCGTACCATTGCTCTGCATATTGGCAAGCGTATTGTCCGAATCCGCCTGTCCGAAAGTCACATTGCCGATTTTGAGTTCTGGAACATTGTCCGAAATCTCCTGGAAGATGCTGCTTGCAACCTGTGCTGTGACTTCCTGTGCCGTGCCCATGGGCAGGTTAATCGTCACGGACAGACGCCCGTCATCGTTGTGGGGGAAATACTCCGTCTTCATCTGCGGCAGATAGATTGCCATCACGACGACGAAAATGCCTGCTCCACTGAAAATCACGGTCTTACGATGAGTCGTGCACCATTTGATGAGCTTTCCGTAGCCGCGGGAGAGTTTCTCAAGGAAGCGGTTAAAGGGCATATAGAGGAGTCTGTACAGGGTGCCGTTCTGCTTGCCGGAGCGAAGGAAGCGGGAGCATAGCATAGGGACCAGGGTAAGGGCTGCGGTCGTAGAAACTATCATGATGATACTCACGATCCAGCCGAGCTGCTTGAACATGATGCCTGTCATGCCGCTCACCATGGTAAGAGGCAGGAAGACGCAGAGCATCGTGAGGGTTGAAGCAATCACGGAAATCGAGACTTCACCCGTAGCGAGCACCGCCGCCTCCTTGGGTTTCTCACCTCGGTCGAGATGGGTAGCTATATTTTCCAAGACCACGATGGCATCGTCCACGACCATACCGATGGCTATGGACAGTGCGGACATCGATATGATATTCAGTGTATTGCCTGTTGCGTAGAGATAGACGATGGAAGCCAGCAGGGCAATTGGGATAGAGAGCACGATGATGAAGGTAGCCCTCCACCTTCCGAGGAAGAGGAAGACCACGAGCATCACAATCAGGAAAGTGATTACTATGGTATCCCTTAAGGTCCCGATGGTGTTGATGATATTGGTAGAGCCGTCTACAACTGTCTGAATCTTAATATCGGAGGGGAGTGTAGGCTCAATCTTCGCTATCTGTTTCTTGACATTGCGGATGACATTGACCGTGTTGGCTCCGCTCTGTTTCTGGATGATGATGCGGGCGGAGCGTTGTCCATTGGTGTAGGACTCCTGCTCACGCTCCTCATCTCCATCCCGAAGCGTGGCCACATCCCTCAGATACACCGTTTTCCCGCCTACGCTGGCAACCACCACATCAAGGAGCTGCTGCGGGTCGGTAAATTCTTTCTGTACACGCAAGGTGTAGGTCTCTGAACCGATGTCGATATTGCCGGAGGGGATATTCTGGTTCTCTGCTGCAATAACTGAAGCTATTGAACTGACTGTAAGCCCGTATGCATCAAGTTTATCGGGATTGCAGTAGACTTGTATCTCACGGGTAGGAGCCCCGACAACTGACACTGTACCTACTCCGCTTACCCGTGCAAGAGGAGTGGAAACCTTGTCGTCCAAGATTTTGTCAAGTCCGGGGAGCGACTCATCTGCCGTAGCCGAAAGGATTAGAATCGGCATATCGTCCGCACTGAACTTGAAAATGGTCGGTGTGGAAGCCCCATCGGGCAGGGAAGTGCTGACCATGTCGAGTTTGTCTCGGACATCGTTGGTGGCGACATCGATATCGGTTCCGTATTCAAACTCGAGGGTAAGTAGTGAAATGTTCTCCTTGGAGGTAGATGAGAGCTCCTTGAGATTCTCAACACCGTTCAGGCCGTTTTCAAGAATCTTCGTAAGGTTATTCTCTATGTCCTGCGCATTGGCTCCCGGGTAGGATGACATCACCATGATGACATTGCCCTCGATTTCAGGGAACTGCGCTATGCTCGTCTTCGAAAGGGAATAGATTCCGAAGATGGCGAAGGCGACGAATATGAGCGCCGTCGTTACCGGTTTGTTAACCGCGCTGCGATATATGCTCATCTTACTTCTCGATCACATTAACCTTGATACCGCTCTTAAGCGCCGACTGTCCGCTTGTGACAATCCTGTCTCCTTCGTCCACTCCGGTGAGAATCTCGTAGGAGGAGTCTATGTGGCGCCCGATGGTCACATTCTTTATTGAGGCAACATTGTTTTTGTCAAGGACATATACATACCTGACAGCAGAGCCCTGCTGCTTGACAATCGCTTCATCGGGGAGTACAATCCGATTTTCGCTTCCGAAAATTACTTTGGCTTCGGTATACATTCCGGGGCGAAGCACGCGGTCTTTGTTGGGGATATGAACTTCAGCCGTGACCGTGTGAGTACTTGCATCGATGGTAGGATAGATTCTTGCGACCTTGCCTTCAAAAGTCTTTCCCGGCAGGGCATCGGTGGTGATTTCGACCTTCTCTCCATTCTTAAGGAGGGAATAATCAGTTTCCGAAACGGCTACAAGGGCTTTGAGCGGGTTTATCTGCTGGACGACATACAGTGGAGAAGACATTGAGTACATGTCTCCTTCATCGTAATTCCTTGCGCTTACGACTCCTTCGAGAGGGCTTTCGAGGACGGTGTTGTCCCGAAGGTTCTCATATGCGCTTTTGCGTACCTTGTAGGTCATCTCAAGGGTTTCAAAGTCGGAATCCGAGAGCCCTCCTTTCTCATGGAGGGTTTTGCCGCGCTCGTATTCACTTTCGGCATTTTTCATCTGGAGCTCTGCCTGCTCGAGGTTGGTCTTGTCCATCTCTGCGAGCACATCCCCTTTTCTGACATAGTCCCCAATCTCGGCATTAATCTTAATGATTCGTCCCGAGGTCTGGGGGGCAATGTTGTTGATGGCGTAGGCTTGGAGTGTGGTTGCGTAGGTCTCATCGATGGAGACTGTCTGTACGCTCGCCGTGGTGACAGTGACATTTGGGGTAACTTCAGCGGCGCTGTTGTCGGCCGAACTGTTGCCTCCTCCGCAGGAAGTAAGGGTCAGCGCTATAACGGTAAGCGCTGCGGGTATATTGTTTCTGTAACTCATGTCGTGTCTATTTTGTGCTGTCAGTGTCAAGGAAATCATTACCGAGTACGCCTTCGAGTGAGGCCTTGGCGGTAAGGTAGTTGTAGATTGCCTGGCCTGCGGTGAGACTTGCCTGGGTAAGGGCGAGCTGGGCATCGCTTAAGTCGGTGTAGGTACTGCCTCCAATCTCGTAGGAAGCGAGGGTTATGTCGTAGGATTTGCGGGCAGATTCGAAGGCTTTGTCTGCGGCTTCGAAGCTGCGCATCGCACTCTCCATTGAATTGATATTCTGTCGAATAGAAATCTTGAGCTGTCTTTCAGTCTCAACCCTTTGGAGGTCCAGTTCGCTAGCCTGAACCTTGGCCGAGCGGACATCGTTGAGGCGTTTGCCCCCGGAGAATATCGGAATGCTTAACGTGAAACCCACATAAGAGTAAGGGGTCCACCTGTAGTTGGAGAATTCAAAGTCGTTGGCCATTGCGCTATATTGGTATGCAAAGCCCACCGAAAGGCTTGGCAGATAGGCATATTGAGCCGATTTAACGCTTGAGGCGAGTTGCTCGGCCTGGATGGCGAGTTGCCGCAGGGATGAGTTGTTGTCAAGACTGAGTTCGTCTTCGCGGTAGAGGGTAGTCATCTCATCGGCATAGTCGTGGAGTTCGCCTTCGGTGTCAATGTTGAGGTCAAGATCTACTCCCATCACAGCCTTTAGCTGCCAAAGGGCGAGGGTGACTGAGTTCTGCGAGTCGTACATATTGGGGATAGCGTTGGCGAGGGTGGTGAGGGAACGGGCAAGGTCGAGTTCCGAGGCACTCTTGACATCATAGCGCATTTTAATCTTTTCGTAGTTGGCGAGAGCGTTGTCATAGACTTCTTTGTAGACCTTGGCGGATTCCTTGGCAAAGAGTACTTGGAAGTAAGCCTGCTTGACCTGGGTGACCATCTCGAGACGGCTGCTGCGGGCTTTTTCTACGGCGAGTTCCACATCCTGTCCGCTAATCTTCAGGGATTCCCAGAGCTGGGCGTTGACAAGGGGCATGGTGGCGGTGACCCCTGCCGAGAATGTGTTCCACCTGCCGACTTCCAGCCCATCGGCCGTGCTGCCGGAGCCGCTACTGGAACTGCCTGAACCGGAGCTGCTGCCTGACTCGGCTCCACTGCTTTCACTTTCTGACCCGCCTGTGAGACTCGACATGTCGAAATCCATGTACATCACCTGTTTCTCAATGGTCCTCTGGAAGGAGGCGCTCCCATCGACCTGGGGGAAGAGGGATGCATATGTACCCTTCTTGGCGTATTGGGTGCGCTCCACCTCCTTGTCGGCTATCTTGACGGAGGTGTTTTCGCTGAGTGCAATCTGAAGAGCCTGTTCGAGGGTGATGCAGGTGGTATCAGAGGATGCAGTTGTATCCACTTGAGGGGCTTCTTCCCCCTGTAGGGCAGGCATCTTGTCTGCATCCTGTGCTGCCGCCGGTGCGCCTTGCGGGGAAGCCGTAGTCACAGAATCTATCGGGTGTAACAAATTAAGGGCTATCGTCAGCCCTGCTGTCAAACTTATCTGAATAGTCATAACGATTATAATCCGCGGCTTTTTGACAAAAACCATACCACGGACCTCGCATCCTCCCTCCTTCCTGCAGTGGATAGTGCATCAGGATGCCGTGCAGTGTCATTCCCCCTCCTTAAGGACATAGATGCCTTTGATTCCGTCCCGCCAACCGGCGACGTAGGGAGCGGTTAATATGCCTCCCCTTGCAATGGTATCAAGGTAAAGGGGTTCTCCCTGTATGACAGCCTTTGCGCGGAAGCAGTCTCCGTCCTCGAGCTTGGACTTGCCGTGGTCCAGTACACGCCAGAACCCATCTCCTTCATATCGGAGCAAGACCTCCCTGTCAGGGTTCCAATTCAACAGTACTTCTGCCCCAGCGAGCAAATCTTCGGCTCTCAGCATAGTCTCCGAAAAATACCTCGAATCCGCATACTTGGCAAAATCCGTCACCGCAACAAAGTCAGCGAAGTCCTTCCGCCCGACATATTTGGAAAGAATATTGAGAGTCGAGAGACGGGATTTGTGATTATCTCCCACATACTTCCAAAGCCGTTTGAAGGTAGAGATTGACACCAATGCTCCCGTCGTTTCGTATATTTTCTGTCTAAGAGCTTCAAAATCAGAGGGCCCGGTTATGCTCTTTCCGTACTTCTTCTCAACTTCGAGGAGAAGGTATTTGCTTTCGTCTCTATAATCCATAATATGAGGTTGAAATTAATAATCATGGGCCGAAACCCTGCACTGAAGCCACAAATGAACCCGAAATGAACTTTTAGAAGTGCCAGCCGACCCCCCCCATTTCAAACTGCAAACAGTGCATTTCAACTAGAGAGACTCCTAATAGAAGCTTGGCATGCTTTAGAGTGAAAACAGCACCGGCTTCCGGCGAAAAGCCTTCGTACGACCTATCCGTAACTTTCACGCTCCGTCCGTAGCCTGCACCCGCACTGACTCCTATCCACGGAAAAAGACGATAGGACAGCCTGGCGGAAATCAGCATAGTAGAAACTCTTGAAGTGCCATCCGTCCAGACATAACCCTCGGAATTGGTCCCGTCAGAAGAACATGTCAAAGACCATGCAGGTGAAATATAGTTACTTCGCCACTTCAAATATGCTCCCCACTTCCCGCTGTCAAAGCCTGCCATAGCACCCCATGAAAAATCAGGGACTGCCGAGACAAACGTGAGTCTGAGTCCGGATGGATGCTGCAAGCCGGTCAATATACTCCCGCTTGCTTCTTCGAGTAAGCTCGACATAGGGACTTTCAGAGAACTCACCTCTTCGACCGGTATCTTTCAGCACATGGCCGGTGATGATGAGGGCATCCTCATCGAAAATGGAGTCAATATAGTCCAAGCGCTTAAGTGCATAGGCAGTTTTGTAGTTTTCGAGGAAAGTCACAAGTATAATGCGGGCCTCTTTCGCTGAAAGTTCTTTTCCTCTAGAATCAGAGGCTTGAAGGGCCGTTTCAACGCTCTTTACCTCTTTGAAGATGTGCTGCATATACGAAGGCGATACCTCATAGCGAATCAGGCAATCCTCAATTTTTGTCCCTTTAGCTACTTCCACTCCGCCAAGTCCGTCAGATGCGGAAAGTACTCCACTCCAATGGTCCCCGTCATAGAAACGAAAATCTATTCCCCTTACCCTTTCACCCCTATAAGTAAACTCAATCTCTATAAGGTTTTTGCCGAAAGCATGCCGTGGCGACATGGCGGCGTTCATCCCCTCCACTATCGCCTGACAGTGCCCCTGCGCCTATGAAATAAGGGTTGCATCCACAGGAGGAAGGCTTTGAAGCAGAACTGCAGTCCATGACCAATAGCGCAAGGCCACGTCCATCTGCAGACGCTCTTCACTGTTTTGGGCAATCTCGCTCATTCGCTTAACCTTCTCCCTGCGGGCAGTATAAATCTTTCCCACGGCATCGCGTCTTATATAGCGAAGGGAAGTCGAGCCTTTCCTTCCCGATGACTGCAGGACAGAACTCTCACGGGCAATGTCATCTGCATATGTGCGCAGGAGGGATTGTTTTACATCTATGGAATAGGGAAAATCCGCTTCGGCAGCAATGGTACGCGCAAGTGCATCAAGGGCGAGGCTGTCCGCCTCGTGCATCTGTGCGGAAGTTGCCTCACCAGCGAGAAAGTCAGGATTGCGGCGGATTTGGGACGCCTCATCCTTTGCCGATGCCCCGCAGAATGCCCAAATGAGTATGAAGATGAGTGACAGTCTTTTCATTTCGTTGCGCTGTCTCTAGCTGTCTCCAAACGGGATATTTGTCCGGGAGAAAGAGCTCCTCCCTGAATCTGCCCGAGCTCGGACAGTAATTCTTCGGCAGCGAGATTTACTTCTTCCTTGGGAAGCGAAGATGAGTCGCGGCAAAGTTCTTCGAACCCGCACACAAGGGCTTCCCATCCTTGCTCATACAGTTTCGACTGCATCATCCAGCGGGAATAAAGGGCTTCCGGCTGCTCTTCGGTCACTAAATCCATCTGTCCTAAAATATCCCTGCTTGAAGAAAAGGCTGGGAGGCCATCTGCAAGATGAAAAGAGTCCCGCTCATTCTTTTGGCAGCCGTATTGGCCGCTTGTACGACCGAAGACCCGACACCGGAAGCCTTCACGGCACCGGAGTTCGTCTCTTTGTCATGGAGCACAGAGAACTCAAGTGTAAGTTTTAGTGCCGAGGTGTCGAACGGGAAGGCCGTGCGCGATTGCGGCTTCGTGCTTTGGCCGTCTGACGGAGCAATGAGGGAAATAAGCGCTGTCTTGGTTGGAGATACATTCACGGTACGGATTGATTCCCTCTCCTACGAAGTCGAGTACTTTTTCAAGGCCTACCTCGATTCCGGGAATGAAAGAATCGAATCTTCCCAGGAAAGTTTCACCCTCAGTCTTGCCCCTCCCCTGATAGCTGTAAATGCCGTGAGAGAAAAGAGGAAAGAAAGTGCATTGGTACAGTATTCCATAGATGAACGTTCCTCCGGCAATCTGTATGCGTGCGGACTGTGCTGGGATACTTCTCCTTCTCCGAGTATCAATGCTGCAAATAAGACAACTGATGATGCCAACTACGGCTTTCATCTTTCCACAATCGGAGGCTTGGAGTCCGGCACGACATACTATTTAAGAGCTTGGGCAACAAGTGAGAAAGGCACTTTCTACAGTGATGATTTCATTTTCGTGATGCCTGTATGGGTAGAAGATTCCGTGCTTAGGCACCTTATTACAAAGGATGCAGACAGCAATGGTGATGGGGAGATAAGCATTGAAGAGGCCGCAGGGTTGCGATGTCTCGAGGTGTGCAGCGACAGCATCGCTAGTCTTGATGGGCTTGCCTGGTTTACTGCTTTGACGCAGCTTTCCTGCACGGGGAGCATATCTGAGGCAGGGGCCTCCCAAGGGCTGCTTGAGAAAGCCGATCTGGGCAGCAACACTTCCCTCGAGTTTCTTGATCTCTCCGGTAATACCCTCAAGGAGATTGCTTTGCCTCAATCGGCAGGGCTTCGCAGCATTAATCTTTCTCACAACCGCCTTATCAATGTGAGCCTTTCGGGTAATGGCCTTCTTTCGAGTGTTAATCTTTCATACAATGCCCTTGCCTCGGCCTCTTTTGATGCTCTCCCTTCCCTGGAAGTGGCGGATGTGTCGCACAATTCTCTGAAGAGTTTTGAGGCAGGCGAATCTTCAGCTCTCCATACGCTTCTGCTCGAGGACAATGACCTCTACTCCATAAGTCTTCCCGAAGATGCAAGCCTTTCCACCCTCAATATCTCACACACGAGCATTCCGGATATCAATACGATAATCAGGGCAAATAGGGGAATCAAGAACTTGAGTGCGCAGGGCATGTTTACCGATGAGAACAAAATCTACCTCCTCGATAAACTTGAGACGCTCGACTGCTCGGGAAGCGATTTCACCGTTCTCAAGCTCAAATTCAACCCGCATCTCAAAAGCCTCGTTGCAGACAGCTGCAAATTCCATACGCTCAACCTTATGCGAAACGACTCTCTCAGTACGCTCCACTGCACCTCTTCAAAGCTTGACACCCTGTATCTGTTGGAAGACCAGCTTATTGAGGGGGTAAACACCGAAAGCGGGCCAGCGGGGCTTTCGGAGCGTACCACCGTCAGCTACACCCTCCGAATAGAAGATCCGATATTCAAATCCTACCTCACGGATAACTTCGATACTGATTCGGACGGTATCGTTTCCTGCGTTGAGGCAGAAAAAGTCAGCCGCATTCAGATAAGTTCGGGTAAATACAGCGGGATTCTCTCAATGTATGGCATTGAGATGTTCTCATTCCTGACCTGTCTCTCTGCTCCTTCGCAGAAATTCACCAGTATCGACCTCTCACAATGCCCTAATCTGGAATTTCTCAATCTGGATGCGGCACCGTTGGAGAGTCTTGACCTGAGTGCACAGACCCGTATCAAGCAATTATGGCTACAGGGAAGCAGCCTGAGGTCCCTCGACTTCTCTTCTCTAGTTTCTCTCGAAAAGGCCTATCTGATGAATTCATCGCTTGAGGGAGCCTTGGATCTGAGTGCCTGCAAGTCACTTACAAGACTCGATGTCAGACTTACCGCCGTCACGGAAGTTATCCTTCCCGAAGGAAGCAGCGCCACGGTTACCGCCCCCGATGGCTGCGTAGTGAGTGAACTTTGAATTTGTAATCTCTTGGGGGTCAGGGGGAAAGGTGTTTTGCTTGTCCCCGCAACGGGACAAGCAAAACACCTTTTCAATTGATAATTAGAGAGTTGCGGTTACAGCTCCGGCATGTCGCCGAGCAGTACCGGTTCATGGTGCTGGGGATAGCCCCCGGGGTAGCTGACCTCGTACGCGTTTGACTTGGTAAGGCTTTTGACAGTAGCCGTTCCCGTCTCGCTGTCAACTTCGAACTTGTCGTTTGCGACAAAGTCGTCGAAGCTGAACTCTTCGCCTGCGTACTCCTTGATTCTGCGCACTATCGATTCCTTGCTGACGGAGCTGTAGTAGGGGATATCCTTGTTCATGCAGCTGTTGTATTCGGAGCGGTATACGCCTCTGTTGTGCATGTAGCCTCCTTCGTAGATATCCACGATGTCGCGGTATTTCTCGTGATAGATCAGATTGCTCCACGGGACCTCGTTGGTCTTGCCGTTGAGGGAGAGGTTGTCGTACCAGCCGTTGGCCTTGGCAACGTTGAACTCCTTGACGTGGTTGCAGCAGGAGCAGGGGCAGTTGTCGATAAACTCGTTGTGGTAGATGTATTCGTCTCCGAGCTTTCCGAAGCCGTGCCCGCCGGCCTCGTGCTGCACTACGCCACGGAAGTCAAGCGGGTAGCCGTAGTCGCTCATGGGGCAGTAGGCTATCGCGCAGCCGTTGTCATACATGTAGCAGATTCCGCCGTAGTCTGTGGTGTTGGGAATCATCACCACAAGGGTCTGTGCAAGATTGTCTTCGGATATGGTCGGAGCCTTGCAGGCATACTGGAGGATAGCCGTCATGTCGCTCTCCCCGTTCACCCCGCCGAGGGTAACTCCTCCCTTGGCTGAGGTGTTGAAGCGGTTGTAGACGATGGTATTGACGCTTCCTATGCCTGATTCGGGAGATACGGTGACACCTGTGTAGACATTGAAATAGTCCCTGTAGGTCTTATAGGGTTCAATTGCGAAGAAATTCTCCACAGCCGTCCTGATGTCGTTGAGTTCTTCTCCTGCGCTGACCTCCTTAGCATCGTAGCCATCGGCGAGGAACATCAGATTGACACCCTTGCCCTTTGTTGCGCTCTGAAGCGTAAGGATCTCGTCCTCAGTATATTCGTAGTTGTACTGGCTAACGGAGAGAGAGGCTGTGTAGTCCTGGTCTTTCAGGTTGAAGACAACCTCTCCAGTCCGCGTCTCACTGCCGGATGTGAGGGCATCGAAGGTCAGGGTCATCTCGGTCTTGCCGGTACCCGAAGTCGGATTCAGAGTCACCCAGTCAGGCTGCGAGAATATTTCCCATTCATCATCAGCGTATAGGGTAAAGGTCCTCGATACCAAGGTATTGATGGCAGAGGCCGTGCTCGGATCCGGCACGAGATTACGGTATGAGGAGATTCTCTTGAAGTCCTTCCATCCGCTTGCGGCCTTGTACAGCTGTAGGGCTGTCCCCGGCACTTCTACTGTGAAATTATCCTTCGACACCCCGTCAAAAGCCCCGTCATACACTACCGGAGGTTCGCTGCCCTGGCAGACAATCCGATTCAGCCCAGAGCAGTCGTTGAAAGCCCCATTCTGTATGGTCTCCAATTCGTCTCCCAGTACTATTCCCTCTATGTCATTGCACGAATTGAAAGCGTACGAGCCGATGGAAAGCAAACCCTTGGGGAATTCGATGGTCCCCGAAAGTCTCCAGTTTCCTGAAAACGCGTATTCGCCTATAAAAGATACACCGGAAGGAATCACCAGCACACCGGTGAAATCATTGCCCTTGAAAGTTCCATTCTGGATGCCTACAAGGCCGCTTGGAAGATAGAGTTCACCTTTTAGCCCGGCATTTGCAAATGCCTCGTTTCCGATAACTTCTATCCCCTCGTGCAGTACAAGATTCCCCTGAAAGGCGCAATCGGCAAAGCAGTGTTGTGGAATTTCTGTCACGCCCTGTGGTACCTCCAAATTACCTTTGAAACCGCTGCAGCCTTGGAATGCACCCTTTCCCATAGTCTTGAGAGACGATGGAAGTTTCAGTGTACCTGTAAGATTTTTGCAACCGTAGAAAGTGCCTGACCCTATCGTTTCAAGTCCTTCCGGAAGGATTAAATCTCCATTTAAGGCTGCACAATTGCTAAATGCCCCTGACCAATACTCTGAATACCCCAAGGGATTACCTATAACCTTCAGTGTCGAAGGCAGGGTGAGTGATGTGATGCTGTAACAGTCAAAAAAAGCATTTGCCTTGATGTTTTCAACCCCCTCCGGGATATTGAGTGCTCCTACAAGGCTGTGGCATCCCGAGAACGCATTCTCCCCAATGATTTTGAGTGTGTCGGGCAGTACGAGACTGACAAGGGAAGTCTTCTCAGAGAATGCATTGTCGGGGATTCCGTCAGCGGGGTAAATATCGTACGCTGCGATTCTCACTTCCCGTAGGTTAATTACCCGAAGCCTTGTCATCTGCGTGTTCATTACTTCGAAATCAACAGCCGAGATTGTGCCTTTCAGCTTGAGGTTTCGGATTTCGCTGAGATCTCTCCCTGCCTTGGCGATGCAACTGTCCAAGGTTCCGGGGGTATCCACATTGATCACCACATATTCACGAGCCGTGGCATCGTGCGAAGTAGGGTCGTTTTCCCAGGCAGTGATACTCTCTCTGCTTAAAGTGAACTCTAGATTTCCTGCTGCGCGTTTATTTACCTTGACGGTGAAATTATGCTGTTTCCCAGCCACGAGGGTAAAAGCTTCACTCTTGGTGAGTTTGTAAGCATATCCTCCCACCGTGACTCTGATGATGTTAGTCCCTGCAGCTATCTCCTGGGGCACTGCTACGGCTCTCCAGTCAGAACCGCTGCTCTGCGGAGTGATGCCGACAGGGTTCACTTCTCCACTTGCACTGACCGTCCCGGTAGCGAGGTCAATGACGGCATTGCGCTTGGTCCCCAGTACAAGGACCTGTTTATCAAGCGAAATCCATTCTCCTTCGGCAAAGCCGCTGCCTTCCGCGAGGGAAACACGGATTCCGGCCATCCTGTGCGAAAAGACGACATTGATGGTGGCATCGGTTGGAGCTACATTTTCTGCTTTGCCCCAGAGAAAGTCCGAAGCTTCATAGCCGCCCAGCCCGTCTTCCGAGGCAGATGTACTCTGATCAGCAGCGATTTCAAAAGGGAGGCTGCTTACATTGTCGACAGAAAGGTAAGGGTAGTATGCGTAGACATCAATATGGGTTGATTTGTCTTTCCAGTAAATCTCCCTTTGGGAATTCCACTTCCACGCTTTTTCATCGAAGGTAAACTTCACATTATCAGCCCTGTTGCCATTGTTGGCAAGCGTTCCCGCAGTTCATAATGGGTTCATTTAGCCGTTACCCTTGTGATAATGTCTTTGAAACAATCAGAGGGGCGAGTTCGGACACCATTGAACGCTCATTGCGAGTACTTCCATACCCGCACAATCAACTGCGGGTCGAGACGCACCGAGTTAAGAAAAAGTGGGGAGAAAAAACCGAAAGTCTTATAAGCAGGAATGACCCTGGCTACAGCTTCGGGCCGTAGCAGAGGTCACCGGCATCTCCAAGCCCCGGAACGATGTAGGAGTGACTGGTGAGCTCGGGGTCGATAGCCGCCACCCATAGGGTAGTGCTCTCCGGCATTTTCTTCTGGAGATTCTCTATTGCCTGCACACTTGCGAACGGACAGACGAGGTGCAGTTTGGCAAATTGCCCGCCTTCCTGAAGCAGAACTTCATACGCCACCTCGATGGAAGAGCCGGTGGCAAGCATGGTGTCGGCCAGAATCACGGTCTTGCCAGTGAGTTCAGGACAGGTGCAGTACTCGGTATGGATATGAAACTGCCCCTCGCTGTCGTATTTGCGGTAAGCGGCTACGAAAGCATTCTCCGCATTGTCGAAGCAGCTCAACACCCCTTCGTGAAGAGGCAGGCCGGCTCGCATAATGGTCGCAACGACGATTTGCTCGTCCGGCACATTCAGGTGAGCGATTCCAAGGGGAGTCTCTACTTCTTTCTCCTTGCAAGACAATGTCTTACTGATTTCGTAGCCGAAAATCTGACCTAAACGCTCAAGGTTGGTTCTAAAGCGCAGGCTGTCCTTCTGGAGGACCTTGTCGCGAAGCTGAACGACGAAGCTGTTGAGAGAAGAGCTGTGCTCCCCGAGGTTAATAACTTTCATATCGTTAACGAATTTGCCTATTGGGGCAAAGATACAGCTATTTTTGTTTAATTCGTCACAAAAAAAGTGGCTTTGGTTAATTCTTGCTATATTTGTGGGAATAGTATGAAACACATCCGCAACTTTTGCATAATAGCACATATTGACCACGGGAAAAGTACGCTTGCCGACCGCCTTTTGGAGCTCACCCGTACCCTTGCTCCCCGTGACATGGAGAACCAGGTCCTCGATGACATGGATTTGGAGCGGGAGAAAGGAATCACCATCAAGAGCCACGCGATTCAGATGGTTTACAATTACAAGGGGGAGGATTATACCCTCAACCTTGTAGACACTCCCGGCCACGTGGATTTCTCCTATGAGGTATCTCGGAGCATTGCCTCCTGCGAAGGGGCGCTGCTCGTGGTAGATGCGACACAAGGTGTTCAGGCCCAGACCATTTCCAATCTGTACATGGCGATTGACCACGGGCTCGAAATCATCCCTGTCCTCAACAAGATAGACATGGATTCGGCCCAAGTGGATGTGGTCACCGATGAGATTTGCGAGCTGCTTGGATGCAAGGCCGAGGACGTATTCAGGATTTCCGCACGGACAGGCGCGGGAGTGCCCCCGATTCTGGATGCTATCGTAGAGAAAATTCCCGCTCCTGAAGGGGACCCCAATGCTCCGCTTCAGGCCCTGATTTTCGACTCGGTATTCAATCCCTTCAGAGGTGTAATTGCCTATTTCAAAGTGCGTAACGGTGTTATATCCAAGGGCGACAAGGTCAAATTCTTCGCTACCGGCAAGGAGTACGATGTGGAGGAAGTCGGGGTATTGAAGATGAAACTTATTCCGCGCGATAGGATTGAAACGGGGGATGTGGGCTATGTGATTACTGGGATTAAAAGTGCCGCGGAAGTCAAGGTTGGGGATACCATTACCCATGTTGACAGGCCCTGTGACAAGGCTATTGCCGGATTCGAGGAGGTTAAACCCATGGTCTTCGCGGGTATGTATCCCGTGCAGGCGGACAAATTCGAAGAGCTCCGCAGCGTCCTTGAGAAATTCAAACTCAACGATGCCTCCTTCGTGTACGAGCCTGAAAGTTCCCTCGCTCTTGGCTCCGGCTTCAGATGCGGCTTCCTTGGACTGCTGCATCTCGAAATAGTGCAGGAAAGGCTCTACAGGGAATTCGACATGGATGTCATTACGACCGTCCCCAATGTGTCTTACAAAGTGTATACGACTCAGGGAGAGGTAATTGATGTTCACAATCCGTCAGGACTGCCATCTCCTACCATGATTGACCATATTGAGGAACCCTATATTCGTGCGCAGATTATCAGTAAGGCCGAATTCTTCGGCCCCGTGATGAAGCTTTGCCTTGACCGTCGGGGAACCCTCATCGGCCAGCACTATATTACTGCCGACAGGGTTGAATTAAACTACGATATGCCGCTTTCGTCTATCGTTTTCGATTTCTACGATAAGCTCAAAACAGTGTCAAAGGGCTATGCCTCATTTGATTACCATATTATAGACTATCGGACCGCGAAGTTGGTCAAATTGGATATTCTGCTTAATGGGGAGCCTGCCGATGCGCTTTCAACCCTTATACACGAGGATAATGCCTATGACCTCGGGCGTAAAATGTGCCTAAAGCTCAAGGAGCTAATCCCAAGGCAGCAGTTTGATATTCCGATTCAGGCTGCAATCGGCTCCAAAATCATTGCCCGCGAAACTGT
Organism: uncultured Muribaculaceae bacterium; assembly: GCA_964608175.1. Lineage (GTDB taxonomy): Bacteria > Bacteroidota > Bacteroidia > Bacteroidales > UBA932 > Cryptobacteroides. The sequence continues at coordinate 15,357 of CAZSMO010000003.1, read as the reverse complement.
GAAGCAGGTCCGTAAGGATGTGACGGCCAAGTGCTATGGAGGTGATGTGACTCGAAAGCGCAAACTCCTTGAGAAACAGAAGGAAGGAAAGAAACGAATGCGGCAGATTGGGACAGTGCAGGTGCCGCAGTCAGCATTCATGGCAGTTCTTAAACTTGATTCGTAAATATGGGCTCAATAGGTGTTGGTGAAATAGTCGTAATCGCTGCAGTGGTACTTTTGCTCTTCGGGGGTAAAAAAATTCCCGAAGTTATGCGCAATATAGGCAAAGGGGTTAGCAGTTTTCGGGCTGGAGTGAATGATATACAGAATGAGATAGAGAAGGATATTAAAGAGCCATTAGAGGACTCGGTCAAGGGTGATTCCTCTTCTTCATCTGAAACCGGCGGATTCAATCACACAGAAGAATAGATGGCGGGGCAGGCGAAAAAATCAGGAAAGGGTGAAATGAGTTTCTGGGACCATTTGGAGGTTCTCCGCTGGTCTTTTATCAGAATTCTCGCTGTCGTATTGGTGCTTTTCATCGCGGCTTTCATAGTCATGCCCTCCATTTTTGACAGTTTTGTCCTTGCGCCCTCAAAAGGTGATTTCTTTGTCTACAGGTGGTTAGGCGGCATTTTCAAGGGAGATTTTGATATCCCAATCATCAATATCAATGTCACCACCCCTTTCTTTACGCATATGCGTACTGCTTTCCTGCTGGCCCTTGTAGCCGCTGTCCCCTATATACTTGCCGAAATTTGGCTATTCATAAAGCCGGCTCTCTATAAATCCGAGCAGAAAGGTGTGAGTCTCGCGATGATAGGAGTCTCCGGCCTGTTTTATCTCGGCTGTGCAGTGGGATATCTCCTGGTCTTCCCGCTGACCTTCCGTTTCCTCGCCGGCTACAATATCGGTACAGGCATTCAGACCCAGATTGCGCTCAATTCCTACATCTCCACTTTCATTTCCATAATATTCATTATGGGCCTGGTGTTTGAACTGCCTGTCCTTGCCTGGCTCCTGTCTGCTCTAGGACTTATCAACAAAAGCATCCTGCGCAAATACCGCAAATACGCTATCGTTATCCTGCTGGTGCTTGCGGCCATCATCACCCCGACGGGAGATCCATTCACGCTGATGGTGGTGTTTTTGCCGATTTACCTGCTCTACGAGTTGTCGATTCTGATAGTGAGGCCCGAATCGAAAGAAGAAAGTCCTGCTTCAGACGAATAATCCGTCCTTCATCTGCAGTTTGCGGTCGCACAGGTTCGCAAGGCTGCTGTCGTGAGTGACAATCACGATGGTCTGGCCAAGAGTGCCGCGAAGCGAAAAGAGCAGGCGGTGAATGTCCTGCTTTGTCACTGAATCCAGGTTGCCGGTCGGCTCGTCTGCCAGCAGGACAGCAGGACAGTTGATAAGGGCCCTGGCAATGGCAACCCGCTGCTGTTCTCCTCCCGAAAGCTCCGAGGGATGGTGATTTGCCCGTTCTATCAGCCCGACTCGGTCGAGCATCTTCAGAGCCTCGGTCTTGATGGCAGAAGTTTTGCGTTTGGGCGCAGTCCCGGGAAGTTCGGCTTCGAGCAGGGCCGGAATCATGACATTCTCCAAGGCTGTAAATTCGGGGAGCAGGTGATGGGACTGAAATACGAAACCGATGTTGCGGCAGCGGAAGGCCGAAAGGTCTTTCTCCTTCATCCCGAACACATTGCGTCCGGCGATGCTCAATACTCCGCTGTCCGGTGTAGAGAGCGTTCCGAGAATCTGAAGCAAAGTGGTTTTGCCGGCTCCGGAGGGCCCGACGATGGACACAATTTCTCCTTTGCTGACGCTGATATCCACTCCTTTAAGTACTTCCAAGGTTCCGTATGACTTTTTGAGTCTCTTTCCTTCAATGACGAACTGATCCATAACTGCTGCAAAGATAACTCATATCTTCGGAATCGCGGTATCAGTTGACCCAAGTTTCGCATTTGCGAAACTTAAGTATCATACTATTATAGTCACTTGCTAAACTTGTATCTGTAGAGGATGCCTTCATGAGTGCAAAATTTTGTAGCAAAAGCAATTTTTGCTAAATTTGCAAGCCCGAGTGCAGACGACAGTCGTTTTCGCTATGGGAATTCGGGGTGTGGCGCAGTTGGCAGCGCATCTGGTTTGGGACCAGAGGGTCCCGTGTTCGAGTCACGGTACCCCGACATTTTTGGAAGCATCCTACCGTGAGCTTCTTATAATCTTATGATTCAGTTCCCTTCCGAGCGGTGGAATGACTACGGGCTTATAGATTGCGGTGATGGCGAGAAGCTTGAACGCTTCGGTCGTTATACCCTTATCCGGCCTGAGCCTAAAGCCGTTTGGCATAAGGCAATGGGGGATGCTGCCTGGCTTGGCAGCGCGCATACCAGGTTCTCTCCCGGGGCGGGCTTTGGCAAGGCTGGAAAGGAAGACAGCGGGACCTGGCAGATGCTTCGCAAGATGCAGGAGCAGTGGTATATTTCCTATCCGCTTCTTGAGCTGCCTGCTTCCAATGTTCTCCATGCTTCGGAGACCCGTTCCAAGATTAGTCTTCGCCTTGGGATGACGGCTTTCAAGCATGTGGGGGTATTTCCTGAACAGGCTCCCAATTGGGACTTTATCTATTCTCACACGAGACCTGGGATGAAAGTGCTCAACCTCTTTGCTTACACTGGAGCCGCGAGTCTGGTTGCCAGAGCTGCGGGGGCAGATGTGACTCACCTCGATTCCGTGCGGCAGGTGGTGACTTGGGCACGGGGAAATATGGAAAACAGCGGCCTGCAGGATATTCGCTGGGTGGTGGAGGATGCGCTTAGTTTTGTAAAACGCGAACAGAAGCGTGGACACCTCTACGATGCCATTATCCTGGACCCTCCCGCTTATGGACATGGACCAGACGGAGAGAGATGGAAGCTCGATGACTGTCTTTTCGAAATGATGCAGCTTATCGGGAAAATTCTCAAGCCTGTAGACAGTTACCTTATTCTCAACCTTTATTCCAACGGCTATACCCCCGCTCTTGCCGAGACCGTTGTGCGCGAAGCCCTTGGAATCACTTCTCACAGTGGCGAAATGGCCCGTCTTGAGAGTGGGGAACTCGCCCTCAAGGACTCTGCCGGCAGGATTCTGCCCCTTTCTACGGTGGTGCGGCTTATGCGGTAATGGTGATTGCGTTCCGCCTCTATATGCTGCTTATGCGGCAGGTTTGTCCTACGCACTGCATGGCCGATACGCTATTCGCATTCCGCCTCTTTCAATCCCGATGATTTGTAACCATGTGCCGAATTTCCGGTTTTTTATGGGACTTACGTGTCAGGCTTTTGGGTTTAGAACTCGTAGAGATTGAGCCCTGTTTCCGAATCGAAGCGCCGGCCGGCATGGGCGTTAGGCAGCTGGTGAATGGCTATTTCGAAGGCCCCGTTCACGGTTGCGCAAAGCAGGTGCCCGCCTACCACGGTATAATCAGAGCGACCGAAGGTGGCATGCATGTGGAGGTAGACTTTGCCGTCTTTTTCGGAAATATTGCCGAGCAGGGAGGCGCACTCCATCTGTTCGTCAAAAGTCTTATCCACATACTGTTTGGTCGCCGGATTGAGAAAACGCAGTGTGGCACTGTTTACTGCTCCCAGGCCCTCTATGAGCCCGTACCGAATGTTCTTTTCATTGCAAAAGGCTTCCACTGCTGCGACTGCCTCATTGTGATTGTCGATACTTACAAGGTATGTATCTCCGTCTTGTGTGTATGTGTACATAACTAAAGTTTCGCATGTAATAAGGTTATTGTTATTCAAAGATTTGTGCGCACATGCGAAACTTTCCCACGCACATTCTTTGCTTCAATGTTGCCCTTTCCCTAAATCCCCCTTTTGTTAAGCCTTTCGGGCTTCCCATTTCTTGCCCAGACCTTCTTTATAGTCGTTGCCGTTCTGCGAGATGATGGCAATGATGCGCTCGGGGTGCCATAGGCAATTCGCATTCCAACGGGAGCGCCGTAGCTATCAAAGTGATTAACAAACTCAAAAGTATTAATGTGGTTTTTCTCATATGTTACCGGTTCCGCAAAATTATGAAGATCCGGTGAAAGTTCGTACATCTTCACCATGGAATATTGTATGAGATTCGCTCCTGTTCCTCACGAAAGTCCACCCCGTTGCATCGAACGGGCAGGAGCGGTCAGTCGTGAAATTCGGCGGTCGCGGTCAGTCGTGAAATTCGTTTAGAACGTAGCCCCAGCCTCTACGCTTGTGAGAGGCTGGTCGGTGTTCTAAATCCTACCAAGTTGCCGTGATTTAGAACAGTGATGTCCTTTCTACAGCGTTGTAAGGCATTCCACCGTACTAGACGAATTTTACGTTTGCAACATCCCCCTTTCCCGTTGCCGAAATTCAGTGGGCGCGGTCAGCACCACCAGCTTTCGGCTCGGACATCGGGCTGTATCCTGGGTACCTGTGCGGCATCCCTGATGGCTGACCCGAGGGTATGGATGGGAATAGCCTCTCTATGGAACTTCGTTGGCCGGGGGTTACGGGAATCAGCCTTCGAAGCAGGAGTGCGGGTTTGCGAGGCAGCGGGCTGCATGGCCGATGAAAAGGGCAATACAGACCGGAAAGATATCCAAAAGATGAGGCGAGTTATTTAAAATTATTCGTAAGTTTGCACAATCGTTATGACAGAACTCTTGTATTTACACTGGAATGTGGACCCAGTCCTCTTCCATATCGGCTCACTCGGGATTCGCTGGTACTCCCTGCTTTTTGTATCAGGATTTATCATCGGCTGGTATATGATGCGGCATTTCTTCCGCAAGGAAGGTGTCAATGAGAAACTGCTGGACCCGCTACTCTATACGATGCTGATTTGCGTCATAGTTGGAGCCCGTCTCGGGCATTGTATCTTCTACGACCCCCAGTATTATTTCGGTAGTTGGAAGGGCTTTGCTGAGGTCTTTATGCCATGGAAGGGTGGTCTTGCCAGCCACGGGGGAGCCGTAGGAATTGTGCTTGGAATGTGGTGGTATTCCAATAAATACGGCAAGAAGGAAGGTTTTGATTTACTCTGGATTCTCGACAGGCTGGTGATTATCGTGTGCTTCGCCGGTGCCCTTATCCGCATAGGAAACTTCTTCAACTCAGAGATTTACGGCTATCACACCACCCTCCCTTGGGGAGTCGTCTTCGAGCGCACCGGTGATCCTCTTCCCAAGCATCCCACCATGCTCTATGAGGCAATCTGCTATATTATTCTCGGGATTGTGCTGCTTTACCTGTACAATTGCAAACTCGACAAGATGAAGAGGGGAGAGCTCCTTGGAATTTTCCTCACTTTCTGCTTTGGGTGCAGGGGTCTGCTCGAGTTTACCAAGGCTCCGTCCGTGGTTGTCTTCACCATAGGAGATGTAGTTATCAATATGGGACATGTATTGAGCCTTCCATGTGTGATAGCGGGTATCGTAATCTGGACAGTCTGCCACAAGCATGGCAAACCCGCTAAAATAATCCGCCCGACCACCAAGCCTCCCAAGAAGCCGGAAACACATTACGCAAAAGCAATAAAAAGCAATTAAAATTTGCAGATTCAAAAAAAGCTTCGTATCTTTGTGACCCCGTTTGCGGAAATAGCTCAGTTGGTAGAGCGCAACCTTGCCAAGGTTGAGGTCGCGGGTCCGAATCCCGTTTTCCGCTCAAAAAGAAGCCCGGCACTATGTGTCGGGTTCTTTGTTAAGAAGCTGTTTTTATGAAAGGACTTTACACGATTTTACTGCTTATAGCATCGAATGTGTTCATGACGTTTGCCTGGTATGGACACCTCAAGCTTCAGGAAATGAAACTCACTGACGGTTGGCCACTGATACTCATTATTCTGATTTCATGGGGGATGGCTTTCTTTGAATACTGCTGTCAGGTACCGGCAAACAGAATCGGATATGAAGGCAATGGAGGGCCTTTCAATATAATTCAGCTCAAAGTCATCCAAGAAGTAGTGTCGCTTACAATCTTCACCTTGGTCGTGAGCGTGCTTTTCAAAGGCCAGCCCCTCCACTGGAACCACCTTGTTTCATTTATCCTTCTCGTGGGAGCCATATTCTTTGCCTTTCTGAAGTAGCGCGTAACCCATTTGAAAAATTTTGTCTTGCAAAAAAAAATTTCTATCTTTGCGACCCCTTAAGAATTGAGGGATCGCAATTTTAGTATTAACCGTTTAAGATCAAGTCAAGATGGACACTCTTAGTTACAAAACAGTTTCCTTGAATAAGGCTACTGTCGACAAAAACTGGGTAGTTGTCGATGCGACGGATCTTCCTCTCGGCCGGCTTGCTTCGAGGGTCGCTCTTATCCTGCGCGGTAAGAACAAACCCGGCTTCACTCCCAACGTGGATTGCGGGGACAATGTCATCGTGATTAACGCTGAGAAGGTGGCCTTGAAAGGCAAGAAAATGACCGATCGCGTCTATGTGCGCTACACCGGCTACCCCGGTGGACAGCGTTTCACGACGCCTAAGGAAATCCTCTCATCGTCCAGACCCGGAGAACTCGTAAGGAGAGCAGTCAAGGGTATGCTCCCCAAGACTCGCCTTGGTGCGAAACAGCTTAACAATCTGTATGTATATGCAGGTCCCGAGCATCCACACCAGGCACAAAACCCTAAAGTTATCAATTTCAACGAAATTTAATCAGAGTAAATGGAACAGAAACACGCCCTTGGAAGACGTAAGGCGGCTGTCGCCCGCGTTTATCTCACGGAAGGTTCCGGCAATGTCGTGATTAATGACCGTCCTCTCGAAGACTACTTCAAGGAGGATTCCCTTCGCTACATTGTGAACCAGCCATTTACGGTTACCGAAACCGTCGGCAAATTTGACACCAAAGTGACCCTCGCAGGAGGTGGCACCAAAGGTCAGGCCGAGGCAGTCCGTTTGGGTATCGCCCGCGCACTCTGCGAAGTTGACAAAGAAGCTTATCGTCCTGCTCTGAAGGCTGCCGGTTTTCTTACCCGCGACTCCAGAGAGGTTGAGCGTAAGAAACCCGGTCGTCCCGGTGCTCGCGCACGCTTCCAGTTCAGCAAACGTTAGACGCCCCTTATTTTATGTACAGTTGCGGTTGTTAAATCATTCCCGTTGGAAGGTTGCCGCACTGCGGAAAATCTCCGGGATCTCACAGTATGGGCTACCCTGAGATTGATGTAAAGAGAAAAAGAAAACAACAAAATGTCAAGAACAAATTTCCAAGAATTGCTTGATGCAGGTACTCACTTCGGACACCTTGCCCGTAAGTGGAATCCTAAAATGGCTCCGTATATCTTCGATCAGAAGAACGGAATCCATATCATCGACCTGCACAAGACGGTCATCAAGGTGGATGAGGCAGCGGACGCACTCAAGGAGTTGGCAAGATCCGGCCGTAAGATTCTCTTCGTGGCCACAAAGAAACAGGCTAAGGACATAGTCGCTGCGAAAGCCGCAGAGGTCGGGATGCCTTACATTACCGAACGCTGGGCTGGCGGTATGCTTACCAACTTCCCGACTGTCCGCAAGGCTGTCAAGAAAATGTCCACAATCGACAAGATGAAGGAAGACGGCACTTTCGACAAACTCGCGAAGCGCGAGCGGCTGCAGATTGACCGTCAGAGGGCAAAGCTCGAGAAGAACCTCGGTTCTATCAGAGATATGTCCCGTCTGCCTTCAGCTCTGTTTGTGGTTGATGTCCAGAAAGAGGCAAACGCAGTCAAAGAAGCCAATCGTCTCAACATTCCGGTATTCGCAATGGTTGATACATGTTGCGATCCTACACCTATTGATTATGTGATTCCGGCAAATGACGATGCTGAAAAGAGCATAGAGGTTATCCTCAATGCTGTCTGCGGTGCTATCCAGGAAGGACTTCAGGAGCGCAAACTCGAGAAGGACAAAGAGGTAGAAGCCGAGGAGAATGAGGTCGTGAAGACCAACGAGCGCAAGCTTCGCGCCCGTAAGACTGCCAAGCAGGTAGATGTTGCAGCAGAGACACCTGCAGCTCCTGCTGAATAATCCATTACTCACTTAATACTTTTTGATTTATTATGGCAATTACAGCAGCAGATGTAATGAAGCTTCGCAAGATGACTTCCGCCGGTATGATGGATTGCAAGAAAGCTCTCGAAGAAGCTAATGGCGATTTCGACAGGGCAATTGAGATTATCCGCGAGAAAGGCAAACTTGTCGCAGCCAAGCGTGCTGATCGCGAGACATCGGAAGGTGCCGTGAAGGCTCGTATCAATGGAGGCAAAGCTATCCTCGTGGCTCTCGGCTGCGAGACCGACTTTGTCTCCCGTACTCCCGGCTTCCAGAACCTTGCCGACCGTATCGCCGATGTCGCAATTGAGCAGACTCCCGCTGATGTGGAGGCTCTTAAGAAATGCACACTCCCTGACGGAATGACCGTTGAAGATGCCGTTGAGGCCTCGACCGGCCGTACCGGAGAGAAACATGTCATAGCCTATTACACTCTCGTTGAGGCTCCCTTCTTCAAGGAATATATCCATACTCTCACTGGCAAGCTCGGTGCACTCGTAGGATTCAATAAGGAAGTTCCTGAAGCAGTTGCAAAGGGGATTGCGATGCAGGTTGCATCCATGAACCCCGTGTCCATTAGCAGTGAGGACTGCCCCAAGGAAGTCGTAGACAACGAGCTCAAGGTGGCTATCGAGAAGACTCGCGAGGAGCAGGTGACCAAAGCAGTCGATGCCGCCCTCAAGAAAGCCGGCATCAACCCTGCCCATGTAGACAGTGAGGATCATATCAATTCCAACACTGCCAAGGGTTGGCTCACTCCCGAGCAGGCTGACCAGGCTCGTCAGATTATCAGGACTGTCAGCGCCGAAAAGGCTGCCAATCTCAATGAGCAGATGGTCCAAAACATTGCCAACGGACGTCTTCAGAAGTTCTTCAAGGAGCAAACCCTTCTTGCTCAGGAGTACCAGATGAGCGATGAAGGGCACAAGAGTGTAGGCGAAGTTCTCGCCGAAGCCGAGAAAGATGCCAAGGTTCTTGTGATCAGGCGTTTCTCCTTCAGCGACTAAAGCAGTTCCATTGTTAATAATTAAGGTGACTCCATTTTTGGCAGTCACCTTTTTCGTTCTACGAAATGCCTTTCCTGCACTCTTTCTTTCGTTCTACGAAATGCCCAGCCTACGCCATTTCCCTATAACTCACTGATAAATAGCACTATACCTTTTCGCGCCCTGCCGTGTGGCGAGGGGGCGCAAAACCATAAATCGTTAATTAACAATTAATTACTGGGAAATGATTTTTCCCTTGCGGTCTGAAGTCTTTCTTTGGAAGTATAACCCTCCGGCTAAAAAATACAGGTCGCGATTCGCATCGAGACCTGTACCCATTCTAACCTAAATTTAACCTATGAAAAAACTATTCGACAGAAAATAAGCAATACGCGTGCCAAACCCTGACTTGCTTTCTAAAAAACTGCTTAAAGTGCATTTATTTCAGAAATTTTAATAATTTTCACAGGAGTTAAAGGACAGTCTCTGGCATCCCTTGGGACATTCGCTATCTTGTCTATGACATCGAAGCCTTCCAGCGTCTCCCCGAAGATGGTATACTCTCCATCGAGGTGAATACAATTCGCAGGATCCTGCACTATGTAGAATTGCGAGCCGCTCGATTCCTTGAGAGGGTTGGCCCTGTCTCCCCGCCTGGCCGCAGCGACTGCCCCCTTGATGTGGTGATGTGTAGGTACGATTTCAGCAGGGATATTATACCCCGGGCCACCGGTGCCGAATTGAGCCTTATTAGCAGGGTCTTTTGTGAGAGGATCCCCGGTCTGAATCATGAAACCCGGGATTACCCGATGAAAGAGGATTCCGTCATAGAAACCCTCAAAGGCGAGACGGGCGAAATTCTGTTTGTGCTTTGGAGTGTCGGAGAAGAGTTTAATTCGAATGGTCCCGAGAGTGGTAATAATGTCGAATACCGGCTCTTCAGGAAGATTGGACAGACGGCCTTCTACTCTTTCTTTCTTTTCGGCCGCAGATAGGGAGTCGAGCTGCTCTTTCTGAGCCGCATCTCTTGCGACTTTATCGGCGGATTCTTTTTTACTTCCTCTGCCACCGCAACCCGCGAGTATAATCAGACAGAGAAACAGGGGTGTCAATTGTGATGTTTTCATTGCAAATTATTCTGTTATATATCCTTTCTCTCAATCCGCTCCTTCAGGATGACACAGGCGGTCATGCCGAACGGAGCGAAGAATCTTTAATCTCCTTATAAATCATTGCGCAATATCCAAGCAGAAACACCGTTCCAAGCGCCATCTTCCAGATGTCAGAGACAGGCAGGAAGCGGTAGGCAGTGTACATAACGGCACCCACGGCGATGAAGCGCAGCATGCAGCCCCAGTCGTAATGCAGGGGATAGTTGTGCTGTCCTATGACAAAACTCAGCAGCATCGCTGTCCCATAGCCTGCAAAGCCTCCCCATGCACAAGCCATATAGCCATATTTCGGGACGAACAGGACATTGACCAGTATCATTACTGCTGCCCCAATTCCGCTCATCACTGCACCCCACCAGGTCTTGTCTGTGAGTTTGTACCAAAAGGACAGATTGAAATACACCCCCATAAACAGCTCCGCCATCATGACGACGGGTACCACTTTCAGCCCGCTCCAGTATCCACTCTGAATGAAATATTTGAGGATGGGGAGGTAGAACATCACCGCGAGCCAGGCGAGAAGAGTGAAGATTACGAAATACTTCATTCCGTCTTGGAGCGTATCCGGGCTGTCTTTTGACTTTCCTCCGAAAACTATCGGCTCGTAGGCATAGCGAAAGGCTTGGGTGAGCAGGGCTATAATCATAGCAATCTTTACGCAAGCTCCGTAAATGCCAAGCTGGACTTGTCCCTCCTGTCCGGGCATGAGGAAGGGAAAGAGAATCTTGTCCGCTACCTGGTTGAGTATGCCAACGATATTGAGCAGTAACAGAGGCAGCGAATAGGCCAGCATACTTCGGGCGAGACCACGGTCAAATCCCTTTCCGACATCCCTGATTTCGGGTATGAATCCGAAACTCACAAGAGCTGTGCAGAGCAGATTGGCGAAGAATATCAGTCCAACCCCTCCGTTGAATCGTGCATAGACTTCCGACAGGCCCTTCACCGATGGCATTACAAGGAAGATAAAGAGATTAAGGGCAATGTTGAGGACTATGAAGGTCATCTTCAGGGCCATAAACTTCATCGGCCGATGGAGTTGCCTCAGTCTTGCAAAGAAGATTGACTGCACCGCATCCAGTCCTGCTATCATAGCAAAACAGGCAATGTATTCCGGATGAGAGCCATAGCCCATAGCCCCGCTTATCGGTCGCAGGAAGACGAAGACGAGTACTACGAAAGCTATCGATACGCTTCCAACCATTTTTACGGCATTGCCGAAGACCCGCTTTGCGTCTTCCCCCTCTTTGCCGCTGAATCTGAAAAAGGTGGTCTCCATCCCGAAAGTCAGGAGGGCAAGAAGCAGGGCGGAGTAGGCATATAGGTTTGTGACTATGCCGTAGCCTCCGCTTTCTGCCGAGATTTTGTAGGTATACAGCGGGACCAGCAGATAGTTGAGAAACCTCCCAACTATACTGCTGAACCCGTAGATGGCAGTGTCTTTTGCTAATGATTTGAGATTCACAGACTAGAAATCTCCTTTGTCGCGATAGTTGAATCCTTTGAGTTTGAGAATCTTGAATCCCTTGTCCTTGACGGCAGCGGCAAAACGCTCAAAGTTCTTGTCTGAAGGTTCGCACCACTGAACTTCACTCATGGCAAAGAGTCTGGGCATTATCATGTACTCGAGCTGCTCTGTCGTGGGGATGTACTCACACCATACATTTGCCTGTGCTCCAAGGATATGAGAAGCTGCGACCTCATCAAGTCCTTCGGTGGGATTGAAAGAGTAGACCTTCTGAATCGGCAGCCACCCCCACCACGCACAGGTAGGCTCATCCACAGCTTCCCATACGGGAATACTGGTATCTCCACGGTCGGGATTCTGGTTGTAGTCGAAATAGCAGTAAGTATCAGGTGTCATAATGACATCAAAACCCCTTCCGGATGCTTCAATGCCGCCTTTGGTCCCTCTCCAGCTCATCACCGTGGCCCCTTCTGCCAGGTCCCCTTCGAGGATTTCGTCCCAGCCGATAATCTTCTTCCCCTTGGTCGCGAGGAATTTTTGCACACGACTTGTGACATAGTTCTGGAGCCTCTGCTCTTTGCTTGCGTGCTCATCACTGACAAGACCGAGTTCGGCAATCCTCTTCTGACAGTCGGGGCATTTAGCCCAGGCTGTCTTTGGGCATTCATCTCCTCCAATGTGGAAATACTCTGCGGGGAAGATGTCACTCAATTCTCCAAGCACCCCCTCAAGGAAGGTAAAGGTACTCTCTTTACCGGGGCAGAGGACATCTGGGGATACTCCCCATTGCTGCCATACTTCGTAAGGTTCCCCACTCCCGACCTGCTTTCCGAAACATCCAAGGTAGGGATAGGAGGCAAGGGCTGCGACCATGTGCCCGGGCAGGTCAATCTCGGGAATCACGGTGATGCCGAGTTTGGTGGCATAAGCCACCACATCACGCATCTGATCCTGTGTGTAATAACCCCCGTATCGGATTCCATCGAACTTGTACTCACTCTCTTTCGCCCACTGCTGATATCCGACAATCGTTCCGGCCCGCCATGCTCCAACCTCCGTAAGTGCAGGGTAGGCTTTAATCTCTGCCCGCCAACCCTGGTCATCTGTCAGGTGCCAGTGGAAGCGATTTATCTTGACTATTGCCATCACATCCAGGATTTTCTTAATCTCGTCCACTGTCCAGAAGTGTCTGGAGCAGTCGAGATGCATTCCGCGATAGCCGAAGCGCGGTTTGTCCTTAATCTCGCAGCAGGGAAGCTCCCATTTGGACTCATTGTCGGTGGCATTTCCGTAGATGGACACAGGCAGAAGCTGTTTGAGCGTTTGGATAGCATATAGGAAGCCGGCCTCAGAAGATGACTGTATGACAGCTTTCTTCTTGTCTATGTTGATTGTGTAGGCTTCTTCGGCAAGCGTTGGGTCAATTGCGAAGATTATGCCCTTACCATTGCCGTTGCGGACAGTCTCGCTGAGTCCTACCGGTTTGGATACGGGGTAAATTTGTCCGGCAACGATACTGAGCTGGGCAGAGAAAGCCTTGACAGCATCTTCGACATTGGGCGACACAGAGGCATCGCAACTGATTTGTGCTCCTTTGAGCTTGAAACTGCCGCCGTCTTCGCGCACACTTAACGGTTGAGGAATGACGTTGATTGTCGATGCAAGCAGCATTGAAAGAAGTGTGAATTTCATATAACTTTGAATATTAAAAAATTATCAATCCAATTACTCCGCCAGCGAGGATTACATATATGGGGTTTGCCTTGAAAAAATACGTGACGGCAAAGGCCACGGCAAACAGAACCCAGCTCTTCCAATCGGGGAAGTTCTCACTGATGACGCTGATTTGCGGGACGAGCCCGTTCATGTTGATGTGGAAGCAAAGAATGATACAGGCTGCCGCAATCAGTCCAGCTACGGTAGGCTTGAGGGCGGACATCATGGTGATGAAGCGGGGGTCTTCGTGGAAACGGTTGAAGACCTTCATTAGAGCATAGAAAATCAGGAACGAAGGCAGTACGATGGCAACCGTAGTCATCGCCGAACCAAGAATACCGATGAGGTTGGAGTAACCTGCCGCATGCATCACCTCGTAGCCGACATATGTGGCGCAGTTGATGCCGATAGGCCCGGGAGTAGTCTGGGAAATAGCAATGATATCGGTAAATGTACCCTCGCTAACCCATTGGTGTACTGTGACGACCTGATTTTGAATGAGGGAAATCATGGCTCCCCCACCCCCGAAATTGAAGAGTCCGATGACAAAGAAACACCAGAAGAGCTGAAGCAGTAGTCCTATCATTTCCCCTGTCCTCCTTCCTGTTTCTCATCGCCTTCCTGTATTCCCTCCTGCGCTTCACTTCCCATCCTGCTTTCTCGCGCAGCACTGCTTTTGCCTCTCCTCCCCTCGTTTATCATGGCTATGCCCAAAGAACAGGCAAGTACCGTGAGTATAATCCAAATCGCTGATACATGCAGGAAAGCCACTAGGAAGATGGTCGCAATCATAAGCGTGTAGGACCACCATTTGCGCGGGCATTTCTTTGCCATATTGACGGCGGGGACGAGAATAAGCGCAATCGCAACGGGGCGCAGGCCTTGAAAAATTCTCTGTATGATAGCGTTGTCCTTAAATGCCGTGAAGAACATTGCGATTAGCAATATGATTACAAAAGAAGGCAGTACGGCCCCGACAGTGGCAATAATACTCCCTTTCAGGCCTCGCAGTTTGTAGCCAGTGAAGATGGCCATATTGACCGCGAGCAGACCCGGGGCACTTTGCGCAAGCACGACTACATCATCGAGTTCGTCCTCGGGTATCCATTTTCGCTTAGTCATCTCGGCTTCGATGATGGGTATCATCGCATAGCCTCCACCAATGGTGAATGCCCCAATTTTGGCAAAAATCCCAAAGATGCTCAGCAGTGATGCCTTATTGTCTTCCGGCATTTCTGTTATTTGTCTTTTTAATTAACTGTATGCTCTCTGCCTTCCTGCTATCTATCTCCTCGCCTACCTGTCATCCGGAACATCAGCAAAGGAGCCTCCCCCTCGCTCTGGCAAAAGTCACACGGAGGCATAAAGATAGTTATTTTGCAGGGGATAATAAAGATTTTCAGATAAAGTTTGTTTTTTCTTAAAAACTTCTTATCTTTGCAGTCCTTTTCGCGGGAAGCGAAACAGTTCATTGATAATATTGAGAGATAAGTACAAGCAAGTACCGAAAACAAGTAAACGAGAGCGTTAATTTCTTATGAGAATAAGGAGTGTCGAGGATCAGGCGAGAGATAAAGAGAATACAAAGAAGAGTTTGATCCTGGCTCAGGATGAACGCTAGCGGCAGGCTTAACACATGCAAGTCGAGGGGCAGCGGGGAGTAGCAATACTCTGCCGGCGACCGGCGGAAGGGTGCGTAACGCGTGAGCAACTTGCCCGTATCAGGGGGATAACCGATGGAAACGTCGCCTAATACCCCATAAGAGCGGTTTCCACATGGGGGCTGTTTAAAAGATTCGTCGGATACGGATGGGCTCGCGTGACATTAGCTAGTTGGTAGGGTAACGGCCTACCAAGGCGGCGATGTCTAGGGGTTCTGAGAGGAAGATCCCCCACATTGGAACTGAGACACGGTCCAAACTCCTACGGGAGGCAGCAGTGAGGAATATTGGTCAATGGGCGGAAGCCTGAACC
>CAZSMO010000002.1:46081-164233 GCA_964608175.1 uncultured Muribaculaceae bacterium | reverse complement strand
CCCGCCCAGTGAAATGCTCCTCAGAGCTCCGCCCCGCCCGCATCGCCCCCAATTCGTCAGCAGCACCCCCCATTTTCCCGACGGAATGCCCATCCCGTTACACTTCGCCCGCAGGAGCGGTCTCTTTTGTCAGTTGGGGGATACCCCTGATAACAGGAGCGAATTATCTTCCGCCCATAGCGCGGAGCCGGTCTTTGAGGGAGCCGTTCATGGCCATCTTCATCATCTTCTGCGACCCCTCAAACTGCTTAATCAGGCGGTTGACTTCGGCAAGGGAAGTGCCCGACCCTGCGGCAATCCGTTTGCGACGGGAACCGTTGAGGCAATCAGGGTGGGCTCTCTCGTAAGGAGTCATGCTGCGGATAATTGCCTCCGTCCCCTTGAAAGCCTTGTCGTTGTCAATGTCCACATCCTTGATGGCATTGCCGACCCCCGGGAGCATCCCTGCCAGGTCCTTAATGTCTCCCATCTTACGCACCTGCTGAATCTGGTCGTAGAAGTCGTTGAAGTCGAATTTGCCCTTGGCTACTTTCTTCTTAAGTTCGCGAGCCTGCTTCTCGTCGTACTGCTCCTGGGCTTTCTCAACCAGGCTGACCACATCTCCCATCCCGAGTATTCGGTCTGCGATACGGTCCGCGTGGAAGACATCCAAGGCTTCAGGCTTCTCGCCGGTACTTATGAACATGATAGGCTTCCCGCTGACGGCCTTGACCGAAAGCGCAGCACCGCCACGGGTGTCTCCATCGAGTTTGGTGAGTACTACTCCATCGTAATCAATGGCTTCGTTGAAGGCCTTTGCGCTGAGTACCGCATCCTGTCCGGTCATGGCATCCACCACGAAGAGGGTGTCGGAAGGCTTCACTGCAGAGTGCATGGTGCGGATTTCCTGCATGAGCTCGTCATCCACGGCAAGTCGTCCGGCCGTGTCGATTATGACTGTCTTATAGCCTTCCTTTTTCGCATATGAGATAGCAGCAAGAGCCACTTTGACGGGGTCACTTTCTCCATCCATGGAGAAAACGGGGACCCCAATCCTTTCTCCAAGGGTCTTAAGCTGTTCGATGGCGGCGGGGCGGAAAGTGTCGCAGGCTGCCAGCAGGATTTCTGCCGAGCCGCGTTTCCTGAGATAGAGGGCGAGCTTGGCGCAGAAAGTCGTCTTACCCGAACCATTCAGACCTGCTACCAGAACGGTGGCAGGGGAGCCTTTAAGGGAGAGGGACTTCTCGTCTCCCCCCATGAATTCCACGAGGGAGTCGTGGACGATTTTTATCATCATCTGGCGAGGGTTGACGGAAGTGAGCACATTGGAGCCAATGGCTTTCTTTTTCACGTCGTCGCAGAATTCCTTTGCAACCTTATAGCTTACATCGGCTTCGAGCAGGGCTCTGCGAACCTCCTTAAGGGTCTCCGAAATATTGATTTCAGTTATTTTGCCTTCGCCCTTGAGCAGTTTGAATGAGCGCTCAAGTCTTTCACTCAGATTTTCGAACATGTCAATGTCTTTTGCGTATAATTCACAGACTCGGGTTTCGCAAATGCGTAACTTAAGCCTGCGAATTTACTCAAATTATCGCTAAAAGGCAATTCTGCTGTTGCTCAAGTTTTGCAAATGCGAAACATACGATGTAAGGAGCTGCGAAGCAAAGACCATGTCCCCCGCCTGAAACGACGCAGTCAGCGAGTGCAGAGGAAACTTGTTCACTTTGCCGAGCGGCAAGGAGTAGAAGCCTGAAAGGCTTAACATGGGGGATTTAGGGGGGAAGGGTAACGTTGGAAGCAAAGAATGTGCGTGGGGAAGTTTCGCGTGTGCGTGCAAAGATTTGCGAAGCCGACATGCCTGCCCTTGAGAATGCTCCTTAGGATACCGCTTCTGCCTACGAAAAAAGTATTTCCCTATAAACGGCTAATATATAGACACTTATGCTTTGTAGCCCCTATGCTGCAAGATAGGGCGCAAAAAGCTAATCCACTGCATATCAGTTACATACAGGGAAATGCTACATATCGGTGATTCTTATTAAATTTGCAATCGCTATGCGCAAGTGTCTTTTAACTCTTTTTACGATTTTCTTCGCCGCCGCAAGTGTGGGAGCAAGCGATTTCTTCTTTGACTCTTCCTTGGGGTATGTATTTGACAATCATGAATTTGACTCATCTTCAAATAAATATCTTCCGTCAGGCACCATTCACTATGGCCGCTTCACTCCCTATGTAGGCTGGAACTGCATAAATGAAGAGAAAATCGCCGGTCGCGTGGTTTTCGGGATGGATCTTATAAAACAGGCCGGTTCGTCCATTTCCACCTTAAGCGGTATGCTTGCGGATGTGCCCATGTATTTCATGGTTTCCTATAAACTGCCTTCAGCTCAACTCGTTGGAATAGTTGGCTCATATCCGCGCAATTACATCAGAGGCGATTATGGAGAATTGGTATTTAGCGAGGAAACGGTCGAGACTGATTTTAACCTCGATGGGATGTATGTAGGCTACAGGAAGAATAATTTTTTCTGCGAGACTGCGCTTGACTGGATGGGGAAGCGGGGAAATGAAAGTCACGAACGCTTCCAGATACTGAGTTACGGCAGTTACACGCTTTCCCCGCTTATCGACCTCGGCTGGTCGGGAAGCTTCTATCATTTCGCAGGCAGTACTCAAGCCCCCGGGGTTGTAGACAACCATCTCTTTCTCCCCTTTGTAAAACTGAATTTTATCTCTGGTGTGCCTCTGGATGAATTCAGTGTAAAGATACGGGGACTTCTCTCATATCAGAAGCTCAGGGTCGAAGATGATTTGCGCCTGCCCTATGGCTGTGAAGCGGAACTCCTCATCCGTAAAGGCAGTTTTGGCCTGAATAATCTCGCCTCCCTTTCGAAGGATTTCCTGCCATTCTACGATTCTACGGATTCAACTGGGGAAGTTTATGGCGGAGATTTGTACAGAGGGTCACTTTTTTACCGTAAAGGCTTTTATAACAGGGTGGAATTTTACTGGGCTCCTCAATTTTACTGGAAAATCAATTTCAAAGTCTCCTGTCGGCTGCATTTCAATTCCACTGATGGCTTTCTCGGCTGGGAGCAGAGAGTGGCACTTTTTTATAATTTCTAAGCATGAAAAAACTCCTTTTCCCCTTACTTGTGCTCTGCATTGCCGCCTGCACATCGCAGCGTCATGAGCTTCACGTAATTACAACCGACGATGTCCATGGAGCCTGGTTTGACTCTTCCTATGTCGGAGCTGGGGTTAGACCGAGTCTTATGGCGGTCAACTGTTATGTGGATAGCATAAGAAAAGCCGTCGGCAGGAAAAATGTCCTTTTGCTTGATGCAGGCGATTGCCTCCAAGGGGACAACGCAGCGTATTATTTCAATTATGCAGACACCATCGAGCCTCATCTTTACCCGCGCATAGTCTCTTACATGGGCTACGACGCCGTGACGGTAGGCAATCACGATGTGGAGACCGGACACAAGGTGTACGACAGAGTGACGGACGAGCTTGCGCAAAAGGGGATCCCTTTCTTTGCGGGGAATGCACTCAAGCTGGATGGGACAGCATATTGGCCCGAATATAAGCTGTTTAGACGGGCCGGACTCAAGGTCCTGGTGCTTGGATATACCAACGCCAATATGGCCGCATGGCTCGATGAAAGCCTTTGGAGCGGGATGCAGTTTGTCTCCCTGGTGCCTTTTGTCCAGGAGCGGGTGGATAAAATCAAAGCCCTGACCCATCCGGACATTACCATAGTCTGCGTACACAGCGGGGTTGGAGAAGGAGACGGGACTGTACTTGAGAGCCAGGGGCTGGATCTGTTCAGAAGTCTTCGGGGAGTGGATCTGCTTGTGACGGCACATGATCACCGGCCGCGCATTGAAAAGACAGACAGTATTATCCTCGTCAATGCCGGGTCCAAGGCCCGTTGGTTTACCCACAGTGTCATAACTCTCGACAAAGGCGGGAAGACTCTCGCTGCCTCCCTTGTGAAAGTGGATGCATCGAAGGCAGACCCTGAAATGCGGGAGCGGTTCAAATCTGACTACCTTAAGGTCAGGGATTTCACCCTTCGAAAAGTGGGCTCTATCAGCGAAGACATGCGCACTAGGGATGCTTTCAAGGGACGCTGTTTCTACATGGATTTTATCCACTGTGTGGAACTTGCTTCAAGCGGGGCTGATATCGCTTTTGCCGCGCCTCTCAGTTTCAATGCTGTGATTCCGGCAGGGGAGCTCGTATATAATGACCTGTTCTCAATCTACCCTTACGAGAACAGCCTCTATACCCTGTCTTTAAGTGGGCAGGAAATCAGGGATTACCTGGAATACTCCTATGACCACTGGATTAAAACGCTGATTGGAGACGGACACGTGTTTAGAATAAGCCGGCAGCAGAATCTGCGCTATAGTGGCAGCAGCTGGTCCTTTGATTATCCGAGCTTCAATTTTGACAGCGCTTCGGGGATAGATTATAGCGTGGATGTAACCAAACCCTATGGCAGGAGGGTGAAAATTGCCTGTCTCGCCGATGGAAGGCCTTTTGAGAAAGACAAACGCTATA
Organism: uncultured Muribaculaceae bacterium; assembly: GCA_964608175.1. GTDB lineage: Bacteria > Bacteroidota > Bacteroidia > Bacteroidales > UBA932 > Cryptobacteroides. The sequence continues at coordinate 159,682 of CAZSMO010000002.1, read as the reverse complement.
TGGTGGCCATGACTTCGTATAGGGCCGCCGGTGGGGGAGATCTCCTTTTCAAGGGTGCTGGTCTGAGCCGGGAAGAACTTTCTAAAAGGCTCGTGTCTAGGGGCCCTGAATTGAGAGACTTGGTATACGGGCTGATTTCTTCTGAAGGCATGCTCACTCCAGCTTCTTTAAAGGGTCTTGGAGATTGGCACTTCGTCCCTGAACGGGAAGCCTCCAAGGCAATTGAGCGTGATATGAGTCTCCTTTTCCCTTAAAGTAGCGTTAGGCTTTGTCTTTGAGGTCGGAAAGCCAAAGCTCTGCAGACGAATCGGTGCTCATCCGCCAGTCTCCCCTGGGAGACAGGGCGGATGAGCCTGTTTTAGGCCCGTTCGGCAGACAGGAACGCTTGAACTGCTGGGAGAAGAAACGCTTTACGAAGACTTTGAGCCAGTGGAGTATAGTCTTGGGCTCATACTTTCCCTTGAAAGCGTGACAGGCATAGAGCAGAATTTTCCGTGGGGATTCTCCGTCTCTGAAATGCACGAGGAAGAAGTCATGCAATTCGTAGGGGCCGATGATGTCTTCGGTGTTTTGTGCCCCCGGAAGGAGCTCCGGAGAGATGGGAGTATCGCAGATGTCTTCGAGGGTGGAGCGTACTTCATCGGGAAGCTGTTCTGCCTTCCACAGGACTATTTCCCTTACAAGAGTTTTGGGAACAGAGGAGTTGACCCCGTACATGGACATGTGGTCTCCGTTGTAGGTACACCAGCCGAGGGCTAATTCCGAGAGGTCTCCTGTCCCGATTACGATACCCCCGCACATATTTGCAAGGTCCATCAGCACCTGGGTCCTTTCGCGGGCCTGGGCATTTTCGTAGGCAGTGTTGTGCGTACTCTCACCGAGGCCGATATCCCTGAAATGCACTTTCACCGCATCGGTAATGTCTATTACCCTGTGGCTGACTGCAAGCTCCTCCATTAGGGCATCCGCATTGCTGCGGGTGCGCTCTGAAGTGCCGAAACAGGGCATGGAGACGGCCAGAATCCCTTCACGAGGCAGGGCCAGCCTGTCGAAGGCTTCTACGCATACAAGGAGGGCAAGGGTACTGTCCAATCCGCCGGAAATCCCGATGACAGCCTTGCTGCAACGGATTGCGGAAAGGCGGGACATCAGGCCTGCGGTCTGGATGTCGAAGACCTCGCGACAGCGCTCTTTCCGCTCAGCGCTATCGCCCGGCACAAAAGGGTGTGCATCGACCGGCCTGTACAGACTCTTTTCAAAATCGCAGCTGACCTCGTCTCCACAATCGCACACAAGGTACTCGGATCCATTGCCACTGTAGGGCCAGGCATCGGCCCAGAGCACCCCGTCCCTGCTGTAATTTGAATCGGCAATCCGGCTTCGTCGGATGCTGTCCATATCGAGGTCTGCGACCAGTGTCGCGGCTTCCTGCCGGAAGCGGGGACTTTCGGCGAGGAGGTTCCCATTCTCGCAAATCATGGAAGCCCCGCTCCATACCAGGTCATCCGTGGATTCCCCGTTTCCGCTGCAACAGTATACGTAGCCGGCGCGAATGCGGGAGGAGGTGGCTTTGATAAGTTCTCTTCTCACTGCATCCTTGCCTGCAAGTTCATCCGAGGCGGACAGGTTGAAGATGAGTTCGGCCCCACTTAATGCCGCGTAGGTGCTCGGGGTTACCGGCACCCAGATATCCTGGCAGATTTCGATTCCGAAACGCCAGGGCCCGACCCTGAAGAGTTGCAGTACTCCTATCTGACTTTCCATTCCCGCATAGTGAATGGGTTCAGGGGTCGCTCCAAGTCGGATTCCGCTCTCGAAATGGCGTTTTTCGTAAAATTCTTCACTGCCCGGGATATAGGATTTTGGAACTATTCCCAAAATTTTGCCCCCGCGAATCACGATGGCTGTATTGTAGAGACGGGCTCCGTGGATAATGGGGCAGCCGATGATGAGGATGCAGGGCAGGTCAGCGGTCCGGGTGCAAATCTCCTTAACGGCATTCTCGCAGCCTTCCAACAGAATCTGCTGGAAGAAAAGATCTTCGCAACTGTATCCGCTGACACAAAGTTCGGGGAAAACTATAACCGAGGGGTCATACATCGCGGAAGTCTCGCGAGAGAGACTTGCGATGCTCTTTGCATTCGCTTCGGGGTTTGCAAGACTTACCCGAGGAGTGATGGCCGCGACTCTGAAAAGTCCGAGACCGGAGTTACTGTTCATATAGTTAAAAATTACAGTTTGCAAAGTTAAACAAAAAAGGGTATCTTTGCCCGCTATTATTAACTCGCGATGAATTCTAAATCATTCTTCTTTCTACCCCTTGCCGCAGCGATGTTGTTTTCCTGCGCTACACCCAAGAATATCACTTATTTCCAGGATGTAATGAGTGGAGGAGTCGACACGGTTTCCACGGCGCAGGCAATCCACATCCGTCCCGGAGACAAGATTTCTGTAATTGTCAATGCAAGAGACAGGCAGATTTCCAATTCTTTCAATCTCGCCTATTCTCCGCGCTATCTCGGGGATGTCAATACTACTGACACTTACTCTGCCCAGGGCCTTGGCGTACAGGGTTATGCTGTAGGGGATGACGGCTGTATTGATTTTCCTCAACTCGGAAGAGTCAGCGTTGAAGGGCTTACGAGGGAAGAGATTTCCGAAAAGATCAAACAGGAACTGGTCAACAACGGTTTGGTAAAGGATCCGATTGTATCGGTGGAGTATCTGAATCTCAAGGTAAGTGTACTCGGGGAAGTCAACCGTCCCGGCCGTATAGCCATTGACAGGGATGAGTTCACAATTCTCGATGCAATCAGCGCGGCCGGAGACCTTACCATATATGGTGTGAGGGAGAATGTGAGGGTTATCAGGGCCGAAGAAGGAGTCCGGAAGACATACGTGGTGAATCTGCTTTCTGCCAAGGAATTGCTTTCGTCACCCGTCTATTATCTCCAGCAGAACGACATAGTGTATGTGGATCCCAATGATGTGCGTGCCCGTCAGAGCACGGTCAACGGCAACAATATCCGCAATGCCTCATTTTGGCTTTCGATTGCCTCTCTCGCTGCCACCATCTCCTATTACGTTATACTTTTCTCCCGATAAATCAATAGCCGTGCTTATCGCATAAGCGCAAGATATTATTTCAGAATGGAAAATACTTCTCCCAACACTACGAATACCGCTTCCACGCAGGAGCAGGGGTCTTCTTTTGACTTCAGGAAACTTCTCAAAACCTTCTTTGACGGGTGGTATTGGTTTGTGATTTCAGTGGTTGTATGTCTTGCAATCGCCTTTATCCATATCAAGAAGACGACTCCGCAGTATACCCGTACCGCCACTCTCCTGATTAAGGAGACCAATTCGCGCCGCTCCAGCGCCACGGACATCGAGGCTCTGCTCTCCAATGCCGGTCAGATGACTTCCCGTGTGTCCAATGAGGTGGTCGTGTTCCAGGCGCCAATCCTTATGGAAGAAGCTGTCCGCAAGCTTGGACTTACAACCCGTTATGCCATCAAGGGCCGCTTTCGCGATTATGTCGCGTATTCTTCCGGAGTGCCTGTCAATGCAGAATTTGCAGATGTCCAGGACGAGTGCGCAGTGTCCTTCAGGCTTACTCCTGTGAGCGATTCCACTTTGTGCATTTCGCATATAAGCTATACCCTGAAGGGACAACGGGACAGGGTGAAGATCAAAGGGAAGGAAAATGTTGCATATGGCGATACTCTTTCGTTTCCTTTCGGCTCCATCGTCCTTGAGAAGAATCCCTATTACTTTTCCGGTACGCCATGGATTAGCCCTGAGCTCGTTACCAAGACCAGTTTGGCTTCGACCCAGAGGATGTTTTCCGCCAAGTTCATCGCCACGGCTGCCGACGCCAAGAAGTTTTCCGATGTGCTGACCCTTACGATGACGGATGCATCGCCCCGCAGGGCCGATGATGTGCTCAATATGCTGATTAATGTATACAATGAGAACTGGGTCAAGGATATGAACCAGATGGCGGTGAGTACATCTTTCTTTATCAGTGACCGTCTCGCTACCGTTGAGGACGAACTCAACAAGGTCGACAAGGATATCAGCAATTACAAGACGAAAAACAAGATGCCGAGTGTCGATGCTTCGTCCACAATGTATATGACGCAGACTACTGACATCGCCCGTCAGATTCGTGAACTCGAGAATGAGCTCTCGGTCACGAAGTACCTGCGCAACTACATGAGTACGACCATTAATGCTACGGATCTGATTCCCATTCCCGCCGGTCTTTCAAATACGGGGCTTGTGACCCAGATCAATGAGTACAATGACATGCTGCTGAAGCGCAACAATCTTGTCTCGGCTTCTTCGGAGCGGAACCCTCTTGTGCAGGATATAGATCAGGCACTCACCCAGATTCGCGGTTCTATAGTGTCCTCTGTCGATACTCAGGTGGCTACCCTTCAGGAACAGGTCAATTACGCTAGGGAACAGGAGACCAAGACTACAGACCAGCTCGCCCAAAGTCCTACCCAAGCCAAGGATTTGCTTGTGTATGAGCGCAAACAGAAAGTCCAGGAGAGCCTCTACCTCTATCTCCTTCAGAAGAGGGAAGAAAATGCTCTCAGCCAGGCATTTACCGCGTATAATACCCGTATTGTCAACCCTCCCTACGGTCCGGTCGGCCCTTCTTCTCCCAAGAAGCGTCAAATCATGCTGATTGCTTTCCTGCTTGGACTTCTAATCCCGGCTGGGGTGATGTATGTGAGAATGATTGCCGACACCAAAATTCGCAACCGGAATGATCTTGCAGGCCTTAAGGCTCCTTTCCTTGGAGAAATCCCTCTAAAGCAGGACGGTGACAGGGTTAGAGGTCCCAAACGCCTGCTTTCCAAATTCAAGGCCAAACCCGGGTCTGAAGAGGACGTCAACACTATCGTGGTTGAGCAGGGAAGCAGGGATATTATCAACGAGGCATTCAGGGTGCTGCGCACCAATCTCGAATTTGTCTCCAGAGGGAATCCGCATAGTGTCGTGATGGTAACCTCTTTCAATCCGGGTTCGGGTAAGACATTCATCACAATCAACATGTCGCTTGTCCTTGCAATCAAGGGGAAGAAGATTCTTGTGGTTGACACTGATTTCCGCAGGGCTTCTTTTTCCCGTTTCTTTGGGCTTTCAGGGAAGGGCTTTGCCGATTTTCTTGCAGATCCGTCATCTCACGACATCTCCTCAATTATCGTTAAGGATGTTAATGTAAAGGGCTTGGATGTTCTCCCTGTGGGGACGATTCCTCCCAACCCTTCCGAATTGGTCAGTTTGCCTCTGTTCTCGGAGTCTATTGAAAGGCTCAAGTCTTCCTATGACTTTGTGATTATGGACTGCGCCCCGCTCGATATTGTAGCTGACACCCAGATTGTGTCTCAGGTTGCGGATCGTACGGTCTTTGTCGTTAGAGCCGGACTCTTTGACAAGAGCCTGCTCCCTGATGTCAATAGAATCTATGACGAGGGTAAGTACAACAACATCTCAATTGTGCTCAACGGTACTGAACTGCGCAACAGCTATTACCATTCCCGGTATTCTTCTCATTACTCCTATCATCACGGCTCCTACGGCTATGGTCACCACTATGGTTACTATAGCTATACCGATAAGGGCGAAGACAAGAAGTAGGTAATTTTTACCATGGGACTATTCTCTCGCAAGGCGGCTCTTTCTCTCCTTTTCAAGGATTATGTGGATTGTCATTGCCACATTCTTCCTGGAGTGGATGACGGAGTACAGAGCTTTGGCGAGAGCCTTTCGATTCTTAAACGCTACTTTGAGCTTGGAGTGAAAAAGGTTTGGCTGACACCTCATGTGATGGAGGATTGTCCCAATACGCCGCAGGAACTTACAGAACGCTTTGAACTGCTCAGGCAGAGGATCAGTTTTCCTGCTCCGGAACTTTGCCTTGCCGCTGAAAATATGTTGGACCCGCTCTTTGTCGAAAGACTCCAGCAGGGAGAGGTGCTCACCCATACCGCAGGGCATATTCTCGTGGAGACATCTTACTTCAGTCCCCCTTTTGACATGAAAGGGATACTCTTTTCGATAAAGGCCAAAGGGCTTACCCCCATCCTTGCCCATCCGGAGAGGTATATCTACATGTCGAATGAGGACTACGACAGCCTTAAAGATCAGGGAATCAGATTCCAACTCAATATTTCTTCTCTTGCCGGTTTCTATGGCAACGCTGCCAGGAAGAAAGCCGAGAGACTGCTCGCACTTGGATATTATGACTGCACGGGGACTGATTTGCATGCGCAGGCTATGCTTGATAAGTATCTTAAGGCAGAGATTGATGAAAAGGTTCTTGAAAAGGTGATGGCCCTTATTGCATCCTACAGGTGAGAGACAGCAGACAACACTGGTATGTCGCCATCGTAAAGTCTTGCCAGGATGGCAAGGTGGCAGCTGCCTTTGAGAAGGAAGGCGTGGAGTGCTACAGTCCGGTCCGTATGGAGAAGCGAAAGTGGTCGGATAGGGTAAAAACGGTCCGGCGAAGATTAATCCCGGGGATAGTCTTCGTCCATTGCACGGATAAAGTCCGGAGATACAATTTTGAGCGGATTCCCTACCTTTTGAGATACATGAGCGAGAAGAGGGGGAGCTATGAGCCTGCGATTATCAAGGACGAAGACATGCTTTCTTTCAAAATGATGGTGGAGGAGAGCACTAATCCTCCTTCCATTATCCGAAATGTCCCCTTTAAGGTTGGAGATAGGGTGAAAGTGACAGAGGGCCCGTTGGAAGGTCTTGAGGCAGAGCTTCTGGAGGTTGATGGAAAGGCCTATGTGATTGCAAGGCTATCCCTGCTCGGAGCTGCCGCGGTCCGGATTGACAGAAACACAATAACAAAAATCGATACATCATCCAATGAAACTTGACAAAGTATTGCAAATCTTCGTCCCCAAGGAGAAGAAGTTCTTCCCACTCTACATCGAATCCGCCGAGAATATTCTCAAAGCCTCCGGCTATCTTGTGGAGATAACCAAAGAAGAGGATCCCAACCAGAGAAGGGCCCTTTCCCATCTGATTAAGGAATGTGAGACTCGAGGGGATCAGATTACCGACAAAATTATTGACGATCTGATTGATTCTTTCGTAACTCCTTTTGACAGAGACGATGTCCACGCTCTTGCTGAGGATATGGATACCTTTCTCGATAATATTCGGGATGCCGCGAAGAAGATTGCAATCTATCAGCCTAAGTCCAGCTCGCGGAAGCTGGTAACCATCGCTGAATATATTCGCAAGGATGCTGAGTGCCTGCTGCTTATGACTGAGCATTTCGAGAAGATGCGTTCCGAGGTGAAATGGTTTGACGAGCAATGCGATCAGATTAAGGAATACGAGCATATCTGCGATGACATCTATGAGTCGTATATGTCCAATCTCTTTGAGTATGAGAAGGATCCTATCGAGCTGGTGCGCAAGAAAAATATCCTTCAGGCTCTCGAAGATACTTCTGATGTGGCTAAAAAGCTTTCCGGCACGATTCGCAGTATCGTAGTCAAGATGAGTTAAGGGGATGGTTACGGTTGTTGTCATAACGGCGATTATAGCCCTTCTGTTTAACTTCGCCAACGGCATGAACGATGCTGCTAACTGTATCGCGACTGTCGTGGCCACCAAGGCTCTCAGCCCCACTCAGGCCGTGATTTGGGCTGCAATCTGGATTTTCTCTGCCCTTTTTGTCTTCGACATGACGGTAGCCGCGACCATGGGCAGCGGTATCGTGGACCCGAGGAGTCTGGATGTCTGGGTAATCCTGGCCGCCCTATTGGGCTCTGTGCTTTGGATTCTTGTGTGTACCCGATTTGGACTGCCGATTTCGGCTTCGCATGCCCTCATCGGGGGACTCATCGGTCCTGTGTGGTTTCAGTATGGCTCACAGTATCTGATTGGGAGCGGAATTTTCTGGATTGTAGCTTTCATAGTGATTTCCCCTCTGCTCGGGATGCTGATGGGCTTTGGGCTGAACTGTTTCTTCATGCTGGTGCTTAAGAAAGCCCGGCCCAGGAATGTCGATAAGGTGTTTAGGAGACTTCAGCTGCTTTCGAGTGCCGCATTCTCGCTCGGCTATGGGGGTAATGACGGGCAGAAGACCATGGGCGTTATTGCCATTCTCTTTGCTTCAGCCTTTGCCGCCGAGCCTGATAATCCGCTTATGCAGTTTCTCTTTGGCAATGAGGCGGTCAAGGCCGGCGCATACACTGCGGCTGGAGAGGCAGTCGGCGGGGCTGGCTTCTTCGTCCCCGCCTGGCTGAAAATTACCTGCTTCGGTCTGATTTCGCTCGGTACGGTCATCGGGGGCAAGAAAGTAATTCGTACCCTTGCCGACGGACTTAGCAAACTTACTCCTGTGACTGGTTTCTGCTCCGAACTTTCGGGTGCCGCTACCCTTATTATCACTGCCTTGCTCGGTATCCCCGTAAGTACGACTCATACCGTCACCGGTGCCATTATCGGCACGGGCCTGGTACGCGGAGTCAAGCGGGTGAAGTGGCTTACAGCCAAGAATATAGTCTGGGCCTGGGTGTTTACTATCCCCGCCGTGATTATAGTGTCGGGGCTGATATACAAGCTGATGATTCTCTGCGGAGTTCCCCCGATTCAAGGCTTGGCCTAGCTTTAGCTTTGCCGGTGCAATGCGGCTCGTATGGTGATAATTTTTTATCACGAGGGAATCTTAAGTAGGATAATTATTATTTTTTTGTTAGCTTTGTGCTTGTGATTGAAGATCTCAGGCAAGACATTCTCAATCTTATCTCACTGTATGAGAAAGAGCGGGTACGGGGTGATAACCTCGCATCACAGTTGTCTGTGCAAGAGGGCAAAATCACAAAGTATAAACAGCAGATAAGTGATTTGACAAAGCAGGTGGAGCGACTTAAGCTCGAAAATGCACTTTCGGGAAAGGCCGATAAGGCTGAAACCCGACAGACCATTGACAAGCTTGTGCGCGAGATAGATAAGTGTATCCATCTCATCTCTGACTGACAAAGATATGGCTGACAGTAACAAGCATAGTATTACTCTCAAGGTTGCCGGCAAGGAGTATTCCCTGGTGGCGACGCAGGAGTCCGAGCATTACCTCAGGCTCGCGGCGGAGACGATTAATACTGCCCTTGACGGTTACGACAGGCGATATCCCAATCAGACCCAGATGGACAAATTAGTGCTTGTGGCCTTAAGCGAGACTGTATCGAAGCTGGTCATCAAGCGCAACTATGACCGCAGCAGCGAAAGCGTTTCCAGGCTCGAGAGAGAGCTCCATTCCTACCTTGACAAGACAGGGACAAACCGTTAGCCCAACCCCGCTCCAACAAACACGTTCTATAGAACCGGGTAAGTTCCCGCCGGAGATGGCAGGCCCGCAATTTTAGCGGGAAACTTGAATCGGAGGGGCCCCTAAATCTTTCAATTTGAAAGTTAGAGCTTGACGGGCTGACGGTCCACATAAGCGGTATCTGCAAGTTTTTGCCGGTACCGCTTTTTTTATAGGCTTAATAGAGAGATTGTGCGGAGGAAGGTTTCGTCGGATGCGCACAAATCTTTGAATAATAATTAATCATCCTGCGAAACGCGAACATATATGTTACTGTACATCATTTTATCAGCAATTGGAGGGGCTGTACTGGCCCTGCTGATATACATAGTCCTGAACAGGATATCAAGGAAAGGAAAGGCGGACGAATTTATGCGTCAGGCCAGAATAGATGCCGATGCCCTTAAACAGCAGAAAACCCTCGAAGCCAAGGAGTATTTTCTCAAGCTCAAGGAAGAAAACGATGCCAAATTCAACGACCGGAATTCCAAACTTAAAGACAGGGAGAACGCTCTTCGCAGCCGTGAGACACAAGTTGCACAGCAGCAGAGCGCTACCAGCCGCCGCCAGCACGAACTCGATGCTGCTGCCGAGCAGTTGGATGTCCAGAGGGAAGCTCTGACGAAGAAGGATGCCGAGTACAATTCTCTCATGGCTCAGGCCAACAAGCAGCTTGAAACCGTGGCTGGAATGAGTGCCGAGCAGGCTCGCAATATCTTGATGGAGAATATGAAGGCAGAGGCCCGCAGTGAGGCCCAGGCTTATATCAACGATACCATGGATGATGCCCGCATGAATGCGGTCAAGGAGGCGAAGCGCATAATTATCAATACAATCCAGCGGACAGCTACTGAGACTGCAATCGAAAATGCCGTTACCACATTCCCTATTGAGAACGATGAGGTGAAAGGCCGTATCATTGGACGCGAGGGACGGAACATCAGGGCCTTGGAAGCCGCGACGGGGGTCGAAATTGTGGTGGATGACACTCCCGATACGGTGCTTTTGTCCGGTTTTGATCCTGTCAGAAGGGAAGTTGCCCGTCTGGCTTTGCATCAGCTCGTAACCGATGGCCGTATCCATCCCGCCCGTATTGAAGAGGTCGTAGCCAAAGTGAGCAGGCAGCTTGACGATGAGATATTGGAGACTGGCAAACGCACCTGCATAGACTTGGGTATTCATGGGCTCAATATCGAACTTGTAAAGCTCATCGGGAGGATGAAGTACCGTTCATCCTATGGGCAGAACCTTTTGCAGCATTCCCGTGAGGTTGCGAACATCTCTTCCATTCTTGCCGCTGAACTTGGGCTTAATCCCAAAATTGCCAAGCGGGCAGGACTGCTCCATGATATCGGCAAGGTGAGTACCGAAGATGACGAACTGTCTCATGCCCAGCTCGGGGCAAAGCTTGCGGAGCAATACAAGGAGCGTCCGGAGATAGTCAATGCCATAGCCGCCCACCATGAAGAAGTCGAGATGACTTCCGTATACGCTCCCATAGTACTTGTGGCAGACTCCATTTCCGGAGCGAGACCCGGGGCCAGAAGAGAGGTAATCGAGAGTTATATCAAGAGACTCAAGGGGATGGAAGACCTCGCTGCTTCCTATAAGGGAGTGACCAAGTCCTACGCCATCCAGGCTGGACGCGAACTGCGCGTTATCGTTGCCGCAGACGAAATATCCGATGATCAGGCATCACGCATGTCATCGGATATAGCTCAAAGGATTCAGGATGAAATGACCTACCCGGGTCAGGTAAAAATCACCGTGATTCGCGAGACCCGTTCGGTAGCTATTGCTAAATAGTTTCTATCATCTTTTCGAATAGGGCAGTCATCTTGCTTGTGGCAAGTTCGGCTGCCTTTACTATTTCCTTTCCATCGGTAACATAGCCCTCCGGCATGTCTTCTCTGGCGAGGTCCGTGATTACGGACATCCCAAACACACGCAGTCCACAGTGACGGGCTACAATCACTTCCGGAACGGTGCTCATACCCACTGCGTCACTTCCTATGGTCCGGAAAAACTTATATTCGGCAGGAGTTTCGTACGACGGGCCTGTGCAGGCGATATACACTCCTTCACGAAGCGAAGTTCCCATCTTCGCTGCTATGGAGAATGCAAGCGAGCGCAACTCGGGGTCGTAGGGGTGAGTCATGTCGGGGAAGCGCGGGCCAAATTCTTCCAGGTTGGGTCCAATCAGCGGGTTTGGCATGAGATTAATCTGGTCGCGAATGACCATCAGGTCTCCTACATTGAAACCGAGGTTGAGTCCACCGGCTGCATTCGATACGAAGAGACTCTCTATACCGAGAAGCTTGAGCACGCGGACAGGGAAGGTGACCTGTTGCATGCTGTAACCTTCGTAGTAATGGAATCTGCCCTGCATTGCGACGACGGTTTTGCCGGCGAGATTGCCGATGACGAGCTGTCCCTTGTGGCCGATAGCCGTGCTGACAGGAAAGCCTGGGATATTGGCATAGGGGATGACAACCCTGTCTGTGATGTGTTCTGCAAGCTCTCCAAGCCCGCTTCCGAGGATAACTCCAACACTCGGCCTTTCTCCTGAAATCTTCGAGAGAATATACTGTGCTGCAGTCTTGTATTCTGCTGTCATAGTCATAGTGTTTTGATAAGTTCCTTGAAGATGAGGGTCAGCTTGCCGGCGGCCTCATCAGCAGCCTTGACTACATCATCTCCGTTGTTAGCGTAATCATCAGCGAAATTGCCGGATGCTTCATTGGTTACGACCGACATTCCGAATACCCTCATAGAGCAGTGACGGGCCACAATCACTTCCGGAATGGTACTCATTCCGACGACATCTCCGCCCGCCAGACGGTAGAAGTGATACTCGGCGGGGGTTTCGTAGGAAGGCCCGGTATCCCCAAAATACACCCCATCGTGAACCTTAATCCCGAGCGTATCGGCAATTTCATGTGCTTTCCGTCTAAGCATAGGGTCGTAAGGACGGGTCATATCCGGAAAGCGTGGGCCGAAGTCATCCATGTTAGGTCCGATTAAGGGATTCGGCTGAAGGGAAATATGGTCCCTGATAATCACCAAGTCTCCTACACGGTAGTCCGGATTAATGCCTCCCGCTGCATTGGACACGAGAAGTGTCCTTGCACCAAGCAGATACATTACCCTTACCCCCATGGTAACCAATTCCATGGGATAGCCTTCGTAGTAGTGGAATCTGCCCTGCATCGCAACGACGCATTTGCCGGAAAGAGTTCCGACTATGAGGTTACCCTTGTGCCCGACTGCCGTGCTTACGGGGAAGCCGGGGATCTCGTGGTAGGGGATAACTGTCGCCTGCTCAATTGAGTCGGCGAGGGAGCCCAGCCCGCTTCCGAGGATAATCCCTACTTCAGGCTCGCGCTGCCCGATTGCCTTGCGGACAAAGAGAGCAGCGCGCTGAAGGGTTTCGCCGTTAATTTTCATCTGTGTCTTCTCTGTGGGATTGAGGAATTTCACCATTGAAGAAAGTGTCCCTAATGTAGGCGATGGTCTCGTTTAATCCTTCAGAGAATTTCTCAAAATCTTCCTTGTAGAGGAAAATCTTGTGTTTGTCATAGGAAAAACTGCCATCAGGATTCACTCTGCGCTTACTTTCAGTAATGGTCAGGTAGTAATCCTTATTGCCTTTGGTCGATTTGACATCGAAGAAGTAGGTGCGCTTTCCAGCTTTCACGCTCTTGGAATACACATCCTCTCCACTTGGCTCACCGTAGTGAGGGTCGAAGCCGTCTTTGTACATATCATTTGAGTTTCGCCGGGTGATTAAAATATTATTATTCAAAAGATATGTGCGCACCCGTCGAAACTCTCCCGCGCACAATCTTTTTCCTTTAGAGTCCTGTATGCAAATGTATTAAAAAAATAAATAATACAAAGTATTAACAGTGAGTTATTTTTATCGAAAAGGTTGATTCGGCTTAAATTTGATACAGGTCCAGATAGTCCAGCCTTGCGAGCAGACAGTCTCCAATGCCCGCCGCTTTCAATCCAAGTTTGGAAAACTGGAAGCGGGTGTCGGAACTTACCTTGGACAGGGAGAAACGGTTGACCGCAGCCTTAAGAGGAAGCATCAGGTAGTCGTGGCCTGCGATAAGCCGGCCCCCGATGATTACAAGCCCGGGGTTGAAGATGTTGATTACACCGGCAAGACCCCTTCCAAGGGTGGAGCCCACTTCTTCTATGCCTTCGATTGCGAGCACATCTTCCTGCTCAAGGGCCTTAAGTATGTTGCTTAAGGGGACATCCCCGGTCTTCTCATAAAGAGGAGCCAGAGAAGACTTGCGTCCCTCCCTGATCCTCTCTATTATCATTCGGTGCAGGGCACTGCCCGAGGCCCCGGTTTCGAGACAGCCGACCTTGCCGCAGCGGCAGATGATGTTGTTGGTAAGGATAGGGAAGTGTCCGAGTTCTCCCGAGAAACCGGACTTCCCGTAATAGAGCTTGCCCTCGAGTATCATTCCCATCCCGAGGCCCCAGTTGAGGTTGACGAAGATGACATCGCGCTCCTTATTGTCCACTCCGAGATTGAGGTATTCCCCATAGGTCATTGCCCTGGAGTCGTTCTCGATAATCACCTTCTTGCCAAGCTGCTGTTCGAAGAGATTTTTCATCGGGATGTCATCGCTGACAAAATAGGTCAGCGAATAGCCTTTCTCGGGATTCACTCGCCCTGACAGGCTTACTCCGACTCCAAGGACCTGATCCCAGTCAATGCCGGTGCCGGAAACTTCTTCGCGTACTTTGGTGCAGATGTTCTTGAACGAATCTGCATTGGCTTCCAACACGAAAGGAATATCAGGAATGAAAGTTATAAGTGTCCCGTTGAAATCGCAAATGGCGATGTGAAAGTGCTGTCGTGAAATATCCACTCCCACAAAAAAACCGGCTTGCGGGTTGAGCCCGTATGTGCTGGGCCTGCGGCCTCCCTTGGTCCCGACCTTGCCTTCATCCCGCAGAAGCCCTTCCTCGAGCATTGTCGAGACGAGCTTGGTGATGGTGGGGATGCTGCTCCCCAGTTCTCTACTGAAATCTGAAATGCTGCAGCTGCCGTTTTCTATACAGAGCCGGAGTATCTCTTTCTTTAATCTGGCAAGTTTAGTGTCTTCCCGCAAAAATCTCTCTGGCATGGTAGTAATAGTCTTTGACCGCAAAAATATAAAAATTAATGCGTATATTTGGAGGATATTTGAAAAATTTTTGAGATTTTTTAAAAATGGCGCAGTGGAAACTAATAAAAAAGATTAAAGGGCTCAAGTTGGGCATGCGTTCCAAGCTGCTTCTCAGTCTCGGGGCGATTGCCGTGGTCCTATTGCTTTCCAGTGTCATTTCCGTCATGGAATACGGCAGGATGAGTTCCTATGTCTCTGATTTGATTGCCAAGGATGTAGAAAGCATCAATGTCGCCAGGCGTCTGTCCGATGTAGCTAACGAATACAACCTCGGTATTCTGGCCGCAATTGGGGATGGCTCTGTCACGGATGTTCCCGACTTCGATGCGCAAGGCTTTATGCAGCACTGCGACTCGCTCAGTGCCGCTTTCAGTTCGACTTCCTCCCTCGCTGATTCGGTCAAGTATTCCTACTCGGCTTATATGCTTACTTCGCTGGAACTTTCTACTGTGGTTAAGGCTGATTTTATTGATACACGGGCCTGGTATTTCGACCGCCTGCAACCTCGGTACAACCGTCTTCGCTCCGACATAGATGTCTTGAGTTCAGCGATATACGATGATCTCTCCAGCAATTCTCTGGAGTTTGACAGCGGGCTCTACAGAAGTATGATTCCCGGGATAGTGGCAGTGGGAGTAGGACTGCTTCTCGTGCTCATGCTACTGGTTTTCCTGCTCTCCTATTATGTGAACCCCATATACAGGATGCAGGCAGGGCTCGATGCCTATCGCTCTTTTGACAAGAAATATACCGTTCACTTCGATGGGGACGATCAGCTTGTACATATCAATGAAGGGATTTCCGATCTGGCATCGGAGAACAAGACGCTTCGAAGGCGTATTACGGCACTAAAGCATGAATCCCAAGGCGATAAGTAAAAATGTCGGCTACGCTCTGCTTGTCAGTGCGTTCTTCATGCTGCTTTCCTACATAGTGTCTGTCTCTGCATCGGACGGGGCACAGGCCCCCCTGCTGATAAGTTTCCTTATCACGGCAGTTTCGGGGGGATTCCCCTTTATTTTCGTGAGAGGTGCGCAGCCGATTACAATCAAGGATGGCTTCCTGATAATAGTTATCTCCTGGCTTCTGTCCTTTATCTTCGGGATGTTGCCGTATGCGCTTTGGGGCGGGCCGTTTACTCTTTCGAATGCCTGGTTTGAAAGCGTTTCAGGCTTTACGACTACGGGGGCTACCATTCTATCCGATGTCGAAGCGCTACCGCCCAGTCTGCTCTTCTGGCGCAGTGCGACGCATTTTATCGGCGGCTTGGGAGTCACGGTATTTCTGCTTCTGATAATCCCTTCTTCCAGTCCAATTCGCTTCAGGATGACCGGATTGGAACTTTCTTCACTTTCGAAGTCAGGTTATGCATCCCGTTCCGGAAAGACGGTGTTCATCTTTACCTATGTCTACATAGGAATTTTCCTGCTGGCTTTCATTTCGTATCTGCTTGCAGGGATGAATCCTCTCGATGCTGTCTGTCATGCATTCAGCGTCTGTGCAACAGGGGGATTCAGTACGAAGAATACCTCGCTGCTCGCCTTTCACTCGCATCTCATCGAGGGCCTTTCGATGGTTTTCATGCTCCTCTCCTCGATTCATTTTGGGCTTATCTATCTCGTTATTGCCGGTCGTACACTCACCCCGCTCAGGAATCCCGTCTTGAAGTTCTTTCTTATTACAGTGCTCTCAATCTCGGTTCTCAATGGGGTGTCCCTTTGCTTTTCCGGGACATATAACTCTGTTGGTCAAGCACTTTGGTGCGGTGCATTCCAGACGGTCTGTACGATGTCGACCACCGGCTTTGCCATAACTGACACCAACACCTGGCCTCTTTGGAACAGGTGGCTACTGCTTTTTGCCGCCCTTATGTGCGGCTGTGCCGGTTCGACAAGTGGCGGACTTAAGGCGGACAGGGTGCTTATACTCTTCAAGACGATAGCCAGACAGGTCGGTAAGATTCTGCATCCCAATCTTGTGAACGAAATCAAGGTAGGCAATCGCGTCCTCAAAGACGATGAGGTCCTCCAATACATCCTTTACATCGCTCTCTATGTCTTCGTACTTGTCGTCTCATCCCTATTTGCCCTGATTCTCGGGGCGGATACACAGACGGCCTTCTCGGGCTCCATGGCCAGTCTCGGCAATCTCGGACCCGCCGTCGGGCAGATAGGAACGATGGGCAATTACGGCTCTCTGTCGGCAGGAGTAAAGTTCCTTTTCACTCTTGATATGTTGCTGGGTCGTGTTGAAATCTATCCCGTACTTGTCTCCGTGGCAATGATTTTTGACCGTCACAGGAAATGAACAGGGCGGAAATTTTAGAGCAGGGCTTTACAGACGCTCTGGGCTTTGAACCTACTGTTTGCCAGCAGAAGCTGTTTCGCAAGGCAGGGGAGTTCCTTACAAGTGACGCTGGGGATATTCTTGTCGTGAGAGGCTATGCCGGTACAGGGAAGACCTCCGCTTTGGCGGCCATTATCTCTACCCTCGCACGCTACAGGGTCCCTTCGGTACTGCTTGCACCGACGGGTAAATCTGCGAAGATTCTGTCTTCCTTTGCAGGCTTCCCCGCTCAGACCATACACAAGGCTATTTTCAGGCAAAAAAGTGTCAGCGATGAAGGCTACGGGGTGTTTTCCCTTGCTCCAAACAAAAATCGGAACACCCTCTTTGTGGTAGATGAAGCCTCCCTGATTGGCATTGAGGCAGGGGAAGGCGGAAGTGCCGGCTTTGGGAGTGGAAATCTCCTGGATGACCTTATCCGCTATGTCCGCTCCGGAAATGACTGCAAACTGATTCTCTCCGGGGATTCGGCACAGCTGCCTCCCGTGGGGATGGACAGCAGTCCGGCTCTTTCTCCCTCTTATATGGATGTCTATGGTGGGGTAGAGTATATGGAACTGACTGGCGTGGTCAGGCAGGCTCTCGACTCGGGAATCCTGGCTAATGCTACGGCAATCAGGCAGAACCTTCAGGCGGGGTCTTTCCGCTTTGAACTCTCGGAGGACATTGAGCGCATCGCTGGCGCTGA
The DNA here is from genome assembly GCA_964608175.1 of uncultured Muribaculaceae bacterium. Lineage (GTDB taxonomy): Bacteria > Bacteroidota > Bacteroidia > Bacteroidales > UBA932 > Cryptobacteroides. Next base: position 142,101 of record CAZSMO010000002.1, on the reverse strand, counting down.
TGTGGCGGATGCCATTTCCAGCGCTTATTCCCGCTGGGGGACCGAGCGGACCATTGTGCTCTGCAGGTCCAATCGGCGGGCGGTGAGATACAATCTCGGAATCCGCTCCTATATCCAGGGCGAGGAAGAGAGCCTGCTTAAAGGGGATCGGCTGATGATAGTCAAGAACTGTTACCAGTTCATTCCCGAGGGCTCCAACATTGGCTACATAGCAAATGGAGACAGCTGCGAGCTGTTGAGAATCAAGGGCTTCGAAGAGCGATACGGGCTGCATTTCGCGGATGCACAACTCCGTTTCCCCGACTACGATGGCCTTGTAATCAGCGCCAAGGTCTGTTTGGATACGCTGCATTCCGAGTCTGCAGCATTGAGCAGGGAGCAGCAAAATCAGCTCTATCAGGGTGTGAGCGAGGACTATTCCGATATAGCCTCCAAGAAGAAACGCTACGAGGCCGTGCGCGAAGACCCCTATTTCAATGCCCTCCAGCTCAAATATTCCTATGCCATTACCTGTCACAAGGCCCAGGGCGGGCAGTGGGATGCCGTCTTTATTGATTTTCCGTTTTGGGGTAGGGACGGCCTCACGGAAGACGACCTGAAATGGCTCTACACGGCTTTGACCAGGGCCGTTTCCAAGGTTTATCTGATTTCCTTTCCTGACACTTTCTTTAAGTAAGAAATATGCTGCTCTTTACGACAATCCTTACTCTCGCTGCTCTGTGCGGGGCTGTCTCTGAAATTAACCCTACTCCGTCTCCGGACTCTGCTTTCGTGGCCTACACGAGTGAGGGAGATTTGTATGTAAGAAAAGTGGGTGGAGATACAATCAGGCTTACTTCCGATGCTTCTTCGACTGTCTATAACGGCTACGCTTCCTGGGTGTATTACGAGGAAGTCTTCGGCAGGGCTTCAAAATACAGGGCTTTCTGGTGGAGCCCTGATTCCCGTTATCTCGCTTTCTACCGCTTTGACGATACGCAGGTGAGAATGTTTCCAATCTATTCTCCTTTTGGGGATGTTGGCGGCAGAGTGCTGCAAACCCGTTATCCTCTGTGCGGAGAACCCAATCCGCAGGTTAGTATAGGGATTGCAGACCTTTCCGAGGGAGGACAAATCCGTTGGGCCGACTTCGATTACAGCCTCGACCAGTATTTCGGTACCCCTTTCTGGGGCGCTGATTCCAAGACTCTTTTTGTCCAAAGGGAACCGCGTGTACAGCAGGATCTCGAACTCTATGCTGTCAGTGCCGGCACAGGGAAGAAGACGCTCGTCTATAGCGAGCACTATCCAGCCTGGCTCGACTGGATGCAGGATATGCTCTTCACTTCCAAGGGCCTGTATATGGTACGCTCCTTCGAAACGTCCTGGCAGCAGATATATTTTCTCTCCTATGACGGAAAAACCCTTAAGCGGCTTACGGACGGGGAGAACTGGAGGGTTTCGCTTATAGCAGTGGACGAAAAGAGGGGAGATGTGTATTTTACTTCATATAGGGAGTCTGACATCCATCCAAGTCTCTATCGCCTCGACAGCAGGGGCAGGCAGAAGCTAATCTCCGATCCGCGCTTCCATACCGAGGTCCTTTCCCTTGATCCTGACAGGCACAAGGCCCGGCTCCGTTATCAGAATCTCAATACGGCACCTTTTGAAGTGGAGGCGGACCTGAGGAAGGGTAATGTCCTTGCTGCCGCAGAGTCAAAGGACAATCCTCTTCGCAGAATTGTGCGCATCCCCATGTCGGATTCCCTGCTGGTGCCCGGGATTATGCTCCTCCCCGAGAATTTCGATTCTACCCGCACTTATCCCGTAGTGATGGAAATCTACGGAGGGCCTGATACGCCCTATGTCAGAGATATAAACCGGATTGGGAGTGCTCCTATGGATAAATGGTTCTCTGCCAATGGAATCATAAAGCTTTGGGCCGATTGCAGGGCAGCCGGACACAACGGGAGGAAGGGGCTGGATCTCGTGTGGAGGGATCTGACGAGCGTGCCTGTGGAGGATTTCTGCACTTGGGCTAAATGGCTCCAGGCCCTCTCTTATGTGGATGGGGATAAAATAGGGGTTATGGGCTTTTCCTTTGGAGGTACGATGACATCGATGCTTGTCATAAGGCATCCGGAGTATTTTCGCTGCGGGATTGCAGGCGGGGGAGTCTACGACTGGGTGCTTTACGATTCGCACTATACCGAGCGCTTCATGGATACCCCCCAGCGTAATCCCGAGGGCTATGAGCGTTCGCGGGTGCTCTCCTATGCCCGTGAGTATGACCCCACGCGTTCGCGCCTTAAGCTGACTCACGGTACATCGGATGACAATGTGCATTTTCAGAATACTCTGTTGCTTGTGGATTCCCTCCAAAGGGCGGGGAAGCAGTTTGATTTGATGATTTATCCTGGGGGAATGCACGGTTACAGAGGGGAGCAGAGCCTGCACGACAATGATTCCGACAAAGCTTTCTGGATGGAATATTTAATGAAATAACTATGGAATACATGGACAATGCCCGCTCGTGGCTTAACGGGCAGTTTGACGAACAGACAAGAAAGGAAGTTGAAAGCCTGATTGAGAGAGGCGGGGCAGATCTCGAAGATGCCTTCTATCGCAATTTGGAGTTTGGAACCGGTGGGCTTCGCGGGATTATGGGTGTGGGGACCAATCGTATGAATCGCTATACGGTAGGGATGGCTACCCAGGGTCTTGCCTCATATATCGTGGCAAAAGTGCCGGCCCCAAGAAAGGTCTGCATCTCCTTCGACAGTCGCAACCACAGCAGAGAGTTTGCCTATCTTGCGGCAGAAGTGCTTTCGGCAAATGGGATTGGGGTATTCATCTTCGATGATATCCGGCCGACTCCTGAACTCAGCTTTGCAATCAGGGCGCAGAAGGCCTGTGCCGGGATTATGATTACAGCCTCCCACAATCCCAAGGAATACAGCGGATATAAGGTCTATTGGAGCGATGGTGCCCAGATTACAGCTCCGGTAGACAAGGAGATTATAGAGGAGGTTCGGAAGGTCAGTTCGCCTTCCATGGTCAAATTCTCATCCGAAGGGCAGGGCGCGGCAATCTGCACCATGGGGGCAGAAATGGATGAGCTCTATCTTAACAGTATTCAGTCTCTTAATCTCAGCTCCGGGCAGTGTGCCCGTCACTCTTCCATCCGCTTTGTGTATACTCCTCTGCATGGCTGCGGGGTTAAGATGGTGCCGGCCATACTCAAGCGCCTTGGCTTTACCGATGTGCAGATGGTGGAGGAGCAGATGATTCCGGATGGAAACTTTCCTACTGTCGCTTCACCCAATCCGGAAGAGCCTTCAGCCATGGCCCTTGCTCTGAAAAAGGCTGACGAGGTCGCTGCGGACATCGTGATTGCCACTGACCCCGATGCGGACCGCATGGGAGTTGCCATAAGAAATGACAAGGGCAAAATGGTCTTGCTCAACGGCAATCAGACTGCATCCATTCTGACTTATTATGTGCTTGCGCGCCGTAAGGAACTCGGTATGCTGAACTCCGGGCAGTATGTCGTGAAGACTATTGTAACTACTGAACTTATCTCCCTTATTTGTAAGGATTTTGGTCTCCCTCTCCATAATGTGCTGACAGGGTTTAAGTATATTGCGGATGTGATTAAGCGTAACGAAGGAAAAGCTGAGTTTCTCTGTGGAGCTGAAGAGAGTTTCGGCTTCCTGTCGGGAGACAAGGTCAGGGATAAGGATGCGCAGAATGCGGCTGCTACCCTTGCTGAATGCGCTGCCTGGGCCGCGGATAAGGGAATGAGTCTGTGGGATTTGCTCTGTGCAATTTATAATAGGTACGGCTTTCGCGAAGAGGCCCTTTCGTATCTTGTGCTCAAGGGTCGCGAAGGAGCCGGGCAAATCCGACAGAGAATGTCAGAGCTGCGTTCCAATCCTCCGGCCTCTCTCTGCGGAAGTCCGGTTGTGAAGGTGGTGGATTATCTCGACAGCTCCTCAACCGGCTTGCCCTCGTCCAATGTCCTGCAGTTTTTCAGTGAAGAGGGAGATGTGGTAAGTGTAAGGCCTTCAGGAACAGAGCCCAAGATTAAATTCTACTTCGCAAGCGTAGGGGCTGATGCACATTCAAGGATGCTTTCGCTTAAGGCTCAATTTGGCTTGTAAGAATCTCGTAATAAGCACAGTACTTCGAAATCGGACACTGCCCGCAGCCTGGGTTGCGGGCAGTGCAGGTGTATCTTCCGTGCAGTAGGAGCCAGTGATGGGCCTTGGCGTGGAGCCTTTTGGGAAAGCCCTTTTCCAGTTCTGCCTGGGTCTTTTCGGGAGTGGCTGCATCCGACAGCCCGAGGCGGTGGGACACTCTGAATACGTGGGTATCTACCGCAATGTAATCCTGCCCGAAGGCTACGCTTGCAACGACCGAAGCGGTCTTCTGTCCTACTCCTGGAAGAGTCTGTAGAAGCCTGACATCGGATGGAATTTCCGAACCGTAATCCCGTACCAGTTTCCGGGCCATTGCTACCAGGTGAGCAGCTTTGGAGTTGGGGTAGGAGATACTGGAAATGACTTCCTTAACTTCCTGAAGACTTGCTTTTGAGAGTTCCTGAGGACTGTCCCAATGTGAGAAGAGCGAGGGAGTTACCATATTGACCCTTTTGTCGGTGCATTGCGCCGAGAGCATTACGGCGCAGAGCAGCTCGAATGGAGAGTCATACTTCAGTTCGGGCCTTGGCTCGGGGACATTGGTCTCAAAATAGGCTATTATCCCCTCGTATCTTTGCCGCCTGGTCATATTCCAAGGTCGAGGTCGAAGACTTCCTCGCCGACAATCTCGCTGATGTGTTCCTTGTCGCACACAAAGACCCTTCCTTTTCCTCTCTCGAAAATGTCTTTGTCGTGGGTGACGACCACAATTGTGCATGCATCCTCCCTGTTGAGTCTGTCAAGCAGTTGCATGAGGGAGTCCGCTGATTCGCGGTCCAGATTGCCGGTGGGCTCATCGGCAAGGAGCAGGGCCGGTTTGTTGAGCACGGCCCGTGCAATGGCAATCCTCTGCTGCTCTCCACCGGACAGCTGATGCGGAAATTTGTGGGCTTTGGTCTGCATCCCGACAACATCCAGGACTTCCCTAATCCTGGCTTCAATCCCGTCTTTGTTTTTCCAGCCGGTCGCCTTCAGGACGAAAGAGAGATTGTCATGGACATTCCGGTCGGGCAGGAGCCTGAAATCCTGAAAGATAACCCCAATTCTGCGGCGAAGGGCAGGGTAATCCCTGCTTCGCATCTTCTCTAAACGGAAGCCGCAGACTTCGCAGGAGCCGCCTCCAAGGGGATATTCTCCAATGAATGTCTTTACGAGGGAAGTCTTGCCCGAACCTACCTTCCCTGCGATGTAGACAAAATCCCCCGCGTAGATGTCCATGCTGACATCGTAGAGGACGGTTTGATTCCCGCCCTGTATCTGCGCATCCCGCAAACTTATAATAGCTTTCTTTTCCGCTGCCATTTTTTGCCTTCTGTGGGCACAAATATACTCTTTTTCGCATAAAATTATCGCGTTTGCAAATGAGCGGTGCATTTGGTAAATTTGTGGGCTTTGAGGAAAAGGATAAGAATATGAAACTCAAGTTAAGCCACGCTATTGCGTTTGCCCTTGCCTTTGTCTTTTGCGTCCCTCTTTTCGCTGCCCGAGATCAGAAGCGCTTTGAGGAAGCATTGGAACTTTTTCGGCATGGGATGTATGCCCGTTCGATGGAGCTCTTCGATGCCCAGAATGCTGATCCCTTGAGCAGGGACTACGCCTTACTCTGTGCGATTCGCTTGGGAGAGAGTGGGATAGAAGGGAGGATTAGCGAGATGGACAGCTCTTACCCGCGGACTATGCTTTATTCGCAGGTTCATTTTGAGTATGCCCTCCTGCTTTTCGACGGGCAGAATTACGATGCCGCCTCGGCTCAATTTGATATGGTCTCCCTTTCGGCCCTGAGTGAAGCACACAAATGCGAATATTGGTACAAGAAGGGCTTTTCGGCCTACAATGTAGGGGATATGAAGGAGGCCCGCGACTGTTTCATGAGTGCCATAGCTGCTGACAGCAAGTACCTCAACCCTTCCCGATTTGCGCTTGGCTGCGTCTGTTACAGGGAGAATTCCTTTTCAGAAGCCATTTCCTGGTTCAATCTGACGCGAAATGATCCCCGTTTCGCTGTGATGAGCGAATTCTATATCGTAGACTGTCGCTTCATGCTGGGGGATTACGCCTATGTGATTTCTGAGGGCGAAAAGATTTTCGATGATTTGTCCATGGAAGGCAAGCGCCACATATCCAGACTTTTGGCCGAGTCCTACATGGTCAGCGGGGATGCCCGTAAGGCTGGGGAATACCTTTCTCAGGAGGATATGAGCAAGGCTGACGACAACGACTGGTTCCATGCGGGGTCCATTCACTATGCTCTCGGGCAGTATGCCTCAGCGGTAAAGTGCTTCGAAGCCATGTCAGAGAAAAGGGATTCCCTGGCCCAGGTCGCTGCGTATCAGTGCGGCTTCTCCTATATAAAGCTGAAAAACAAGCTTAAGGCCATGGACTGCTTCCAAACTGCCGGAGAGCTCTCCTTTGATGCTAATATTCAGGAGGATGCATTCTTCAATTATGCCAAGCTTGCCTTTGATCTCGATGGCAATTATACCCCTTTCTCCGAATATATTGCCCGCTACAGTACCTCCCGAAAAGGGGATATGATTTACGGTTATGTCGCCCTCTCTGCCTTGCGCAATTCGGACTGGGGCATGGCAATAGAGGCCTATGACAAGATGGATGAATTGGACGATGCTCAGAAGCTCAACTATGTGAAAGCCTGTTATTTGCGTTCTCGCGAGCTCATTGCAAACGGCTCTTGGAGCGAGGCGCTTCGCTATCTCAAGGCTTCTTCGGCCTATTTCCTTCCGCAGAACGATGCGCTCAACCAGCTTTGCCGGTTTAACCTTGCAGAGACCTATTACAGGGTAGGGGATTACGATTCGGCCAGACAGGTCTATACCAGGCTCTACAATCTGTCGGCCCTGGATTCCCGTCCGGAGGGAAGAATGATTCCTTACGGAATTGCCTATACCTACTTCCAGCAGAAGGATTGGAACAGCGCTGCCAAGTGGTTTGATAACTGTATAAAAGACGCTGACAGTCTGACTCTCAAGGACTCGTATTTGCGAAGGGCAGACTGCGATTTTGCGCGCAGGGATTATAAGTCCTCCTCGCGGTCATACCGCGAATATGTTTCGAGATATCCCTCACGCACGGATATTTATCCCTACTATCGGCTCGGACTCTCGTATGGACTCTGTGGTGAGAAATATCGCCGTGTTGAGGCTCTTTCGATGGTGCGGGATGCGCCGGCAGGGAGCAAATGGTACAATGAGGCTCTATACGAATTGGGCCGTGCATACAATGATGTAGGGGACAGCCTCCTTGCTATCAAGACCTTCGCCCTTCTCCGGAACAGCACCGCGGATCCGGTTTTCAAGGCCAGGGCCAGGATGGGGCAGGGGATGGTGCTGCGCAATTCCGGCCGCTACGGGCAGGCTCTTGCCTGTTATGAGGATGTGGTGCAGGAGATGAAAGGGACTGAGTTCGCCTCCGTGTCCCTTCAGTCGATACAGTCCATCTATACGGCGATGAAGCATCCCGAAAAGTACATCGAATACATAGAAGCCAATAATCTGGATACCTCAATAGATGCCACCCAGCGTCGGAATCTGTATTACAATACGGCAGAGCAGATTTTCCTTGCGGGGAATTATGACCTCGCCTTGACTTCTTTCAACCGCTTCCTGAGTGAGTACCCTTCAGATTCCTATACCGCCATGGCTTACTACTACCTTGGGGAAGCGTACAAGGCTTTGGGGAATAAGGAGAAAGCCTGTGATTATTTTGCCAAAGCCCTTGATGGACAGATTGATGCGGCTTGCAGGGAAAATGCGCTTTTGGGCTATGCCTCGCTTTCCTTCTCGCTTGAGCGTTACAGGGACGCATTCTCTGCATATTTGGCTCTTACTCAGACCGAAAACCTCCTTTCAAGTAAATTGGATGCATGGACAGGCCTGATGAGGAGTGCGTATATGGACAAGAACTTCGAAAGTGCGGGTTCAGCTGCCAAGGTGGTTCGGGCCAACGCCGGCGATGATGCTCTGAAGAGGGAGGCATCCTATGTGATGGCCAAGTCTCTGCTTTCTAGCGGACAGAGGGATGAGGCTATGAAGCTGTTTGAGACCCTGTCCGACAATCCCGACAGCGGTGAAGGGGCCGAGGCAAGGTACATCATTATCAAGTCCCGCTTTGATGCCGGTGACTTTGCTGCGGTGGAAACTCTTGTCTATGACTTTGCCTCTGCAGCCCCGTCCCAGTCTTACTGGTTGGCCAAGTCATTCATTGTTCTTGGAGATTCCTTCGCGGAGAGGGGCAATATTGAGCAGGCTGTCATTACCTGGACCAGCGTTCGGGATGGTTATACTCCTTCGGCAGAGGGGGACGACATCCTTCCTACCGTCACAGAGAAGCTTAATTCCCTTTAATCCGAGAGTGATATGAAAACGAGAATATTATTCATTTCCCTTTTCGCGCTGTCCTGCGCAAGTGCTCTGGCCCAGAACATTGATACGAGCGTGGAGGTAACCAACGACTTTGCTTCTTCCGTGTCCGAGTTTAACAAGATCTCCATCGAACCTGCCTTTCCGGATTCGTTGCGCAGCTTTGATATGAATTTCAATTACGATGTTTTCCAGATGCCTTACAAAGCTGCGTATGACTTTACTCCATATCGTATTAGAATAGTGCCGCTGGGGGTGAGAAAATCGAGTTCGGTCTTCTATATGAAAGCCGGAGCGGGGTATTCTTTTCATCCTGTCTTTGATGCAGTATTCTCGCCACGCACGGGGGATAAGTTCGCTTTCTCCCTGTATCAGAATTTCGATGGATATATGGGTAATTACAGGGATTACACTGCTTCCATGGAAGAAAATGGGAAGCGCAGTGGAAGAGACCTGCACGAGAGCTTTGGAGTTCAGGGGGAATGGGTTCTTCCAGTGGCAAGGTTGAGTTTCAATGCCGGTTATAAGGGGGTTTACGCCGGACTTGGGGATATCTTGAGCGGAGGGCCTTATCATAGCTTTGGAGGGAGTGTCAGGCTTCGCTCCAAGGCTTTGTCGGAGCAATTTTTCCGCTTCGATGTGGCCGCTCTTTACTCCTACGCCACGGAGTATGGCAATGGCGAGCCTCTCGATGAGAGCAGCTTCACCCTTCGGGGCAGGCTTGAACCCCGAACGGACAGTAAGATCCGCTTCGTAACTGATTTCAGCAGTAATTACACCGGCTATTACTCCCTTATGGATGCTGCTGCGTACTCTATCTTCGTGGCTCCAAAAGTGCTTTTTGACTACAGGATTTTGCATTTCAGTGTAGGAGGGGCTCTGTCTTATGCCAGCACTACGGAGCACAATCATTTCTGGCTTTATCCCGATGTCAGAGTCGATCTGCCGATACTCTCCGATAAGCTCAATCTGTATGCGGGAGTTCGAGGCGGAGATGCATTGAATTCATATTCAAGTCTTAAGCAGAGGGATCACTTCTTCCATTATGAGAATGGCTTTAGCGGGATAGTCTATAGCCGTGCGCGTTACGATGTGTTCGCCGGACTTTCAGGGAGTATCCGGTCGAATTTGCAGTATGCTTTGAGTTTTGGGCGCAAGGCCCTTTCTTCGGCCCCGCTTGATGCCGTTTCGGCCTTGGGGAATCGTCCTGCGGTCTCATTCAATAGCTTCGACCTTACTTATTTGGACCTCTCTGCCATTTGGGAGTCCGATAAGGTGGAAGTATTTGCCGATGCAAGCCTCAATAAGTCAAATGTCGCAGGGAAGTTTGAGGATGTGTTCGATGTCCCTGCATTTCAGACCTGCCTGCAGGGCTCCTATAATATCCGGCACAGGATTTACCTTGCCCTTTCGATGGAATCCTGTAGCAGGCGCAGTCTTGTCCGCTCTTCGGATGGGACGAAGCTGTATCTTCCCTCCTGGGTTGATCTCGGTCTCAAAGGCGAGTATAAGTACAACCGCAATCTCTCTTTCTGGGTCAAGGGAGGTAATCTGCTCGGAGCCAGGATAGAAAAGACTCCCTTTGTGAGCCGTATGGACGGGCCTTGTTTCAGCTTGGGACTGTTGTTGGAGCTCAGATAAAAAGGGGCTTTGATTTGTGCGGATTTTTTTGTAAATTCGCGTTCCTCTTTCAAATTGATTAAGGAATATAAAATGATAGATTCAGAAGTGATGAAAAAAGCGGAAGAACAGTATTCCGCTGGCAGTATTCAGGTTCTCGAAGGGCTCGAAGCTGTACGAAAGAGACCGTCCATGTACATTGGGGATGTCTCCGACAGGGGACTCCATCATCTGGTCTATGAGGTGGTGGATAACAGTATTGATGAGGCCATGGCCGGGTTCTGCGATAGGATTGATGTGAGTATTTTGCCGGATAATTCCATACGTGTGACCGATAACGGGCGCGGTATTCCTACGGGGATGCATCCCAAGGAGCACCGTTCTGCCCTCGAGGTTGTGCTTACCGTGCTTCACGCCGGCGGTAAATTCAGTAAGAACAGTTACAAGGTCTCCGGTGGGCTGCATGGGGTAGGTGTCTCCTGCGTCAATGCCCTTTCGGATTCCCTTATTGCTGAAGTACACAGGGAAGGGAATGTCTATCGTCAGACCTATTCCAAGGGCAAACCCACTTCGCCGGTTGAGGTGATAGGTCAGTGCGCGGACACTGGGACAACCATTACCTTCCATCCCGACATTGAGATTTTCACTCAAGGTATTGTCTATAAGTACGATACACTTGCGGCCAGGCTTCGGGAGCTGTCCTATCTCAATAAAGGCGTGCGTATCAGCCTTACCGATGAGAGAGAGCTGACTGATGAGTACACCGAAGATGAGAATGGCGACTCCAAGCCTACCGGCAGGCAGGTTTGGCGCAGTGATGTCTTCTATTCCGACAAAGGGCTGTCCGAGTTTATCAAGTATCTCGATGCCGGTGCGGAAACCCTGATTCCCGACCCCATTTGCATTTCTTCTGCCAAGACCATACCTATTGACATCGCCCTGCAATACAATACTGGCTATAGCGAGAAGATATACTCTTATGTCAACAATATCAATACGATAGAGGGAGGAACTCACCTTCAGGGCTTCAAGATGGGGCTTTCCCGGGCCCTTAAGGACTACGCCGAGAAGAATGACCTGCTCAAGAAACTCAAGGATCCGCTTGCGCCCGAGGATTTCCGCGAGGGTCTCACCGCTGTGATTTCCGTCAAGGTGTCCGAGCCTCAGTTCGAGGGTCAGACCAAGACCAAACTTGGCAATCCAGAAGTCACTGCCGCCGTTTCTCAGGCGACGGATGCAGCCATGGATACTTTCCTCGAGGAGAATCCGAAGCTGGCCCGTATAATCATTGACAAGGTCGTGCTTGCCGCTACCGCCCGCAATGCGGCACGCAAGGCTCGCGAGATGGTTCAGCGCAAATCCTATCTTGGAGGCAGCGGACTTCCGGGGAAGCTTGCTGACTGTTCGGAAAGGGATCCGGAGAAATGCGAACTCTTCCTCGTGGAGGGAGATTCCGCAGGCGGAACTGCAAAACAGGGGAGGGACCGTAAGATTCAGGCTATTCTTCCTTTGAGAGGCAAGATTCTCAATGTCGAGAAGGCAGCTGTGGACAGGGCCTTTGACTCTCAGGAGATTCAGAATATCTATACGGCACTTGGGGTTACCGTTGCCCAGGAAGACGAGACCGGCGAGAAGCACATGGATCTCAGCAAACTCCGTTATCACAAGGTGATAATTATGACGGATGCCGATGTCGACGGCTCTCATATCGCCTGCCTTATCCTGACTTTCTTCTTCCGCTACATGTACGATCTGATTAAGAACGGCTATGTCTATTTGGCTACGCCCCCGCTTTACCTGGTATCGCGCGGCAATGAGAAGATATATTGCTGGACGGAGGAACAGCGCGAGGAGGCAGCCCAGAAGCTTGGCAAAGGCTCGGATAAGGGCTATAAGATTCAGCGTTACAAAGGACTTGGAGAAATGTCCGAGACCCAGCTTTGGGAAACCACCATGGACCCTGCTGCAAGGCGTCTCCGTCAGATTACGATTGAAAATGCGGCTCAGGCCGAGAGAACTTTCTCAATGCTCATGGGGGATGATGTCCCGCCACGCAGGCAGTTCATTGAGGAGAACGCCCATTATGCCAATATCGATGCTTAAACTGCTTTAGCTTTCCGGTAGGATGAAACTTTCCTTCAAGGCCAAGGTTGCCGTTCCGCTTGTTGTGGTTTTTGCACTGCTGCTTGCCTTCACTCCAAGGACGGCCAAATGGAGCTATGTCTATCAGAAAGGTTCTCCCTGGATGTATGATACATTCAGGGCTGCCCTCGACTTTCCTATCCTCAAAACGCAGGAGCAGATTTCTGAAGAGAGTGCCGAGCTTTCCAAGACCGAGACTCCGTATTTTACCGTATCTTCCTCCCTGGCTCTTGAAAGTCTGTCCAAAATTACTTCCCTTGACTTTGGGGGGTATTCGGCCCTCAAGCCTGCCGTGAGTTCGGCCCTCAGGTCGATTTACGATAAAGGGGTTGTCTCGGATGCAGTTTTTCAGAGCCTTCCCTCTGACGGAGTTGTCTATGTACTTAAGGACAAGAGGAGCACGGAGCTGCCTTCTTCCGAGATTTATTCTCTGACAGGGGCACGGGCCGCCTTATTTACGGATGTCTCTCGGGCCTTTGCCCCATCCGTAGTGGATTCGCTTTTCCGCGCTGCTGGAGTTTACGCCGTGGTTGTGCCGAATCTCGTGTTGGATGAGCAGATTACCGATGCGATGAACAGAGGCAAGACCGTTTCTCCTACGATTGGCAGCCGCAAGGCAGGGGATATACTGATAAACAAGGGAGATATAGTCACTGATGAACTTGCCCAGGTGCTCGATTCCTACAAGGCTGAATACGAGTCCAAGGCCAGCAACAGCTGGTCCTGGCAATCCTGGCTTGGGACTGTTCTCCTGTCCCTGGCGATGACGGTGTGCTTTTTCTTTGCCATCTACTTCGCGTCGCCGGGAATTCTCGAACTGTATAACAAGTACCTCTATCTGCTGCTGATTTTCTCGGCCCTGGCGGTTTTGGAGATGCTGATGATACGCTATGCGCCCAGGTGGCTTCTGCTTGTACCTGTGCCTGTATTCGCGCTCTATCTCAATGCTTTCTTCCGGTCGAAGCTGATTTTCCCCGTCTACCTTGTGTCGCTCCTTCCAATTCTGCTTTATGCCCAGAACGGAGCTGCACTCTTCATGCTGTATGCGGTATCGGGGACGGTGACCATCTTCGTTTTCAGACATTTTTCCAAAGGAGTCAAGCAGTTTGTCGTCGCAATGATTACCTTCGGGGTGAGTATTACAATCTATTTTGGCTTAGGCCTTACAGGGCTTCTGTCAATGTCTCTGCCCAGTGATGTCATTCTGCTATTCATTGCATCTCTGCTTCAGGTCGCGGCTTATCCTTTCGTGTATCTGATGGAGCGGGCTTTCAACCTTGTGTCAACTTCGCGCCTGGAAGAATTGTCCGAGAGTTCCAATTCGCTCCTTCGAGATCTTGAGCAGAAGGCTCCCGGTACCTTCCAGCATTCCCTGCAGGTCTCGGCTATGGCTCAGTCTGTGGCACGGGCGATAGGGGCGGACGAGTATCTTCTCAAGGCCGGAGCCCTCTACCACGACATCGGCAAGATGAAGAATCCGCTCTGCTTTGTGGAGAACGAGTCTCTGATTACAGCGGATGCAGGGAAGTATCACGATGGACTTACGCCGCTGCAAAGTGCGCAGGATATCATCAGGCATGTCAGTGACGGGATGGAGCTCGCTGCTGCACACAGGCTTCCTTCTGTGGTCTCGGATTTTATCATAACCCATCACGGGACGGGCTGTGTGGCCTATTTCTACGACAAATTCCTCAAGGAAGGCGGGGATTCGGCACAGAAAGCGCTGTTCTGTTATCCGGGGCGGAAGCCTCATACAAGGGAGCAGGCCGTGCTTATGATTTGCGATTCGCTGGAAGCTGCATCCCGCACACTGAAGGATTACTCTGCCGATACCGTGTCTGCCTTTGTGGATAAGATGATTGAGGAGAGGATTACCAATGGGCAACTTGCCGAGTCTGATATCAGCATTAAGGATTTGGAGGTAACAGCGAAGGTTATCAAGGACTATATCGCTCAGACTCATCACGAGCGCATCAAATATCCCAAGAGAAAATTTTAATTGTAACAATATGAATTTCACAAAGAAACAGGTGGACGAGCTCGATGTTGAGCTGACAGTCCATGTCGAGGCGGCAGATTATGCAGGGGCCGATCGCAAGAGACTCGCGCAGTACAGGAGGAATGCCGATTTTAAGGGCTTTCGTAAGGGGAATGTCCCTGCCTCTCTAATTGAAAAGGTGTACGGAGGCCAGGCTCTGGCCGAGTCGGTGAACGAGGTTCTTTCGGAAGGGCTTTCAAAGTTTATCTCGGATGAGAAGCTGCATGTGCTCGGGGAGCCGCTTCCGAGTAAGAATCAGCCCGAGCTTGAGTGGAAGAGGGGCAATGATTTCGATTTCGTCTTTGACTTGGGACTTATTCCTGAGGTTAAGGTCGAAGTTAGCAAGGACGATACCGTGCCTGAATATACCGTTACCTCTACTGCGAAGGAAAAGGAAGATATGACGGGGTATTACAGGAAATTCCACGAAAACCGCAAGGAAGAAAAGACCGATGAGGAGATTGAGAAAGAGGTTGAGGAAAGGCTCAAATCAGACCATAAGAGTCAGAGCGAATGGCGTCTGAATAAGGATATTAGGGAGTTCTATATCAACAAGTCCGGTATTAAGTTGCCTGAAGATTTCCTCAGGAGGTGGCTGGTGCATGCCAATGAGGGGAAGGTGACCGGGGAACAGGTCGAAAAGGAGTTCCCTGGCTTCGTAGAGGACTTCAAGTGGCAGCTTGTTCGCGGGGCTCTTATGAAGAATTTTGGATTCGAGGTGACTTCCGATGAGGTCAGGGATGAGGCTGTGACGGATATCAAATACCGCTATGCCATGTATGGCATTACGGACGTGCCCGAGGATATGCTCAAACAGGCGGTTCAGAACAGTCTTCAGGACCAGCAGCAGGCGGATCGCCTTGTGGAGCAGGTCGAAGACCGTAAGGTAATCGATAAGATTAAGAGCGAGATTACCCTTAAGGCAAAGCGTATCTCTTCCGAGAAATTCGCCGAGCTGTAGGTTTAAACAATTTCGCAAGCTCTCACAAATATTTCAGCCTCTTGCGAGGCTCCCATTCAAGAGGCGGACCCTATTTCGGATTCGCCTCTTGAGTTTTGCAGTTGAAGGAGTTACAGATTCTTATCGAAGAAGGCTGTAATCTTGTCGTAGAGGTACACCCGTTCGAGTCCGACCATATTGTGCCTGGCAGTAGGGAAGGGGAAGTAATCGACTTGTACTCCGCTGTCTATACAGTTTTGAAGGAAGCTGAACGAATTCTCCCATACTACAGTGTCATCCACTGCCCCTTGGCAAATCAGGGTCCTGGCTTTGAGTGAGCCGGCCTTGCCGATGAGCGAGGTGAGTGCGAAGCCTTCGGGGTTGGTCTGAGGGGTGTCCATATAACGCTCCCCGTACATCACTTCGTACCACTTCCAGTCGATTACCGGCCCGCCTGCTACCGCCACTTTGAATACCTCGGGATAAGTTGTGGCAAGGGAGAGGGTCATGAAGCCCCCGTAGCTCCAGCCGTGAACTCCCACCCTTTCCTTATCAATCCAAGGCTCTTTGAGAAGGGTTCTGATTCCCACCATCTGATCCTGCATCTCCGCTTGTCCGCAGCTGCGGTTAATCGCCTTTTCGTAAGCCGCTCCATGGCTTTGCGTGCCGCGGTTGTCCTGGACATAGACTACATAGCCTTTCTGCGCCATCAGGACTTCCCACATTCGGATATTGCCGAGCCAGCTGTCGGTAACCAACTGGGAATGAGGTCCTCCGTAGACATACACTACGAGGGGGTATTTCTTCGAGGGATCGAAGCCGAGCGGCTTTAAGAGGCGGTAGTGGTTTTCATACAGCCCATCGGCAGAGGGCACGGTCCCGAATTCCATCTCAGGGACAGCATAGCCCGCAAGGGGGTTATCTGCTTTGTATATCAGTTCAATGGCGTTGCCTTTTTGGCTTCTCCTTACGCAAATGCCGGGATTTGAGAAAGAACTCCACCGGTCAATCAGGCTTCCGTCTCCCCCGAAACTTACGCTGTGCCAGCCCCTTTCAGGGGTGAGAGCTTCGCTCTTTGATACCCTGCTTTTGGAGGCCGTCTTCCCAAGTGTGACTTTTACCCTGTAGGCGTGGCGTTCTGCCGGAGAAACTTCGCTGCTATAGTAATATAGATATGGGGCTTTCCATGCGATGAAGGAGCAGTCGGCATCCACTTTTGTGAGCCTTTGTATTCCTCCCATGGTATCAACAAGATAGAGGTTTTTATATCCGTCTATATTATCGCTGCCGAAGATAAAGACCGACTCTGAGAGGGCTATCTGATCCATATACGGCTCCACCCACTTGTCGTTGTGTTCGCTTAGGATGGTGCCTATGCAGTGGCCGTCCGCGGCATCGTAGAGATTGAGGTTCATATTATGCTGACTTCGGTCGAGTATCTGAGCAGTAAGTCTGTCTTCGCCTAGCCAGCTCACGGCAGTGATATACCTTTCTTCACTGAAGACGGTGATTCGGAGTGTGATGCTTTTGAGAGTCAGGGTGTCGAAAACCATGAGCGAGAGCCTTTCGGAGGCCGTTCCGTTCATGGGATATTTGATGGGGCGGAGGGCGCACTTTTTGATGTCGGGAAGAGGGAAACTGCTGACCCTGCTTTCGTCCTTGCGATAGTAGGCAAGGCGGCTGCCTCCGGGAGAAGGGAAGAGTCCGCCGTCAATTCCAAATTCGTTGCGGCTTACACTTGTCCCGTAGTGAATGTCGGCGCTGTCCCTCGCAACCCAAAGGGTATCTTCCGCGCTCTGCAGGTAATATACCCCACGCCCGTCAATTACCCCGAAGCGGCTTTCCTTTTGCCGCGTAGGGAGAAGTTCGCGGAGTCTCTCTCCGGCGGCTTCGTCTGGATGGGGATAGACCCCACGTCCGATGGTGGCCTCCCTCATAGTAAGGACCTTGCCATCAGGGCTCTGCTCTGGAATGGTCTCGATAATATGTGCATCAGGACCCACTAATGCCGATAGCAGAAGAATAAACAGGAATTTCATATTGAATCTTTATTATGCTGCGGGTTTTCCCGAAATTCGGCTGGACACCCCTGAGATACAGAAGTACAAAAGAGGGGTGTTTTTCAGCGATTATAAACTCTGGCTTATGTTGGATTCGTGAATTGCGGCCAGGATGATTGCAATTTGTGGCCCGTAATCTTTAAGTGCCTTGGAGAGACTCTGCAGAACCCGCCGGAGAGTATGGTCAATCCTGGCGGTAGAGACTCCGAGCTTTTCGGAGATTTCCCTGTAACTCCGGCCTTCGAACTTTTTCATCTGAAATATCTCCCGCGCATCCTCGGGCATTGTGGACAGGGTATTCATGAGAATATTGAAGATTTCGCTTTCGTATACTTTCGAGATGCTGCTATTCTCAATAGTATTGGAATAAAATTCCTGGAAGTCCCCTTCGGCAGAATAAATTCTGTCATATACTTCCGGATGCGCAGACCTGTCTCTTCTGTAGCGCAGGCAGTTGTTTTTGAGAGTTATAAAGAGATAGGACTCAATATCGTCAATCCTGTCTCTATGTTCCCACACAGAGGCTATGGACTCACTCAGGATGTCCTTGGCCGCCTCTTCGTCCCGCACGAGTCCTTTTGCGAAGGCAAGCCAAGTCTGCTTCTGTTTCTTGAACAGAAATTCTATGACTATCGCAGCATTGTTATCAGACTCATTCATCGAATTGCAAAGTTATGCGATTTTTTTCAATTTCTTCGGCGAATTTTCCTGCTCACTGTATCTTTATTGCATACGACCACGAAAAGATACCGAGATGAACCCTGTTAAAATCGACGATTTGCTCCTATACAAATTCTTTATGGATGAGACTTCACCCGAAGAGAATGAGACCGTACGCCATTGGGCACTGGCATCCAAAGAAAATCAATACCGCTTCAAACGGGCCTTCGACCAGTATTCGGCTACTACTATAGCACTTGCAAGGCTCCAGGGATGTCCCGAGGCAATCCTGAAGAAAGGGAGGTCGAAACGAGGCCTGCATCGCGGCAGCCGGATTGCTCTTTGGGCAGGCGCTGTAGCGGCAGCGTTTGTCCTTGGCGTTTTTGTCCGGCCTTACGCCGAGCCCCGAGAGAGTGACGGTTTCCCCGTACAGGAGATGACCATATCAGCTATGCCCGGCCATCAGTCGGAACTGACTCTTCCGGATGGAACCGAGGTTCTGCTATCGAGCGGCTCTTCGCTGAGTTATCCCATGATATTCAGGGAGAGGCATGTAAGACTTGAGGGAGAGGCCCTTTTCAAGGTAACGAAGGATCAGGAGCATCCTTTTGTGGTCAGTACTTTCTCCCATGACATCACTGTGAAAGGGACTACATTTGATGCCATCGCCGAAGAGTCTGACGGTTATTTTTCCGTTGCTCTTGTAGAGGGAAGCGTGGAACTGTCGGATAAGGACGGGCAAAGGGTGTTCGAAATGTCCTCCGGTGATGTGGCGGTGATTGACGGTCAGGGAGCCCGTATTGTCCATGACGATGAGGCAGTTGACGAGGGTATGCTTTGGACCAAGGGTATAATCTCCTGCGGGGGGAAGTCCTTTGATGAGATAATGGAGCTCTTTGAGACGCGTTTTGGGGTTCAGATAGTACTTGAGAGGGACACCCTGCCGGAAAACGATATCCAAAGGATGAAGGTCTGGGTGTCGGACGGAGTGGAATCCGCTTTCAAAGTGTTGCAGAAAGCCGGATTTGAATTCACATATTCAATTGATCCGGAAAATAATACTTACCATATAAGATAGACCACTTGTAGGATTACACTTAAAAAGCAAATAACTAATTGAAAGTGAATATGAAAAAACGAATCGGATTCTTTTCGCTCATCACCTTGTCACTGCTTTGCCTCATTTCGGAATCGGAGATGAATGCACAGGACAGGACGAGAGTGACCCTTGACTTTGAGAATGTGGCGATGGTAAAAGTCATGGACGCAGTGGAGTCTCAAACCTCCTTCCTCTTCACCGTAGCGGCAGGGGAGAGCATCGATTTGCAGCAGAAGGTGAGCGTCAAGGTTACCAATGCTCCCGTCAGGACGGCTCTTGATCAGATGGTAAGAGGAACGGATGTCGTCTACAGCATTTCGGGGAAGAACATCTTCCTTTCGAGAAGAAGACCCGCTGCCAAGGCGGAGCCTGTTCGCGGAAGCGTGCTTGATGAAGCCGGGCAGCCCGTTATCGGGGCAGGGGTCCTCATCAAGGGGACCGGTAATGGGACCACGACTGACATGGACGGACGGTATGAGCTATATGGAGTTCATATTGGGGATATCATCCAAATATCTTCAATCGGCTACACCACCAGGGAATTTGTTTACGATGGAGCAAACCTGAATGTCACCCTGCAGGAGGATAATCTTGTCCTTGATGAGATTGTGGTGGTGGGGATGAACAACCGGCAGACTCGCCGGTCCATTACCGGAGCCATTTCCACGATTCAGACCAAGGATCTTGTACAGTCTCCCGTGGCAAACATTTCCAATGCACTTGCCGGCAAGCTCCCCGGGCTTATCACGGTGCAGTCTTCGGGCGAGCCCGGAGCAGATGCAGCTACCCTCTATGTCAGAGGACTTGGGACTTATGGCACCAGTGCACCTCTTGTCGTAGTGGACGGTCTGCCCCGAAACAAGTCCGACTTCGACATGCTTGACCCCAACGAGATAGAGTCCATTACCATCCTAAAGGATGCCTCCTCGTCCTCTCTCTATGGTATACAGGGTGCGAATGGGGTGGTGGTCGTGACCACAAGGCGCGGCTCCGGCAACGAGGCTCCCAAAATCTCCTTCACTATCCAGCAGGCCGTGCAGCAGCCAATCAGACTTCCCGAAGTAATGAGCTCCTACGAACAGGCCATGTACAACAGGGCCGTGGACTACAATGACGGACAACCCCTGCGCTACACGGATGAGATTCTGCAGATTATTCGGGATGGCTCTGACCCCTACCAATACCCCAATACCAACTGGTTTGATGTGGTGTTGAAGGATTATTCATCTCAACAGCAATACAATATCAACATTTCCGGTGCCCTGGGCAAATCGAACCGCGTCCGTTACTTCATCTCTGGGTCTTACATGAACCAGGGGACGCTTCTCAATCACAGTGAGGAATTTGAAAGCAACTACGGGGTCAGTGCCAAATACGACAGGTGGAATTTCCGTTCCAACCTCGATGTACAGGCGACCAAACGGCTCAATGTGAGGATTGACATGGCAGGGAGATTTGAGAACAGAGTCGGGCCGAGTGAAAGTTTTCCCTAATTACTACCCGCAAGCCGAGTTCCCAGTCAATCTTCAACCCCAACGGAACGCTGGCTGCCGGATCTGCGCTTGAAATCCCCTACCAGAACAATCCTTATGGGGTTATAACCCGCAGCGGCTATTACAACAACGGGTCAAATGTGATGTACAGCACCCTTTCCGCCAAATACGACTTAGGCTTCATCACTCCGGGGCTTAGTGTACAGGCCTATTTCAGCTTTGAGAATACCAACAATTTGAACCGCATATGGCGGCAGACTTTCGAACAGTTCTGGTACAGAGGCCTCGATGCGATTACAGGGGAACCCGTGTACCAGGATTACACGACAAACGGGCAGCTTACTGCGAGTACTTCCTCTTATGTGGAGAGGTATACGTACTATGATGTGAGACTTAACTACGACAGGGAATTTGGCAGGCACAGCATCAGCGCGCAGATTCTTGGAAACCGCACCCTGAAGAATATTCAAAGTTCCGAATATCTGTATGCCTATCAGGGGATTAGTGCCAGGGCGGCGTATAATTATGCCAAACGGTATTTTGCCGAGATTAACCTTGGTTACAATGGCAGTGAGAACTTTCCAAAAGGCAGGCGTTACGGGCTTTTCCCCTCGGTTTCGGCAGGTTGGGTGATTTGCGATGAACCTTTTATCAATATGCCGGATGTGGTTAAGATTCTTAAGTTGAGGGCTTCCTATGGGACGGTAGGCAATGACCAGATTGGAGGAGACAGATTCCTCTACATTACGGAATTCGGTCCGGGAGGAGGTCTCGGATACATTTTCCCCTCCGGCTACTACTTCGGAACCACGAATGGAGGGACTCTTGCAGCGGGCGGCTATAACGAGACTCGCGTCGGCAATGCCTATGTGACATGGGAAAAGGCCTATAAAGCCAATTTCGGTCTTGATATCTCTCTCTTTGAAGGCAATGCGGTGAATTTTACCATAGATTACTTCCATGAAAGACGCGACAATATCCTTACTGAAGCGGGCAGCGTCCCGGATTATGTCGGGATTACAAACATAGCTCCCCGTAACTCCGGCAAGGTATTGAATCACGGACTGGAAGGAGAGATTCGCCTGTACAGGCAAATAAACAGTAAATTATCTCTGTTTTCCAATTTCCAGATGACCTGGGCTAAAAACAAAGTGCTTGAGAATGACCAGCCCACTCCTGAATTTGACTATCAGGATCTCCGTGGCTATGAGATTGGATATGCTCTTGGTTACAAGTCAATCGGCCTGTTCGAAAGTCAGGACGATATTGATTCCAGCCCGACCCAGAACTTTGGCCCTGTCATCCCCGGGGATATCAAATATCAGGACACCAATGGGGATGGAGTCATCGACCCTTCGGATCGCGTCCCAATCAAATGCTTTTCCGTACCTACGCTTACCGGCGGACTCTCTTTGGGCTTTAATTATGGCGGTTTTGACTTCAGTATGCTCTTTAGTGCCGCTCTCGGTGGGACCGCGCGCCTTTGGACATACGACAGCAGCGTCATTAACCTGCAACGCTGGACGGAAGAGAACAAGGATGCCCTTCTGCCAGTGGCCCATACTACAGCCAACAACAATGTCACATCGGATCAGAATCTGATGAAAACGGATTACCTGAAACTCAGGAACATCGAGCTCGGTTACAGCTTCCCCGTCGAATGGCTGCACCGCATCAGAGTCTCTTCTGCGAGACTCTATGTCAATGCCCAGAATGTGGCCGTATGGGACAGGATGTGGCTAAAGGATAGGGATCCCGAATCCGCAGGCACGGGGTCGCTTCCTTATCCTCTTCAGCGCGTGTTTAACCTTGGTCTTCGTTTTGAGCTCCAATAAAGTGACAATGCCATGAAAAACAATCATATAGTAATAATTGCCGTCAGCATATTGTGTTTTGCCTCCTGCTCGGAAGATTTTCTCGAAAGGGCTCCGGGTGACAACCTTACCGAATCCGAACTGTTTTCCAAAATAGAAACAGCTGAGGAGTATCTGGACAATGCTTACTGCTATCTTCCCGATTTTCAGTATAATACAGAAGACCTGAGCGGGCGTTACAAGCTTGGCGGTGCAACCGATGAAATCGGCTTCCAGCAGGCTTCCGGCTATCCTGCCTCCCCGTTTGACATCAATCTGGGGAGTTGGAATCCTACCCAGATGCCTATGGCCCGCAACTGGAGCGACTATTACGGCTGCATCAGGCGGTGCAACATGTTTATCCGCAACTATAACAACATTCCTGACGACATGTCCACGGGAGGGGAGAGCAACCGCAAGGAGCGTCTGCTCGGAGAAGCTTACGGCCTGCGGGGTTTCTTCTATTTCATGCTCTTCAAGCAGTGGGGAGGGGTCCCCATTATTAACGGGGTTCTTGACCCGGGTAATGTGGAATCCCTGAACGGGATTAAGAGAGCAAGCGCACAGGAGATGGTGGAGCAGATAATCAGCGACATGGACGAGGCTGCAAAGCACCTTCCAGCCCGGCATGACGATGCCAATTTCGGCCGCTTCACTTCCGTAGTTGCCGAGGCTGTCAAATCCGAGGTGAAGCTCTATTGGGCAAGCAAATACTGGAATCGGGACGGCGATGCAAGCCGATGGGAAGATGCTGCCGAAGAGTGTCGTGTCGCATTGAGGCTGGCCGAGAACAATGGCTATATCCTCGCCCAGAGCTACACGGATATGTTCAATAAGGCAAACATCCCCACTGAGGCCATTTGGACGAAGAATTCAGAACACTATGAGTGCTACTGGTGGGACATGTATGCGATGCCGCTCGGTTACAATGCTTACAATGTGGACGGGCCCCTGCAGGAGATGGTGGATGAATTCGAGATGAAATCTACGGGAGAAATTCCGGTTCTGGGCTACAATGCCGACAATACCCAAATCCTCAATCCCGCTGCTACGGACTATGACCCCGAGCACCCTTGGAATGGGAGGGATGACAGATTCTATAGCTGCATCCTCTACAACGGAGCACAGCTGCAAGGGCGTGCAATCGATATTTCAGAGACAGGGAAAGATAATATCAACATCGGTTCTATTATCAGGACAAATTATTTTACCCGTAAGTACCTGGATGAGAATCACAACCTCGTGACTCACGCCAGCTGGACATACAGGCGCTTTATGATTATCCGCACTACCGAACTCTATCTCAATTATGCCGAGGCTCTTATAGAGATTGGCGGATCGGGCAATCTTACAAGGGCGACAGAGCTCATCAACACCATCCGGAGGCGGGCGAACTGCACGGTCGAAATTCCCGCCGGCTTGAGCCAGGATGAGTTGAGGCAGAAAGTCCGTCACGAGAGAAAGATGGAGATGGCCTTTGAGAACCAGAGATTCTGGGATGTGCGCCGCTGGATGATTGCCGAAGATGTGGACAATAAGACAGTCCATCGTGTGACAGTGGATAAAGATGGCAAGATCACATATCCGGTATTCCAGAACAGAGTCTTTGACCCTGCGAGGCACTATCTATTCCCGATTCCTCAAAGCGAGATAGACAAGAACCGACTGCTTGAGCAGAACCCCGGTTGGTAACATTAATAACCAAAATACATTAGTATCATGAAAAAAACATTATTCTCAGTGATGGCTGTCCTTGCCCTTGCGGCATTGACATGCGCATGTAACAAGAATGAAGACACCAAAGAGACTGTCCCCGTTGTCAGCGTTACAGCTGATGCCTCCTATTCGGATGCAGGGACAGCCACTCTAACCCTCAAGCTTTCACAGGCAGCGTCTTCGGATGTCAAGGTGACACTTGCCAAGGCAGATGTCCAAAGCGGCAAGACCGAAGTCCCTGCGGACTACGATAAAAGCGTGACAATCGCAAAAGGACAGACCTCTGCCACTGTGAGCATCGTCGCCGATGTATTAGGCTTGGATTCTGGAGAATACCAGACCGCAATCAGAATAGACAGTGCCGAAGGCGCGACTGTCGCTGACGGTTCCACCGTTTACATCAACTTAAGCTATGCATTTAAGCCTGAGGTCAATATCTATGCAGATGCTTCATTCACTTCTTCAGGCAAAGCTTCAGTGCGCGCAGCTCTTTCCAAGGCGACAACCAAGGATGTGAATGTGACCCTTGCTGCAGCCGAAGGGAATCAGTTTACCCTGGCCATTGAGCCTTCTACCCTCAGCATCGCAGCCGGTCAGACGGAGGCCACTGCAGAAGTCAGTGTTACAATTCCTTCTGACATAGCCATCGGCAGTTATAAGCTTGGAGTTGAAATCTCAAATGTGGAGAATGCCGTTATGGGGAAGGTGACGAGTGTGGAGATTGGACTGACCTGGCCTTTTGCCGTGAATATTACCATCGATGGAGATATGTCCGACTGGGAGGATCCGGCCATTTCCCGCTGGACCTTGCCTGAAGGGACGATTCTTTATCCTATGATTAGCGAGTTGCGTCTAACCGGTAACGAGAAGTATGTGTATATGTATTTCGAGTTTACGGATCCCGGGAAGGTCAGCTATTATTGCGCCAGTGCCAAGGAGGTCATTACCGGCGGGGCTCTTGCGGACAATTCACTGCCAATCGACATCTTTATCGACAAAGACGGGGATGTAAATACTGGAGCTTACTGCACAGCCGTAGACAATGATACATTCTATCCTCCGTATGCCAATGACAATATGGGTATAGAATGGTACATCGAAGGTGCTTTCCACGGTGGCGGAGTCTTTACCGATTTTACCGGCCTTACCTGCTACAAATATGGCGGAGAAGACAAGGCTAATGTCTTCAGCGGCGGCTTGGCGAGTGTCGCGGGGACATATACCGGATCCGAATTCTATGGAGTAGTCAGTTATGATGAATCCGCCGGAAAAGGACAGGCCGAGGTCCAGTTCTCCCGCGCTTTCTTCGGAATCACCGGTGAAAAGGCCCGTTTCTCGGTCAAAATCATGGATATGGGTCGCAACTGGGACTGCATGGGATTAATCCCTCAGGAAACTGCAACTGATATGAATAATTACGAGTCCAGGACTCTTGGCGATATGGCAAGTGTCACACTTACCGGATATGTGGAATAGGTTTATTAAGGTGGCAGGGCTGCTTGTAACGGCAGCCCTTGCCTTTGTTTCGTGCGCAGGGAATAAGTCGGAGCAGGAGCCTTTCTTTCAGCTTCGTGGCGTAATCCTCAGCTGGGACGATGTCAAAAGCCCTGAAGAACTTGACTGGATTGCCCTGATGAAGAAAAACTCTCTCAACACGGTCAGCATATTCGGACACGACTACGAAAGTCCCGAATATGCAGCAGTCAAACAGCGTTTCACCGATGCCGGCATTGACTTTGAGTATGAGGAACATGCCATGTCATCCCTGCTTCCCCGCGAACTGTTCAGGACTCATCCGGAGTATTTCCGGATGGATGAGAACGGGGTGAGACAGCCTGATGGCAACGGTTGTCCCTCTTCAAGGGAGGGGCTTGAGGTCATGATGTCCAATGTCCCTGCATTTGTCAAGGCTCACACCCCAACCAACCACAAGTATTACACCTGGCTGTACGATGGAGGGGATGTATGCCATTGTGACAAATGCAAGGATTTGAATGTGGCCGACCAGGGACTTATCTTCGAGAACCATATTATCAAGGCTCTCAAAAAGACAGATCCGCAGGCGAAACTCGCCCACCTTGCATACCACAATTCTACTCCGGCTCCATCGAAGATAAGGCCCGAGAAAGACATTTTCCTCGAGTGGGCTCCTTTCCAAAGGCGCTGGGACAAACCCCTTAGCGACAAGGAGGCCAGGCGTGACGGGGAAAAATGGACTCATGGGGACTATCTTCAGATGCTCGAAGACAACCTCGGGGTTTTCCCTGCCGAGACCGCGCAGGTCCTTGAATATTGGATGGATGACTCCCTGTACAGTGGTTGGAAGAAGCCTCAGGTTCAAGTGCCCTGGCACAAAGATGTGTTTCTTTCTGATATAGACACTTATGCCTCCTATGGAATTCACAACATAACAGCCTACGCTGTCTATGTTGACGGGTGGTATTCGGAAACCTACAAAGACATATCCTTTGTGGACGATTACGGGCAGGGTCTGCTTAATTACAGAATCAGATAGTATTTAAGTTTCGCAGGTGTGCTCAAATAAAAAACCTTATCACATGCGAAACTTTGACTTGTAACAGTATATGTCTCTTTCAAAGATTCTTCTGTCAACGGTATCAGTTTTGGCCGTGGTTGCCTGTATCCCATGCGGCAGGGGAGATGCTCTCAAGGGCTGGGAGAATATGGGTGAAACTCCTGCCGATACGGAATCTGTGTATCCTGCGCCTTCCGATACTGTCTTTTTTAGAACCCGCGGGCTTGTGCTGGGGTGGAGTGATGTGTGTGATACCTCCGTCCTGGATTATATCGGCATTGCAGGGCAGACGGCTCTTAATACTTTCAGTATCTACAATGCTCCACTTGGTACAAAAACATGGAGCGATTTTACCGAGAAATGCAAGGCCAAGGGTATCGGCATCGAGTACGAGGAGCATATGATGTCCTTCCTTCTGCCGCGATCCCTCTTTGAGGCTTATCCCGAGTACTTCCGGATGGATAGCAACGGAGTCAGGGTTTCCGATGCCAACGGCTGCCCTTCGTCCGAGGGGGCGCTTTCGGAAGTCTGGCGCAACGCCATCAGCATTGCAAAGCGATATCATCCGACTAATCACAAGTACTATTTCTGGCTGGACGATGGAGGGGATGTGTGCCACTGCGACAAGTGTGCCGGCCTGAACGCTTCAGACCAGGCACTGATTTTTGAGAATACCGTCATCAGGGCTCTGAAGACCATTGATCCCGATGCCAAACTCGCTCACCTGTGCTATTACAATACCCTCGAACCTCCGAAAAGCGTTGAGCCGGATGAGGGCATTTTCCTCGAATTTGCCCCTTTCTTCAGGCGCTGGGATGAGCCCCTTGCCAACACCTGGGTGGTGGGACGGGATGGAAAAACCACTCATGCCGAATACTTGAGGCAACTGAAGGCCAACCTCGGGGTTTTCCCTGCCGAGACCGCGCAGGTTCTTGAATATTGGATGGATGATTCCTTATTCAGCGAATGGAATACTGATAAGCTTGTGGAGGTACCTTGGGACAAGGCTGTGTTCCTGTCGGATTTGAAGACATACGCGGAACATGGCATTCACAACATAATGTGCTATGCAGCCTATGTGGGCCCCTCATATGTGCAGAAGTTCGGATTTCCGTATTTTATCGAAGAATATGCCCAAGGGCTGAAAGATTATGAACAGAATTAGCATTATCCTTATAGTATTGACAGCTCTGTCCGGCTGCAAGACATTCAAAATCCCCGAGGCGGCTCATATTGATGGCCTCTATGCACCTTGGGATGGGCTGTCGGATGATACGAAGTTCCGTTGTGCAAGCGATGGGGAACAGTTTGTCTTCTTTTTTGAAGTAAGGGATTCAACTCTGACGCTTAACCCTCAGTTTGATTCGGAGGCCACTGTGGAACACGAGGACAGGGTAGAGATTTTCTTTAGCCCCACTCCTGATATGGCTTCCTACTGGTGCGCGGAGATAGATCCTTTGGGGCGGGTTCTCGATTATGCGGCACATTATCCCCAGAAAATGGACTACGACTGGAACTTTGAAAGCCTCCTTGCATGCGGGCACTCTGTTGAAGGGGGCTATGTCGTACGGGGGCAAGTCAGTCTCTCGGAACTAGGCAAAATGGGAATCACTCCCGCGAAAAAGTTTTGGCTGGGGGTCTTCAGAGCGGACTACCATCCCGACCTCAGTGTGAACTGGTATTCCGCCATTGCGAGCGATGATCCCGCACCGGATTTTCATAAGCCAAATATGCTTTTCCCCTCGATAATTAAATCACGATGAATCGAATCATTGCTACACTGCTGACTCTTGCCCTTGCAAGCCCTCTTTTAGCACAGACCATTTCGGTCAGGGATACCCTTTATCCAACTTACGGCTTTTCGGATCCTGATCCGATTCCAGCCGTGAATGGGAATATTTATCCCTATTTCAAGTTTTCACATTTCGATAAAACCTCCTCCGAAAGGCAGTGGAAGGAAATTATCCTCGAGAACGAGTGGCTGAAGCTGCGTATTATGCCCGAGATAGGAGGAAAAATCTGGTCAGTCTACGACAAGGTCAGTGGCAAGGAGCTGTTTTATGACAATGACGCGGTGAAATTCAGGGATATTTCTCTGCGCGGCCCATGGACCAGCGGGGGCATTGAGTTTAATTACGGAGTCATCGGGCATGGCCCTTCCTGCGCCACTCCTGTAGAATGGAAAACCGTTACAAAGGTGGATGGCAGTGTGAGCTGCTATATCGGGGTGCTGGACTTGCTTACCCGAAGTACATGGACTGTGGAAATAAACCTCCCCAAGGATGAGGCACGGGTGAGGACCCGTTCTTTCTGGCACAATCATTCCGGGGAATTCCAGCCCTATTATACATGGACAAATTCCGGAATAGAGGCTTCTGATGATCTCGAACTTATCTATCCAGCTGCTTACTCGATAGGGCACGATGGACTTACGACTCCATACCCGATTGATGAGCAGGGCCGTAATCTCTCGCTTTATGCACAGCAGAACTTCGGAGTTGACAAATCCTTCCATCCGGCGGGGTCTCACAAAGGCTTTTTCGGGGCGATGTGGAAGGATACCGGCAATGGGGTACTGCACTATGCCCTCAGGGATGAGAAATTAGGGAGGAAGTATTTCAGCTGGGCGCAATCCGGGCAAGGCGAGATATGGATTGGGCTGCTTACCGACCGGAGACCCCAGTACGTGGAGCTTCAGAGTGGCAGGCTCTTTAACCAGAATCTTCTCGAAAGCATCCAAAGCCCCTTCAAGCAGACGCTCTTTTCTCCCTATGGGACAGATACATGGAACGAATGGTGGCTGCCATTCTCGGGTATCGATGGGGTTGATGAGGCAGGCTCAACTGCTGTGGTAAGTGTTTCTGATGACAAGATAGGTATTTATCCGCTCAGGAAGGCAGAAGGAGAACTCCTTGTTACGGATAAGGAAGGAGGGATTTTGTACAAGGCCCCCTGCCATTTGGAGGTGGCACAGGCATTTAATATTCCCCTGGTCGGGAACCCGCATAAGATAAGTGTGGATGGAGAGGAGATATGGAACTCCGATTCACAGACTCTGACGCGTCCTCATGAGACAAACCCCGACTTTGACCTGAACTCTGCCGAGGGGCTCGCAATCTGGGGCGAGTACCTCTATGGAATGCGTTACTACAAGGAAGCAGAACAGAAGGCTGACTCTTCGCTTGTGCATAATCCCGCGTTAGTCAAAGCTTTGAATCTTAAGGCGATGCTTTGCTATCGCAATATGCGTTATGCTGCCGCAAAGGAATATTCCGACAAGGTACTCGCTATTGATGCCTATGATCCGAGCGCCAATTACATCGGGGGTCTAGCCTGCAAGAAGCTGAACCTCAAATACGATGCCCTCGACCGTTTCGAAATCTGCGCTATAACAGGTCCCCTTCGTTCTGCTGCCTGTACCCAACTTGCCATGCTGTATTTTGCCGAAGGGAAGAAAACTCTTGCGGCGGAATATGCTGCCGGAAGTTTGCAGGGAAATGCGGATAATATCACAGCGTACAAGCTTTTATATCAGGTGAATCCCGATGTTGCGCTTCTGGACGGAATAGAGCGGCGCGACCCTCTTTGCCCTTTCCCTCAAATCGAAAGAATGCTTGCAGGGGAAATTCCGCCGGAAGAGCTTTCGGAAAGCATCAGGGAGGAACTCTCCTGGCAAGTCTACCTCGAGAATGCGGTATTTTACTCTGAATTAGGGCTTAAGGATAAGGCTGCAAGGCTTCTTCGAGCCTGTCCTGTACAGAACGCCCTTTTGCTCGCATGGAGGGGCTGGCTTTGTGGAGATGAGAGTCTGGTGGGGGAGATGGACAAGGCCTCGGCGGACCTTGTATTCCCTTTTCGACCCGAATCGTTTGCCCCTCTGCAGTGGGCTTCTGACAGAGCCGGTGGCTGGAAAGCTGATTACCTGCTAGCCTGCCTTAAGGCGTGGATGGATGACAGGAAGGGAGCAGGGGATATTCTGTTGCAAAAGAATCCGGATTATGCTCCGTGGTATGCACTGCGTTACAATTTGAATGGAAATTCTCAGGACTTGAACAAGGCGATTGCTTTGGATCCTGATCAATGGCGCTACCGCCAGATGCTTGCTCTTGATTTTTATGCTGACGGCAAATACGGGGAAGCTCGTGCTGTCTTGGAGCCGTATTACAGGCACCATAAGGATAATTTCCATATCGGGGAAAGCCTTTTGAGAGTAATGATTGCTCAGAGGGATTGGAAACAGGCGGACAAACTTGTCTCCTATATAGAGATACTTCCCTTTGAAGGACAGGGCAGCATTCATCGCATGTGGAGGAATGTCAAACTCCATCTTGCGGCAGATTGCATTGACAAAGGAAAATACGCAAAGGCTTCAGAATATGTGGAGCAGTCGCGGCAGTGGCCCGAAAGGCTTGGAGTCGGAAGACCCTATGACAATTTGTTAAACGAAGACATGGAAAACCTGCTTTCCGCTGTAATTGCTTATCGCGAAGGGAAGACTGCTGACGCAGAAAACTTCATCGGGAGGGTGAGTGACCCTTCCCTGAAGGCTCTCTTTGACAGTGGCAAGGAGCGGACTTTCAAACTGTCTCCCTTGCTTGATGATGGTCTTACTCCCCTTGACAAGCGCTTGTTTTAGGCCTTTGGATTCTCGGAAAGCCGCAGGACTTTCTGTATGGAGGGCTCTGCGGCTGTTTTACAGTTGAAAGGCCATTATCAAAAACATTTTGCAGAATAGTTTTTTTTGCCTATCTTTGCGTCCCCTTCGGGAAGAAGGGTAATGTTTAACTTTTTTATTTACAAATGATCAAACAGTACGAAACCGTTTTCATTGCAACTCCCGTTTTGTCTGATGCCCAGATGAAGGAAGCGGTTGCCAAGTACATTGACCTCATCAGGGAGAATGGAGGTGAGGTAGTGTACGACGAAGATTGGGGCCTGAGGCAGCTCGCCTATCCTATCCAGCACAAAACCACTGGATTCTACCACCTTATCGAGTTTCGCGCGACACCAGAGTTTGTCGCCACTCTTGAAACTCAGTACCACCGTGACGAACGGATTATCCGCTTCCTGACCGTTGCCCTCGACAAGGATGCCATTGCCTATGCAGAGCATCGTAGAGAGGTCCGTGCGGCCAAGGCTGCTGCTCCAAAGCAGGAAGAAGCCCAGGAGAGCAAGGCGGAAGACGCTGATGATGACATTGATGTCGATATTGAAGAGAACAAGGAGGACTAAATCATGGCTACAAACAACAACATTGACAATAACGCTATCCGTTATCTGAATCCTCCTACCGTAGAGGTTCGCAAGAAGAAATACTGCCGCTTCAAAAAGGCCGGTATCAAATATGTCGATTACAAGGACCCAGAGTTCCTCAAGAAGTTCCTCAACGAGCAGGGGAAGATTCTTCCTCGCCGCATTACCGGTACTTCGCTCAAGTTCCAGAGGAAAGTCGCACAGGCCGTTAAGCGTGCCCGTTCCCTTGCCCTTCTCCCTTATGTTACCGATTTGCTTAAATAATTGAGAGTGCTATGAAGATAATTCTTAAGAAAGAAGTCGCTGGTCTCGGTGAGGCCCTCGATGTCGTGGAAGTTAAGGCTGGTTATGCTCTCAACTATTTGATTCCTCAGGGATATGCCGTTGCAGGTACCCCTTCTGCCATTAAGCAGGTAGAGGAGACCGTGAGACAAAGAGCTCACAAGGAAGCCAGACTCGTCGCTGACGCCCAGGCTCTTGCTGCCAAGGCCGCCAAGGTCGCCGTTGAGATTAAGGCCAAGGTTGGAGAAGGTGGCAAGCTCTATGGTGGAATTACCGCTGCACAGGTTGCGGATGAGCTCGCCAAGGCCGGAGTTGAGGTTGAGAAACGCAATGTTACTCTGCCTGAAATTAAGACTGTAGGTGAATACGAAGCCAAGGTCAAATTCTACAAGGGTGTCACTGCCGATGTCAGGGTGGTTGTCTCCGCTGAAGAGTAAAATTTAATTTTGAAATATTTTTGCCGGCTGCCTTTGGTGGCCGGTTTTTTTGTATATTTGAACACTTTTAATGCGAAACAGAAAATGAGTAAGTACATTTGCAATGTTTGTGGGTATGAATACGACCCTGAAGTAGGGAATCCCGATAACGGAATTGCCCCCGGAACGCCTTTTGAAAATCTCCCTGATGATTGGAAATGTCCAATTTGTGGAGTCGGCAAAGAGGATTTCTCTGAAGAGTAATTTATTTGCTGTCAGACATTGATTCTGCGCTCGGGAGGCAGGGAAGTACTTCCCGGGCGTTTTTGTCTCACAAAAAAGATGTTTTTTTCTGAAAAAAATATCTTTTCTCTATTCATAACTCCCGATTCTGTCTATCTTTGCCGAAAGTGATTTGAAAAACATGTTGGAAGTTGACTCCAAATTGAAGGCTTTTTTGGCGGTGGCAAGATTCGGCAGTTTCTCGGCTGCAGCGAAGGAGCTTGGTATAAGTCAGTCTGCAATCAGTCAGAGTGTTGCCGAGTTGGAAAAGCAATGCGAATGCAAGCTTTTCCTTCGCACAGGACCTGTTGCGCTGACCTTGGAAGGGGAGAGATTTAAGCCTTATGCAGAGGAGATTACACATCTGTATGATGCTGCGGTGAAAGCCCTGAACGGGGGAGCCGTTCCAGCTGAAATTGAACTTTCCCCTGGGCGGCACTTGCAGTTTTGGTCTGTAGCGGGGGAACTTCACCTTAAACTCAAAGAACCGTAATAACAAAGACTGTAAACTATGAGACTTCGTTTTATTTCCGTATTAATGTCTGTGGCGGGGACGATGCTTTGCCTCGGCTGTTCAGCTCCCAGCAAGATTGAGCTTGTGAAGGAGCGGGGGCTTTCTCCCCAATTAAGCCTTCCATCCGATAAGGACAGGCGACTTGTACTCGAAAGTGCCAGGCCCTCCTCGAGTTTTACTGATGAGCAGGGGAGGGAACGTTATGTGATGGATGCAATCCTCGATGAGCAGACGGGGGAGATGGTGGCAAATGAGACCCTCAATGCAGCGGTGCTCGTAGCCCGTTTTCGAAATGTGGCGGAACGCATGGGGGTAATAGATATGGAGTTCCTGATTGTGGTGAGCGATACCCTTCAGGATCCTTCCTGGCAACTTCGGCTCGACCCCTTTGCCGTTGTGCTTGGTGACACCCTCAGGCTTGACCCTGTCTTCATTACCGGCGAAGATTTTCGGAAGGCTCAAATTCGCGGTTATGAGAAGTATGCCAAGTATCTTGGAAGCCTGTCCAGGGACAGTACCCGTTTTGTAGATCAGGCGCAGGCCAATCTTTTTCTTTCGCGGGGCAGCAGCCTTTCGGAAAGCGAAGTGCAGGAGCATTACTCGAGGCACCTGCTTAAAAGGCGCAATCGGAAAAGGGTTTTGCGGAAAGATGAGGTGCGTCGAAAATACATCAAAGCCCCGATTGACCCCGACTTTGCCCGTATAGATTCGGTCTGTGCGGGGGAGCAGGCGTTTTTGTACATCTACAATTTCAGTCTGCCCACACGCGCCGGCTTGCGGCGTATCGATGTGAGTCTGGACGGAGCCCTGTATGACAGGGACAGACTTATTTGTACCCTGCCTCAAAGTGAGGAGGTGAGTTTCTATGTGAGTTCACTCAGCAGCATGGTGGATAGCTCCATGCATTTCAAGAAGGTCGTTGTCTTCCGCAATGTCAAAGACAATATCACGGGGAAACTCGATTTCGCGCTTGGAAGCAGCAGGATAGACTCTACTTTGGGACGCAATGGGGAGGAGATTGCCGTTCTTCAGGGGAAGATGCAGGAGATTGCAGGGAATGACGAACTGGCCTTGGATTCTCTCGTTGTCAGCGCCTCCTGCTCTCCCGAGGGGCGCTGTGCTCTCAATTCGGCCCTGTCTTCGAAACGCTCTGCGGCAGCGCGAGAGTACTTTGGGCTGGAAGGGGCCAGGGTGAAGGGTATAGCTGAGAACTGGGAGATGCTGGATTCGCTGGTGCGGGATGCTGATTTTCTGACTGAACGCCAGAAGAAGAGGTATTTCTACACAGGAAGGTATCGCGATCCTGATATCAGAGAAGGGAAGTTGAGACATGAAAAGTTTTATCCGGAGTTGAGAGACAGCCTTTATCCGCAGCTCCGACATGTGAGTTTCACTTATTACCTCCATCGTAAAGCCCAGTTGAAGGATACCATCGTTACCGATATTCCCGACACTGCGTATATGAGGGGTGTAAGCCTGCTGAAGGAGCGACGATATGAAGCGGCACTTGCAATCCTTTCCGAATACAGGGATTACAATACAGCCCTTGCCTTGCTTTCTCTTGACTGCAATGCCACGGCAGCACAGATACTCGAGACTTTGCCTCCAGAGGCAAATGTACTTTATTCCCTGGCCCTTTCTTACAGTCGCAGGGGACGGGAAGCGGATGCGGTTAAGGCTCTCGTAGAGGCCGTAGAAAAGGAGCCGGCATATAAATATCGCGGCAATCTCGATCCCGAAATCGCCGCGATAATCAGAAAGTACAGACTGTTCGAAGAGCCTTGAGCCTCGGTTGGATACTTCCGCCGGAGTTAAACTTCAACGGGGTCGAGGGAGAGTCTCTTGTAAGAGTCGTAACGGATCTTTGCATACTCTTCGGTCTTTTGCAGGAGTTCTGCTGCACGGTCAGGGAAGAGTTTGACAAGAGATGAGAATCTGACTTCTCCTTTGAGGAAGTCTTGGAACTTGCTCCAGTCGGGTTCACGGCTATCGAGCGAGAATGGATTCTTGCCCTGCTCACCAAGCTCTGGATTGAAGTGGTAGAGGTGCCAGTAGCCGCACTCTACCGCAAGCTTTTCCTCCCTCTGGCTGAGTCCCATTCCGGCCTTGAGTCCGTGGTTGATGCAAGGCGCGTAGGCGATGACAACGGAAGGCCCGTCGTAGGCTTCGGCTTCGCGGATAACCTTGAGATACTGGGCAGGGTTGGCCCCCATGGCGACCTGTGCCACATAGACATAGCCGTAGCTCATTGCCATCATTCCGAGGTCTTTCTTGCGAATCTTCTTACCGCTGGCGGCAAACTTGGCAATCGCTCCCGCGGGGGTAGCCTTGGAAGACTGACCGCCGGTATTGGAGTAAACTTCGGTGTCGAGTACGAGGATGTTGACATTCTCACCGCTGGCAATCACATGGTCCAGTCCGCCATAGCCGATATCGTAGCTGGCTCCGTCTCCGCCGATTATCCACTGGCTGCGGGCAGGAATCCAGTTCTTGAGCTCGACCACCTTCTGAGCCGCTTCACTCTTGTCGTCTTTCAGAAGAGGCACGAGGGTATCGCAGACCTCACGGGTTGCAGGGTAATCCTTGCGGTTCTCAAGCCACTTGCCACAGAGGGCTTTGACTTCTTCGCTGTCGGTCTGTGAGGCGAGTTCTTCGAGCTTGGAAGCAAGGGTCTCCCTGATTCGGTCGGAGCCGAGGTGCATGCCATAGCCGAACTCGCAGAAGTCCTCGAAGAGGGAATTCTGCCAGGCCGGCCCGTGCCCCTGTGCATTGGTGCAGTAAGGGGATGCGGGGAAAGACGCTCCATAGATGGAGGAGCAACCGGTCGCATTGGCTATCATCATCCTGTCTCCGAAGAGCTGGGTCAGATTCTTAATGTAAGGGGTCTCTCCGCAGCCTGCGCAAGCACCGCTGAATTCAAACAGCGGCTGGGCAAACTGGGCTGCCTTGACATTGCTCTTGGGATCCATAGGAGTCTTGTATCCGACCTTGGAATTGAGGTAATCAAAGCCGGCCTGTTCCTCCTTATGGTCTTCAAAGAGAGCCATTTCAAGAGATTTATTGGGCTTGGAAGGGCATACGTCCACGCAGTTGCCGCAGCCGGTGCAGTCATCCACGGATACTGATATGACGAACTTGTACTGCTTGAGATTGGCTTTGCCCTGAACCGCCTTGACAGAAGCAGGAGCTGCAGCAGCCTCTTCGTCAGTAAGCAGGAAGGGACGAATTGCAGCGTGAGGACAGACAAAGGCGCAGGTGTTGCACTGGATACAGGTCTCTCCGTTCCAGACCGGAACCTGAACTGCTACGCCCCGTTTCTCGTATGCCGCTGTGCCGGCAGGCATTGTGCCGTCCTTGTACGGCAGGAAAGCGCTCACGGGGAGGGTGTCTCCGGCCTGGGCATTGACGATGTCAGCGATGTCCTTGACAAAAGGCGGGGCCAGCCTGCCCGCATTGTGAGGAGCGAATCTGGCGGTGAGGCTTGCCCATTCTTCGGGGATTTCTACCTGTTTGTATTCGCCGCCGCGGTCTATGGCCGCGTAGTTCATATTGACTACATTCTCACCTTTCTTGCCGTAACTCTTCAGGGCTGCATCCTTCATGTATTTCACCGCATCTTCAACCGGGATAATCCCGCTGATGCGGAAGAAGGCAGACTGGAGAATGGTATTCGTGCGCCCTCCAAGGCCGATTTCAGCGGCAATCCTGGTAGCATTGATGATGTAGAGCCTGACATGTTTGCGGGCGATTGTCCCCTTGACGAAATCGGGAAGTCTGTCGCGCGTCTCCTGTTCGTCCCAAAGGGAATTGAGCAGGAGTGAGCCTCCGTCTTTAATGCCCTTGAGGACATCGTATTTCTCAAGATACGAGGGCACATGACAGGCCACGAAATCGGGGGTATTGACCAGATAAGGGGCGTGAATAGGCTTCTTGCCGAAACGCAGGTGCGAGCAGGTGTATCCGCCGGACTTCTTGGAGTCGTAGTCGAAGTAGGCCTGGCAATACATGTCGGTATGAGTGCCGATAATCTTGATACTGTTCTTGTTGGCCCCCACGGTGCCGTCCGAACCGAGCCCGAAGAATTTGCACTCGGTGGTACCGGGCTTGACGATGCTGATTTCGGTCCTAACGGGGAGACTCCTGAAGGTCACATCGTCGGTGATGCCGATAGTGAATCCGTTCTTGGGTTCTTTAAGCTCGAGGTTGTCAAAGACGGCGATAATCTGTGAAGGAGTGGTGTCCTTGCTGGAGAGACCGTATCTGCCACCGACAATCAGCGGGGCATTGGGGACACCCTGGAATACTGTCTTGACGTCGAGATAGAGGGGCTCGCCAAGGGCTCCGGGCTCCTTGGTGCGGTCGAGCACTGCAATCCTCCTGACGGTCTTGGGCAGTACCTTGAGCAGATATTTTGCACTGAAAGGACGGTAGAGGTGTACGCTGACAACTCCGTATTTACGCCCGTGCTCCCGCAGATAGTCTACCGTCTCGCGGATTGTCTCCGTAACGGAGCCCATTGCGATGATGACATTCTCCGCATCCTTGGCTCCATAGTAATCGAAGGGACGATATTT
Source organism: uncultured Muribaculaceae bacterium (assembly GCA_964608175.1). Lineage (GTDB taxonomy): Bacteria > Bacteroidota > Bacteroidia > Bacteroidales > UBA932 > Cryptobacteroides. The sequence continues at coordinate 104,066 of CAZSMO010000002.1, read as the reverse complement.
GCGTCCGCTAATCTCTCCAATTTCTCCCATATAGCGGGCCACGATGTCCGGTACTGCCTCGTAGACCTGATTGCGCGACTCTACGGCCTGGAAATAGACATCTCCATTCTGGGCTGTGCCTCTCGTTACGGGGGCATTGGGATTGAGAGCCCGTGCGCGGAATGCCGCGAGGGATTTTTCGCTGATAAGTCCCTTTAGAGCTTCCTCATCAAGGAGTTCAATCTTCTGAATTTCGTGGGAAGTGCGGAAGCCATCGAAGAAGTGCAGGAAGGGTACGCTGCTCTTGATTGCGCTCAGGTGGGCAACTGCTGCCATATCCTGGGCTTCCTGTACGGAGCCCGAAGCGAGCATCGCAAATCCGGTCTGGCGGCAGGCCATGACATCCTGGTGGTCTCCGAAGATAGAGAGGGCGTGAGAGGCAAGTGCTCGGGCTGACACATGGAAGACGGCGGGAAGCAGTTCGCCAGCAATCTTGTACATGTTGGGAATCATAAGCAACAGGCCCTGAGAAGCCGTGAAAGTGGTGGTCAGAGCACCGGCCTGAAGTGAGCCGTGAACTGCACCGGCAGCACCTGCTTCACTTTGCATCTCGGTGACTTTCACTGTCTCGCCCCAGAAATTCTTCTTTCCGTGGGCCGCCCATTCGTCAACATTCTCTGCCATCGTGGACGATGGCGTGATAGGGTAGATGGCCGCGTGCTCGCTGAACAGGTAAGCGATATTGCTGGCAGCCTGATTACCGTCACAGGTAATGAATTTCTTAGTTTTGTCTGGCATTGTGTTATTCTTTAATAAGTCTCGCGTGCACCCCCGTTGGGGGGCCTCCACGAAATCACACAAATATACATAAAAAAATCGGCTCAACCTATTGGCCGGAGACAGAATGTGCCGATAGAAGCTGACTCTGACAGGCGATTGTGCTTATTCTCCTATTTGCGGGAATACACTCACTCTAAGTTCAGTAGCTCCGTAGGGGATGAGGGTGATGTACTCGGGAGCAGTCGGGAACAGCTTAATGCTGTCAGGGTCGGGCAGCGGGGGAGTGAATCGTCCTTCCTGCAAGTCCCATTCTATTCGCCTGACCGGTACACGAACGGATAGCGAGGAATTGCCAAGAGTGAACGGATAGCCCTTCAGCCTGTCTCCCGAAACGGCTATATCCCTTTCCGAACAGTCTAGGGCGTAATTCCAGTCCCCGGATGGAGTAATATTCCAGCACTTAAACTCGGGATTCCCTGGAACCTTGCCGTTCATATTGGCGTACTGCACGGTATCAGCCTCGGCCTTTTGAGGCACGGGGAATGCGTAGAGCAAGGCCCCCCGCTCAACGTAAGCACCATGGCTACCGTGACTCACAGTGCCCTTCCTGACATAATTGATTCCATCGAAGCCCCAATTGTCAGCATAGGATTCACCGGTGCGGACCTCCCGAAGCCGAGGCATAGATGGAAGCAGCAAAGTAAGCTTATCCGAATTCTTCCATGTCCTGTCCAGGCTTGCGAACTGCCCTGGGGTGAGCTCAAGAGAGAGTGGCTTGCCATTGAGAAGCACGCTGGGGTTCCCGCACCAGGAGGGCACACGGAACACCAGGGGGAAAGAGGCACTTCCCTTAAGCGAGAATTCAAAGCAGATCTCATCGGAGAAGGGATACTCTGTTTTCTCCCTGACCGTCACGGCTGTGCCATCTGCATCAAAGGAATAGCTGCTTGGTCCGTAAAGAGCTGCAACGACCTTTCCACCCTCGCCTTTCAGCCACATTCTTGATACATAGTTCGGCATAATGCGATGCACATTGCCTGCACAGCATTCGGTCTGATGTGTAGGTCGGTACGCCATCCAGGTACTGCCATGGAAGAAGTCGTTGTGGTTGGATGTGGAAGTGGCGATTGTCTGGTTGACAGAAGAGAAATACTGAAGGGCTTTGAAATCCTTGGTGACTGCCCCTGGTGCGGCGTTGAAGATGGCCCTTTCAATCATGTCAGCCCATTTGCCATCCCCCGTTGTCTCCAGGAAGTAGCCCAGAGTCCAGGTAAGGTCGGCAATATCGCAGGTCTCATGGCTGTTGATAATATTGGAATTGCCAACGAGAGCTTCTGCACTGGCATTTACCCCATCCGGAAGCATGTGATCCCGCTCCATGTTGTGCTCGGCCTTGAGGGCAAGGTCGAGGTACTTTTGCTTCCCCGTATAGGCGTAGAGCAGCATGGGGAGCTTCAACTCTTCACAGAAAGTAACTCCGTGCATAAAGGGGATGACAGCGGCACTGCAGGCATCAGGGGTAAGATCTCCGAATTGTCCCTCATTCCAGGCAGTCTCTGCAAGGGACAGCAGGCGCTCATCGTGTGTGTAGGAATAAGCCCACAGCAGCCCTTCTATGCTGACCACATTTCTCCAGACGGCGAATTCTTCCGGCCTGCAACTCAGATAATGCCTTTGAAGTATCTGAGCCACCTCCTGCTCAACTCCGTGCTCGCTTGCATAGGCTTTGAGAGCCCTGAAATACACTGCCAGCGGCCAAAGCGAAGCAAAGTCAAATCGGGTATGGGGGAGCCGTCCCGTAGAGTCTGCTCCAGAAAGGGTATAGATGATACCTTTCTCTGCTTTTTCTGTAAGATTCTTATCATTAAGCATATAGGCGAGTCGGACTAGTCCGTCGGTATAATAGGCCGTCTGTTCGTAGCGCCACCAGTCACTCCCGTAGGAAGTGGTGTTGCGAGTGATATTCGCCCCATACCAGAGCTCCGAATCGTAAGGGTAGGAGAGCGCTTCGGGGTGCCCAGTCATGCCACTGCGCTGTCTTTCAAGGAACTCTGCTATCCAGCCTTGCGCCTTAATGTCAGACAGAGAAACCTCTGAAAACCTCGCATAGGCGGCTTTCCCATCGGGGTAGGCATATTTGCGGGTACGGCGGTCCTCAATACGCCCCGAGTAATTGAGCCCATAGGCAAAATCCCAGTAATTCCCATCGGTATCGGTGTAGCAAAGCATGTCGTGGGGCTTGTCTTCAGCCTGATGCTCAACTGTCTCCATATCAGCGGGCATCTGCATTGGTAGCAGGCCGGATGGCTCGACTGCACCTCTCAGGATATCGAAGACCGCCTGCCTCTGGACCGTCAGCCCTAGCAGGAAGCCATCGGCATAGGGCTCGATTTCGGCAGGGACGAAGGGACGCAGGGCCGTCACTCCCACAATTACTGGCTTGTCCCCCATGGCCTTCCGGGTTTGCTGCACCAGCAGGGCATCAGTGTAATTGCTTGATGTGACGGTCTTTCCCTTGTAAGACCTATTGGTGAATGACTCATGGGGATCCCCTCCTGCAATGCTTTCCGACCTCGCTTCAGAAGCGGTGTAAGGACCATATTGAAGGCTAATCGGGAGATAGCCGTTGCCGCCTTTGCGGCGGTCAGCCACATCGTAACCATAGCCTCCGCCCGGCTCGCTAATCAGCACGAAGGCAAAATCTGCTTCTTCGGGCGAATCGGCGAGGGTATAGTATTTGGAAACGAGGGCCGTATCGAGGGGGTATTCGTAATACCCATCCTTATTGCCTCCCCCCAGGAAGCCTGAGGACACTCCCACATATCTCTGGGGAAACCACACTTTGCGCCCCGCTTTCTGAGGGATAACTCCATTGTGGTTTTTGAGCATCACGATGCTGCGGAGCTGGGCATCGTAGCCTTCCTGCATAAACTCAGGACAGCCGACCGTCTGTTCTGTCTGTGAAGGGTCAATGTAGGGATTGTCGAAAAGTCCGGTTCGGAACATATTCATTAAGAGTCTCACGGCGGACTTTTCAAAACGGGCCCTGGCGCTTTTTTCCCCGAACTCTTCCACCCACATCCTGTAGGCGGCAAGCACAGGGGCGGAGGCGTTGTTTCCTCCAAACTGGTCTACTCCTGCCCTGATGATGGTATAGTGCCTCTGCGCTTCTGTCAGATTCTCTACTCCCCAGGGTTTTCCCGCAGCCTCTTCGACCCCGCCTTCATCGTGGGTAATGCCCCAGTCGGTACAGACGACCCCATCGTAGCCGTATTTGTCGCGAAGCAGATCCGAAATGATATAGTGGGAATAGCTGTTCCCGACATTCTTCCCGCTCGGATCCACTCCATAGGAAATGGTATAGTAGGGCATTACGGCTGAGGCGCAATGCGTCTTGCCGTCGAGACGGAATGCGCCGTTGATGAAAGGCTCTTCCTGCTGCTCCAGTGCGTTTCCCGGGAAGACTGAATACTTGCCAAAGCCGTAGTGGGCATCCCTGCCACCCTCACCGCTACCCCCTCCCGGCCAGTGTTTGACCATGGTGTTCACGCTCTCGTAGCCCCAGCCGTCCTCCAGTTCGGCTTTCCCAGTAGAAGTCTGAAAGCCATCGATATAGGCTCTAGTCATGTCCCTGACAAGGCTTGGATCCTCTCCAAAGGTGCCATAGAAACGGAACCACCTTGGTTCCGTGCCCAAGTCGGCTTGGGGCGAAAGGGCCGTGGCGATACCAAGAGCCCTATATTCCTGTGAAGCTACTTCTCCAAAACGCCGTACAAGAGAGGGGTCAAAGCTTGCTGCCAGTCCAATCTGGGCAGGCCAATAGGAGATTTTTCCACCAGATCCGGCATTGAACTCGGCAAAGGCATCGGCTTCGTTGCGCGGGTCGGAGGAGATATTGACCGGAATCCCGTGCCCGAGCCCCTCCACATAAGACTGGAGGTTGTTGTTCCATTCGGCAGCGATGCGCGGGGATTCTGCTCTTACGAGGAGGACGGCGCGAAGCATATCGTCCTTGAGAAAGGCTTTCTGCTTGTCGCTTAGAGCCGAGTGGGGGAGTCCGCTTGCAGCAAGATTAGTCCCGTTGTAGGTCGAACCCCAATATCCGTAGTCATCGGTAGGGACTGCCTGATGCTCGCTATAGAGCATAAGTCCTGCTATTTCTTCAATAGAGAGTTTCCCCGCAAGGTCTTCTGCGCGTTCTCTCATATTTAGCCTCCAATCTTCGTATGGGTCCAATTCCCCATCCCTGTCGAGATCCTTGAAGAGGTAGCCGTCCTTTTCTATAAGCTGGGCCGAAGAATATCCAAGGGTCGCCCCATCCCGCTGACTTACCAGGGTGTAGCCTTCTTTGGGCGTGAGTGTGTACTTGACCGGATTACAGGAGACAAGCCCCGGCAAAAGCAGGAGGCTGGCAGTAAAATAATGTATCTTCATCATCTGTTGTTTTTCTCGTCAATAATCTCCTTGGGAGATTTTCCGAATTTGGCTTTGAACTTCTTGCTGAAGTACTTGGCATCATTGAATCCTACTGTGTAGGCAAGATCCGAAACCCTGATTTTGTCCTCTTCCTCCATGAGCAGCTTGTAGGCGAGGGTCAGTCGGGCGTTGACTATGAAGGCCATGGGAGTGAAGCCGGTGAGGGATTTGAGTTTTTCGGTTAGTACCGTCCGCGATACATTCATCGCGTCCACGAAGTCGTTTTGCTCGAACTCGGAGTCTGCAATGTGTGCGTTTACCACATCGATGGCCTGCTGGAGGAATTTCTTGTCCATCGAAGTATAGTCGATATCCTTGACTTCGAAAACGAGCTGTCTGCGAAAGTCCGCACTCTTGCTCTCCTGCTTTCGAAGCAGGTTGCGTATCATGGCTGTAAGGACGGAGAAATTGCAGGGTTTGGTGAGGAAGCCGTCTGCTCCGCAGGAATAGCCCTCTATGCTCGACTGTTCATCCTGCCTGCCGGTGAGCAGGATTACGGGTATGTGACTGGTCTCAACGCTGCCCTTAATCATCTTGCAGAGTTCGAAGCCGTTGACCTCCGGCATCATGATGTCTGCCACCACAATGTCAGCCCCACCGCTTCGAAGTATCTCCATGGCTTTCTGTGCATTCGTGCAGGACCGGACATTAAAGCTCTTCGAAAGGATTGCTCCAAAGCTCGAAAGCACATCCGCATTGTCATCCGCAAGGAGGACTGTATGGTGCTCGTCTTTGATAATGCTCTCTCCCATGGAGAAAGCGAGTGGCGTTTCAGGAATGGTCTCACTGTCAATTTCATCGGAAGAGTAACTTTCCCTGTGCAGGGGCAGGCGGACGCTGAAGAGGTTGCCCGTCTCAGGGGTGCTTTCTACGCTGATACTGCCTTTGTGGGCATCTACAAGGGATTTGACCAAAGACAGGCCTATGCCGTTGCCAAGAGTGGAGTATTTGCGAAAGTCTCCTTCGTAGAATCGGCGGAAAAGTTTGGAACGGGTCTTCTCGCTCATAAGAGGACCGCCGTTGGACACCTGTATCAGCAGGGTACTTCCCTTTTCCTCCACATGGACCTTTATCTCACCGCCTTCAGGCGTGTATTTGACCGCATTGGAAATGAGGTTATACATGATTTTGTCCAATTTGTCAGGATCAAACCAGGCCTCGATGCTCCGCGGAGCAGTTTCGTAGGAAATGGTAAGACCCCGCTTACGCACCAGGGGTTGGAATGCTTCCACACACCTCCCCACAAAATCGGCTGCATCCCCCTTCGATACCCGCAGACTGAGACTGTTGTTCTCCGCCTTGCGAAAGTCCAATACCTGCTGAACCAGACGGGTAAGCCTGATGGCGTTCGAGGACATGACATCGAGAATTTTCCTGTCCTCCTCGCTTCGTGGCTTCAGGCTCTCGGCGGAAGCCAGTATGATGCTCAGGGGCGTGAGAAATTCGTGCGAGACATCGGTGAAGAAACGCAGTTTTGCCTGGTTGACTTCCTCGGCTTTCTGGGCGCTGAACTGCTCGTATTCGGCTTTTTGCTTGAGGGCAAGGCGTGAACGGGCCTCATGCGTAATTACTGCAATCAAGGCTGTAACGAAGAGGACATACAGGCTGATTGCCCACCACGAAGTCCAGGGGTTGCCTCTGACATTTATATCAAAACTGCAGTAATTGCCGTCGAGGGAGGTTCCGTTGCTTGCCCCATAGAGTTCAAAACTGTAGTGCCCGCTTTTAACATTCCTGAATACAGCCGTGTTGTCGTCCCCGCCGATTATGCTCCAAGTCTCGTTTTGGTGTGAGCCCTTGCGGTGCAGCCGGTATTTGTAGACATTGCCGTAGGTATTCCCATAGTTCAGTAAGGAGAAACTTACAGTGAAACTGTTCTCGTTCCTGGGGAGACTTATATTGGAGATGTAGGGCCAGCTCTTTTTGTCCGTGTCGAAGGAGGTGATTGCAAGGGAGGCCTGTTCGTTTGTAGAGGGGCTTTCCCGCTCATCCAAAAGCACTATCCCGTGGGAAGTTCCAAAGGCCATCAGCGAGTCGGAGGGTAATTCTACGAAGCTGTTGTCATTGAACTGTAGAGTCGCGTTGCCCTCGGTTGGGAGTTTGTGGTAGTGCACATTGTCTATGCCTAAAGAATTGTAGTTGAAACTGATGGCTCTATCTGCAGTCGTCACCCAAATCTTTCCGTCACTTGAGCAGGCTATGTTGCGTATTATCTGTCCCGGGAAGAAACTCAATTCGCTGATTCTTTTGAACTTTTCGTCTTGAGCCGTATAGAGGTAGAGCCCGTTCTTGGAGGTCCCTGCCCAGATGCGGCCCTGTGAGTCTTTTTCGACGCAGATAAAGTTGTCGTTCTGGCGAAGGAAACGTCTGTCCCCGTCCTTGGATATTTTCAGGAGACCTTCGTTGCCACAGGCTAGAAACAGGTCCCCATTGTCAGTGACGGCGAGATCCTCCGCTGAAAGGCCGTACTCTATTGCTTCGAGTTTTTCTGACACCGGATTGAATCTGTATGCACCGGCTCTTGTCCCAAGAAAGGCAATGCCTTCAGAGTCAATGTCGATGCTCCTGATGCAATCACTTTGGAGGATAGAATTGGCGGTGTTGAACAACCGTAGCCTGCCGCTTTTTTCTTCGATGCAGAACAGGCCTCTCGCGTATGTGGCAAGCAGCAGCTTGCCTTTTGTGGAACAGATTTTCTCTACCTCACTCATATAAGGGACTCCCTTGAAAACGGGGGAATCGAGGTAAGAAGTAATCTCCTGCGTCTTTGTATTATACCACACTGCCCCATGCCCGCCTATACCGAGTAGCCATTCTTGCGGAGAGAGAGGGTACAGGCTCTTGACCGAGTTGGTTTTGAGCTCTTTTCTGATGGGGTCCAGGCTCATTATTTTCGGGCCTTTGGGAGTACTTTGTACAGAGCAGACTCCACCTCCGAACAGACCTAAGAAGATGTTCCCTCCCTGGGTCCGGAGGATGGCGTTGACTTCGTTAAAGGGCAGAGCTCCCGCCTTTGAGTCGGGATAGCAGTTGTCAAAGACCCCTGGCCCTGTCATAATGCTGTAGCCGCTCCTGCTCCCTATCAGGAGCTGCCCCTGGCCGTCTTCATCGATATCATAGATGATGTCATCCGGAAGGGAGCTGCCTGACGTATTGTGGCTATAGCGGGTATAGCGAAGATTCTCTTTGTAGATATCCTGAGCCGCTATGCGCAGCAGGCCCTCTCCCCAGGTGCCGACCCAGAGATTGCCACTCATGTCCATGTGGAGTACATAGGCATCGCCAAGGGCTCCATCAGTGTAGGTGTAGAGCCGGCCTTCATCAATGCTGTAGCGATACAGCCCTTTGTGCCAACTGCTTATCCAGAGATTGCCTTGAGTGTCGAGGAGAATGTCAATCAGATCCGTGAGCCCGGGGTTGGAAGTAGTGCGAAGATCCAGGCGGGTGAATACTGACCCCCCCTCTAAGCCTTTGTAATACAATCCTTTGTCTCCGCAGACCCAAAGTCTGCCATGCTGTCTGTCGAGAAGTATGTCATTGACGTTGAGATTGTCGGTCAGAGGGTCCCCTAGCGAAGTCACTTTGCCGGTGGCAGTGTCGAGGAGCAGAAAGCCCCTGTCGGTGCCCACAAGCAGTTCCTTCTCTCCTTCAGCCGGATATTCGATTACCCTGCGCGGGGTCCTGTCGGAGAACTCTTCGCTCAATTGATAAACCCGCGTGGTGTAGGCATCGTAACGGGCGAGGCCTCCGGAAGTCACTATCCATACAAAACCTGCACTGTCCTGGTACAGGCTTGACACTTCGTCCGAAGGGAGAAATGAAGATGGAAGAGGGGAGAAACTGACGGTCTCTTTTGTCCCCGTAAGGGCAAGAGAGAGAACCAATGACAATAGCAGAGACATCTTTACCAACCTGTGTTTTGATTCAGATTCGGATTCTTGTGTAATTCTTCTTCCGAAATAGGGTAAAGATACATTTTTTCGTCCCAATAACGGCTCGCTACGAGCTTCTTTTCTATGGTATAGGTATCGTCTGAAGTTTTTGTAAGTCTTATGCCGTAGATTTCTTCGGTCTGAGATCCGATTCTCCACCTTCTCAAATCCCAGAATCTGTGTCCCTCGAAGCAGAGTTCCACCCTGCGCTCATTGCGGAGCCGAGTGCGGAAAGCGCTTTCGCTGAGCCCCGAAGGCAAATCCGGCATTCCGTAAACAGCCCGCACGGCATTGACTGCTTCCCGAGGAGAGAGGGTGTAGGAAAAGCCTTCAAAGTTGCCCTTGAACTCCGGGTTGCCGGTCCCTTCAAAGAGGGCCTCCGCATAGTTGAGCCAGACCTCGGCAGAGCGGAAAACCGGATAGATGTGCATGTAGCTTGTGACATTGCCGCTCACAAGGCTCGTACTCTCCTGCAGGAATTTGCGCAGATAGAAACCGGTCGGGGTGGCATTGTCGAGAGGGGCTCCGTTGCGCCCGCCCTCAAAGGTCTCTATAGTTTCCTCCTTGAATGTATCTCCATTGGAGAGAATATCCCTTGCAAAGCGGGGATCACGAAGGGAAGAATTGAGCAGGGCATTCTTATCACTGTCGAAGTCGAAGGGGGTGCCATCCGCCATATCGAAGGCTTCAATGAGACCAAGACTTGGGCAGGTGCCGGACAGGCCATTCTCGTAGCCGGCGGGGAAGTTGTTTATCTCGTAGGTGTTGGAGGCACTTTCGCGGATTCCGAAGATGAGTTCCCTGCTTTCGGCGTTAAAGGCCTGTTTGGTAAGCGTGAGCTCCCCGCTGCCTATATACTCTGCCGCTGCCGCTGCCGCCTTGGCGTATCTGGTCTTATCCCCGTAGGCGTTGTTGAGGGGAGAAGCCGCATAGAGAAGCAGCCTGACCCGTGCTGCCTTGGCGAAGCCGGATGTTACCCTCCCGACTTCGGAGAAGTACGAGTTGGAATATGTGGCGGGAAGGTGCCCGGCACACTCTTGGAGTTCACCGTCAATCCAGCTCACGGTCTCATCGTAAGTCGATGGTACGAGCGAATTGACTTCTTCCTGCGTGTAAGTCCTGTCGGCGATAATGATGGTATGGTAGCGCTTGAGAAGTTCCATATGGAAGAAGGCCCGAAGGGCTTTTGCTTCCCATGGGTAATTCTGAAGCTGTTCGAGATTGTATTTGTAGCTCTCGTCCCAACGTGCTATCTCGTAGTCCTCCGGACAATTCTCTATCAGGTAGTTTGCTGCCCTGATACCTGCATAGTAATGTCCCCATACATCGTCCACCACGTTGTTTGCCGACCAGCTCCCATTGTAGTAGTTCTGGCAGGTATCGGGGGTATTTGCATATACGGCATCGTCCGTCGCGCACTCCTGAAAATTGTAGAAGCCGCTTTGCAGGTAGCCGTAGACATTGGTCATTACCTCCTTGACCTGGGCGAAATTGCCGAACTGGTACTTTTTGGTATGGTATTGCGACTCATTGAGTTCCAAGTCGTTGCAGCCTGCTGCAAGTACAAGGGCAAGGATTAAAACTGGATATCTTGATTTCATTGTCTGAGCGGATTAGAAATTGACATTCACACCGAGCGAATAGAGTCTCGCACTAGGATAAGAGAAACTGACATTCTCGGGGTCGAGGATGCGGACGGAGTCAAAACTCAGCAGATTGTTTCCTCTGACAAAGATTCTGGCTGCCTGCAAGGTCAGTTTACTGCAGACTTTATTCGGGAGGTCATAGTAGAGCATGGCCTCGCGGAGTTTGAGATAGGAGCCGTCCTCGGTCCAGAGGTCGCTCGGGAGATAGTTATTCTTGTTGTCGGAGACGGTCAGACGCGGGTATCTGCCATTTGGATTATCCTTGCTCCAGTAGCTTTCAAGATAGTGGGCCGAGATGTTCTTGTCCCCTCCATAGAGGGGCTGGTAGATGCTCGAAAGGGTGGTGGGAATGGTGCATCCGGCAATGCCTTGGAAAAGCAGCCTCATTCCGAAGCCCTTGCAGGAGGTTTCAATGCGCAGTCCGTAGTAAAGCTCGGGGAGGGTGGATTTGAGCTGATAGGTATAGTCGTAGTTGTCTGTCTTGCCGTCCCCGTTGAGGTCTTTGTACTTGACATCCCCACTTCTGACACTGTCGAAGGTGCTGCTTACAACGCCCGGAAGCAGATTCCCCTGCTCATCGAAATCGCTCTCCTGATAGTATCCGTCACTGACAAGGCCATAGAAGCGTCCGATAGAGTTGCCTTGGAGATAGAGATAGTCCTCGGGACGATACGCTTCGCTGTAAGCTGTGATTTTGTTGCGGGCAAAACTGGCCGTCCCTCCCACCAAATAGGAGAAATCGCCTTTGTGCCCCTCCCAGTTGAGGGCAAGGTCGATGCCGCGATTCAGGGTTTCGCCCTCGAATGAGTCCCCAAGCCCGATTCCAATCACTTCTGAAGTGTTGTTGGAGGCGGTGGTACGGAGCTTTGTCCTTCTGTTATGGAACAGATCAACTTCTCCCCAGAGCCCCTTCAGCATTCTGAATTCAACGCCAACATCAGCTTTGGCATCGAGCTCCGGCTCAATCCCCGTTGATGGGAGGGCTCCTTCGGTCGCCCCTGACACGACTGAAGGCGAGACGAAGATGTAAGAGTTGCCACTGCCGTTGAACTGGATATCCATGTCGTAGTCAAGGTTGGCATCCATGCCGGTCAGACCGTAGGAAGCGCGAAGCTTCAGAAAATCGAAGACTTTCTGCTCCGACATGAATCCTTCCTTGGAAATCACCCAGCCAAGTGAGGCGGCGGGGAAGAGGCGGAATTTGTCTCCCTTGGGCATGTAGCTGCTGCCCGAATAATCTGCTGCAAGGCTCAGAAGATACCTGCCTTTGTAGTCGTAATTTGCAGCCAGGACATAGTCATGGTGTATGTAGGAGGTGTTGGCTCCCGTGTTGGTGCGTTTGTCCCGATTGAAGACAAAGGAAGCGTTCAGATTGTGCCCGTCCCCAAAACTCTTCTCATAAGCCACTTGTGCCCAGAGGGAAAGCTGCATAAACTGGGAGGAAAGATAGCTTGAAAAGACCATCTCCGTGGCATTGCCGTATTTGGAGACGGAATAATCGCTCAGGTTTCCTGCCGAGTCATAGAGGGGTGAGAAAATGCAGTATTCGCTTCCGAAACTCTTGCGGTCGAGAATATCGGCACTGTTGTCATACGACAGCCTCACTTCTGCATTAAGTCCGCCCACTATCATCCCGAGGTCCTGCCGGATGGCCAGATCTGCCGAGAGCATTCGGGAGAAGGTGGTGTTCTCGCCGGTGCCTAGAGTATACCTGACGGGATTCTCAATCAGCACACTCCTGGCCCAGCTGTCTTTGTACATTACCGGAAAGCCTACTGCAGGGGCCGTGTACATGCTCTCCAGACTCGACCCGTTGTAGGGCTCGCTGTGCTGCTGGATGCGTCCGGCAAGGGAAGCGATTACCTTGGTGGATGGGGTTATGGTGATATCGAGGTTGGAACGCAGCTTGAGGGCATCGTAGCTGTTCTGGCTGTTGAGTCCTTCCAGAAGGTCAGTGTTATTGAAAAAGCCGCGGTTGCTGCGGTAGTCGGCGTAGGTGAAGACCCTGAGATTCCGGTTTCCGCCTTCAAGAGTGAGGTAGAGGTCGTTCTCGAAACCGTAATTCCGCAGCATCAGGCTCTGCCAGTCGTTGGTGGGAATCAGGTTCCCTCCCGCAGAAAGGCTCTGGAGGTTGCTTTGCGAAAAGTAAGGGCTCAGGCCGTCATTGCTCCTCGCCTCGTTAAGGGCGTTGGCGTATTGCAGGGGAGAAGCCATCTCTACTACCCTGAACGGCTGAGTTATGCCGGTGGAATAGCCTGCCTTGATGGCAAAAGGCTTTACGCTGCCCCTTTTGGTTTTTATGAGGATGGCTCCGTCAGCGCCTCTAATGCCGTAGAGGGCCAGGGAAGCGGCATCTTTCAGCACGGTGACGCTTTCCGTCTCCTGGACATCGATATAGGAAGCATCGCGAGGGATGCCATCGACGAGCACGAGGACGTGGTTTCCGCTATAGGAGCCTTGTCCCCTCACGCTTAGCTCAGGATAGTTGTCTTCCGGGGTAGCTCCGCTTCCGCTATGGAAAAGACCAAGTCCGGGGAGCAGGCCATAGAGAGAATTGAGTATCTGGGTCTGGGAGGAAGAGGCGAAATCCTCATAGCCTGCCACATCCACACTTGCGGAGGATTTTTCCTTGGAGATATTGCGTCCGTAACCGAGATCTGCCACTATGGAATCCTGTGGCATCCCGAGCATCATTATAGAGAGTAAAAGTAGTGCTTTCATATTACCATCCGGGGTTTTGAACAAGGCCGTAGCCCTTGTTGAGTTCGTCTGTAGGGAAGGCACTCAGGTACCATTTGGGATCCCAGTGATTTGCCCAGTATCGGGCAGACTCTGCCTTCGGGGCGGAGTAGACGAAAGTCGAAGCGTAGGCATCTATGTCATCTTCATCGTTGATCACGCCATCGTTGTTGGTGTCGCTCGTCCTCACACCTCCTCCGTCTGCAATCGAGATTTCAATGCCGTAGAGGGTCTTTTTGAAGATATCGTCCCGTTTCCACCTTACGGCATCGTACCAGCGGTTCTCTTCGAAAAAGAGTTCCCTGGCCCTTTCATCGAGGATTTCTTCCCTCAAAGTGGCATCTCCCTGCAGGGGGTCGTCGTAGGAGGGAAGAACCCTGCCTTGCTGAACGCTGGCAAGAAGTGCATCGTTCATATCAGGCAGACCCACTCTGGAACGGACCCTGTTGAGGGCTTTGTACGCTTCAGCTTTGCGCCCGACTTCGTTAAGGGCTTCAGCATAAGTAAGATAAATCTCTGCAAGACGCAGATAGGAGTAGTTGGAAGGCCGGTTCATAAAGGTCTCATCGTTGTAGTCCCAGATGTATTTTCTGGAGCAGAACCCGGTGATTGCCCGGTTGGAGAGCTTTGCCCCTCTTTCCTGACCGCCTACCCACATTTCGGCGGCGCGGCCTCTGAAGTGGTCGCCTATAATCATCACGGATTCGTACAGTCGGGGATCCCTGTCCCTGAACGGGTCGTCCGCTATCTTACTGCTCCTGTCTGTCCCGCCATTCCAGTCGGAGTAGAGGCAGCGGCTCCCATCCGTTTTGGGGAACAGGTCTACGAAGTTTAGCGTCACGCAGCCTCCGCCATAGCCTCTGCCGGTGTTGCCATGGTCATCCGAGACCCCGAAGTAGCACCTGAGATAGGTGTCGGCAAAGGTGGGGTAGTGCCTGCCTGTCTGAATCAGGATTTCGCTATTGTGACGATTGGCATAGCAGGTATTCCATGCGTTGCGGTAGTCATCGCTCGCAGTCCCTTCAGCCTGAACCAGACAGTAGGGATTCCCCTCCGCCTCGTTTTCGGCGAAAAAGTCTTCGCAGGCATCAACCACAGCCTGCCAGCGACTCTGTCTGTATCCTCCAAGCCAGTACATGAGAGGGATGTCCTCTGAATTTACATGGTTTGCATTGGCGTTCCTGGCTACCGGTGTCTCTCTGCTATAGGGACTTTGCGAATTGAAGAGCGGACTTGCAGCAAAGAGCAGGGCCCTGCATTTGAGCCCCATTGCGGCGGCTTTGGTGAGATGCCCGTCCCTTTCGGCACTCACGGTCCAAGGGAGCAGGGCAGCTGCCGTGTCGCAGAGTTCTATCACATAGTCGAGGGTCTGCTCTACGGTCTTGCGGGAGAAATCCACATCCGATACATTCTCGGCACTTACCGAACTCTTCAGCAGCGGGATTCCTCCGTAATTGCGGAGCATATCCAGGTAATGAGTCGCGATGATAAGGTAGGCTTCCCCTTTGCCGACCGACTTCTCTTCCCCGGTCATATCGGGGACCCGGTCCACATTTTCTATGTAGAGGAAGGACCTTCTAATCCCGACCCAATTGTACTCCTTGTCAGGGACAAAGCCGAGTTTGGTCCATGAAGTCCCGTTCTCGGCATCGGCACTGTAGTTGCCGGCGGCGTATTCCTGCCCTCCGCTCGACCAGTCATTGTGTGAGGACATCAGGTCGGTAATCGAGTCGAGGTTGTCGTTGTCCAGCTGGCTGCAGGCTCTGTTGTAGCTGCCCCCAAGGTTGAACAGTCCCGCCGTACCCACAGGCCAGGCATTGTTGTGGACAGGGTAGCCTACGCGCAGGGTTGAGTAGGCGGAAACGAGGGCCCTGTCGGCATAGAGCTTCGAGGAGAAGATGGTATCTATGGTGACATCCACTCCCGGGGCCTTTTCGAGGAAGGCATCCCCGAAACGAAGGTCATCGCAGGAAGCGAAAGCGGCAAGCGCCGCTATACTGAGGATCAGTGTTTTGAAATCTTTTCCCATACTCAGAAACTTATATTGAATCCTGCGTTGTAGATACGCACATTGGGGTATTTGTAGACATATTCTCCATTGGGGTCGGGCGAACCGGTGGTCTCTTCGGGGTCGATGTCGATATCGGCGAGCTCGGAGAAGAGGGTCAGCAGGTTGTAGCCACTCACAAAGGCTCTCATCGAGGAAATACCCATTTTCCTGAGCAGGCCGCTGCTTTTGAAATTGTAGGAGAGTTCCACATTCTTGAGTCTGAGGTAGGACGCATCCATGAGCCAGAGTGTGGAACTCTGGGTGTACCAGCTCTTGTTTTTGAAGGTAATACGGGGGAAGCGGGAATTCTGATTGTCCGGGGTCCACCTTCCGTCGGCGAGGTATTTGAGCAGGCCGCGGTCGTTGGTCATGCCGTAGGGCTCCATATATTCGATGCCGAGCACGCGGGAGGCATTCCATGCCCCGGTCCACTGCATTGTAAGGCCCCAGTTCCTGTAGCCGAGGGTGGTAATCAGTCCAGCCACATATTCGGGGCGGTAGCCGTAGCCGAACCAGGTCTGGTCATCGCCATCAATCTTGCCGTCGCCGTTGAGATCCTTGAAAATGGCATCTCCCGGGCGGGGATTGCCTAGGGTAATGGAAGGGACGCTTCCTCCCTTGTCGATAGTTAGAAGTTCCTTAGTAGTCTCATCGAAGTCCTCGTCCCGCAGGTAGCGGTCGAAGACATAGCCGTAGGACATTCCCGTGCTCCTGCCTGTCTGGGCCATGTAGGGCTCGTTGGGCTCAACTTCGTCCATGTAGATGATTTTGTTGCGGGCAAAGGAGAGATTGGCCGTAATCCCGTAGGTGAAGTCGCGGGAGAGCTTGTCGTTCCATGAGAGGGCGAGCTCGTAGCCGTGGTTGTCAACTATGCCGAGGTTGAGCATCGGGAGAGAAATATCCGCGATGTCAGGCAGGGTATTGCGTGTCGAAAGAATGTCGTAGCGGTGTTCAAAAAATACATCAGCGGTGAAATTCAGTCTCTGCTGGAGCATTACGAGGTCGAGTCCGTAATTCTGCTTGCGGCACTTCTCCCAAGATACTACGGGATTGCCGACCGCATTCTCGACCGCATCGGTAAGCATCGTCCCGCTATACAGGTCTCCAAACTGCCAGGACCCCCAGCTCCCAAAGCTGGCATTGCTATGCGAGGGGTTCCAGGAGCCGTTGAGGTAGAGAAAGCGGGCTCCGGAGTATTTGTCATTGCCTACCAGTCCGAGGGAGGCTCTCAGCTTGAAGAAATCGAGCCAGTCCCTGGTCCAGCCCATCCACTCTTCTTCGCTGAGAACCCAGCCTATGCTTCCCGCAGGGAAAAAGCCGTAGCGATGTCCCGGGGCGAAGTTTTCACTGCCGTTGTAGCCGACATTGAGGTCGAGCAGGTATTTGCGTTTGAAGTTGTAGGTCAGCCTTCCCACATAGCCTACATAGCCCGTCGGAATCTCGGGGAAGTTGGCAGGGTAGTAGGTCTTGGACTGATTGTAGAGCAGGAGAGCGCTCAATTCGTGATCCCCGAAAGTGCGGGTCCAGTTGAGACTGCCTTCCAGATACCAGTCTCTCGAACGGCCGGTATAGGAGGAGTAGGAAAGGGGCTCGTTGAGGTAATCTTCCCCTGAAGTGATGTAGACATGAGTCATGTCGTAGAGGGGGTTGTCAAAGCTCATTCCGGGCTGGGTGTAGTGTCCCATATAATTGACACTCTGCCATCTGCGGTTGGATGCTGTCGGAGTGCGGTTGACGTAGAGGTCGTAGGTAGAGTTGTAAGCTCCTTTAATGCTGAGGCTCAAGCCTTTGGTGATAAAATCGAGCTTTTGCTCCACCTGTACGTCGAGGTTTAGGGTGTTGGAGATGTCTTCGTTGTAGCCATAGCCGTAGTAGAGGCTGATTCCGCTCATACCCTTGCTGATTGGGATGAAGTCTCCAAGTTCGGGTTCGGTGTAGTGTCCGTCCACAAAGCCGGGGCTTGAGAACGGGGTGCACCAGGTGATATACTGCCAGATGTTGCTGCCGTAGCCGTTGGGCTGGTGTTTCTTGCCGACCCTGCCGCCCATGTTGAAATGGAGGGTGGTAGTAGGAGTGAGGTCTATGTCGACATTCCCGCGGTAGTTGTAGCGGTCGTAGGTGTAGTTGGCATTGTAGTCCTCGAAGCTCTTGAGC
Source organism: uncultured Muribaculaceae bacterium (assembly GCA_964608175.1). Classification (GTDB taxonomy): domain Bacteria; phylum Bacteroidota; class Bacteroidia; order Bacteroidales; family UBA932; genus Cryptobacteroides. The sequence goes on along the minus strand of CAZSMO010000002.1, from coordinate 86,310 downwards.
ATGCCATCCTGATAGAGATAGCCTACTGAAGCGAAATAGCGGACCCTGTCGGTGCCCCCTGACACCGTGATATTGTGCTGGGTCTGCCAGGAGAGGTCGTTGAAGATATATTCGTCCCAGTTGACATCCGGAAACATGATGGGGTCGCTCCCGTTCCTGAACATTTCGAGCACCGTGTCCGAAAATGTAAGCGGAGTAGAAGGGTCGTTCCAGTTGTCCGAGAGCTGGGCCTCGGAAAAAATCATGCCGTGGGTGTAGCTGTCGACCGCAGTGAGATGGCGCAGAGGCTGGGTGAGGCCGAAGGAGGAACTCCAGTTAATCCTGGCCGTGCCTTCTTCGCCGCGCCTGGTGGTCACGAGGATGACCCCGTTGGCTCCTCTCACTCCAAAGACGGCGGTGGAAGCGGCATCCTTCAGCACCGTGATATTGTCAATCTCGTTGGGGTCCATCTGGAAGAAGGACCTCTCGACTCCATCCACCAGAATCAGCGGCATGGAAGAGGAATTGTTGAGTGAGCCGGAACCCCTGACATAGAGGGTGGGGTCATCGGCTCCGGGCTGTCCCGATACCTGCACGGAGGATACCCCGGTCAGGGCTCCTGCAAGGGAGGCACCGGCGCTTCCGGCGGGGGATTTGAGCAGGCTCTCGGAGCTGATGGAGGTGATGGCTCCCGTGACCGAGGTCTTGCGCTGTTTGCCGTATGCGATGACTTGCACTTCATCGAGCAGATTCTCATCCGTAGACATCTCGATGAGCAGGCCCGAAGTCTTGCTGCTGAGGGTAAATTCTACTTCCTTATAGCCCAGGAATGAGGCAATCAGGACTGTCCCTTCCTTTGCATCTATGCTGAAATTGCCATCGGGGTCGGTGAGCGAGCCGCCTGTGCCGGTTTTTTCATAGACGAAAGCTCCTGCTATCCCTTCTCCTGTCTTCTTGTCTGCGACCCGTCCCGAGTAGGTCTTGAATTCCTGCCCGAGGACAAGGCCCGTCGCTTCCGGAAAGGCAGAGGCAACGCAGGGGCTAAGGCATAGAGATAAAAGCAGCAGAGCGATTTTTGTGTTTGTCATCTGTGCGAAATTGAAGTTTACTGAAAAAAGGGGCCGGCCGAACCCTGCCGGTCAGCCCCTTGGAAATGATATCAACCCTATTTTGCACTCAAATTGAGTACATAGGTGGCGGTAGAAGGGGTCACGCCTTCGATGACGCTCTTGCCGTTGACGAGAACTGAAGGGGTGTAGCTTCCTCCTTCTTCGAAGGTGTTGCCAAGGACTGCTGTATTCCTCCAGCCGAGCCTGTAGGCCATATAGGCCATCTGCTTGAGGCTGTAGCCGCGATAATTGAATTCGGCATCAGTGCAGGCCTGCCAGGCGTTGTCCACTGCCTCATAGTCTGCCGCTCCATCCCAATTGCTAACTCCAGCCCTGTTAATCATAAAGGCAATCTTGCCGTCGTAGGTCGTGCCGATGAGGTTATGCACTCCGTAGAAGTTGCTGCCCCAGCCCATTCCGAGCACTCCGCCATCGCTGACAAAGAAGGTACCGTCGTTGTTGACAAGGTCATGAATCGTCATGGCCTGACCCTTGCGGATTAGCCAGCCTGCTACCCAGGCGAGGTCTTCGGAGGTGATTTCCTCGGTGGCTTTATCAACCACGCCCTGTACAGCGGCAGCCTTTGAATCATCATCGGCATTGTATTCGATGAGATCCTCGCTCTGGAAAGGCACACTGTAGAAAGCCCCGTTCTTCTGGGCTGCGGTTACAAAGCCGATAGTCCCGTCCGTGACGGTCATGGAGGCCCTGTAAGGCACATTCTCAATGCCGGCGTTCACGACGCTGCCGCCATCCTTGACAAGGTAGTCGGTGGCAGTCTGGGGTGTCCAGCCGGTGGTGGTGACTACTGCGCTCTGTGCTGTGGGATCCGCAGAGCCGTCTGCCGTGCCTGCGATATCGGCCTTGACCTTGGAAGCATCGAGGGTGACAATCACGATGTCCCCGAAGCAGTTCATGGTGGTGCGGTCATCCTTCCAGTTGCCAGGCAGGCTGAACAGGTCATCGTCGTAGTTGTAGTCATTGTGATTCCCGTCAGGGGAGGCTATTTCCCAAGACCTCGGGTTCATCGCTCCGTAGAGGTTCATGCCCCAGTCACCGGCCCAGTCCCAGTTCAAGTCCAGATTAGTCTCCGTCACAGGTACCGGCAGGCCACTTATTGCCGTGGCAGCGTAGACTTTCAGCCAGTCCTGACCGTCAAGGGCGTACTGGGAAGTGACATCAAGGAAGCCGAGCTGCTCAGGAGTGGATTTGAGATAATCCGAGACATCGAGAACTACGCTGTAAACCCTCTCTCCACCGAGATTCAGTACGAGAGTCTGGCTGTTGCCCTGCGAGAAGTCGTAAGTGAGATTCTCAGGAACGGTCACTCCGCTCTGCAGTGACCCCTCGTTGAAGATAAGGGTGATGCTGTTGAAGTCCATCGTCTCTTCGCTGAACTTGATCGTAATGGTCTTGCTGGCGTTGTCAACGGTAATGGCTTCACCGGGATTGAGTCCGTCAATCTGGATTTTGCTGGCATCCACAATCGGGAAAGCATTGGAGGAGAACTTCACTGAATACTTGACAATGGCTTTGTCAGGGTCTGTGAAATTGAGGGTAGGGGTGCTCTGAAGATCCACGCCCGTGAGGGTCTTGGGGAAAGTCAGGGTCCATCCGTCGTTTACCTTGATGTCAATGTCACAGCTTGAGAAGCTCTCGGCATTGTTAAAGGTAAAGCTGACGCTCTTTGCCGCGTCATCCACAACTCCCGCCACGGTCTCGTCTCCGCTTGTGACGGAGATGCTCTCGATGGGGGTCGAAGAGTAAGTGGGGGTCTCTTCCTTCTTGCAAGAGGCAAGCAGCAGGGCTGCAAGCGATGCGCTGAAGAATAAAATGGAAATAGATTTTTTCATCTCTTTGATTATTAAATAGTTAATAGTTTGTGTCGCGCTAATGCATTTTAACACAAAGCAAAATTATCCAATCGCAATCCAATCATAGAGTATAAAATGCCGAAAAAATCCCCCTGCTCTCTTTTCTTCTTTGGGCATAGAAACTCAATTGGTATCTTTGTCTGTGCGACGGCAAGCCGGTCCGCTGCAATTGTTTAATAAGTGCCAAACTTTTATTTTATGCGTTCAATACATGTAAGACCCACAGTCATCCTTCTCTCTGCCCTTCTTCCGGCCTGCGCCTGCCTCCAAAAGTCTGATGCGGGGCTTAAGGGCGAATATCCGGGCGAACTGCGCGACTGGAATGCAAGCGGGTTTGTATTCAGGGACGGAAACTGTGTCTGGCTGCAGAGCGTTTCCTCTCTATTCAAGCTCAATTCCATGGAAGCGAAAGAGGGCGATGAAGTGTGCGTCGTAGCCTACTGTGCTCCGGACAGTGTCGGTTTCACGGCTCTTCGCAGTGGAAAGGAAGCTTCCGAGTATCGTCTGACAAGCCTTGGCGAAGGCCCTGAAATCGGAAGAGTGAAGTATTTCAGAGGGACGGCCGCGGGCGGGAGCCTGAATATGGAGTTTTCTCCCCTAAATGTCGGGTTCTCATATACCCTTATAGGAGAAGGTGAGTCTTCTCTTGAGATAGGGGGCCTTGCAAGTGAATGGGCAGTCTTTTCCGACAGCCTTGTCACCGACCCGGTACTGTCACTCAAGCTCGAAGCCGGTCAGTCCTGCAATGTGCTCCCTCCGATAGACGGGACCATAGACCTTGCCCTCACGCTTTCCTATGGAGGAGAGACTTTTTCGCCGGTTCTTGCGGGAGCAAGTGCCCCTAAGCGCGGGCAGAGGGCCGAGATTAGCCTGAATACAAGTGATATAGCCACTCTCGGAGTGTATTCGCTCAGCTACATCCTTAAGGATGGGGAGACGCAGGTGGGAGAGTGGAGAAAGGATTTTACCGTAGGGACTGAGGTCAATACCCATTATGCGGTTTCAGTGTATCGCGATGGGAAGTGGCAGAGCGTGAAGGTGCATGATGCCCTTTGCTCAAATGCCCGGAAGCACGGAGGACTATGGAACGATTGGAGCAATTCGCGCGCTCTGCGGGACACCATGTCGTACTGTATCTTCGAGCATGAGTTCGACTCTGATGTCAGGCTGCGGGTGAGAAAGCTTTCAGGCGATTTTTCTTCCTGCACAATCAGACCCGGCACCTATGGCATAGAGCCTGCCGTGGTCTCCCCGGGTACCGTTGAGTTTACCGTCCCGTCTGCCTCACAGGCCAAGCTCAGCGTAGAGTTCGATGGGGACAGATTCCATAACCTCTTTATCTACGGCTACAGGCCGGATGAGGATAAGCCTGATGCGGAATCCGTAATCTATTACGGTCCCGGAGAACATGACGCGGGTACTATAAACCTTCGGTCGGGGCAGACCTTATATATAGATTACGGGGCCAAGGTCTACGGCAATGTGATAACGGAAGGCAGCGATGTCACAATCGCGGGGCACGGGATACTTTCGGGGGAGAAGATGCAGCACTACGGGGACAATCTCTACAGTTACGGTGACTTCCTGCTGGCCTGCAACAAGACCTCTGCTTCGGCGAAGAATCTGACGGTGAAAGATGTCACCCTGATTGACGGTCCAGGCTGGAATCTGCTTGTGCGAAATATTGAGGGGGTCCTGATTGACGGGGTGAATACTGTCTCCTGGGAGCTCAACGGAGACGGCATCGATATAGTGAGCAGCCGTGATGTGGAGATAAGGAACTGTTTCCTTCGCAATTACGATGACTGCATCACGCTCAAATGCCGTTTTATCGTCAGCCCCATTACCGATGTGAGCAACGTGCGCATACATGACAACCTGATTTGGAATGATTATGCCAGGGGAATAGTGATAGGTCCGGAAGCGGGGAATCTCGCTAATCCGGGGTATCTGCACGACATAGAGGTCTATGACTGCATTTTCCTCGAACACGGAGACGGGCAGGCTGCCGACCTGAGGGCGGCATTCTCAATAGGGCAGGGGAGCGATGGGACCGGTGATCTTTGGAGCGGAACCAATCCTCCCCGCACAATCAGCGCTGTCACGGCACGGGGGCTTGTCTTTGACAATCTCTGCTCTTACGGAAGGGCTGTAGGCATCCGTCAGTATGCAGACAGCTCGGTGAGTATGAGTGATATAAGTCTGTCGGACTTTCGCGTTATAGATGAGAACGGGAATAAATACCCTGCCTTGAGTATCTGGACAGGCGGGGCGAGTATCACTGGACTTGTAATCGAGAATTTCACGGTGAATGGGGTTAAGGTCCTTTCTGCCGGAGATGAATTTTCTATTGACAAAAGCGAAAATGTCGAGTATGAGATTAAATAGTTCTCTTGCGCTGGTTGCGCTTGCACTTGTTTCCTGCACCAATGCTTTTCCCGTTGAAAACTATCCCGAGGTGGCTGCTGAAGCCATCGAAGTGAGCCCGTCTTCCCTCAATTTGAAGGAGGGGGCCAGTTCGATTCTTTCGGTCAAATGGCATCCCTGGAATTATGCCGGAGATGCAGGTATAGAGTGGACTTCGGACGATGAGAGCATAGCTGCCGTTAATTCCCAGGGGCTTGTCGCTGCCGTTTCTGCAGGTCAGACAACGATTCGGGCAGTTTCAGGAGATTTGAGCGGAACCTGCCTTGTAAAAGTAGAAGCTGAAGTCATACCTGAGCCTGAACCCGTGGTCAAGGATTTCGACTTGGTGCAGACCGATGCGCTTGACCGGCCCACTTCCTTTGAAGAGCATTCAGCCTTTTCCGATACGATTCGTGTGGCGAGGGGTGAGACCGCTACGTTGCAGTTTATTGCCTATGCAAATAAGGCACAGGGGCTTGTAAAGCCTTCCATCACTAAGTTTGCCCTATCCGGGGCGGATGGAATTGCCGTGGAGCCGAGTCTTCATTGGGTCAGGGATGTGGTCGCCACGGACAAGTGGAACTCCTGGTTCGGGGGCAAGCCCTCGGATTCCTATCCCGCTGCCCAGAAGAATATCCCCGATGCCCTTATGGACCTTGAGGATTGGAGTGTAAGTCTCGATGAAGGCAGCAAGGCGGCTTTCTGGGCAGAGTTCGATATTCCCCGTGATTTGCCTGCTGGAGTTTACGATGGGACTGCTCTTGTGACCGGAGCTGACACTGCCGTCTGTGATTTTGTGGTCAGGGTCTATGATGTCACCTTGCCCGAGAAGCAGAGCCTTTCGATTATGCAGTGGATGAATGAGGAGGTGAATGCCATGGGGATTACCCCCGAGAAGTACACCATCGAAAATCTCTTTGAGTCCTACATGGTCCCCTTTGTCTCGCGCTATGGCCAGAACTGTTTCCAGTCCAAGTATTTTCAGCACTACGAGACCAATCGCAAGCTTGTTGTCGGCGAGACGGGAGAGGTGGAGATGACTGCGGATTTCTCCGCCCTTGGGAGGTGGATAGAGCTTTATAACAGGGCCTGTCCCGATTTTCGCTATATGCAGGGGCCGAACGTAATAGCCAGTGCGGACCGCAAGAGCGAGGGCATACTTGCGGTTTCCGGTCTGGAACTCGATGATGAGGGCAAACCGAAGCTCGGCAGTGACAACGGGGACGGCACTTACGAACCTGTGTGGACCTATGTGGCACAGAAAGAACAGTACAGCGCGGAGGCGGAAGCCTATTTCAGCCTCTATTTCGCTGCCATGCAGAATTATCTCGAATCCCATACCCTTCCTGACGGGAGACGCTATATCGATGTCTACCTCCAGACCCTGCACGATGAACCGGACGATATGAGGGCTCCCGCCTACGAGCGGATATCCTCCTATATCCGTAAGGGAGCTCCGAATGTTAAGATTATGGATCCGATTGGAACCCATAAGATTGGAGCTGAGTATATCGATTTCCCCTGCCCCTGCATAGATGTCCTGGAAGGGGAAAAGGGCTACGAGACGAGCCCGAGTCAGACGCTTTGGATTTATTCCGCCAACGGCCCTCAGGGAGAGGGAATTAACAGATTCATAAGGGTTCCTCTGATTAAGACCCGCCTCTTGCACTGGCTTAATTTCCGTTACAAGGCGAGCGGCTACCTGCATTGGGGGCTCAACTACTGGGTTGGAGCCAATAATGGGGACCCTTGGGAGGATGCCACCAGGACCAGGGAAATACTTGCAGAGAATCCGGCGGGGGATATGTGGATTATCTGGCCAGGGGATCATAAAGTCTACCCTTCGCTTCGTCTGAGCGCAATGCGGGACGGAATTCGCGACTACGAGCTGCTCAAGCTGCTTTCTGACAAGGTCGGGCAGGTTGAGGCTGACCGTATCTGCACCTCGATCGTCACCGATACCTTTAACTATACTACCGATATGGAGGCATTCCGTGCTGCACGGAAGACCATTCTTGACAAATTGGAAGGCCGCTGAAATGCTCTTTGTGCTCAATTCTCTGATATGCTTTGTCCTGACTGCTCTGCCGGTGGTGGCTCAAGCTGGCTCTGACTCTCTCCTCGCCGTCTATCCGGTGGGCTCTGATTATGAGCGGACAGAGCTGTATGTCGACAGGGGAGAGGGGGTTCAGGCTGTGGTGGAGGATTTCGTGGGAATTGAGTTTGAGGTGGAGGATACGCTTCTTTCCGACGGTCTGCGCAGGATAGATGTAAGCCTTCGCAATACTTCGCCTGAACCTTTTGCCCCGCTTTCCATGGGTATTAGACTCCCGCTCGACCCCTATATGGAGAGCTACCCATCCTGGCTCGACAAGTGGTCTCCGATATATCTGTACTGTGACTCTGATCATTTTCTCGGCTATGCCCAGACCCCTTCGGGACGACTTAAAGGGATTTTTTCAGCTAATCCGATAGCTTGCTGGACGCTCGATTATAATTTAGGTTATCCCGATCCCCTCTGGTTTTACGGCCATAGGATAGAGGGGATTAGATTGGACTTGCTGCATGCGGAGCCGCTTCCTCGGCACCATCCTCATACGCTTTCTACCCTCGACCCAGGGCAGAGCCTGCACTGGAAAATCTGTCTTGTGGACATTCCCTCTTTGGAAGAGTTCCCTGTCTATGCAAGGAGGTTTACACTTGCCCCCGTTTTTGATGCCTCCAAGACCTGTTATAGCAAAGGGGAGGAGGTAAGTGTCCGGTTGTATGCCCGCTCTCCAAGATTGAGGGTGAGCTCTCCGCAAGGCAGGAGGGTCCGCTCCTCCAGGCTGAAGATTAGGGACGGCCTTTGGGAAGTCTCTTTTACCGCTGACCGTGAGGGAGATTATGATATTATGGCCCGTGACGGGGAGAAGAGCTCCAACTGCATCATTACCGTTCACCGTCCCTGGCACGAGCTCGTGGGGATTGCCCGCAATGCCGTCTGGACTTGTCCCCAGAAGCCTACCTCCCATGTGGAGAGCTGGTATGGTTTCTTCTCGGCCTTTCTCGCAGCCCGCACCATGCCGTCTGCGGAACTTGACAGTCTGCTGGATGAAAGATTTGACTATATCCTAGGGAAGTTATACTCCGAAGACGGGCAGCCACGTTATTATTCATCCCGCATACAGAATACTGCGCTCACCATAAGTATGCTGGTGGACAGGTGGAAAGCGTATGGGAGGATTGAGGATTTGATTTTTGCGGGGAAGATGGCGGATTGGCTGATATCTTCTTCACAGGCGGAAAGCGGGGCGTATATGAGAGGGGACACCAAGTATACGAGTGTAATCTATGTTGCAAAGAGTATCCTCGAACTCTCCCTCGCCGAGAGACAGGCATCTGAAGACAGGGCTTTTGAGACTGGCAATTCAGATTCACCCGTAAGCCGGACTTCGGCTGCGCTGTCCCTCTCGGATGCTGCGGACAGGCATTTTGATTCGGCAAGACGGGCCGTGCTCGAACTCGTCCGCTCCAACGGAGACTTTCAGACCGAGGGAGAACAGACCTTTGAAGACGGGATGATCTCCTGCTCGGCCCTTCAAATAGGATTTCTCGCCCTTAATCCCGGCCCTGACGATACTCTCAGGGACACTCTCACGCGGAGCTTTCTTTCGCTTCTTGACAGCCACGACTGCCTGACACAGCTCTATATCCCCGATGGCCGGCGGCGTGGCGGAACCCTGCGTTTCTGGGAGAGTCAGTACGATGTGCTGATGCTCCCGGATATGATTTCTTCTCCCCATGGCTGGAGCGCCTGGCGGGCCTATGCCAGCTATTATGCCTACCTCCTGACGGGAGATGAGAAGTGGCTGCTTCAGACATGGAACGCGGCAGGGGCTTTTGCCGATTTGGTCTCATCTGAAGGGGTGCTTCGCTGGGCCTTTGTAGTGAATCCCTATGTGTGTGCGCGGCAGACAAGGAAGCCGGTGGCGGGATGCAGTCCCGATTCGCTCAGTTTTGGTAATCCTCATCCCGATGTCCTTGGGGCTGAAGCTCTGATTGTGGGGGAACAGTATGTAGACATGGTCTCTTCATACCAGGGAATCAATACCCAGGACAATGACGTACATGAGGTCTTCCGCTTTATCGGGGAGACCTTTCTCGAGAATGCCTTCGTAGTGGAGCGTGAGGATGGGAGCCTTGGCTGTTACAATTGTCGGCTCGATGACGGGAAACTTATTCCCGCTGGCGGCTGCATTCGGAAGGTTCATTTCAATCTTCGCTCCCCGCGGGATTTTGTACTGGCTGGAAGAACCCTTCGTCTGCCTGCCGGAATGACTTGGAAATCACTATAATTATGAAACGAATAGTACTTACAGCTTTGATTCTGGCTCTTTCAGCCTTTGCCCTGAAGGCGGAAGTAAGTCTTGGTCCGCTCTTTAGCGACAATCTTGTTCTCAAACAAAACTCCGAGGCTCAAATATGGGGATATGCCAATGCGTCCTCCGAAGTGAGCGTGAAACCGTCTTGGAGCAGAAGCTCTTACAGAACCGTCTCCGATGCGGAAGGGAGGTGGAGTCTTACCGTCAGGACACCCAAGGGCAGTTTTAAGCCTTATGAAATAGAGATTTCGGATTCCGATGGGAGCGTGACGCTTCATGACGTGCTCATAGGAGAGGTCTGGCTCTGCTCGGGGCAGTCCAATATGGAGATGCCGGTGCAAGGCTGGGCGATTCCGCTTAATGAAGATGTTATCGAAAATGCTGAAGGAAACGATACCGCACTTCGTTTGCTCCTTGTAAAGCGGACAATCGGTATGACCCCGCACGAGGATTTCGAAGCCGAATTCGGGGGCTGGACAAAGGCAAATCCCGAGACCGTGCGGAATTTCTCTGCTACCGCGTATTTCTTCGGGCGAAACCTCGCTGCTTCTCTGAAAGTGCCGGTAGGACTTATCGATGCGAGCTGGGGAGGTACCCCCATTGAATCCTGGATCAGTAAGGCTCGTCTTGATGAATTCCCTTCCAAGAGAGAAGAGACGGCTTTTGTGTCGGCTCTCCCCGAAGACAGAGATAGTCTTTTGGCAGTGTATAATGCGCTTTCCAAGGACTTTGACGAGGGGATTAGGAGTGAGGATAAGGGTCTGAATGAAGGCTGGATGGAGCCTTCTTACGAAGACCTCTCCTGGCATAGAATCGAGCTCCCCGATGTGGTTCAGACAGTCTATCCCGATGACAATGGCATATTCTGGTTTAGAAAAGAGGTGGAAATTCCTCAGCAGTGGGCGGGGAAGCCGCTTCGTCTCGGGCTCTGCGCGATAGATGACATAGATGATACCTATTGGAATGGAACCCTTGTCGGTTCGGGCATAGGCTGGCAGGATTCACGGCTTTATGAAATTCCCGGTGAGCTTGTCAAGTCCGGTCGCAATCTTATCGCCGTGCGAAATACCGATACCGGCGGCAGCGGGGGCATTTGGAACAAGGCCGGGGATCTCTGGGTCGAAGGCCCCGACGGGCAGAAAATTCCCATCTTCGGAACTTGGCTTGTCTGTCAGAGTGTGTCGTTGAAGCAATTTAACGGGGTTCCGGTGCGAATTGTGGATAATCCCAATCTCAACACCGTCCTTTACAACGGCATGATTGCTCCCCTTGTGCCGTTTGAGCTTAGCGGGGCAATCTGGTACCAGGGAGAGGCCAATGCCGGTCATCCTTTCGAGTATAGGGATTTGATGGAGGCTCTGATTCTGGACTGGAGGACAAAATGGGACTGTGATTTTCCTTTCTATATTACCCAACTCTGCGGGTATCAGGGAGTCAAAGACTGTCCGGCGACTTCCGCGTGGGCTGAACTTCGCGAATCTCAAGCCCTTACTGCACGCAGAGTGTCGAAGGCAGGTCTTGCAGTTACCATTGATATAGGGGAGGCCTGGGACATTCACCCAAGGACCAAGCCGGAGGTGGGACGCAGGCTGGCCCTTGCCGCCCTCTCGAATACTTACGGCCATCGGATTGAGGCTTCCGGTCCCGTGTATGAAGGCTATAGCGTGGAGGGCTCATGCGTGCGGGTTAAATTCAGCCACTGTGCCAAAGGGCTTCGTGTCATTCCTACGGCTTCAGACTGGGCTGCAGTCCGTTATGGCCAGAATTCGGATTTGGTCAGGGCAGATCTCGCCGGGGAACTTTGCGGCTTCCAAATAGCCGGAGCAGACCATGTCTTCCACTGGGCTGATGTGCAAGTCGTATCCGCTGACGAAGTACTCGTTTCTTGCCCGGAAGTCAGCACTCCGGTAGCCGTGCGCTACGGCTGGGCGGACAATCCGGTCTGCAATCTCTACAATTCAGAGGGACTTCCCGCTGCTCCGTTCAGAACCGATGACTGGATGTCAATCTATTAGGGGGATACCCCCTAAGACCCCGCCGCTCCGTCAGTACCATCGCACAGGCCCGCGCTTCACTTCCTTCGCTAGCACGCTTGTGCGTGCGATATCTCCTCGGCCGCCTTGCAGAAGCGGACTTTTCGGAGTGGAACTTCTCCTCTATTATACCCCCCCCTAAACCCCGCCGCTCCGTCAGTACCATCGCACAGGCCCACGCTTCACTTCCTTCGCTAGCACGCTTGTGCGTGCGATATCTCCTCGGCCGCCTTGCAGAAGCGGACTTTTCGGAGTGGAACTTCTCCTCTATTATACCCCCCCCTAAACCCCGCCGCTCCGTCAGTACCATCGCACAGGCCCACGCTTCACTTCCTTCGCTAGCACGCTTGTGCGTGCGAATCATGGCACCGCTACTGCTCAACTGCTGTTCATACAATTCCAGACACTTCGCTTTGCGCAGTTCAGAGCGTGCGCAAAACGGCTCACTCACTTGCCGGCAGGGATGTGCGTTGAGATTATCCGCGTGTTGATTGCGCGGATTTTTTCGATGTCCGGCTTAACCACCTCCCTGTCGTAGGTAATCAGACCATTGGTCTCGATTTCGACATCGGTGGTCTGGGTGTAGATTGCCGCAGCGCAGCCCCAGTGAATGAGCTCGATGAGTTTGTCGGCGTACTCGCCATAGAGATTGAGCAGACTCTGTGCGCTGTCGCTGTCGGTATATCCCCATGAGCCATCGTCATTCCAGAGGTGTCCCTTGACTTTGAGGCCAATGCCGCCGTATTCACCTAGGATGTTGACCATCTCGAAGTCCCATTTGTCTATTACGGGGTCGGGGTAGTGGTGGTTGTCGAGGATGTCCCCGGGCTTGCAGTACTGCCCCTCACGGGTTTCTCCCACCATCCAGTTGCCTCCTGATGCCATGTCAATCAGACGTGTAGGGTCGGCCTTGCGGGTAAATTCACAGACATATACCGTCTCGAACTGCCCCCAGGCTTCGTTGAAAGGGACCCAGACGGCTATGCAGGGGAAGAATTTGAGGGAGGAGATGATTTCGCCCCATTCCTTGTAGAAATTCGCCTTGGCCGCTTCGGACAGGGGATAGTCTGTCCCTTGGTTGTAGTGATACACGGCCCAGCGGTTTTTGCGGCTGTCTTCGATTGAAGGCATGTCCTGGAAGACGACCAGGCCCAGTACATCGCACCAGCTGTACCACCTCATCGGCTCGGTCTTCATGTGCTTGCGCACCATGTTGAAGCCCATCTGCTTGGTGCGGATCAGGTCGAGGGCCATGGCTTCGTCGGATGGAGCGGTGTAGATACCCTCCGGCCAATAGCCCTGATCGAGAGGACCGAGCAGGAAAGTGATATCCCCGTTGATGGCTATTCTCTTGCGACTTTCACTGTCCTTGACTATGGAATACTCTCTCGCTGCGGTATAGCTGAGAATTCTGTCTATAGTCTTCCCGCGCCTGAGAATTTCCACGCTGTAGCGGTAGAGTTTGGGAGAATCCGGTGACCAAAGTTCCAATTCGGGCAGGATGAGAGAGAGAGCCGTTTCAGCCTTGGCCGGGATGCTTACCGTAGCGAGCGGCTCCATTGAATCGGAAATTTCCTTGCACAGCTCGTCCGGGTTGCTGTATGTATCTGCAGGATAGAGACTAAGTCTCAGCTCGTCTCCCGCTTTGCTGCCTGTGGTGCCGATATTGAAGCTGAAAGTGGAATCCTTCAGTGAGGCAGTGCTTAAGGTCGAGCTTATGTGTGTCTTAGGGACATTCTCAAGCCACACGCTCTGCCAGATTCCAGACAGGGGACTATACCAGCAGCCTTTCTGCACGAGACTCTGTTTGCCTCGGGGCTGGAATTCGTTTTGGGTCGCATCCAGCACTCTGACGGAAATTTCCTGCGAGCGCCCTTTGCGAAGGTATGGTGTAAGGTCAAATTCAAAGGGGGCGTAGCCGCCGGTATGAGTCCCGACCTTATTCCCGTTGATATACACCTCCGCGAGCCAGTCCACGGCGCCAAAGTGCAGAATGGTTTTTCCCTTGCGCCAGCTGTCCGGCAGGGAAAAAGTTCTCTTATAGAATAGAGCCTGATTTGCACGGAGATTTTCTTTCACCCCCGAGGCCTTGCTCCCCATAGGGAAGGGGACCATGATGCTCCCGTCAAAAACATCCGGTAAAACTGTCTGTGAACTGTCCCTAACGGCGTAATCCCAGGGACCGTTCAGGCTTACCCAATTGTCTGTCCTTACGATTCCTGTTTCGGGATACTCCGGGTGTGGAAAGGTAGCCTCCGAAAGGGCAAGCAGTGTCAGGAGTGTTGCCAGCATGTCTTTATTCGCTTAAGTATTCCAATATTCTGCGCCTCAAATCGCGGAAGTGGTCGATATCGGTGTTGTAAGTGCCGTAGTCTTGAACCATCTCTTCGCAAAATTCTTCGGCTTTCGAGGGGGACTTGGTCTCTACGAGTTTCAGCAGGTCAAAGTCTTTAATCCCGTCCCGCATGGCATCGAGACGGATGGAGGGGTATATCTTCCCATAGCCCGGGTACACTATGTAGGAGTCTCCATTGACCGCATCGGCGGTGTAGGGGTCTCCATTCTCTGCCCCCTGCCAGTACTTCATACCCCAGTGCAGGTAGCCGATATGCTTGTACTTGTAGTCTATCCAGTGCAGCAGGCGGGTTTTGATAAGGGGCATGCGTATGAAGCGGTTGGCGTATGGCCCTGCCGGAATGATTCCGGTGTACATCCACTGGTCGTGGTCCTTGGGCTTAATCTTATCAAAGGTGCCGAGACCCACTACGGGCTCATCGAGCAGATTCCTGTCAATCTTGTCAGAGGCAATCGGCTCAATGAACTTCAGTTCGGGGGCAGCCTGCTTAATGAGTCCCACAAAGTCGTTCCAGCTGTCTGCCCAGCCGTCGTTTCCCTCTTCCGCGAAGCCCTGCCTGTAGATGTCGAGCCAGGTTCTGCCATCAGGAAGAGTCTTGCTCTTGAGGTACGCGGTTCTTTGCTTGAAGTAGGATTGCAGGTATTTCTGGGCCCCAGGGTCAGAGAAATAGAAGCCCCCGCCCCTTGGCCACTTGGTGCCGTTGGGTTTGTATGTCTTGCTTCCATCGGCATTGTCGACCCACTCGCCGCCTTCTTTCTCGTACTGCTCATCGTAGATGTATGCGACTGTCTTGTAGTTTCCTCCACCCGTTTCGTTGTGATGGGAGAAGTCAGGGGCATGGAATTCCCTCAGGTCGCTGCAGTTGTCGATGTAGAAGTTCATTTCTTCGTCCATTACGGAGAAATCGAAGACATAGTCCCTGTTGCCGTCCTTATCCATCTGCAGGTAAGGCCAGGATGGGGCAAGCAGGCTGGGCATGTCATTGCTGTGCCAGACGTTTTGCCCGTAGCGTTCCATGAACCTGACTATGTATTTCTGAAGTTCGTAGAAACGCGCGGAGTAGGCTTCGACCCCTTCTCCTCCATTCATGGCCGAGTAATCTCCAATGGTCCAGTTGCATATCATAAGTCCCTGTTTCTCAGGAAGGGATACTGGATAGACTTTGACTGTGAAGCTCTTTGTGATGTCAATCTTTCCTCCATTGGCCTTAACCCTTGCGCTCAATTTGTATTCTCCTGCAGGGTAGCCTCGCGGAGTCCAGTATTCAGCACAGATGACTGCTCTCTGCCTTGCAGCGAGTTCGGTCAGGGGCTTTTCTTCAAGAGGGAACATGGGATCAGGGTAGCGGTCTGTCCTTGACATCAGTTCGTCATCGGGCCTGCCGAAAGCATATTCGGGCCAGTAGCCGGTGGCGAGTACTTCCTGTTCGATGTATAATTCGGGGGCGAGAGAGGGCATTTCGCCAAATTCCACTTCGATGTCAGTCAGCGGGCTGTCACCCGGGTCTATGACGAGCTGGATGCCTGCGACTTCACCTGATGCAACCCTGAGCATCCCGTCGCTTTCGGGGAAGACGGCACCGTCATAGATTTTGTACAGGGGGTCGGCGAGCGTTATCTGTACTCCTCCGCCACGAACCAGGACTTCATAGCTGACGCTGATGTCTCCCGCGAGGACTTCTATTAGCGTGCTGCCTTCCGATACTGCAGTGACCAGTCCCTTTGAGTCTACGGTAGCGACTTCCGGTTTCTGGGAAGTATAGACGAGGGTGTCGGTGGTATGGGCAGGGGAGATGCTTGCTGCTATCTGTGCCGTCTCTGCGGTTCGCAGCGATACCGCATAGCTTTCAAGGGTGATTGCCGTGGCGGGAACCGGCTTTGCTGTGACATTTACTTCACAGGTGTCGGACAGCTCTCCCACCGATACTATTATATTAGTGCTGCCGATGGATTTTGCAGTAACTATGCCTCCTCCTTTGACTGATGCAATCTTGGTGTCGAAGGAACGCCATGAGGGGATGCTGTCCCTGCCGTCCCAATCTGTAAGGGTCAGTGTGAGGGTGTCACTTAATCCTTCGGCTATGCTTATGCTGTGCCGGTCCAGGCTGATTGAAGGAGTCTTAACCACGGGTGCAGGTTCCGGAGTCGGTTCGACTGGCGTTTCTTTTTTGCACGCGAAGACTGGGATGAGTAATAAAGCAGTCAGAAGCAGGGCTTTTCCGCTGCCTGCTGCTTCGTGTTCATTGCGTTGGCTGTCTGCTGCCATGTGAAGTTCGTTGCTTTTTCTGAAAGTCATGTGGTCTGTTTTTGCCAAAGATACGATTTTTGCGCCTTGTCTTTGGTAGACGCTTTACCGAAAAAGGCCCTCTATCTGAATCTCCAGCTCAGGCATAGAAGCACGCAGCGATCCAGGGTTTGTTGCAAGCCTTTCTGCATCAGTTCTCGAAATCGAAGCGCTTGATTTGAATTCAAGGTGTGAAGTTTCTGAAAGAGGTTCTCTGTATGACAGTGACATTTGGAGACTTGCACTTGAATTATCGGATCCGATGCTGATATCCGTCGGAGCTGTGCTGTTTTCGTTCGCGTTCTTTCCATAATCATAAGTAAATAAAGCGACAGTGTTTAACCTTTTGCCGGCATTGTTGCGTCCGGCTTGAAAAGCCACTCCGGATGTGCGCTCGTGCGTATAATGTGCAAAACTGGGGGGATTATTGGCGTATTGGCTGATAAATGAGAAAGAAGGCACAAACAGTGACAAAAATAAGGTGAACAATACTGTCTTCTTCATTTCTGCTAATCCAAATCAATGACTTCAGGATATAAAGTCACGGTAAAAGTATGTGATCTATATGGTACTTTATAGGTTGCAACTTCATATCCTGTATACTGAAACATGACGCGAAGGTTACCGCTTCCTCCGGTTGGAACTGGAAGTGAAAATTCGCCGTTGACATCCGATACAGTGTATGTCACGTTTGTAGATGCATCTCCTTCATAAGCCACAACAACCATGACACCTTGGAAAGGCTCTGCATTCTCGTCATATACTGTTCCGGAAATTACTGCACCACTTTGCTGGGCGAAAGCGGAGAAAACAGAAAGTGCAATAAAGACACAAAGAAATAAAATCGCTTTTTCATAAAATGAATTTTCCCAGAAGTAAGAAGTATCAGTCAAAAAAGCAAATCCAGTCTTATTGACTGCAAGCCCAACCCGCTGCACATGTGGGACTTTATGCATGAGCATTTCACGCCTCCCGAAAATCTCGGCATTCTATGGCCTTCGGTGGCAGTTAACAACTTAACAATCAGGCAGATTACGAATTTTACTGCCCGTTTTTTGCAGAGGTCAACATGGCGATTCTTTTGATTATCAATAAAATAAGTGTCACCAAGAATAAAAGGGAGGACTCGGGTAGATGGGATAAGGAACCCTGCCAATAAAGGGAGTTATATTAGATGTCGCGTTCACGAAAAATTGGCCACACATAGTGGAGTTGATTATATTCTTTCTTACCTTTATACCTGGGGAAGTGTGTTTCTATTTGCAGTGCGAGGCACTATCCCCAAAACAGCTTGATTTGATAAACTGAACAGGACTATGAAAAGGAAATGGCAAAGTGGTGCTCCCGTCCACATCTACATGAAGGGAATACATGGTTGGATGATATTCTATCGTCTTGAGGATTTGCTCGTATATACAACCATCCTTAACGTGCTTTCTCGCAAATATGGAATAAAGATTATCAGCGTTTGTATTATGGCTAATCATATACACCTGCTGGTATATGCCAGAGATATTTCAGTGATGTATTCCTTTGTGATTGAACTTAACAAGACCTTTGCTCGTGAATACAACAAAGAGTATGGCCGGAAAGGAAGATTATTTGAACACTTTGGATGGGCACAGAAACCCATTGGCAAGAAAGTTCGCTCCTGCATGACATATATTAATAATAACCCCGTCACAGGGCATATAGTTGAAACAGCCATTGAGTATAGATGGAACTTCTTGGCATACAATGATAATGCCTTCCCTTTTTCTAAAAAGTATTGGAAGAAGAACTGCAGAAGGGCGATGCGGCGTTCTTTGGATATGGTAAGCAGTGAATTTGCCAAAGGTCATTTCCTCCGTTATTCCTTGGTGAACAGGTTGTTTGCAACTCTTACCACTGACGAGAAGAGAAAACTCTCCGATTATATTGTATCGTGCTATAACCCTCTTAACTATAGTGAATTGAAGATGTTGTACAAGGATGTTCCTTCAGCGTTGACGGCATTTGCGTTAACGGCAGGAGAAGAATATGACCTCCCTGATGATTGGTCGGACTATTCATTGTATAGGAAAGCATTGGTAATGATGAAAAGGGTATTTGGCGGGCAAGTTAAATATGTGGAAAACTTGGATGTAGAGAGTTTGAATAGGGCGGTTGCAGCTTTGCTGCACATTCAGGGTATGACAGTAGGTATTATTAGGAAATTCCTGCATCTGACTTCTGGCGATGCTTAAAAACTATGAAAGATTGTCGGTTTTGCCAGTACCCTGATAGCGTCCAAATCCCTGATTCGCAGCTACCTGTCTATGTATCGAACCGGTGGCGGTTAACAACTTAACAATCAGGCAGATTACGAATTTAACTGCCCGTTTTTTGCATAGGTCAACATGGCGATTTTACTGGTTATTAGCATGATATCTGCCACCGCACCCTCTCCTGCCCGGACTACTGCTGTATGGCTGGGGAGTGCCGGAGCCGCCGCTGGGGACATCAACAGACTTAGTACACCAGCTTGCAGATAAAATGAGATACTCCATCGATGCGGCCTTCCACATAGGCTTCGTTACCGGTAATTGCACGATAGAGGTCAACTTTCTCTCCGGGTCTGATCTCGCGGTTGTAGTTGAGATCGATTGATTTGGGGTATGATTTGAGCGTCAGCTCATCCGGCAGGCAATCCATTGCCCATGCCAGGTAATCGGTGTTGTTGGCGTGAAAGTTAAAGTCGATGTCGGAGTAGAGGATTTCGTGGGAGCGGATGAACTCTTCGGCGCAATTCGAGGGCATACGGATTTTAGGAGCGGACTCTTTCACTGCCGATTCATCGCTTTGAGGAGTGATGTCGAAGTAATTTGACAGTCTGTCGGTGCGGAAGAGCCTTCTGCCTTCCAGCTCCAAGACGAGCCATTCGCAGGTACCGTTCATCATAATCTCCCCTGTGAGGGCATCTTTCATACGGTATTCGCGCCTGAAGAAAACAAGATCGAGCCCTTTATGCCAGGATTGCAACTCGACTTTCTGCTCCCACGCTGCAGGTTTGAGGATGTCAAGGTGAATCCTGGAGATAATCCATGCAAGCCCGTGTGCGGTCATGTCACTGTAGCCAGTGCCAATCTCGGCTGCCGCATTACCGGCAACTTCCTGTACGAGCCCAAGCAGAGCAGACGGACGTAAGACTCTGTTACAGTCAATCAGATAGCTCGGAATCGTGATAAGTTCGCTATGTTTTTCAGGGAAAGATTCTTTCGTATTATCCATTTTGTGCTAAATTTGCCCTCCAGATTAAACAAATACAATTCCAAAAACAAAGGTAATGAAAAAGATTCTATTGTCATTTTTGCCTCTTTTTGTCGGTTTGGGACTATCGGCTCAGCAGATGCCACCTCTGCCGGTGGACGAGGCGGTACGGATCGGTCACCTTGACAACGGCCTGACTTATTATATAAGGCATAATGAGGAACCCAAGGGGCAGGCAAATTTCTATATCGCCCAAAAGGTGGGCTCTATCCTTGAAGAAGATGACCAGAGGGGACTGGCGCACTTCCTGGAGCACATGTGCTTCAACGGCAGTGAGCATTTCCCCGGAAACGGCATTATCCGCTACTGCGAAAGTATAGGAGTAAAATTCGGGGCGGACATCAATGCCTATACCTCCATTGATGAGACCGTGTATAACATTGATAATGTGCCTGTCGCAACTTTCCCTACCTCTGTGGACTCCTGTCTTCTGATTCTCTATGACTGGGCCGGCAGTCTGCTGCTGGATGGCGAGGAGATTGACAAGGAGCGCGGAGTGATTCACGAAGAGTGGCGCCAGAGACAAGGCGCGCAGATGCGCATGTACGAGACAATCCTCCCCGAAATATACCCCGGAAACAAGTACGGGCAGAGACTTCCCATTGGTACCATGGAAGTTGTGGACAATTTTCCGTACGAGGCGCTCAGGTCTTATTACAAGAGATGGTATCGTCCTGATCAGCAGGCAATCATAGTGGTTGGAGATATCGATGCGGACGAGGTGGAGGGTAAAATTCAGGGACTCTTTTCCGCACTTCCCGCTGCTTCCCCTGACGCTTCGGAGCGCTGCTATCTTCAGGTAGAACCCAATGCCGAACCCATTGTGAGTATAGCCACGGACAAGGAGCAGAGCTATGCCCTCTCTTATATTTTCCGTAAGCATCCTGCAATAACTCCCGCCGAGAAAGCCGATTTGGGCTATTTGCTGGTCGATTATACCCTCGCAGTCCTCGACCGGGCCGCTGCCCAGAGATTGGACGAGATGACTCAAAAGGCTGACCCCGACTTCGTGCAGGCAGGCATCAGCGATGATGACTTCTTCCTTTCCAAGACAGAAGGAGCCCTCATGGGAGCAGTCGTGTGTAATGAGAACGAACTGCTTCGCGGACTGACTTCGGTATACAGGGAAATGCTTCGTCTTGTAAGGCACGGCATTACCCAGGGAGAGTATGATCGCGCCAAAGATGATATACTCTCTAATGCTGAGACGGCATACAAACAGCTTTCCAAGAAGAGCAGTGGGGAGTATTGTCGTGAGTATGTGCGTAATTTCGTGGACGGCGATCCGATTATGGGAGAGGAGAATGAGTACACCCTTCTCAGCCAGCTTGCCCCGAATATCCCTCTTGAAGCAGTAAATCAGCTGCTTGGCGAGTATTATAAGGATAATGACGGACTCGTTGTCGTGTGTATGCTCCCTCAGAAAGAAGACGTGGCCTATCCTGCTTCCGGTGAGGTCAAAGCTGCTCTTGCGGCTGTGGAGGCAGAAGACATCGAACCCTACGTGGATGAGGTCTCCGATGAGCCCCTTCTGAAGAAGACCCCGAAGGCCGGCAAAATCACAAAGACTGAGACAGCCCCCTTTGGATACACCCTCTTGACTCTTAAGAATGGGGCTAAGGTCTACTTCCGTCAGACTGATTTTAACCCCGATGAGATTCGGTTCTCGGCTGTCAGCGAAGGCGGAAAATCCCTCTATCCCGATTCTGATATGGTGACCCTGTCGGTAGAGAATGAACTGATAAGTCTTGGAGGGCTTGGAAACTTCTCTGCCACTGAACTTACCAAGGCTCTCTCCGGGAAGAATGTCAGGCTTGCCGCGAGGGTCGGGAACTATTCCGAATCCATCTCCGGCAGTTCTTCGCCCAAGGATTTCGAAACCTTGCTTCAGCTTAACTATCTGTATTTCACAGCACTTCGTAGCGATAAGGAGGCTTTTGAATCATGGAAGACCAAGCAGGCTGCCATCCTTGTGAACCAGGAGGCGAATCCTACATATGCCTTTACTGATACGCTCAAGCAAATCTACCGGAATCCGCTTCGTGCGTATTCGCTTGAGAGTGCAGATCTCGATAAGGTCGATTATGACAAAGCTATGAAGATTGCCCGTGAGAGGTTCTCCAATGCCGCCGACTACACTTTCTTCATCACTGGAGCAATCGACATTGAAACTGCCAAGCCCCTCATTGAGACCTATATAGGTTCTCTTAAAGGGAATAAGCGCAAGCTGGAGTCATACAGAGTCTGTGGGGCAGAGCTTAAGAAAGGACTTACTGATATTCGCTTTGACAAGCCCATGGCTACTCCAATGGCAATCGATCTGCTTGTCTATAACGCTGATATGACTTACAGTCTCCACGATGAAATTGCCCTTGATGCCGCTTTCCAGACCCTTACAATGGAGCTTCTGGCCGAAATCCGCGAGAAGACAGGCCTGACTTATTCGATAGGGGCTTACGGAGGCTTGGAGTATACCCCTTATGGCAATGCTTTCATGCAGATTGTGTATCAGACCGGGCCGGACAAGCTTGATGCTGCTCAGCAGAAGGTGGAAGAGATTCTTTCCGCCTACCTTGAGAATGGTCCTGCCGAGGACGAACTCGCCAAGGCGAAGGAGTATCTTGTGAAAAACTACAAGGCCGAACAGAATGAGAACCGCTATTTTGAGGGAGCTCTTCGAACCCTGCTTGAGAGCGGCGTGGACACTGACAGTGAATACCTTTCTATTGTCGACTCTCTCTCCACCGCTGACTTGAGGGATGCCGTCTCCCGACTGCTTGCCCCAGGGTATAGAGCATCGGTTGTGATGGTTGGAGTCTTGTGAGGTAATCCGTTTATTATAAGCCAGAAAGCTAAATTGCTTGTCCCGCCGCAGGGACAAGCAATTTACTTTTATACCTCATTGACAATAACTTATGTTTTGCCTCCGTCAGATTACTATGTCTTCCTGTTTGAGGTAGCCGTTCATCAGGGCGTAGGCGGTGAGGCCTGCGATGCTCTTAATCCCCAATTTACGGGAGATGTTCTTGCGGTGGGTGGTTACGGTAAATACTGAGATGAAGAGTTTGTCCGCGATTTCTTTGTTGGTCAGTCCACGGGCAACTTCGGTGATAATCTGCTTCTCCCTGTCAGACAGAACCGTATCCGGAATGTCGGTGATATTGCCGATATGCCGGACTCCCTGTTCAGTGGCGGGGGAGTCGTCCTTTCCCTCTTCAAGCATTTCTGCAAGCGGGAGCAGTACCTTGTCCTCTACGTCAATATGGTGCTTGAGGGACTGGGAAATGTTCATTATCTCGACCAAAACCAGATACCGCTCGTGACTCGTGCTGGACGCAGGGAGGTAATTCATCACGATATTCTTGAAGTCCTCGAGCTTCTCGTCCACACTGTTGTGCACCTCACTGAGCATATCGATTGAGAGCATGCTGTCACGCTTGCCCTTGAGCAGGTTCTCAATGTAGTTGAACACCACATTTTCCTCATACTCGATGTGTTTTTTCATCTCTGCATCGTATTCGTCGAAGAAGCGGTTGACGATTACACTATTTTCAGGCGAGCAGTGTGAACTCATTCGGTGCACATTTTCATGAAGGGCATCAAGGGAGGTCTCGAGATAGTTTTTGTGTGTCAGTTTCAGGAAATTAATGAGTACCGGCAAATCCGAAATCCCCAATGCTTCAAGGTCAATCTGCGGGTGCTCGTCCGAATACACATCGCAAATGGTGGTAAAGAGGTCTGGGTTCACTCCGTTCTGCATGCATACCTCATCCAAAGACAAATCTCCAAAACCAAGCTTGAAGCCCAGCATTTCCATTATTTCCACTGATTTCGGATTATCTCCGATATAGCGTTTGAATTTCTTATTTGTCATTGTTTAATCCCATTTTATCATTATACTTCCCTCCCATTCTCATTAGCGAATCCCACTGCCGGTCGGATAAGAGGCTGTGGAGGAAAACAAGCAGATGCGATGCCCTGCCGGTCCGGTATCGGGTGCGTGGGTGCCTTGCATTCACCGCTTTCGAGATGGCTTTGGCTATGACAGAAGGTGGGGAGAGGATGTTACTCTGCGAGTAGCCGTACTTCATCATTGAGGCCATTGCGAGGCCTTCCTTCTCGTAGGCGGTCCCACGGGAGGATTCTTCAAGATGCTCCGCTGCAATAGTACCCCAGGCGGTCTTGATTCCACCCGGCTCGATGATGCAGACATCTATTCCGAAAGGTTTAACCTCCATTCTCAAAGCATCGCTGAAGGCTTCGACCGCATATTTGGAAACATTGTACCAGCCTCCAAAGAGCAGCACTAACCTGCCCGCAATGGAAGCGGTGTTGACAATGCGTCCGTAGCCTTGCCTACGCATGTAGGGAAGGACGGATTTAGTCAGCTGGGCAAGGCCGAATACATTGACATCCAATTGCTTTCTGGCTTCCTCCATACTCACGTTTTCAATTGCCCCAAAATACCCGTATCCGGCGTTGTTGATGAGTACGTCTATATGCCCCTCAGTGTCAATCACTTCTTTTATAGCGGCATCCGTTTGAGCCTTGTCGGTAACATCCATGTGGACAGGCACGATTCCGAACTCTTTCAAGGGCTCCATACGCTCGACCCTGCGGGCTGCAGCGTAGACCTTATGGCCTTGAGAGGCAAGCAGCTTCGCTGTATCAAACCCGATTCCGCTGCTTGCACCGGTAAGGAGGATAACTTTGCTCTGTATTGCTTTTTTCATATTGTCCTGTCCGTTTTGTCTTTGTCGAAGGAATTCGCTGCTGCGTCACTCTCTCCTGCGCTCACCGAGCTGCTATCCGCAACTGCTTTCTTTATCGACGGGTCTTCGGGAGGTATGCCGTGGAGGTATTGTTTGTAGTAGTCGATACTGAATGCCTCTTTCTGAGAGCGGTAGCGCTTGATATTGGAGGAGGAGAGCCAGGTGCAGTAGCCGTCTTTTAGCCCCGCTGCATAGAGTCCGCGTATTTCTTTCTCTATTGCTGCTGCATCGTAATCGATTCCATTGGGGTCTACATGCTTCATAACCTTCCATACTTGAACCCAGGTGCGGACCCTGGCTGGGGTGGGAATTGTTTTCTGCTTTGCGATAATTCGTTTGCCCCATTCATTCATAAGCTCATAGGGATGATTCCAAGGTTTCTTAATGCCGTAATAGCCATCCGTGAAGTGGTCGGGGTATGGCATTCCGCACATAACATCGGCTATGTTGGAAAGGGCTGGCCAATACTGCCCATAGGCAGTCGTGTATCCGGGGTTCGCACACTCTCCGAATACGTCTATCGACACATAGGCCCCTGCATCGTGAATCTCGTCACAGGCGTAGGCCACAAAGCGCTGGATAGCCTGCACTTTGCTTTCTCCATATAGATTATGGTAGTCAATCCTGTCTTCGATGCGGGTCATCCTGTCGGGGAAACGCACATAATCAAAATTGATTTCATCGAAGCCGAAGCGTCTCACGGACTCCTTTGCCAACTCGACATTGAACTGCCACACCTTGCGGTCGTAGGCACTTGGCCAGTAGGACTTGTTGTGGAAGAGGGGTTCTCCACTCTCTTTCTCTGTAATGGCGCTTTCCGGATGGTCCTTGACAAAGTAAGTGTCTTTGAAACAGGTGATTCTGCCGACAACCCAGAAGCCCTCCTCATGCAGCCTCCTGACAGCGTTGCGATACAGGGCCTCTCCGTTTTTGGTGGCTCTTGCATAGTTGGTGGGGGAGTAGAGCCTCATCGCTTCGGCTTTGTAGCCGGGGCATTCGTTGTCTTTGATGTCTATTACGAAGGTGTTGATGAGGGTTTCTTTCGCGAGGGCTATGTAGGATTCAATATTGCCAATGACAGCAGGGGAGAAGTTGAGGTAGAGAGAGTAGCAGGAAACGGGCATCTGCCGTCCCTTGAATACAGGTTTCTCTACCGGATAGAAATCGCAGCCGATTGCCTTCCCGCCGCCAAAGGGATTCTTCACTGCCCCGTGGATGCGGTCATATTCCTCTGTCTTGTAGTTAGGCATGGCTTCGGAAAGGGTATAGACACTGTATTTTGTCCGAATCCAGCCTTCCTGCCATTTGTCGTCGGCAGTTTTGTAGCGCACTTTGTATCTGCCGGTGTGGCCGTTTGGGAGGATTCTGTCGTATCCGGCAACCTGTATTGAGTCTCCTTTCTGTGCAAGTGACCCAATTGCTGAAGTCACTGTGTCGTTTATTATTGAGCAGGCAGTCCTGATATAGACTTTCTTCTCGAGGACAAGGGCGAGGGAATCGGTGCTAAGGTTGGATTTGAGCAGGTAAACCCCTTCGCTGCAGCTTTTGCGTATGCTGTCCGGAAGCGTCTTCTCGTAGGGTTTCAAGGCGAGTTTTTTCGAAGGAACCAGCCTTGCATATTGTTTTTTATTGATTTTGAGATTGTTCCCCGTCCAAATATCCACCTTGCCTCCTCTTGGAAGGGTCAAAAGAGGATAGACGCGCAGGTTCTCCTCATCGATTTTGTATAACTGTACTTCGGGACGGTCCGAGCATAGCCAATATGCCTCTGTTTCACCTGATTTACTTGAATTAGCCTTGCAGGAGAAAAGCAGTGCAAGACAAATCGTATAGGGTAGAATGTGAAAGAAGTATTTGTGCATTTTCGATGAAAAAATCATTTTTTATTTGTGCGCGGCAACGGAAAACAAATATAAGTAAAAAAACACGCTCGGCAATGCAATACTTTAAAGCTTTTTTGCTATCTTTCGCAACAATTGTAATTCTGATATTATGAAAACTAGTACTAAAATTTGGCTTGCAGTTGCCGGCGTGCTTCTTATAGTGCTTGGCATCCTGTGTCTGTGCAGTCCTTCTGCTACAACCGTTACCACGGCTTGGGTCCTTGGCCTGGTGGTATTGCTCTCCGGTATTTCCCGTCTGGTCTTTGCCGTGGACACGCAGGCTTTTCTTCCCAACAGTGGCTCCCGTGTGCTTTCAGGGGTGCTGGAAATCATTATCGGTATCATTTTCCTTTGCAATATACCGTTCATGACCGTTGCACTTCCTGTCATTTTCGTAATCTGGATTCTCATCGAGAGTATTATCATTGCCATCCAAAGCTTTGATTACAAGCAGGTTGGCTTTAAGAACTGGTGGGTAATCCTCCTCCTTGGAATCGCCGGTATCGTGCTTGGTGTCATTGGATTGCGCAATTACGACAGTTCGACCACCATCTACACGATTTTTGTAGGTGTCGCCCTGATTCTTGCCGGTTGTGCTTATCTCTTTGCCCTTGGCGGAATCAATCGCTTTACAAGGAAGATTGACGAGGTCAAAAAAGCAATTGGAGCTGACGAACAGTAAGTGACTCATGTGCGCACAAATCTTTGAATAACAATAATCTTAAACTTGTGTAGGCAATAGCCTGATTTGATTTTGCTGCCTTTGCACTCGGCTTCTGTCCCTGTGCAAAGGTTTTTTGTTTCTTTGGCCCAAAAGACGTATCTTTGCCGGCCATAAAAGTTTGTTTCGCTATAAAGCTGTGCATCAAAGGCAGGGCCGTGAAACGGCACTTGCGAAATATAAAGTAGTGTTATGCAGGATTTATTCACGGGGACAGGAATAGCCCATTCGATACTTCTCTTTGCGGTGGTAATCGCATCCGGACTCTGGTTGGGCCGCTTCAGGATTAAAGGCATTTCGATAGGTTCGACATGGATTCTCTTTGTTGGGATACTGTTGAGTCATTTTGGTTTTGTCTCCGATCCGACTGTCCTTGCTTTTATGAAAGATTTCGGACTGATTCTTTTTGTGTTCTCCATTGGACTTCAGGTAGGTCCGGGCTTTTTCCATTCCTTCAAAAAAGGTGGAGTCCTGCTCAATCTGCTTGCTATTGCTCTCGTGCTTCTCGCAGTCGGGGTTACGGTGGCGATACACGCTGTAAGCGGTGAGAATCTTCCGATAATGACCGGTGTCATGTCAGCTGCCGTTACAAATACCCCCGGACTTGGGGCAGCCCAGCAGACTCTTTCCGATTCGATTGTTTCCTCTGGCGGGTCTGCTGCTGAAGCGGCTGTTGCCGCGGGAAAACTCTCTTCCGCCTATGCCGTGGCTTACCCTTTGGGGGTACTTCTGGTGATTTTTCTGCTGATTTTCTTCAAGGGAGTCTTCAGGATAGACCTGGAAAAGGAGCAGAAAGAGTTGGAAGGGGAGGAAGATAATGGAGAGACCGCCCGCCGGATGCATTGCATGGTGGAGAATCCCGCTATTTTCGGGAAAAATCTCTGTGAACTGCTTAAGAACTCCACTGGCTCATTCGTGGTCTCACGTATTCTTCGGGACGGGCAGGTTTTTGTTCCAAATGACAAAACCCAACTTCAGCAAGGAGACAAGCTCTTGATAGTCACGGATCAGAACGATGTGGACAATGTGCGGATCCTCTTTGGTGAGGAAATCCCGATGCACCTTTCGGACTGGCAGAAAATCAAGGGCCCAATCGTGTCCCGCCGCTTGTCCATTACTAAGTCTTCTTTTACGGGAAAACAGCTTAAAGACCTTAAAATAAGGACGGTATACGGGGTTTCCGTGACTCGGGTAATGCGCTCCGGGCTGGAACTTGTGGCAAGGCCAAATCTTATCTTGCAAATGGGTGACACAATTCAGGTGGTAGGTACTGAAGATGATATTAAGGAACTTGCCAAATTCGTCGGGAATAAACCCGAAACCCTTACGCATCCCAATCTCGTGCCAATCTTTTTCGGGATTGCCCTCGGGGTGATTTTCGGCTCTATCCCTATAGCTATTCCGGGAATTCCGCAACCGGTCAAGTTAGGACTGGCAGGCGGTCCGCTTATTATCGCCATTCTGCTCGGCTATTTCGGGCCGAAACTTCATATCACTACTTATACTACCTTAAGTGCCAACATGATGCTTAGGGAATTGGGAATTTCTTTCTTCATGGCGGCAGTAGGCCTCGGGGCCGGTCAGAATTTCGTCTCGTCCATAGTTGGGGGAGGATACTGGTGGATTCTGTATGGAGCCCTGATTACTCTGATACCTGTAGCGATTATTATCCTTGTGGCGCGGCTTGTGTTTAAGCTCAATTTCTACCGCATTTGCGGGCTTGTCTCCGGCGGCACTACCGATCCTGCTGTACTTGCCTTTGCACAAGGGGCTTACGGGACTGATTATACTTCGGTAAATTATGCTACGGTCTATCCTCTTACCATGTTTATGCGGGTTCTTGTCGCTCAACTTTTGATACTGTTCTCGTTATGATTACCATGTATGTCATGAAGACTTGCCCTTACTGCGAGTTCGTTGAAAAGCAGATACCGGAGGGCTCAGACAA
Organism: uncultured Muribaculaceae bacterium; assembly: GCA_964608175.1. Lineage (GTDB taxonomy): Bacteria > Bacteroidota > Bacteroidia > Bacteroidales > UBA932 > Cryptobacteroides. The sequence continues at coordinate 57,294 of CAZSMO010000002.1, read as the reverse complement.
ATTTCGGCTTGTGGATATCGGGGAGCATGTGCACAATCTCAAGGAATTCCTCGCTTTGAGGGATTCTAATCCGGCTTTTATTGAGGCCAGGAAGGTTGGGGATGTGGGCATTCCCTGCTATGTCTTTGAAGATGGAAAGGTTAGCCTGGATTCTCGGGATGCCGGGCTTATTCCTTTGGATGAAGGTGCATCCTGCAATCTCGATGGAAGCGGCTGTTAGAGCGGATCTGCATCGAAGTTGCAGTCCGGATATTCTTGCTGGAGTTGTTTTTTGCGTGTGGCGAGAGATGAATCTTTAGGCAGGCTTATCCGGTTGATTACGCGACCTTTACTTATCACATCCACAAGTCGGGTATAGGGCGGGAGGCTGAACTGCTTTCGCTCGTCCATCAGGGGTGCAAGTGATTCTGTCGGGCTGACCTGGTCGCAGAGTTTTTTCAGCATTGAGAATACGGGATGCGCCGCATCTGAAGTCTGGATAATGAGCTGCTTACAGTTCAGAGCTATGGCGTAGAGCGTTTGCAGGGCTCTTTCGTCTGCTCTGAAATTGTCCCTGTCGAAAAGAGCATCGGCCTGAAGTATAAGGCAGGCCTCAACCCTCTTTTCGTCCTTTTGTCTTGCCCTTGCGGTGAGAATCCTCGGCTTTAGCTCAGGCAGGACCTCTGCCGCTTCTCCTTTGGCATCTTCTTCATTTTGAAAGCACCTGACTATATCTACGGCGGCATCTCTTGGAAGGGAGCGAAGTGACTTCAAGGCTTTGAAGGAGTAATTGCCTGCCATGCCTCGCTTCTGCTTTTCTGCCGGGATGCTTATGATATCGATTTGAGGCTTTTGCGATTCCCTGCCCCTGTATCCTGTCGGGCGGCCGGGCACCGTTTCCTTATTCGCCTGAACAAGTTGATATTTGCCGGTCAGGTGATTGTAAAGGCTTTCAAGAGAAGGACAGGGGGAACCAAGGATGAGGCTTGCCCCATGTATTTGAGCCAGTACGGAAGCTGCATCCCGTCCGTTGAACAAGGGTCCGTTTTCCTGCTGCTTGTAGCCACTGTCCTGTTCCTCATCCACTATGATAAGCCCAAGGGAGTGGAACGGCAGGAATATTACTGAACGGGTTCCGACAAAGAGCGCCGGGACACCTTCCCTCGCTGCCTCAATTGCATCCCGTTTCTTTGTCGTGGAAGTGCTTGAAGTGTAGTAGTATGTGGGGAATTCTTGGGAGAAATCCTTGAGCATGGAAGCGGCGAAGCCGTTTTCCGGCTCCATTAGCAGGGCAGAGTACCCCTGGCTGAGCCGCCGGGTGATAGCCTCGCGGTACTGATCTTCGCGATTTGCTCCGACAATAAGGAGCGGCTTTGAATCACCTTGAGGAGAAGAATTCACAGGGCACACAGGGGTATCGTGACTTAAGCTGTCAAGCTTTTGGCGTAACTCGTTGATTCGCTTTTCTATGGCATTGCAATCCTGTTTAAGCTTCTCTGCGATGTCTTCCCTATGTTTGCGCTTGAGGTCTTCCAGTTTTTTTGCCAGCCTGGATTCGAGGGTGGCAAGTTTTTTCGTCAGGGATTCTATTGTATGCTGTCTGGCCTGTTCTGAGCGAAGTTCCATGCGTTTTGACACTTCTTCTCCCTCCCTTTTGCCAAGCGGATAAGCTGCCTTGCAGACTTCTCCGAGGGTGCACATATAGTATGAAGAGAGAAACTTCCATAACCGGAGTTCCTCCTCTGTGATGTCGGCAAGGTCCGAGACCGTGGAGGTAACAGGCAGAATTCTATCCGGATCGAGACCGGATTCTTTGCGGATGTCCTGCGAGCAGGGGCTTTGTGATGAAGCGGGGATGTTCTGTCTGCGGGCATCGCTCGCGTCCTGCGAGCAGGGGCCTTGTGTTGAAGCGGGGCCGGTATTCCCTCCTTCGGGATTATCCGATAGCACCCTGTACACCACGGCAATATATTTCTTTCGGGCGAAGCTGACCTCTACCCGTTGCCCTACATGTACATGTTCCTGTGTCTTATACCAGGGTAGCCAAGGCAGACGCAGTGGGAGTATCACCTGTATGTAATGCACATTATCCATGTGCTCGCTAAGTTACGAAACTTCCCTCATTGGAGCAAGATGACCCGTCCTGAAATTTATTTACCTCTTTTGATAACTAATTGATATTTACAATGCTAACTATTTTGCTTGTACCCAATATAGGTACAAGCAAATAACGCTTATCGTTGATAATAAGGCACTTACTTTATAATTAAGGTTATTTCCCGAAAATGAGTACCTTTGCACGATATGAAAAACAGAATGATTTTTGCGTTTGGTGCCGCGATTTTTTCGGTACTGACACTGTCGGCACAGAATAAAGACGGAGGTATTACAGAAGAGATGCTTTCCGACCTGAAATCCTCTTACATTGAGACATCCTCCGATAGGGCGATTCGCAATGCCCTCAATGCGGCACCGGTCGCTGCACTCAGCGAGAATGCTGCCAACATGGCGATGATAGACACTTCTTTCACCGACCGAGTGAAGACCATTGGCATCACCAATCAGCGCTCATCAGGCCGCTGCTGGCTCTTTTCGGGACTGAATGTGCTTCGTGCACAGGCAATTAGTGAGCACGGACTTGGCAATTTCAGTTTTTCGCAGAATTACCTTTTCTTCTACGACCAGCTGGAGAAATCCAACCTCTTCCTTCAAGCCGTGATTGATACAAGGGATAAGAAAATGGAGGATAGGGAAGTGGACTGGCTCTTCTCCCATCCCGTAAGCGATGGCGGGACCTGGACCGGCGTAGCTGATCTTGTGAGCAAATATGGAGTCGTCCCTTCGGATGCCATGCCTGAGACATACAGTGCCAATAACACCTCCGGCTGGACTTCCATACTTAAGAGACTTCTTCGCGAGGACGGACTCAAACTTCGCGAAGGGAAAAAGAGCAGCAAAGAACTTCAGCAGATGAAGACCGCCATGCTCAAAGAGGTCTACAGAGTGCTTTGCCTTACTCTTGGCACTCCTCCCACCGAATTTGATTTCCGGGGGAAGACCTATACCCCCAAGTCTTTTGCCTCCGAGATGATATCCACCGACCTCACGGAAGGCTATGTGATGCTGATGAATGACCCTTCGAGGCCTTATTACAAGACTTTCGAGATTGCCTACGACCGCCACCTCTACGACGGTCACAACTGGGTCTATCTCAACCTTCCCATTGAAGACATTAAGGAGATGGCAATTGCATCAATCAAAGCTGGCCAAGCCATGTATTTCTCCTGCGATGTGGGAAAGTTCTTAAGCCGCAGGAAGGGAGTTGCCGACCTGAATAATTTCGACTATGACGATCTCTTTGGGGTGAGCCTTGATATGAACAAGGAGCAGAGAATCCTGACCCACGACAGCGGTTCTTCCCATGCCATGACCCTTATGGCAGTCAATATCCTGCCCGATGGCTCAACGGACAAATGGATGGTCGAGAACAGCTGGGGTGCCGACTCTGGATACAAGGGATATATCATTATGACAGACCAGTGGTTCAATGAGTATATGTTCCGGCTTGTCGTGGAGAGGCAGTTCGTTCCTGAAGGGCTCTCCAAATATCTGAATCAGAAGCCAATAATTCTTCCGGCCTGGGACCCGATGTTTCTCGATGACTAGTTTGCGCAAGAAGATAAAAGTTTGTGTCGGACTTTCCGGCGGGGTCGACTCTTCGGTAGCGGCATACCTGCTGAGCAGGGATTCTCGCTATGAGGTCTTTGCAATGTTTATGCAGAACTGGCACGACACGGAAGGGACTCTGCATGGGGATTGCGAGTGGGAGGAGGATCGTTATGTGGCGGAGCTTGTCGCCCGCAAAATCGGGATTCCTTTCTTTTTTGTAGACCTGAGCAGGGAATACCGGCAGAGGGTGGTGGACTATATGTTCAGTGAATATGAACATGGCCGAACACCCAATCCGGATGTACTTTGCAATCGGGAAATCAAGTTCGATGCTTTTTTTGAGAAGGCTCGCGGGCTCGGTGCCGAATATGTGGCGACGGGGCATTACTGTCGTAACCGGCTCAATGAGGATGGGACTTGGAGCCTGCTCGAAGGCGTTGACACGGGGAAAGACCAGAGCTATTTTCTCTGCCAGCTCAATCAGGAGCAGCTCTCTCATGCCATTTTCCCGCTTGGGAACCTGTGTAAGGACGAGGTAAGACGCATAGCCCACGAAGCCGATTTGCCCTCTGCTGACAAGAAAGACTCGCAGGGTATTTGCTTTGTGGGGAAAGTCGATTTGCCAGTATTTCTTCAGCAAAAAATTCGCAGTGTCGAAGGGGATGTGGTGGAAGTCTTTGATGCTTTTTATGCTGATAATGAGAAGTATAATGCCGACGCAAAGCTTATGTCGAAAGTTCGCGCCGAAGGACTCGCTTCACTTAGCACCGCGCAGCTCCTCGAACTTTCGACCCCTATGGATTACTCCTCTCTACGGTTCGAACAGGAGACTTATCGCAGTGGCAAGAAGCACATAAAGAAAACCCGTTGGAAAGCCAATCCCTATGGCCAGATTATCGGGAGGCATGAGGGGGCACAGTTCTATACCCTCGGCCAGCGCAAGGGGCTGAAAATAGGCGGCCACAGTGAGCCTCTCTTTGTCATTGAGACTGATGTGGAGCGAAATACAGTCTACGTGGGTGAGGGTGATTCGCATAAAGGCTTGTTTCGTAGCCTGATGCGGCTTTCCGGCGGGGAGATACATTTCATCAGGCCTGACCAATGTATGAAAGAAGGAGAGCAGCGACGATTCCGTGTGAGGATTCGTTACCGTCAGCCCCTCCAGGATGCTTCTGCCTTGATGAGGGACGGGGACCTCTATGTGCTTTTCGATGAGCCTCAGCGCAGTATAACTCCGGGTCAGTTTGCAGCTTTCTATCTCTCTTCTCAAGACTGCCCTCCGGGAGTCGACTGCGAAAATCCCGAATTGGTGTTTTCAGCTGTCATATAACAAAAAAGCATGATGCCAAATTTAAGGCTAAAGTGGCTACCGGGGCCATCAAAGTGCGCGAGACTCTTAATCAACGTATGAGGTATCACCGGTAATGATTAGCCGGTGAAAGAAAGGAAGGTATCGCTGAATTGTCTGCCGCATCTGCATCAAAGCCTTCCTGCAATAGCCTGTGCATGATAAGGCCTTGCAAGGCCCTAGGTGGCATGCCTTTGCACTCACCGAGCTTCCCACGACCGCATTGAGTGCAGTAACCCTCATTGCAGGATTTTCTGCGGCAGGTGTGTGCACACAGCTTTGCTGGAAAATCTGTCTCATTGCTACGATGCTTTGTGAATCGCGGAAAGAAATTTATTGCGAGAAATTTAGTAAATTCGCGGGCGAAAGATAATACGGGCAGAGTGTCTGCCTTAAGGGGATTAGAATATGATCAATACAATTCCGGTGTTGCTGCTGACCGGTTATCTCGGCAGCGGGAAGACTACGCTTCTAAATCGTATTCTTGCCAATAAGAAAGGTATAAAATTCGCCGTCATTGTCAATGACTTGGGCGAAGTGAATATTGATGCGAGCCTGATTGAAAAGGGCGGTGTGGTAGGACAGAAGGACGACAGCCTTGTGGCTCTGCAGAACGGTTGTATATGCTGTACGCTTAAGATGGATCTCGTGGAGCAGCTCCGTGAGATTTGTGCTATGCACAAGTTTGACTATATCGTCATCGAAGCCAGTGGGATATGTGAGCCGGAGCCCATTGCGCAGACGATTTGTTCAATTCCACAATTAGGGCCCCGCTTTGTTGAGGATGGTTATCCCGTACTGGACTGCATAGTGACTGTGGTGGATGCCCTGCGTATGAGGGATGAATTCAATTCGGGGGACGACCTTATGAAGGCCGGTCTTGGGGAGGATGACTTGGAAAGTCTTGTGATTCAGCAGATTGAGTTTTGTAATATAGTGCTTCTCAACAAGGCCTCCGAGATTTCCCGCAAGGAGATGAATCAGCTCAAGGGGATAGTGAAAACCCTCCAGCCCAAAGCCGAAATTATCGAATGCGATTACGGGGATGTGCCGTTTGAAAAGATTCTCAATACACATCTTTTTAATTTTGACGAAGTGGCCACTTCTGCTACTTGGATTAATAAGGTTGAGGGGGCTTTTGAAAATGAGGAGGAAGGCGAGGCGGATGAATACGGAGTCGGGACCTATGTGTATTATCGTCGAGCCCCGTTTGATATCAACAAATTTGACAATTTTATCGCCAAACTTTGGCCGGATGGAGTAATCAGGGCGAAAGGCATTTGTTACTTCAGCCAGAATCCCGACATTTGCTATCTCTTCGAACAGGCCGGAAAGCAGGTGGGGCTTCGCAATGTGGGGCAGTGGTTTGCAACCATGCCCAAGGACGAGTTGGAGTCCATGATGCAGCAGGATCCGGTACTTCGCAGAGACTGGGATGAGAATTACGGGGACAGGATGCAGAAGATTGTCTTTATCGGGCAGCATCTTGATAAGGACAGGATTGCAGCTGCCCTTGATTCCTGCCTTATGGATGAAGCATTTATTTAATATGGCTAATATTGGTTTAGGTTTTGAACTGATGATAGTGGGGATGCTGACGGTTTTCGCCATCCTGCTTATCGTCATCTATGGAGGCAAACTGCTTATAGTGGTTTGCAATAAGATTTTCCCCGCGGAGGCAGCTGTGCATCATCGCAGTGCCGACGAGGATTTCTCGAGCGTGCGTCTCGTGCTTGAAGCGGCTGTGAACAAGATTACTGCCGGCAAGGGACACATCACAAGTATTAAAAAACTCTAAGTAAAGTGAAACAGGAAGTTAAATTCAGTCTGGTCTTCAGAGATATGTGGCAGAGTGCGGGGAAGTACCAGCCCCGCGTGGATCAGTTGGTGGACATTGCACCATCCATTATCAAAATGGGCTGTTTCGACAGGGTGGAGACCAATGGCGGTGGTTTTGAGCAGGTTAATCTTCTCTATGGAGAGAATCCTAATGTCTCGGTCAGGGAGTGGACCAAGCCTTTTCATGAGGCCGGAATCCAGACCCATATGCTCGACAGAGCCCTTAACGGCCTTAGGATGAGCCCTTGTTCCAAGGATTTGAGGCAGCTCTTCTATAAGGTCAAGAAAGCCCAGGGGACGGATATTACCCGTATTTTCTGCGGACTTAACGACCCGCGCAATGTCATTCCTTCGATTCACTATGCCAAGGATGCCGGCATGATTGCCCAGGCCAGTCTTTGCATCACACATTCCCCCGTACATACGGTCGAATACTATGTGAATCTTGCAAAGCAGTTTATAGATGCCGGCGCGGATGAAATCTGCCTCAAGGATATGGCCGGAATCGGGCGCCCTGTATCTCTTGGCAAGATAGTCAAGGGAATCAAGGAGTATCGTCCCGATATCCCTGTGCAGTACCATGGGCATTCAGGCCCCGGTTTTGCGATGGCCTCGATTCTCGAAGTCTGCGAAAACGGCTGTGATTATGTAGATACGGCTGTAGCACCCCTTGCCTGGGGGACCGGTCATCCGGATATCCTCGCCGTGCAGGCCATGCTAAAGGATGCCGGTTTTTCTGTCAAGGAAGTCGATATGAGCGCCTATATGGAGGTCCGCTCCAAGATTCAGGCGATGCTGGACGATTTCCTGGGCTATTACTGCCCGCCTCTCAACAGGATAGACAATTCTCTGCTCATTAAACCCGGTCTTCCAGGGGGCATGATGGGCTCGCTGATGACGGATCTGGAAGACAACCTTTCTTCGCTCAACAAATGGAAGGAAAAGCACGGACAGAGGCCGCTCACTACGGACGAGCTTCTGATTAAGCTCTTCGATGAAGTGGCTTATGTCTGGCCAATGGTCGGATATCCGCCCCTTGTCACGCCTTTCTCCCAGTATGTCAAGAACCTTTCGCTGATGAATGTGATGTCTATGGAGAAGGGGCATAAGAGATGGGAGATGTTCCCCGATACAATTTGGGACATGGTGCTAGGCAAAGCCGGTAAACTGCCCGGTCCGGTTGCCCCGGAACTTGTAGAACTTGCCAAGTCCCAGGGCAGGGTATTTCAGGATACCGACCCTCAACTCAACTATCCCGATTGTCTCGATGAATTCCGTGCAAAGATGCAGCAGAACGGCTGGCCTCTCGGTGAGGACGATGAAGAACTCTTTGAATATGCAATGCATCCGGCTCAGTATGAGGTCTATAAGAGTGGTCAGGCCAAGCGGGAGTTTGAGGAAGACCTCGCAAAACGCAAGGCTGCAAAGGATAGAGAAGGTAAAGCCGAACTGCCGACTGTGATTACGGTCAATGTAGGAGGTGTCAATTACGAACTTGAGGTCGCTTACGGAGGCAATGTTCCTGCAGCGAGTGCTTCTCAGGCGGCTGCTCCAGTGCAGGGCGGAGAGGATATCACTGCTCCTATTTCGGGTAAATTCCACCTTACCGGCAATCCTTCCGAGGCGCCGCGTAAGGTAGGCGATTACGTGAAGAGGGGAGACAGGCTCTGCTACATTGAGGCAATGAAGATTAACAATGCGATATGCGCTGATTTCGATGGAGTTATCACGGCGATTCTCGCTTCCAACGGCGATACCGTGGAAGAGGATGACCCTATAATCAGAATGGCAAGACAATGAGCGGGATTGGTGGTATTCTCGAGCGGCTCTATGATATGACCGCCATTGGCAGTATCGCCGACAAGCCGGCTTTCCTGCTGATGTATCTGATTGCTTTTGTGCTTCTGTACCTCGGTATTGTCAAGCACTATGAACCTCTGCTTCTTATCCCGATTGGTTTCGGGGTGCTGATAGCTAATTTCCCCGGAGGAGAGATGGGAGTTATTCAGGCCAATGCCGAAGGCCTTGTGCCCCTTGCGGATGGGACCATGGTCAATATCTGGCAAATGTCCCTGCACGATATCGCCCATGAGTTCGGCATAATGAATTATCTCTATTATGCCCTTATTAAGAGCGGACTGCTGCCTCCCATTATCTTTATGGGCATCGGAGCGATGACCGATTTTGGCCCCATGCTTCGCAACCTTAAGCTCGCAATCTTCGGTGCTGCCGCCCAGTTCGGTATCTTCGCGGTGCTGCTTGTGAGTCTGCTCATTGGCTTTACTCCGCAGGAGTCTGCTTCGCTTGGTATTATCGGAGGGGCAGACGGGCCTACAGCCATCTTTACTACCATTAAACTGGCTCCGCACCTGCTCGGGCCCATCGCCATTGCCGCATATAGCTACATGGCTCTCGTACCTGTAATTATCCCTCTCGTGGTGAAACTCACCTGTACCAGGAAGGAGCTGATGATCAATATGAAAGAGCAGGACAGGCTTTATCCCGAAAAACTCGAGATAAAGAATATGCGTGCTGTGAAAATCATTTTCCCTATTGCAGTTACAACTTTAGTTGCCATTTTTGTCCCCACTGCGGTTTCCCTTATCGGGATGCTGATGTTCGGTAACCTGCTTCGTGAGGTTGGAGCCGATACATCCCGTCTGTTTACAACCGTCAGCAACGGGTTGATGAATACTGCAACGGTATTCCTTGGCCTTTGCGTGGGTGCGACCATGACTGCCGAGTCTTTTCTCAACTGGAGAACTCTCGGAATCCTGGCAGGCGGCTTCCTTGCTTTCGGAATCAGTATTGCCAGCGGTATCTTCATGGTGAAGATTTTCAATCTCTTCTCCAAGAAGAAGATTAATCCTTTAGTTGGAGCTACCGGACTCTCTGCCGTGCCTATGGCGAGCCGTGTATGCAACGGAATCAGTACTAAGTACGACCCCAAGAACCATGTGCTTAATTACTGCATGGCTTCCAATATTTCGGGAGTTATCGGTTCGGCTGTGGCAGCCGGTGTGCTGATTAGTTTCCTTGGATAGGATCACTCCGGATTATGAAAAACCGGAGGTCTCAAGAGTGAGGCTTCCGGTTTTTTAGACACTTCGCTTGCGCTCAGGGTGACAGAAAGGTCATCCTGAAAGAGAGCAGTTTTTGTCATCCTGAAGGAGCGTGGCGACTGAAGAATCTGCTTTAGATAGATAGCACATCAAGGACATAGATGAGTTCCTCTGCAATCGGCTTATCGAGTTTTATTGCCCTGCTTATGGGCACATAGACAATCTTGTCATCGTCTATACCTACCATGATGTTTCTCTGACCCTCGTTGAGGGCTGTGATGGAAGCTACTCCAAGACGACTTGCAAGAATCCTGTCAAAAGCCGAAGGACTTCCTCCCCGCTGCAGATGTCCCAGAATCGAGACCTTTACATCGTATTGCGGGTACTCCTTCTTGACTCTTTCAGCGTAATGCATTGCCCCGCCGTCTTTTTCAGAGACTATGACTATGCTGCTGTTTTTGCTCTTACGAATTCCGCGGCCGATGAACTTGGCGAGCTGGTCGATGTTCGTGGCACTTTCGGGGATAATCGCGGCTTCTGCTCCGGCTGCAATTGCACTGTTCTGCGCAAGAAAACCTGCATCCCTGCCCATTACCTCCACGAAGAAGATCCTGTCGTGACTCGTGGCGGTGTCGCGAATCTTGTCTACGCACTGGACAATTGTGTTGAGGGCGGTGTCGTAGCCGATTGTGAAGTCTGTACCGTACAGGTCATTGTCAATGGTTCCGGGAATGCCGATTACCGTGACATCGTGTTCGCGGGCGAGTTCTTCTGCTCCTGCAAGCGAACCGTTTCCTCCGATTACGATAAGGGCATCAATGCCGTGTTTGCAGAGGTTGTCGTAGGACTTTTGTCTGCCTTCAGGGGTACGGAACTCCTCACTTCGAGCTGTTTTGAGGAAGGTTCCTCCTCTCTGAATCGTATTGCTCACACTCTCAGTTGTGAGTTCACTGAACTCGTCTCCAATAAGCCCTTCATAGCCACGGTGGATACCGTAGACCTTAATTCCATCATAAATTGCCGCACGAGTGACAGCGCGGATGCAGGCATTCATACCGGGGGCATCGCCTCCGGATGTGAGAACCCCGATTGTTTTGATTGTATTCATACATTTTTTGCAAGCGATTAAGTTATTACTGTTCAAAGGATTGTGCGCGCTTGCAAAACTTCCCTCGCACAAGCTTTTGCTTCCAATGTCGCCCCTCACCTAAATCCTCTCCCTCAAGGAGAGGACTTACCGTCGACCTGACGGTCTCTAGCGTTTTTGCAAGCGATTAAGTTATTACTGTTCAAAGGATTGTGCGCGCTTGCAAAAC
>CAZSMO010000002.1:0-45981 GCA_964608175.1 uncultured Muribaculaceae bacterium | reverse complement strand
TTCCCTCGCACAATCGAACTCTGTTCGTTAAAACGAAAAAATATTGTCAAAAAGTTGATAAAAATAAAACTATTTCAAATAATATGTGTATATTTACAAGGTAAAACTCTTATTCATTTAACCATGACCCAATCGCAAAGAGCGTACCTCGAAAAATGTCTATACTGGTACAATTCGCAATTATGTGAAAATATCATGCCGTTTTGGCTGAAATTTGGAATGGATCCCGTAAATGGCGGCGTCTATACCTGTGTTGACAGGGATGGAACCTTGATGGACAGTACGAAATCAGTCTGGTTTCAAGGTCGTTGCGGCTATGTTTTCGCCTATGCGTACAATCATGTGGAGCAAAAGCCGGAGTGGCTTTCTGCTTCCAAATCCTGCATAGATTTTATTGAGGCGCATTGTGTGGATTCGGATGGACATATGTTTTTTTCAGTGACTGCTGATGGCAGGCCAGTCCGTAAGCGCAGATATGTTTTTTCGGATTGCTTCGCCGTTATTGCAATGGCTGAATATGCCAAAGCCTCTGGAGATATGTCCTATGCCCGGAAAGCTGTAGAGAAATACAAGCTCATCCTTCATATGCTTTCTACCCCGGGTTTTTTGGAGCCTAAAAGCTATGAGGATTTGAGAGGTCACTCGATAACGATGATTCTTGTCAATGTCGCCCTGGTCGTGAAGCAGGTAAGCGATGACCCCGTCCTTGACAGGCAGATTCGCGCCTCCATTAAAGACATAGAAGAGCTGTTCATGCATCCGGAGTTTGAATGTATCCTCGAGACCGTGACTCCTGATGGAGGGCTGGTGGATACCTGTGAGGGCCGTACAATCAATCCGGGGCATGGCATTGAGACTGCCTGGTTCCTGATGAATGCATCGGAAGTGCTCGGCGAGCCTCATTATAAGGATTTGGGACTTACCATTTTCGGCTGGCAATACAGATGGGGCTGGGACGAAAAATTCGGCGGAGTTATCAATTTCCGGGACTGCAAGGGCTTTCCCAATCAGGACTATTCGCAGGATATGAAGTTCTGGTGGCCACAATGTGAAACCGTTATTGCTTCTCTGTATGCATATAAGGTGACAGGAGATGAAAAGTACCTGGATATTCACCGCAAGGCCCATGAATGGATTGTGGATCACTTGGTTGACCCTGAATATGGAGAGTGGTTCGGTTACCTGCACCGCGATGGAACCGTTGCTCAGCCTGCAAAGGGAAATCTCTTCAAGGGCCCTTTCCATATCCCGCGTATGCTGACCGTTTGTCAGATACTGCTAAAGGATATTCTTGCGTAAGCAAATGGGGCACCTGATTAACTGGGCGCCCCATTTTATCTTTTATCGCCAGCTCCGCTTCTTTAGAGAGAATCCGGATTATTTCAATTTCTTTTTGAGGTTTTCCATCATATCCCTCGTCATTGTGTCGAGATCATAAGCCGGTTTCCACCCCCACTCTTCACGTGCACAACTGTCATCCATCTTGTCAGGCCAGGACTCTGCAATCGCCTGACGGACGGGGTCGACTTCGTAGCGCATCCTGAAATCGGGGTAATACTCGCGGATTTTGGCGTAAACAGTCTCCGGGGCGAAACTCATGGAGGCGATGTTAAAGGAGTTGCGATGCACGAGTTTGGCGGGATCTGCCAGCATTACCTCTACTGCGGCTTTCAGGGCATCGGGCATATACATCATATCCATGAGAGTGCCCTTTGCGATGGGACAGACAAATTCTTCGCCTTTGACAGCCGAATAGTAAATCTCCACTGCGTAGTCAGTAGTCCCGCCACCGGGCAGGGTGACATACGAAATCAGTCCGGGGAAGCGGACGGACCTCGTGTCGACCCCGTATTTGTGGTAGTAATAATCGCTTAACAGTTCTGTAGAAACTTTGGTGCAGCCATACATGGAGCGAGGACGCTGGATTGTATCTTGCGGGGTGTTGAACTTCGGAGTCTCGGGACCGAAGGAACCAATTGAAGAAGGAGTGAACACCGCTACGCCAGTATCCTTTGCAATCTCGAGGATATTCAGCAGTCCGTCAATCTGTATATGCCAGGCAAGCAGGGGCTTCTTTTCGGCAACGGCGGAGAGTAAGGCCGCCAGATTGTAGATTGTGTCAATTTTGTATTTGCGTACAGTGCCGGCAATCTCAGTCGCATTGCAAACATCCACTTCTGCACTCGGACCGCTTTCGAGGAGTTCCCCCTGGGGTTCAGCCCCTTTGATATAGCCGGCAACGATTTGCCCTTCAGGAAACATCTTGCGTAGTTTCATGGTAAGTTCCGAGCCAATTTGCCCCGTTGATCCGATTACTAATACATTTTTCATTGTTAATTCAATGCTTTTTTCCTATCTTGGCAGTAATAAAAAGGCTTTTGAATGGAGTGCAGGACTCATCTTCAAAAAGCCTGTAAATTTAAGCAATTATAGCCAATAAGGACACTAAAATCATCTCAAAATCATGTACGGGAATTTCAAAAAACATCTTCAGCAGGAATTATCTGCCATCAGGGAGGCCGGTCTCTACAAGGCGGAGCGCGAGATTGCCTCTGCTCAAGGAGCAGAGATAACTCTTTCGGATGGGAGCAAGGCTCTGAATTTTTGTGCAAACAATTACCTTTCTCTTGCTGATTCGCCTCGGCTGATTGCTGCGGCCAAACGCGCCATGGACGAACGTGGCTACGGGATGTCTTCGGTTCGCTTCATATGCGGAACGCAGGATCTCCACAAGGAATTGGAAAAGACAATCTCTGATTTTTTCCATACCGAAGACACCATCCTTTATGCTTCCTGCTTCGATGCCAATGGGGGGCTCTTTGAGCCGCTTCTAACTGCGGAGGATGCGATTATCTCCGATTCTCTCAACCATGCCTCCATTATAGATGGGGTAAGGCTTTGTAAGGCTGTCCGTTATCGCTACAAAAATGCGGACATGGAAGACCTTGAGCGTTGCCTTAAGGAAGCACAGGCTCAGCGCTTTCGCATTATCTGCACTGATGGGGTCTTCTCTATGGATGGCAATGTGGCTCCAATGGACAGGATTTGTGACCTTGCAGAGAAATACGATGCTCTAGTGATGGTGGACGAGAGCCATTCTGCAGGAGTTGTCGGCAAGACAGGTCGCGGGGTAGCCGAACAGTTCGACTGCTACGGGCGAATCGATGTGTTCACAGGCACCCTCGGGAAAGCTTTCGGGGGAGCAGTCGGTGGTTTTACTACCGGTCGCAGGGAGATTATCGAGCTGCTTCGTCAGAGGTCGCGTCCTTACCTTTTCTCCAATTCTATTCCGCCTATGATTGTCGGGGCTGCTCTTGAGACATTCAAGATTCTGTCTGAGGGAAATGAATTGCACGACTCTCTGGTTGAGAATGTGAATTATTTCAGAGACAGGATGACAGCGGCAGGCTTCGATATCAAACCCACTCAGAGCGCAATCTGTGCAGTCATGCTCTATGACGCGCCTCTTGCCCAGAAGTTCGCCTCCAAGATTGCTGACAGAGGCATTTATGTTACAGGATTCTTCTATCCCGTTGTTCCTCAAGGGCAGGCTCGAATCAGGGTCCAACTCTGCTCGGCGCATACCAAGGAGCAAATCGACAAGGCGCTTGATGCCTTTATCGAAGTTGGAAAAGAGCTTGGAGTTGTGTCTTAAGCTGACAGTTATTTAGTAGCGGATGCAGATTTGCATCCGCTTTTTTTGTTCCCTCCTCCTGCGACAAGGAAGGTAACAGCACTGATACAGACTATTATCCCTATGACAATGTTGACCGTAAGAGGCTCTGAGAAGAGCAGGGTGCCGATTAGTATCGCGGTTAATGGCTCGAATACGCCGAGTACCCCTGTTTTCGCTGCTCCTATGCTGCGGGTAGAGATTGCAAGTGCGAGGAGTGAAACCATAGTGGGGAAGAATGCAAGGCCTGTAAGGTTGAGCCAGATTGGAGGAGTGTCCAGCCCCGAGAGCACATTCCCCCTTTCCGAAAGCCTAATTGCAAGGAAAAGAACAGAGCCCGTCAGCAGGGCATAAAAGGTAATAGTGTGGGCCGATAGGGAGGCAATTCTGGCGGATTTGTTGATTATTACAAGGTAGAACGCGTAACTCAAAGCACTCAATCCCGCTAGTATCATCCCGACTGCGTTGAGTTTTACCCCGCCGGATGGAAGGCAGAGCAGTACCACTCCACCGAGAGTCGCTGCAATGCAGAGCCAGGTTTTCAGGTCAACTTTCTCACCGAAAAAGAGAAGTATCAGGGCCGAAAGGGTGGGGTAGAGGTAGACAAGGGTAGTGGCGAGGCCGGAGGGTATGTATTTGTAGGCTTCGAAAAGGAAGATACTGCTGAAGCTGAAGAGAACCCCGAGAAGGATTACTGTCAGGATTTGATTTTTCCGGAGCGAGAAACTTTCTTTTCTCAGGAGCATCAGTCCGGCCATAAAGAGCGAAGCCAGGAAGTATCTCCAGAAGAGCATAGTCGGAACACCGATGCCCTCTGCCAGCAAAGGCTTGGCAAAGAGCGGATTCATCCCATAGCTCGCCCCAGCAATTATGCCGGCGGCATATCCAAGAACTCTATTGCTACCGCTACTCATAAGTGGCCGCAAAGATAGGTAAATCTGCCCAATATTATCTTTCCCCGCAATGGTTTTCCGATATTTTTGCGTGGAAAATTGAAAGGCGGATTTACGGCGCATGTTGTATATTTGCAGTCAAGAAAAGAAATCAGTCATGTTTGGATTAGGAAAAAAGAATGTCAGGACCTACAATGTAGGCGGAATGAAGTGCCAGCACTGCGTGGCACATGTGCACGATGCGGTTGCGGCCGTTGATGGAGTAAAAGACGTGAAAGTCGACCTCGCTTCCGGTAAGATGAAGGTAACGGGTGAAGCAGACAGCGCGAGAGTTATAGCGGCTGTAAGCGATGCTGGCTATACATGCGTAGAAGGCTGACACATAGAGGCGTATATACTGTTTTTGCATCCCGCGTCTGTGGCGTGGGACTGTTTTGCATACTGCTTTCGGGTGTTCATATAGCACAGGCCGCATCGGTCGGGCAAGTCTTGGTCTCTTATCCCCAGCAACCCGACACTGCCCTCATCTACGGTGAGAGGCGGGATTCCCTCGGCGGAAGCGTTATCAGTGCAAGCCGAGAGAGTTCTTACATTTTTAAGGGCAGCGACATTCGCACGGAGGTTATTTCATCGACCGGGCTGACGCGTCTTGCCTGCTGTACCCTTGCCGACAGTTTTGAGAATTCTGCAGGGGTGACCGTAGGTTATTCTGATGCCACAACCGGCGCGAGACAAATCAAGCTCCTCGGACTTGGAGGCAATTACACCCAGATGCTCGAAGAGACCCGCCCAATCATGCGCGGACTGTCTTCTCCATTTGGTCTGACTTTTATTCCGTCTGCCTGGATGGAGAGCATTCAGATTGCCAAGGGTGCGCCCACTGTCCGGAATGGAGCCGAATCGATGTCCGGCTCAATCAACATCGAGAAACGAAAACCTACAGACGAGAAGCCGCTCTATCTCAACGCTTCCGTAATGAGCGACTCGAGAGTAGACCTTAATGCAGTGTCATCACTCCAATTAAGTGAAAGCCTCAGTACGGCCATTTTTGCCCATGCCGATGCCAATTTCAGGCAGATGGATATGAATAGCGATGGTTTTGTGGATCAGCCTATAAGCCACCAGTTCAACCTTGCCAACCGCTGGTTCAAGCTCTACAATGACGGCACAGCCTTTCAATGGGGTACGAGTGCCCTATATGACAAAAGGCAGGGCGGTGATATCGACAAAAGCAGAAGTGACGCTTGGAACAGTGACATAGTAAGTAAGGAAGCCGATGCTTTCCTTAAACTTGGCCACCCGACGGGCGAGAACGGAAGCATAGCCCTAATCGCTGATTATAGCTATGCACGGCTCGATGCCGGCTTTGGCAGCGGGTACTACGATGCCACACAACGGAGTCTCTACTTTAACTTCGTGAGGGAAAACAAGTTGAGTGAGACTCATAAATATGTGTACGGGGTCAGTGCCACTTCAGATTTCTATAACGAATCAATAGATCATGGCATCATTGACAGATACAGAGCAGACAGTTATCTCTCCGACAATGTCCTCGGAGTGTATGGAGAGTACTCCTATACACCTGAAGAAAGATTTTCCCTTACACTTGGGCTTAGGGAAGACTGGCATATAGACGAGGCGGAAAAGCGCTTTAAGACCATCCCCCGACTGAGCTTGCGCTATGCTCCGGTCAGCGACATCACTTTGAGACTTAATGCAGGCAGGGGGCTTCGCAGTGCCCTTCCCATTGCAGACAACATTGGAATCATGTCAACCAACAAGCGCTTCAATGGGGATTTGATTGAGCACCTGCTTGAAGACTCATCGATAGCAGGCGCGAACTTAACCTGGAACATCGCAGGGCGCTCCTCAAATTATTTCTCTATTGAGTACTTCCATACGGAATTTGATGAGAAGCTTATAGTGGATATGAACGATGCGTCTTCAGTCAGCCTTCTCGCATTGAGTTCAATCGATGGAGGCAGATCCTATACCGACAACATTCAGGCCGACCTCTCCATGGAGCCGCTCAGAAGGCTCAATATAGGACTCACTTTCAGGTATACCAATGCCATGGAAAGCAATACCGCAGGGGAACTTTGCGCCAAAGCTATGACTCCCTCTTTTAAGACTGTTGCCACTGCCCGTTATGCCCTTCCGCTTGAAAAATGGATTTTCGATGCCACTTTCTCGCTAAACGGACCAGCCCGAGTCTGGGACTTTATGAAGACCCTTGAGAATGACGATGGGAACCTACTCTATCCCAATGGACAGACTCCTGTTTACCCTCTAGTATATCTACAGATTACGAAGAGGATGAAAGGCTGGGACGCATACATTGGTTGTGAAAACCTTACCAACTTTACGCAGAAAAATGTACTGCTCGGCAGTAGAGACGGCCTTGACTTCGATGCCAGTCAGGTCTGGGCCCCTCTTATGGGAAGGCGAATCTACGCTGGGATTCGTATAACAATTTGGAAAACAATAAGATAATGAAACTTTTACTTATTCTCGCGGCATTTTTTACGCTGCAATTCGCTTCACCGGCAATCCCTGTCAGGGTCAGTGAGTCAGCTTCTCTCGCGGCTCAGCGCAAGGAGAAAAAGATCGAGACCGTGGTTTTTGCTACCAACATGCATTGTAAGAATTGCACTTTGAAAATCCGTGAAAACATCGCCTACGAAAAGGGAGTTAAGGACTTGGATGTAGACCTTGAGAATCAGCGTATTACCATAGTCTTCGATCCAAGGAAAACAGATAAGGCTACCCTCGCCAAAGCCATCAACAAACTCGGCTACAAAGCAGAGGAAGTCTCTGGCGGCAAGCCTGCGTCCACGGATAAATGAGGATTGATTAGCTGTCCGAAATCTGTTTCTTCACTTTGCGGACAAACATTCAGCTTTGGCCGTGATAAATGGTATTTGGGATGTCAGTCATCCTCTACATCTTTTCTATGCCATCGCGGTGTGGGTGTTCGCTGCGGAACTCCTTTGGGGTGAAGCCTGTGGCTTGCTTGAATTGGGAAGAGAAATGGGCAGGTGAGGAGTAACCAAGGGTGTAGGCGATTTCGCTTGCGGACAAGTCGCCGTAGGAGAGGAGTTCCTTGGCTCTCTTGACTTTCAATGCAATGTAGTATTTGTCAAGGCTCTTGCCTTCGGTCTGGGAAAACAGAGCGGAAATATAGGCAAAGCTCTTTCCTGGAATCTTCTCCGCGATGTAGTCCGAAAGATTCTGACAGGAGGGGATTCCCTCTCCCCATACTGCGTCAATCAGGGCCGACTTGACGCTGCTCACCAGGCGGCTGCTCTCATCTTCCAGTAGTACAAAGCCCTCTGCTTCAAGATTTTCCCTGATATGCTTGAGCGTGTCACTACTGATATTGTCTTCTTTTACCTCTGCTTCTCCGAGACTTACCTGCTGCACCTGCAAGCCCTCGCTGCCAAGTATTCTCCTGACAGCCGTGATGCACCTCGGGCAGACCATGTTCTTTATATATAACTTACTCATTATCTGCAACTTACCTCATTTGCTTGTCCCCGCGGCGGGACAAGCAAAAATGTTACCTACTTGAATTATAATTATTTAGCTTTAGGCTTCGTAAAAAAAGTCTTTGATGCATGGATATATGCCTGCTCAAATTTCTGCGCTGCTATTCTCGATTGTTTGAGAGTGGGCTGCAGAATGTCGAAAGCGTGTATCAAGGGACCCTCGAAGACATCGACCTCTGCCGGAATGCCGGCCTTGCGCAGGTTCTCTACGTAAGTCACTGTCTCACAGTAGAAAGGCTCTGTCTTGGTGCAGAAAGTGTAACAGGGCGGCAACCCATTATAGTCCGTCTCTCTTGCCGGTGCGGCATATTTGCTGACATTGTCCGTGCCGTAGTTTTCGCGAAGATAAAGCCTCCATGCATCGTGATTCCTGATGGTATTCCACCCTGGCCCGAAATAGGATTTGGAGCTCGGCGTGTCGCGATCGTCCAACATTGGGTATAGCGGCATCTGGAAGGCAATACTGATGTCTCCCCGATCTCTGGCAAGGAGGCAAAGGGCTGCTGCAACCCCTCCTCCGGCGCTTTCCCCTCCAACGAATATCTGGTCATCCCTTACTCCAAATTCTTCCGCATGTCTGACGAAGTAAACCAGAGCTTCGTAACAGTCCTCAATGGCTGCAGGGTAGGGGGCTTCAAAAGAGAGCCGGTAGCCAGGGGAAGCGACCACGGCTCCATGCTTATTAACGCAAACTCGTGGGCGACCGACAAGGCTTGGCATATCGGCAAAGCCAGTTCGGTACCCGCCCCCATGTATCCAAAAGATTCCGGTTCTGTCGTTATCCCAGAATCCGTTCTGCCCCTCTGATGGTTCGAGAATCACAAGTTTCTCTCTCTTTCCATCACTTTTCTTAAAGTATGCGGTAGATTTCTTCATCGATTTCCAAATATACAAAAAAATCCCGCTCCTATTTGCAGGAACGGGATTTTACAGACATACGCTCTGTACCTTACAGAATCGTAATGTGTTTCTTGCCGTTGTCGACTTTCTTGACCTCTTTTTTAGGAAGGGAGATGCTCAGCACACCATGTTCCATCTTTGCGCTAATTTTGTCGAGCTCGACATCTTCAGGAACTACAAAACTTTGAGTGTAAGAAGAATAGGCAAATTCACGCCTTAACCAAGTTCCATCTTTGCTCTCTTTACCGTTATTCCTGTTCTCATTCTCGGATTTCTTTTCGAGTTCGATTACGAGCTCATTGTCCTCGTTGAGTTCGAGTCTGAAGTCATCCTTTGTCATACCGGGAGCAGCGACTTGGATTTCGTAATCCTTATCAGTTTCCTTGATGTTTACAGCTGGACTTGCAAACTGTCTGCGAGTCGGGAAGAAATCATCTGTGAAGAAGTCATCGAATATTGAAGGAAGCCACGCATTGTAGTAACGATTCCTTTTTTCATTTTTAGCGGGTACCATAATTAAATCTCCTATAATTAAATTCTTTTAAATTTTTTCTTCAACCCTTTCAGGTTGAATTCTCATCAGCTCTTCGAGTTGACGCTTATAGTATAGGCAAAGCGTGTTCCATATCGGGACAGTTATGGCTCGCTGATAGATAAATTATTGATTTTTAGTAGATTGGTTAATATTCTTCAATCTTGTGCCAGTGACTTTATTATACTGACAAAATGTCAGTGTAATAATCATTAAGTCTCTACGAAATGGTTTTGGGTTAAGTTTATTTCGATATCTCTTTACGGGTTGGACCGATGATTATCATTAGGACTGAAAAGAAGAGCAGAGCCATTGGGTAGTAGAGGTAGAGGATGATAGAAACGCCGGCTACATGGGAAATTGCCGAGGCCATAAGCAACTGTGCGCCGTAGGGTATAATGCCCTGAATTATACAGGAAAAGGTATCGAGCAGACTGGCGGTTCTCTGGGGAGGAATTCCGAATCGGTCTGATATTTCCCTGGCCATGTTTCCGACTGTAAGGATGGCAATTGTGTTGTTGGCAGTACAGAGGTTAGCGAGCGATACAAGGGCAGCGATACTTGCCTCTGCTCCTCTGCGACCCTTAAAGCCGTGTGATAAGCTGTCGATTATCACGGTGATACCTCCTCCTTCCCGTATCAGTGCCATCATGCCCCCGGCCAGTAGCGTGACTATAATGAGGTCGCTCATTCCCGAAATTCCGCCACCAAGGCTGACGAGTAGCCCGCTCCAAGTGAAACTCCCTGACAGAAGTCCCATTACTGCATTCGTGAGAATCCCGGTACTTAGCGAAATCACTACATTGACCCCGCATACGGAGAGCACGAGCACTAACAGATATGGGAGTATGCGCCACCACTGAAAGTCAGGGACGGTCTGCACCTTTCCCATTCCAGCTCCCTGAATAATGTAGATTACACAGACGACAGCCACTGCCGGTAATGCCACTTTTAGATTTGCTCTGAACTTGTCTTTCATTGAGCAGCCGGCTGCGCGGGTAGAGGCGATGGTAGTGTCGGAAATGAAGGAGAGGTTATCCCCGAAAAAGGCTCCTCCAACGATGCTTGCACATACTAAAGCCATATTCATATCCATATCCGTCGCCACTCCGCAGGCAATGGGCATGAGGGTTACTATTGTTCCGACGCTCGTACCTATGCATAGTGAGACAATGCAGGCAGTGAGAAAAAGGCCGACAAGCAGACCCCCACTTGGAACGGCTTTCAGGACAATGCCGACAGTGGCATCAATGGCCCCAACATCCTTAGCCGTTGAGGCGAAGGCTCCTGCAAGGACGAATATCCAAATCATCAGCAGGACATTGCTGTCTCCGGCTCCACGGGAGAAGCAGTCGAGCCTTTCACGCAGGCTTCCGCGAGAGATAAGAATGGCCCAAATGCAGGCTATGAGAAAGGCCGCACTTACAGGGATTTTGTAAAAATCTCCTATGACAATGCTGCTTGCAAGGTACACTACCAAAAAGACAAGCAGTGGGCTGAAGGACAGCCAGCCGCGTAGTCTGTTTCTATCCATACGGATACAAATGTAATAAAAACAAAAGTCATTGCTTGTATTTTTACGGAAAGTTTATATCTTCGCAAAAGCAATTATTAAAACTATTATGAATAAAAAGTATGAAGGCACCCAGACAGCCAAAAATCTGGAAGCAGCGTTCGCAGGAGAATCCGAAGCACGCAACAAGTACACTTATTTCGCATCCAAGGCCAAGAAAGAAGGCTTTGAGCAGATAGCTGCACTCTTCCTCAAGACTGCCGATAACGAGAAGGAACATGCCAAGATGTGGTATAAGGAGCTCTATGGCATTGGGAATACAGCGGAGAACCTTGAGACTGCGGCAAACGGGGAGAACTATGAGTGGACCGATATGTACGAAGGCTTTGCCAAGACTGCTGAAGAAGAAGGCTTTACTGCACTTGCAGCCAAGTTTCGGCTAGTGGCCGAGGTGGAGAAGCACCACGAAGAGCGTTACAGAGCCCTGCTGAAGAATGTGGAGACGGCTCAGGTCTTTGAGAAGAGCGAGGTCAAAGTGTGGGAGTGCCGCAATTGCGGGCACATCGTTGTCGGCACCAAGGCCCCCGAAGTCTGCCCCGTATGCTCACACCCTCAGTCCTACTTCGAGGTTCACGCCGAGAACTACTAAAAGAGTTTCACCGGACACAAAACTTTAGTTAGAGGCCTTTAGGCCGACAGCAAGTCCGCTCCCCAAGGGAGCGGACTTAGGTGAGGGGTAATGTAGGAAGCAAGGGAATGCGCGAGAGCAGTTTTGCAAGCTCGCAACTCGCTCTAGAATAACGGCGAGAATATCCTTGCGATAGATTCTCCGAACTTGTGCAGGCGGGGCCTTTGGCTCCATTTGGCATAAGTCAGCATCTCACTGTCTTTCTCATCATTCAGGAAGATATCCCGAGTCTTGATGGCCAAATCTTCATCGTAGATAAAGGCATTTATCTCGAAATCCAATTCGTAGGAGCGAATATCCACGTTGGAGGAGCCTACGGTCACGAAAGCATCATCGGAGACTATGGTTTTTGAATGCATAAAGCCCTTTCGGTAGAATTCAATCCTGACTCCCGCCGAGAGGGCTTCCTCTATGTAGGACATTGAAGCCAGCATCACCATATTGCCGGCATCCCCGCGATAAGGCATCATTACGCGCACGTCTATTCCCGCGAGGGCTGCATTTCTAAGTGCCAGCATAAAGGGCTCCGTGGGGATAAAATAAGGGGTCTGAATATAGACATAGCGCTGGCTGCGGGTAATGGCGCGGATGATGCCCTGCATTATGACCCGCCACTCGTCAAAAGGACCGGCCGTGAGAATCTGCATGGTTACAAAGCCCGAGCTTTCGATTGGAGGATAATAGCGATTCCCGTCTACGAACTGTTTCCTGGAGAACTGCCAGTCCGTCAGAAAACTCGTCTGCATCTCGGCTACGGCTGGTCCTGTGACCCTCATATGATCATCCCTCCATATGCCCCACTTCAGCCCTTTTCCATATCGCTCCGCTATATTCATCCCTCCCAGGTAACCAATTTTCCCATCAATCACGACCACCTTGCGATGATTGCGAAAATTGGAAGTGTCAGAAAGGAAGGGGAGATAAATCCGTATGAATGGCTGTACTTCCACTCCGCCCTTACGCATCCTGCGATAGAAACCCTTGCGGAAGTAATTGGCTGCATCATCGTACTGGACCCGAACCGTTATCCCTTGCCGGGCCTTGCGCACAAGAGCCTCGCTCACCAGTCTGCCGACAGAATCGTCCTCGAATTTAAAAAACTGAAAATGAATGTGATCTTCGGCTGAATTGATGTCCTGCAGCAGATCGTCTATCATAGGGAAAAACGCAGTGTAGAGTTTGACCTCGTTGCCCGTGAAGCAGATGGACTGATTCATGGTCTCTGCGATGGAAGCAATGTCGGCATAGCGTCCGGCAGGGGCAGAAACGAACTTGCCGTTCATCTCCATGGTTCTGCGCTTGTAACTGGCAAGTCTTTCGGGAGAAATCAGTCTGCGGTGTCTGTGCTCCTTGCCTAACAGGTAGTAGAGCACAAGTCCTACGATAGGGAATACTATAACGACTATGAGCCACAACAGGGTATGAACCGGTTTCTTGTTGTCACTCAGGATTACGAGTACAAGGCTGAGGACAATAATAATTTCTAATATTCTAACCCATAGCGGCATTGGTGCAAATTTATGCATTTTTCGGAATAAGTTGGCAGATTGGCAGGAAAATAGCTACATTTGTGCCGTATGCGATTAAACATGCTTCTGTCCGTTCTGACAGTTTTGTCCTCCCCGTGCGCCCTTGCTGCAGAGGCGGCAGAATTGTCTCCGCGTAATATTCAGCTTGACAGCACGATGGTGTATGCTGCGGATTCGCTTTCTGCATTGGAAAGTGACGGGGTCGCAGCTGAAAACGAGGCTATTAGGAAAGCTAAGGCGATACTGGACCCTGAAGGAATTAGCACTTACAGGCATTTTATCAAAATCGGGATAGGGGATATGTATACCGATGCTATCCTTTTCCCTGATTCACAGCGGCGCGATTATACCTGTCTTCCAAGTGAAAGTTATTTTCTCGAGCAACAGGAGCATCGCTATTGTCCGCACCTTTTCGCCGAGTACTCGTACCGTTTGTCCCGACGTTTGGAAATAGGTGCCCAAGTGGATTTTTCCGCTTTTCGCTGGAAAGATGTGACTTATCAGGGTGGGACCGCAGAGCCGGTCTCGGAGCAGAAGCAATGGTGCTGTAACTGGGCATTCATGCCGGAACTCCTGATTCACTGGTACGACCACGGGCATTGGAATTGCTATTCGACCGTGAGGCTTGGAGTGTCCCTGAACACCGGTTCTGAAGTGGATCCGGACGGATACAAGACTCAGGTGGGTTACGCCTTGAGCCCGACTTTTGTCGGGATTCGATACAGTCTTGGGAGATTCTTTATATCTGCCGAAGTAGGACAGCATTTTGCGCTTCGCGACAGCTTCTCAATATACTCTGCATTCAGCAAGGCCTTCACCCTTTCAGCCGGCGTTAAGTTATGAGATATAAATATCTGATTCTATGTAGTTTACTTCCGTTATTCCTTGCATGTAGCAAGGATAATGAGTATTGGGTCGACTTTACATCACTGAGCCAGGCTTCTCCATCTTTCTTTAGCGTCTGCGGGCAGAAAGCAGACAATCTCAAGCAGGACGGAATCCCAGCGGATTGCTATCTCCCCGGCGGATATAGCCTTTCGGAGTATGAAAATGCGGACACGACAGAGACAAAGGCTACCGTTGTCACTGGCAACATGTTGGCACAGAGGTTTTTGGGCAATGCCCGGAAGCATAGAGTGACCGAACTTGCGGGGACGTACCGTTCAATTGACACCAAGGGGGATTCAATCATCCTTTCAGGGAAAGTCGTGCTGCCTTCCGATGGCAAATTCGACCGTTATATGATAGTGTCTCACTACACCGTAGGGTCCGCTGCAGAGAGTCCTTCGAACTGCTTCCCATTCGAAGGCATGTTCGCTTCGCTCGGCTACTGTGTGATTGTGCCTGATTACCTTGGCTATGGGGTTACCTCTCAACTCATACACCCCTACCTCGCCATGGATCTCACTGCCCGCAATACTTTGGATATGTATCTGTCTGTGAAGCCTTTTCTTGAAGCCTGCGGGATAACGCCTACCTATGATGATATCGTTATCCTCGGCTATTCTCAGGGTGGGGCCAATTCGCTGGGCGTACTCAGGCTCATTGAAACGGAATACAGTGAAAGCATTGCTGTAAGACGCACTTATGCCGGTGCAGGGCCCTATGATGTGACTGCTACCTACGACAAATTCGTGACTACCAATCATGCTTCCTACCCCTGTGCCGTCCCCTTGGTTGTGCAGGGAATGCAGGTGGCTTCAGGGCTTTCGCTTACCATGGAGAATTTTGCCACTCCTATTGTATGGCAGCATATGGATGAGTGGTTCAATTCCAAGAAGTATACTACCCATCAGATGAATCTCTTCCTCGGGACCAAAGTGACCAGTGAGCTGATTGCCCCTGCCGGCTTGGATCGTACTTCATACGAAGTGGCCGAGCTCTATATGGCTATGAATTCCAATTCCATAGTCAAGACCGGGTGGACTCCCCGGTCTCCCGTATACATGTTTCATTCCATAGACGATGATACTGTGGACTTTGTAAATGCGGTGCATGCGAAGAGTACCTGGCCCGATGCCAATATAGTCTACAATTTCGGGCACTATGGAGGACACACGAGCGGGTATCTGCGCTTTATCGGAGCCGTCAATACCATTTTGACTCAGGAGGCTATCTGATGAGACGGTTTAGACTTATTCCAATTGCCTGCCTTTGCATACTTGGCCTGAATTCCTGTCGGACCCAGTCGAAGTACCATATACTTGGGGTTGATATTAAAATCTCGGTGCAGGATGTCTCGAGTGGTTATATCCGTGCAGGATTTGAGCCTACGCGGGATGCCTACTATGCAATCGGTTGTATCCCAACCGATTCTGAGTATGATCCTGAGAATAAGCCGGATCAGTTTATGACCCTTATGGTCGATTCTCTCTATAGAAATTATCTGGACTGGAGGTACGGCTACCTCAAGCAGCAGGAGGACTATATCGCTGATTTTGCATCCCATTCTCTGCAATACGGCTCTTCGGAAGCCCTCTTCCAGGGTCTGTCCAACGATACTTCCTATTGGGTATATGCCTTTGTTGTGGATCCAAATACCAAGTCTCCTTATGGAGGGCTCTTTATGCAGCAGGTTAGAACCGGCACGCATGAGAGCCATAGCATCTGGTTTGATACTCGCGTACAGGGTTCGTATCTTTATTTCTATCCCCGCCAAAGTGCGGGGGGAGACATAGTGGAAAATGTGCCCTATACCGGCGGGATTGTCGATTCGGTTTCTATCGTGAACCGCTATCCTTTCCCCAGTGATACTTCCTTCCTCTACAGTCTGAATCGGTATTGCGATGAGATTTATTCCAATGCCAGCACCTATGGCATTCTGTCTCAAATCACCTACACGGGAATCCGGCAGATTAACAAATCCGGAGAGCTCGAGGAGGGGACTGGCTACTACATCTACATGGGGGAATTGGATGGGGAGATAATAGAACGCACCTACTACCGCTTCGTCTATGACAAAACGGCATGGGTGCAGGATATAAGTCTCTACTATAGGGAGAACTTCACTTCAGTGGCAACGCCTGAAGATTCGGGCAGTGAGTGAGTCCGCTGTTTACTTCGCAGGGAAGAATTTTACATTGTCGAAGGAGGGCTTCAGCTCTCCTTTTTCGATTTTGTGGATGATTTCCACGACCTTGTCATCGTAGGGAGTAGAGAATCCGATTTTGCGGCCATAGGCGCATACGATCCCGTTGATGGCATCCACCTCCGTGGGTTTCCCTTTCTCGATGTCCTGGAGCATGGACGCTCTGAGCAGGGCGTGTTTCTTTATGGCGAGGGGAATAATTGCAAAGGAAAGCCGTTTCTTGAAGCCGTTGTGGTAATCAAGCAGTTTGACAATATCCTTGCCCTGAATCGGTTCAATCCTAATGCCTCCCTTGGCGCAAACATCAATGCATTCCTTGATTATTGCCTGTACGATTCGTCTCGAGGCCTTGTTCCCTGCGGCTTCCCCGAAGGTGCAGCCGCACACCGCGCTCATCCCAGAGAACGAGGCGTTGATAAGGAGTTTACTCCAGCGTGTGCCGATAAAATTCTGATCTATTTCGACGGGCCCCATCTTTTCCAAGAGTTCCTTGACCTCATTTATGCGGGGGTTGGGAGTTTTTGAAAGGGCTCCGAGCGAGAATGTAAGGGCATCGGGGGCTGATGTGAGTTCGCATACCCCGGGTTCCTTCATGGTGGCACCCCAGGCAACGGTACAGCCGAGAACCTTGTCCTCTCCGATGATTTCGGCAATGCCGAGCTCGGGAATGCCGTTTTGAAGGGTAACAATGACCCCATCGTCAGAGAGGTAATCCTTTAGGAAGCGGACAACCTCATCATTGTGGAGTTGCTTGGTCATCAGCAGTATTGCATCGTATTTGCCCGACATTTCTTCAGGAGTGCAGGCCGTGACCTTCTGAACGAAGTCCACTGTCCCAACTACATGCGCTCCCTTCGTCTTAAGGGCTTCAATGTGTGCCCTGTTGTGGTTAATAAGGTCGATTTGTCCTCCGTTTTTGGTGATAAAGGCGCCGAGGATGGTTCCAAGCGAACCTGCGCCGTAAATTGCAGATCTCATGGTTTCATCAATTATTTCTTTGTAAAGATACTATTGTTTTCGGAATTCGCGTGGTGTAACCCCGCATTCGCGTTTAAAATATCGGGTAAAGGAGGCAGGGGATTCGAAGTTCATCCGTTCGGATATTTCAGCGATTCCAAGCTCGGAATGCAGCAGATAGATCTTGGATTGCTGGATAACCGCACGGCTGATCCACTGGCCGGCGGTGATACCGCTGCACTGCTTGACTACCGTACTCAGACGGTTTGGCGTGACACAGAGTTTATCGGCATAGAAGGCAATGTCGCGGTGCTTTTTGGATTCGGTATTGAGAAGGGATATGAAACTTTGATAGATAGCTGCAGGGCGGCCATTCCCATTGGAATTGTCCGGGGTACCGCTGTCGTTTGTAATCAGGCTATAGTGCTTCATGTCTTCGATGAATGCGGTCTGAATGGCAGTCACTGCTTCGATTTCGTGCTGTTTACTCAGCTCTTCCATAAGGGTAAAATAGACCCCGAGCCTTTTCCACAGTACGGGGTCGCCGATGTGCAGGAAGTGCTGAATGGAGATGAATGGATCCGTGAGATTCTTATATGAAAAGAACTGTATATGAAGGTCTTCCGAAACATCGATTACTTCGAACAGGGAGCGTTCAGGGAAGAGAAGTACATCTCCGGACCGGATTTTATATTGCACCAGATTTACCATATATTCGCCGTGGCCGCTGAGAATCCTTACGCAGATGCCTATGTCCGGACGGAATGGGGCGTGCAGGGAGAACCAGGTTCTGCCGAGGGCATGGTTGTCAGAGACCACGAGAAGGTCGTCCCCGAGGTAGTTACGCTCGTCTTTTTTGACCGAGTCGCGGAAGGCCTTAATGCCGAGACGTTCAATTTTTGACATTTTATATAGGGCTTTTCGGCTTGATATTTTGCAAAAATAGTAGGATTTGCTAATTATTCAAAAGCCTTTGAGTATTATTTTGGCAGTTTTATGCCCACATTTGCATTCGCAGATGTGATATCTGCCATCAATTATTTCTTGTTATATGACAGAGGGTCGTTTGGAAATCGTCCAAGTGACCCTCTGTTTGTATTATTTGTCGCTTGTTACTTCAAAATTGAAAGCTATTATAAACGGCACTGTAGGCTTGTTGAATGGTGTTTTTGAAGAAATGCTTTAAAAATGTTACTTTTACGGCCACATTTGATGAGGTTATTTCCTCATTTAAGTTTCGCAAGCGCAACTCTCGCAACTGCGCAATTGACTGTCCTGCAACTCGGTGAAAGATGAAATGTACCGGACATATCTACGCTGCAATCGACCTCAAGAGCTTTTACAGCTCGGTCGAGTGCGTTGCCCGTGGCCTCGACCCTCTAACGACCAATCTCGTGGTAGCGGATGTCAGCAGGACCGAGAAGACAATCTGCCTCGCAGTCTCGCCTTCGATGAAGGCCTATGGACTTGGCGGTCGGGCCCGACTCTTCGAGGTTGTTCAGAAAATGAGGGAGATTAATGCCCAGAGACACAAGAGAATACGTTATCGGGAGTTTAGTGGCAAGTCGGTCTTTTCCAATGAGTTGGAGTCTAATCCTATGCTCGAGGCAGATTTTATAGCTGCCACGCCTCGTATGTCGGAGTACATAAAGACGAGTTCCGGAATCTACTCCATCTATCTCAAATATGTCGCTGCAGAGGATATCCATGTGTATTCCATTGATGAGGTGTTCATAGATTTGACTCCGTATCTGTCAATGTATGGGGTCAGTGCCCGTGAACTTACGATGCGGATGGTCCGGGATGTACTCGCAACTACCGGTATAACGGCTACCGCCGGCATAGGGACCAATCTCTACCTCTGCAAGGTAGCCATGGATATAGTTGCCAAGCATATTCCTGCCGATGCGGCTGGAGTGCGGATTGCGGAATTGGATGAAATGTCCTATCGCCGTAAGTTGTGGAGCCACAAGCCTCTCACTGATTTTTGGAGAGTCGGCAGAGGCACTGCCGAGCGTCTTGCTTCTCTTGGGGTAGTGACGATGGGGGATCTGGCCCGCCTGTCCCTGCAAAGGGAAGAGTTGCTCTATAAAATCTTTGGGGTCAATGCGGAGCTTCTGATAGACCATGCCTGGGGCTGGGAGAGCGCAGGTATGCAGGATATCAAATCCTACCGTCCTTCGAGCAGTTCGCTTAGCAGCGGGCAGGTTCTCAAAGAGCCCTACACTTTCGCCAAAGGCCGAACGGTGTTGAAGGAGATGGCCGACAGTCTTGCGCTTAACTTAGTGGATAAGAAACTCGTCTGTGCCCGTATTGTGCTCTATGTGGGCTACGACAGGAAGAGTTTGGAAGAGAATTATGCGGGTCAAATCTCTAAAGACTGGTATGGGCGCAGTGTCCCCAAATACGCCCATGGTTCTTTTCACTTTGACCATCCGACGAATTCCGCCAGGGAGATTCTGAAAGCAGCACTCTCGCTTTTCGATACGAACGTCAGGCAAGAGTTGTATGTACGGAGACTGAATCTGACTGCCGCACTGCTTGAATGCGAAGATGGACCGCTTCACGAGGATGCCTTGCAGTTGGATCTTTTTGCAGGGGAGAACCAAGTCAGGGATAGGGAGGAGGAGAGGTTGAAAGATGCACGGGAGAGGAAACTCCAGGAGGCGACCCTTCGAATCAAAAAGGAATTTGGCAAAAATGCCATTCTGAAAGGGACTGATTACGAGGAGGGTGCCACTCAGATTGAACGTAACACCCAAATTGGCGGACATAAGGCATAAATGTTTGTGTGATAAAAAGTAAAACAACATTGTTTTTATGAAGGAAAAAGACAATTATGAAGATATAATCGGGCTTCCGCACCCTGATCCTACGAATCATCGCAGGATGTCGCTTCAGCAACGCGCCGCCCAATTCGCCCCTTTTGCTGCCCTCGAAGGCTTCGAAGATGAAATTCGTGCGGTTGGGGATGCTAAAGAGGTGGATGACTGAGCCGGTATCACATTTGCGAAGTTGCTGGTATTTGCTTAATTTTGCGCCTCGAAAATAAATGGTAACTCTAACATGAAACGCATCGTATTAATCCGCCACGGCGAGAGCCAGTGGAACAAAGAAAACAGATTCACGGGGTGGACTAATGTGGATCTCAGTGAGAAAGGTATCCGGGAAGCCTTTGAGGCTGGAAAGAACCTCAAGGAAGCCGGTTTTACCTTCGAAGTGGCTTATACCTCTTATCTCAAGAGGGCAATCAAAACGCTCAATAATGTGCTTGATGCCATGGATCTCGACTGGATTCCAGTTAAGAAGACATGGAGGCTGAACGAGAAACATTATGGCATGCTTCAGGGACTTAACAAGGCTGAAACTGCCCAGAAGTATGGGGATGAGCAGGTGCTGATTTGGCGCCGCAGCTATGATGTGGAGCCGCTTCCCATGCCGGAGGACAATCCGTTCAGTGCAACCCTCGATCCTCGCTACGCCCTTGTGCCTGACCAGTATATTCCTCGTACAGAGGCTTTGAAGCAGTGCATCGAAAGGGTTATGCCTTACTGGGAATGCGAGATTTTCCCTGCCCTCAAACAGCACGACAACATCGTAGTCGTTGCACACGGCAATAGCCTTCGCGGTGTGGTGAAGCACCTAAAGGGGATTTCCGATACGGATATCGTCAAACTCAATATCCCTACGGCTGTCCCGTATGTGTTTGAATTTGACGACAATCTGAATTTGGTGAAGGATTATTACCTTGCAGATCCGGAGGAACTTCGCCGCAAACAGGAAGCAGTAGCCAATCAGGGCAAAGCCAAATAAGATTCTCGCGAAGTATAGTAAAAAGGTCGGTTCCGAAAATGGAGCCGGCCTTTTTCTTACCACCTGCCCGAGGCACCTCCGCCTCCAAAACTGCCTCCACCGAAGCCTCCGAATCCTCCTCCTGCCCTTCCGCCTCCAAAACTCCCGCTGCTTCCTCCGAAAGGTATGCCTCCAATGATTATCACGCGGTCTCTGCCTCCGCCACTGCCTCCGTTATTATTTCCTGATCCGCCACCCCCTTTGCGGGAAGCAAGGGCAAGCAGTACAAGTATTGCTACGACAAATAAGACGGAAATAATCGCTGCTATAAGTTCGCCGGTGTCATCACTTCCGTCTCGCGGCTCTGAAATCTCTCCACAGGCGAGTGCTGCTAACTCTTCCACGCCCAAGCAGATACCCTTGTAGTAGTATCCTTCTTTGAACTTGGGAATGATTAAGTCATCGATGATGCGATTGCAATAGGCATCCGGAATGGCACCCTCCAGGCCATATCCGACCTGGATAGCCACTTCCCCGTAGCTGTTTCCAATCTTTGGCTTGACAAGCAGGACGATTCCGTTGTTTTTGCTTCCACCTACTCCCCAGCTGCGCCCGACCTGGGCTGCATACCAATTGGGGTCATCTTCCTCAAGATCCGTGACCGTAAGTACGACTATCTGGTTGGAAGTGCTGTCATCAAAGGCCACGAGCCGCTGCTCAAGCTCCGCTGCCTGCCTTACGCTAAGGATATTTGCGTAGTCATTGACCAGACGCTGGGGCGAAGGCTTGGGCGGAATAGCCGGAAGTAAGGCCTCACTTAGCAGCAGGGCAGAGATTACGGCAATGCTATGGAACAGGCGCTGGGGCATTAGAACTGCACAGCCGGTGCACTTTGCGCGGCTTCGCTTGCCTTGAAATAGCCTTTTGTCCTGAATCCGAACAGGCCGGCGACTATATTCGCGGGAAAAGACCTAACCTTGGTGTTGTATGTGCGGGCGGTCTCGTTATAATTCTTCCGCTCTACGGCTATGCGATTCTCGGTGCCTTCGAGCTGGGCCTGAAGGTCGCGAAAATTCTCGTTAGCTTTCAGATCAGGGTAATTCTCACTTATGGCAATCAGTCTGCCAAGAGCCGTACTGAGTTCGCCCTGTGCCTGCTGGAATGCCGCAATTTGTTCTTCGTTTAGATTCGAAGCGTCCACGCTGATTGAGGTCGCCTTGGCCCTGGCGGAAGTAACGGCTTCGAGTGTGGAACTCTCATGGCTGGCATAGCCCTTGACCGTAGCTACCAGATTCGGCACGAGGTCAGATCTGCGCTGGTATACATTTTCAACTTGAGACCAGGCGCTGCTTACGCTTTCATCCAGAGACACAAGTGAGTTATAGGTACCCATGCCCCAGAAAAACAGCACAAGAGCTACCGCTGCGATTACGAGAATCGTTTTCAAACTTTTCTTCATTGTTATTTCTTTATGACAGTAATTCTTTGACTATGGTGGAAATGGTGCGCCCGTCACTCACGCCTGCGAGTTCTTTGTTTGCTACGCCCATAACCTTGCCCATATCCCTGATGCTTGTGGCACCGGTGCGGGAGATGATATCGCTGACTCTTGCCCTGACTTCCTCTGGAGTAAGCTGTTTAGGCAGAAACTGTTGCATGACTTCTGCCTCTTTGAGCTCGTTATCTGCGAGGTCTTGCCTGCCGGCGGCTGCGTACTGGGATGCATCCTCCCTGTGCTGCTTGACGAGCTTCTGGATTATCTTCAGTACATCCGCATCGCTTACCTCCCGGCTTCCTCCTTCCGAGGTCTTGAAAAGGAGAATTTCTCCCTTGATTGCCCTTGTGGCATTCATTGCCACGGGATCCTTTGCTTTCATTGCGGCCTTGATGGCTTCCTGAATCTGTTCTTCGAGTGTCATGACTGTTAACTATTTTGATTCTTTTTCTTCGAGTAATGCCGGCCGGAGTTCACGGGTGCGTTTGAGTGCCATCTCTTCCTGCCAGCCTTGAATCAGTTTTGGATTGCCGCTTAGAAGGACATCCGGCACTTTCCAGCCGTTGAAATCGGCTGGGCGGGTATAGACGGGAGGGGAGAGCAGGGAGTCCTGAAAAGAGTCCGACAGCGCTGAGGTCTCGTCTCCAAGTGCTCCCGGAAGAAGCCGTACAATGGCATCGCTAACCATTGCCGCCGGTATTTCGCCTCCGCTTACGACATAGTCTCCAACGGATATCTCCCTTGTAATCAGGTGGTCTCGGATTCTTTGGTCGATTCCCTTGTAGTGCCCGCACAGGATGATTATGTTGTGAAGCATCGAGAGATTGTTAGCCATTTTCTGGTCGAAAAGTGCTCCGTCAGGCGACATGTAGATGACTTCATCATAGTCCCGCTGGCTCTTGAGCTCTGCAATCATCCTGTATACCGGCTCAATGCACATGACCATCCCTGCATCTCCTCCGTAGGAGTAGTCATCCACATTGTGTCTGGGACCGATGCCGTATTTGCGCAGGTTATGCACATGTATTTCCACGAGTCCTTTCTTTATGGCCCGCCCGACAATGCTGTGGCTGAGCGGGCTTTCCAAAAGTTCAGGGACTACTGACAGTATATCGATTCGCATACGTACGTTTTGCAGGTGAAAAAATATATGGATTTGTGCGTACCCGCCAAAACTTCTTCCCACGCACATTTCATCAAACACAAAAATAGCAAATTAATGTCAAAACTCATGGCTCTTGCCGGCTAATCTTGCGTAAATTGAAAAACTTGTGTAATTTTGCCCGATATCATATAAAGGTCGACTATGTTAGACAATGAACTTGAAAAGCTCTCTTTGGAGGAACTGATTACAGAGCTCAGGCAGATTGGAACCCGGGAGGATCGGATGGAACTCAGTAAGGATGTGGAGAGCATTAAATCTGCTTTCTACAAGCAGCTTACGCATTTAAAGGCTGGAGCGGAGCAAGTACTCCAGGCTCCTGAATCTGCGGCTTCAGAGCCGGAAAGCTCTACGGCGACGGAAGGCGTATCTTCTGATGAATCGGCAGTTCCGGTTGAAAGAAAAGAAGCCCTTGATTCAGCGAAACTTGCTGAATTGGAAGAAGACTTTAAGAAAGTATATGCAGACTTCAGGAAAGAAAGGGCCGAGTATATTCGCGAGCAGGATATTCAGCGGGCCCGCAATTTGGAGCTTAAGAAGCAGGTTATCGAAGAACTCAAGGCTTTGGTAGAAGGCTTGGACAGCGTGAACGCCGGGTTCCCTCAGCTTCGCTCTCTTCAGGCTCGCTGGAAAGAAATCGGCCCCGTCCCTGCAGCTGATTTTAGAGATCTCAATGATACATATCAGTACCTCAATGAGAAGTTCTACGATATGGTGAAGATTGACCACGAGCTTAGGGATTTGGATTTCAAGAAAAACCTCGATGCTAAAGAGAAACTTTGCGAAGACGCAGAGAAACTCACCCAGGATGAGGATGTCGTGGAGGCTTTCAATTCTCTCCAGAATCTTCATGAGCAGTGGAAGGAGTTCGGTCCGGTCGCCAAAGAATACAGAGAAAGCATTTGGGACAGATTCAAGGCTGCCACAGCTGTAGTGAATAAGCGGTATCAGGCTCATTTTGAGAATCTCAAGCAGACTTTCGAGGACAACCTCCGTGCGAAGGAAGTACTGTGTGAGAAGGTGGAGGCCATTGCTGCTCGCAATGATATCAAAGACGGCAGCGAATGGAATGCCCTTACCAAAGAGATAGAGCAGATTCAGCAGGACTGGAAGCAGATTGGCTTCGCCACGAGGAAAGAGAATCAGAAGATATATGACCGTTTCCGTGCAGCGTGTAATGCTTTCTTTGATAAGAAGAAAGAGTACTTTAGCGGTATTAAGGCTTCACTTCAGGAAAATCTCGTCAGGAAGGAGGCGATTGTTGCAGAAGCAGAAAGTCTCAAAGACAGCACCCAGTGGAAGCAGACTGCAGATCGCCTGATTGCCTTGCAGAAACAGTGGCGGGAAATCGGTCCCGTCCCGCGCAAGAAATCCGATCAGCTTTGGAAACGCTTCCGCGCCGCCTGTGATGAATTCTTTGCCGCAAGGGATAAAAATGCGAGGCCTGAAAATGATTTTTATCATAACCTGAAGGCTAAAAGGGCTTTGATTGCGGAGATAAAGGCCTGCAAGTCCAAGGATGCCCAAAGCGATGCAAAAGCCAAGGAGGACTTTAATGCTCGCTGGCGGCAGATTGGTTTTGTCCCTTTCAAGGAGAAGGACAATGTCAACAAGGAGTTCCGCGAGGCAATGGATGCTGCTTTCCCCTCACAGAAGAACGCATCTTCCGAAAAGGCCGATTTGATTCGCCGGTACAATACGGTTAAGCAGGATATCGCCACATACGAAAATAATATTGGATTCTTCTCAAATTCAAAGAATTCCGAACCGCTGATACGCCAGTTCCAAGGGCGGATTGACAGTGCGAAGCAGGAGTTGAAGGAAATTGAGGCGCGGATTCGCAGTCTGGAAACTGAGCAGTAATGGATAGAAACTCAATTATCGGATTTATCCTGATGGCCTTGGTGCTGTTGGGATTTACTTTTTGGCAGAACAGGCAGGCTCGCGAGCAGTACGAGCTTGCAAAGCAGCAGGATTCTCTTGCAAGGGTGGAAGCCGCGAAAGCGGTGGCGGAGGACAGCGTCCTCCCTCTTCCTGAAAATCCCGTGGAGTCGGAACCGGCACCAAGCCCCAAAAGCCGTATCTACAAGGACGAAGTCCTGGACGCAGCCCATAATAAGGAGGCGGAGATTTGCACTCTTGAGAATGACAAGTTTGTAATTAACTTCACCACGAAGGGTGCCCAGATGTCTTCCGTTATGCTGAAGGACTATAAGGTCTACGGAGGGTCTGATTTGTACCTTTTCAGGGATGGGGGCAATTACTATAGTGTCAGTGCTTACATAGGCGAGCAGATTAAGACTTCTGATTTTGTCTTCAATCTGGCGGAAAAGACCGATACGAGCATCGTCATGCGCCTGCCCTTCTCAAATGGGGGCTATCTTGAGCAGCGCTACTCCATTGAAAGCGGTTCATACCAGGTCAGGAGCCTTCTTTCGTTCGTGGATTTGAATATTCCACGCAATGTGGGTTCGGTGGATGTGGATTTCTCTACCATGATTCCACGCTTGGAAAAGGGTTACAAGAACGAATCCCAGTATTCCAAGATTGACCTTAAATATGCAGACGAAACCAAAATCAATGAGATAGGGAAAGGACGCAACGCTGACAGGAAGATTTCGTCCAGACTCGAGTGGTTTGCCTTTCAGCAGCAGTTCTTCTCCATGACAGTTCGATCTCCTCAAAGTTTCGGCAATGGGCTTGTCGATGTCAAGTTTCAAGGTCCGGACAATCCGGACAGGAATCTGATGGCTTGCCAGGCGAGGATGAATCTTTCAATCAATCCGAAGGAAAAGGTGGAGATTCCACTTGAATACTACATAGGTCCCAATCACTATCGCACTCTTAAGTCTTTGGGCCACAGCTACGAGAAAATCATTCCTTTGGGAGGCTGGCTAGTCGGGTGGTTTACCCGCTTCTTCATCATCCCGATGTTTGATTTCCTGCACCGCTTCATCTCATCTTACGGTCTTATCATATTGATAATGACTGTAGTGATTAAGCTCATCGTACTGCCTTTTACCTACAAGTCTTTCGCTTCATCTGCAAAGATGTCGGCCCTTAAGCCTTACATCGAAGATATCAACAGGAAGTATCCTCGTGAGGAAGATGCCCTTAAGAAGCAGCAGGCCACAATGGATCTCTATAAACGCGCGGGGGTAAATACACTCGGCGGCTGTCTGCCTACTCTACTGACGTTCCCTGTACTGTGGGCGATGTTCCGCTTCTTCCCTGCCTCTATTGAGCTGCGACAGCAGAGATTCCTTTGGGCAGATGACCTGAGTGCCTATGATTCAATCTTGGATTTCGGCTTCAGGATTCCGCTTTTGGGAGATCATCTCAGTCTCTTCGCCCTGCTCATGGCTGTAGTGATGTGGGGCTATAGCAAGATGACTATGTCGGGGCAAGGTGCCTCTAACGATCCCAACACCAAGTCGATGCAGTTTATGAGCGTCTGGCTTATGCCTGTCATGATGTTCTTTATCTGCAACAACCTTTCGGCCGGGCTTAGCTACTACTACCTGCTGTCCCAGCTGATTGCAATACTGGAAACCCTCATTATCCGCAAATGGTGCGTTAAGCCTGAAGCGGTGAGGGCAAAGGTAGAGGCATCCAAAGGGAAACCCCTTCCGAAGAGCAAATGGCAGCAGCGTTTAGAGGAGGCACAGAAACTGCAGCAGCAACAGATGAAAAATCAAAGAAGGTAAATATCAAATCACTTGCAAAACTTGCGTATGCAAAGCCAAAGTTCGTATTCATCGTCCAATTCCACTCTCCGGGCCAAGGTTAGCGATGTCCTTGGCGGGGATGTCAGGGTCGTGTTCTGTGGCCTGCCGGAGAAGAAGGCCTACAACACTTGGGATAGCCTTGTAAAGGAGTTGTCCCTTCTCGACAAAACTTTCAATTCCAAGCGGCAGGGGAGTGAGGTCGGTATTCTGAACGCATCTGCAGTTGACATTGAAACCAGTCTGCTCATGAAGGAGGCGCTCAATCTCAACGAGAATTTTGTCGTTCGTACTGACGGCTATTTCGATGTGAGCAAGGGAGGGAACGAGCTGGATTTCGGAGCTTTTGCCAAGGCTTTTGCATTAGGGCGCATGGCGACTGTTTTTAAGAAGAACAAGGTCAGGGATTACTTCGTAAACTTCGCTGATTCTGCGCTTATGGGCCTTGGCCATGGGCCTTATGGAAGTGATTGGGAGTATGAGCTCACTTCTGCTTCTGATGATGTACTTGCCGAGTTCCCGCTTAAGGATGAAGCTTTGGTAATCAGTGGGGATGGCACTTTGACAGATCCGAAGACAGGATTGGAGAAGGACTTCCCGGGGCAATACTGTGTAGTAAGAGGAAAGGATGCCCTTGAAGCCAAGGCTTTCAGTATTGCGCTGTTACTTTGTCCGCCAGCCGCTAAAAGCGAAATTGAAGCGGAATTTCCTTCGTATACTGTAGCCTATCGTTTATGATTAAGGAAAATCTTCTTGCTCTCAAAGCACAAATTCCTCAGAATGTGGAGCTTGTTGCAGTCTCCAAGTTCCACCCAGTCGAATCTGTACGGGAAGCTTATCAGGCAGGGCAGAGGATTTTTGCAGAAAGCCGGCCTCAGGAACTTGCTGCAAAGGTGGAGGCTCTTTCGGATTTGAGCGATATACAGTGGCAGTTTATCGGGCACCTGCAGACCAATAAACTGAAGTTCGTTCTACCTTATGTCTCTCTTGTCCAGTCAGTTGACACGGAACATCTGCTTTCGGCGATAAACGATTGGGCTCTTAAGAATTCAAGAACTGTTTCGGTCCTCCTGGAGCTTCATTTGGGAAGCGAGCAGACCAAGCAGGGCTTTCGGGAGGAAGAGATTCTGGATATCCTCTTCCGGCACGATTCCTATCCGGCAGTTAAGTTCTGTGGTCTGATGGGCATGGCATCTCACACAGATGATGAGGGACTTATCGATGCAGATTTTGTCCGGATTGATTCCCTGATGGCTTACCTTGCGGATTTGTTCCCGGAGATAGATTCATTCAATCAGCTCTCTATCGGCATGTCTGATGACTGGAAGATTGCTGTCCGGCATGGGGCTACGATGGTTCGTATAGGCACTGCTATATTCGGCCCTCGGCAGGGATGATATTTTTTCTTTTATTGTCATTTTTTCATATCTTTGCAGCGCTGATTTTGGAAATAATAATTTAACTTTTAATACTGAACAAAATGGTTAATGTTGCTATCAACGGCTTTGGCCGTATTGGACGTCTGGCATTCCGTCAGATGTTTGAGGCTGAAGGTTATGAGGTAGTCGCTATCAACGACCTCACTAGCCCTAAAATGCTTGCTCACCTTCTTAAGTATGACACCGCTCAGGGTGGCTTCTGCGGCAAGATTGGGGAAGCAAAACACACGGTTTCTTACAAGGACGCTGTCCTTGAGGAAGATGGCAAGACCGTGAAAGTTCCCGGTTCCATCATCGTCGACGGAAAGGAAATCACTATCTATGCAAAACCCAATGCAGCAGATCTCCCTTGGGGTGAACTGAATGTGGATGTAGTGCTTGAGTGCACAGGCTTCTATACTTCCAAGGCTAAGGCTTCTGCTCACCTGCAGGCTGGTGCAAAGAAAGTTGTCATCTCTGCTCCTGCAGGAAATGACCTTCCTACCATCGTCTACAATGTGAATCACAAGACCCTCAAACCCGAGGATACCATCATCTCCGCTGCTTCCTGCACCACCAACTGCCTTGCTCCTATGGCACAGGCTCTTAACAATGCATTCCCTATTGAGACTGGTATCATGCAGACCATTCACGCCTATACGGGTGATCAGATGATTCTCGACGGCCCTCAGCGTAAGGGCGATCTTCGCCGGTCCCGTGCCGGAGCGTGCAACATCGTTCCTAACTCCACCGGAGCTGCAAAGGCTATAGGCCTTGTAATTCCTGAGCTCAATGGCAAGCTTATCGGTGCTGCACAGAGGGTTCCTGTTCCCACAGGCTCTACGACTCTGCTCTTCGCTGTCGTCAGGGGCAAGGACGTGACCGTTGAGTCTGTCAATGCCGCCATGAAGGCTGCTCAGACTGAGAGCTTTGGCTACAACGAGGATCCTATCGTCTCGTCCGATGTCATCGGGATGAGGTATGGTTCGCTCTTCGATGCCACCCAGACTCTCGTGCTCAAACTCGATGAGGACCGTTATGAGGTTCAGGTTGTTTCCTGGTATGATAACGAGAATTCCTACACTTCTCAGATGGTCCGTACCATCAAGTATTTTGCTGAACTCAAGTAATTGAGATTTTTTGCATATATTTATTCCGCCTTTCTCGGAATCGGGGAGAGGCGGAATTTTTGAAAATTGAGTCGTATGAACATACTTGTGACAAATGATGACGGATATACGTCAAAGGGGATAAAGATTCTCTCCAAAATGATGCTTCGCTACGGCAATGTGACTGTTGTCGCCCCGAAGTACCATCAGTCAGGAATGTCTATGGCAGTGTCTTTTGGACTTCGGCCCATTGCTTTCAAAGACCTGGGCATGGTCGATGGAGTTCATCTGATGTATCTCGATGCTACGCCCGCAAGCTGCGCCAAGTATGCGATGGATATGGTGTTTGCCGATCAGAAACCGGATGTGATTGTCAGTGGCATCAATCACGGCTCCAACTCTTCCACTGCCATGTGGTACAGTGGGACTATCGGAGCCGCGAGGGAAGGGGCCCTTGCCGGAGTACAGGCAATAGGGGTCTCCATAGATGATATGCATACTGATGCTGATTTTAGTGCTGTCGAGGCTCTGTTCCCACCCATTTTTGAGAAACTTATAGCCAATTGTAACAATAAGGCCGATGTGATTTACAATGTCAATTTCCCCGGACTTCCCGCAGAGGATATCAAGGGGGTCAGGCTGACGAGACAAGGTGTCGTGAGGTGGGAGAATGAGTTTATGCCCTATGATCCGAATGTATACCATCATTTCGGCCTGAATCCCAAGCAGTTTGGCATCGTTATACCTAAGTTGGAGAAAGGGGAGATTCGCTATATGATGGCGGGGGATTTGGTTTGCGATTCGGGCAATGATGAGTACACTGATATCTGGGCTAACAATCACGGCTATATTTCAATCACTCCACATAGCCTTGACAATACCGATATGAAGGAAATCAGCAGGTTGAGTAAACTTTTCGAGGGATGAAGTACTATCTGATTGCAGGTGAAGCATCGGGGGATTTGCACGCCTCGCGCCTGATGAAATCTTTAGCGGCGGAGGACCCTGAAGCCGATTTCCGCTTTAGAGGGGGAGATATGATGGCAGGCGTAGGGGGGACCCTCGTTGCCCATTATCGGGATGAAGCCGTCATGGGCTTTTCGGATGTACTCCGCAAGGGCCCCAGGCTTCTGCATTCAATCCGCTCCTGCAAGAGGGATATTCTCTTATGGAAGCCCGATGCCGTGATTCTGACCGATTACCCCGGCTTTAATCTCAAAATCGCCAAATTCGCCCACAATAAGGGCATCAGGGTTATCTGGTATATCGCACCTAAAACCTGGGCTTCCCGTTCTTCCCGCAACAAGGCCCTCAGGAAATATGTGGACCAGCTTTTCCTGATATTTCCTTTCGAGCTGAACTACTTCAGGAAGCAGGGGGTCCCCTTTATATACGAGGGAAATCCACTTGTGGAAGAGATTGATGAAGCTCCCAAAGAGATCGTGGCCTATGGACCGTATATCGCTATTCTTGCCGGCTCCCGTAAAGGCGAAATTTCGCGGATGATGCCGGTGTGTATGGAAGTGGCAGATGCCCTGCACGCGACAGAGCGTTATTCGGGGTACAAGTTTATTGTGGCAGGTGCCCCTGCACGGAATCCTGACGATTATTCGAAGTGGTTGATTGGGAGGGAAGATTATGTACAGCTTGTATTCGGGAAGACATATGGGGTGATTGCAGGGGCGGAGGCTGCTATCGTGAATTCCGGTACCGCTTCACTTGAAACTGCGATTATCGGGACTCCACAACTGGTCTGCTGGTCCTCTTCTCCTCTTACGGTCTGGCTTGCAAGGCATGTCCTTAAGGTAGGGAATCATATTCACTATATCAGTTTAGGCAATCTGATTCTCGATAGGGAAGTGTTTCGGGAGTTTATTCAGGAGGACTTCAATACGGCCTCTGTGAAGTCGGAACTTTGCCGACTTGTGGAAGATGAACCGTATCGAAAGTGCATGCTTGCCGGCTACGCCGGGATTCGTTCTGCTCTTGGCGGAGTAGGCGCATCACAAAGGGTGGCACGCGATATCGTCGCTGGCCTGCGGAAGCAGTAGCTCTCCACATTTCGAAAGGCACTCCCTGCAGCCTACGAGACCCAGTACTCTTCAGCCCTTACTACTTCGAGATCCAGTTCATCAATAAGGCCGATAATCTCTGCGGAGGAATCAATCCAATCTGTAAGTTGTCCAGTCATAGCGCAATCTTTTTTTTGTTGATGCAAAGGTAGTCTTCAATTTTGACAACTTGCGTCAAAATTTTAAACGACTGAAAAAATTATATTTTTTTCAGAAAAAAGCACGCAGAAATGTAATGTGCGCTTTTACATGCAAGGCTTTACTTGACATGGAAAATGTTTTTTCCTTTCGATAATTGTAGTGAAAACCACATATTATCATGGACAAAAAACATTTCAAAGAAAACATTTGCAGAATCCGTAACTCGATGAATCTCACGCAGGCTGAGATGGCAGAGAAGCTCGGAATCTCAAGACAATCCTACATTAACCTTGAACATGGGAAGACCTTGCTTGTCAGCAAGCAGCTCACCCGTCTTTCCAAGTTGAGCGGAATTCCGGAAGAGAAGCTTCTCTTCGGCTATTGCAGGAGTGAGCTCGAGAGCGAAGGCCTTCGGGAGATAGAAGTCTACAAGCAGAGGCTCAGCGTTATGAAAGAGAGTTATGACGGGAAAGTCAGTATTCTGGAGGAGAAAATCAGCGTGCTGAGTGAACTTCACGAAAGCGAGAAGAAACACCTCGATACCCAGAAGAAGTATTCTGACGATCTTGAGCAGCAGCTTGCTGACGGTCGCAGGGTCAATTCGCAGCAGCGTGATGAGATAAAGGAACTCAAAAAGCAGTTCCTGCAATTTGGGCTTCAGCCTAAATAGCGGAAGCCTATTCTACATAGAGGGCAAGTCCTTTGAGGTATTCACCTTCCGGATGATAGATGCTTGTCGCGTGGTCGAACCCCTGCCCTAGCCTGTCTATAATCCTGACCCT
Source organism: uncultured Muribaculaceae bacterium (assembly GCA_964608175.1). Lineage (GTDB taxonomy): Bacteria > Bacteroidota > Bacteroidia > Bacteroidales > UBA932 > Cryptobacteroides. The sequence goes on along the minus strand of CAZSMO010000002.1, from coordinate 12,964 downwards.
GCGTCCGGTGCTGGCTGCTGCACTGAATACGGTGAGGGCAAAGGTCTCGCGGTCGACAACCTGGGAGCAGGAAAAGGTGAAGATAAGCCCACCGGAAGCAACTTTTGAGATGGCCTTGGCATTGAGTCTGCGGTAAGCCCGCAGGGCATTATCCAAGGCTCCACGATGCTTGGCAAAGGCTGGCGGATCCACTATGATAAGGTCAAATTGACCCGTCTGTAGACCATCCAAATAATCGATTGCATCGCAAGTATGGGAGGTGTGAAGGGGAGTAAATCCGTTCAATTCGATGTTTCTGTCCGTCAGGGCCATGGCTCTTGCCGACGAGTCCACGGAGTCTGCATGAATAGCCCCGCCTCCAAGTGCGTACACGGAGAAACCTCCTGTGTAGCAGAAGAGATTGAGAACGCGTCTGCCCTTGGACAGCTTCCCCACTAGGGCCCGGTTGTCCCTCTGGTCCAGGAAGAAGCCGGTCTTCTGCCCGTTGCTCCAATCCACTATGAACTTATGTCCGTTTTCGAGAACAACTTCTTCCCTGTCTTCGAAGCCTTCCGCCTTGTAAATGTAGCCATCTACAAGCTCTAATCCAGCCTTGAATGGGGCAGTGGCAGCGCTTTTGTTGTAGACGGCTTTCAGCTCCTGACCATAGATTTCCAGAAGGGCCTGAGCTATCCTTCGGGCTGCCCGAAACATCCCTACGCTATGCGCCTGCATTACGCAGACTCCATCGTAGTAATCAACAATGAGCCCTGGAAGCCCATCCCCCTCCCCGTGTACCAGACGGTAGCAATTGGTCTGGCTGTTTGGCAGCAGGCAGGCATGGCGTTCTTGCAGGGCTCGGCTCAAAGCCTCTGTCCAGAAGGTCCCGTCATCTATGTGGTCTGAAGAGAAGGATAGCATCCTCACTGCAATGGATCCGATTTGGTAGTGCCCGCAGCCTAGAAGGCGTCCATCGCTGGATTGAACGCTCACGACATCTCCCTCCGCGGGATTGCCAATGATTTGAGCCACAGCGCCGGAAAATACCCAGGGGTGGAATCTTAGCAGAGATTCCTCTCTTCCGCGTTTGAGAATTATTTTGGACATATTACTTCGATTATCTCTCGTCTTCCGGCAGAGGGTTCTGCGGGGAATCAAGCAGTTTAAGGTACATTTCCCTGCAGACCCAGGCATCGGTTGCAGCATAAACCTGCTGGCTTTCACTGAGCCTGTCAGCTTCCCAATTGGACAATTGCTGGGCCTTGGAGATTTTGATACCGAGAATAATTCCGGCCATCTTTTTGACACTCTTGTCTTTAATGCCCCAGTGCCAAATGATCTTCTGCAGATCTACAAAGCCTTTGTCTTCAAATTTAGCCAACCTCTTCAGCCCTCGCACGTCATCGAGCGAGGCCGCGCCTACCTTGATAATCTTATCGTCGGAGAGGATACCGCGGAGACGTTTGCGAAGCCCCATCTTGCAGGTGCGGAAGAGATAGGCTCTATCGGGGCCGGAAAGCTGTAGCAGAGCTACATTACGCAGTGGTTTGTGGGGTTCGAAAACTGGTCGGGTTTCAGTGTCGAAGCCTAAAATCGTCTGTTTCCTGAGGTAACTGATTGCCCTGCTGTATTCGAGTCCAGGCCCGTCAATCACCTCAATTTTCCCCTCAAATGCGCCCAGTGGAAGATTTTCCAGTTTTTCGGGGGCAATGTTCTGCTCAAAAAACTCCTTATTCATCCGTGCCTGTGAAACTGAAATAAAAGTCATCAGAAGTACCTGCAGTCGCTATCCAAATATCCTGTGCAGGGTATGCAACCTTATGTGTAAAGCAGTTGCGCTCCCTCATGGCAAGAAATACTGCCTTGGCTGTCTGGCTGCGCGGATCGATGAGCTTTGCAAGCGGGAGGTATGCCTTGACGGAATCTGCATTGAAAGTCAAGTCGTCGGCAATTATTACATCGGGATATACGGTGCCGATGTTTACTCCGGCACTGTCTCTGAATGCTGATACGGGGATTACAGAAACGATTGCGCTCGAGTCTTGGGGCTGCCTGACGCATTTTCGCAGTAAGCCGATGGGCTTATTCGACACTATGGCTATTCTCTTATTTCCATCTGCTATGGCCTTATCGATAGAGAGTGAAATCGGCGAAAAGACAAGCTGTGGCAGTGAAAAAGCCCTTGCAAGTGAGTCCATGTCGTATCTTAAGTAAGCGCTCATCTCGTCAGGGAGCAAGACTACTGCCTTTCCGCGAGCTTTTCCTCCTACAGTGTCGATGCAGGAGAGCAATGCTCCCAGATTGAGATTTCGGAGATTCATCCCACCTCCGGTAGTGTCTTGAAGAAAGGAGGTGTCCAACAGAGCGGCCGAGCCAAAGGTCTCTCCGCTAAAATCCGGTAAAAGGTCAGGTTTACTGCTTGCATCTACATTGTCAAAGCCGTCATAGTGAAGCAGATACTCGGACATGGCCCGAACCTGCTCAATCGAGCCCAGAATATAGATTTCCCCTTCGGATGCCGACGAAGGAAAGCTCGCAAGCAAACGGTGGGATGCACACGACCTGTCTGAAACAGTTTTATAGGCAAGGGGTGATAGGGGAGGGGCAGGGGTTTTCCGGGCCGTGCAGGCGCACAGCATAAAAACTGCGATGGCAAGAGGTATAAGGCCATGACTTAACCGTGTCATACTCTGAAGATTGTATATGTCAGATTCTTGAGGATATATAGCAGACATGCGAGAAGAATCGCAAGGGATACATTCGTGTGAACTGCTGATACTATTAGAAGTATAATAACTGTCTCTACAATAAAAGAGATTCTCTTGATTTTAAGGCCGCGGCTGTCAGTTTTGTGAAACTTGAATGAGAAACATGGCAGGGGGCAGATCATCAGGGCGCTGAGCAGCACCGACACGAGAGGAAGAAACCAGAGTGTGGACCCCAACAGAGCCGGCACCGATGTTGGCTCGGCCGCTATATAGTAAGACAGTGAGCCGGCAAGCAGGGCAGAGACTGGAGCTGCCAGGCCTTTGAAGGAATTTTTCTGGCTCTCATCAACATTGAACTTTGCCAGCCTGAGTCCGGCAAACACTGCAACGATAAGGCAAAGCAGGCACCAGGGTGAATTTGAGAATGTGCACTCCCGCATGACCGTATACAGCATTACTGCGGGGAGTACTCCAAAGCTGACTTCGTCTGCAAGAGAGTCTAATTCTTTCCCCATCGGGGAGTATGCCTTGAGCAGGCGGGCTGCGAATCCGTCAAAGAAATCGCAGACCGCTGCAAACAGCATAAAGGCAAAGGCAAGGTCCACTCTCCCCTCCGCAGTATATACTATACCCACAACTCCGCAAGCGAGGTTCAGGGAAGTGATGAAGTTGGGAATGTGGCGCCTTATTGAGAACATAACCTATCGGTTGACGTTGGGATGTTCCTCGGCAAAGCCTTCAGGCAGAGCACTCTTGTGAATCATGATATCCATGCTCTGTGCCTTTACAAAGGCTTCGCTGGCGTACCAGATTCCGTTGTACTTGCCGGTCTTTCCCCATGAGTTTTTGACCATGTAGTATTTGTGCCCCCATTGATCCCTGGCGATGCCGAATATCTGCATTCCGTGGTCATCGGTGATGGTCTTATTGAGGAAGTCTTTCTGACGCTGCTCCTGGGAGGCCTCTTTCTCGACTACATTATACTTGTTCCTGTCTTTCTTGGAAGCCTTTTGCTTCTTGCCTTCGTCCTGCCCGACCCAGTGAGTTTGGTCCGAACCGGCATTTGTAGCCTTTACATCGACATAGAGGGCAAGTCCGTCACGGGTGAACCCGGGCTCGCTCACATCCGTACCCCAGGCAGCCGTGTAGCCGTTTTCGAGAGCATTGTCCAGAATCTGCATGAATTCATCGACAGGCACATTGTAGACCTCATCCCAGCGCCAGTTGTCACTGACTTCGATGGGGAACCAAGTATAGAAAGGGTGGTGGGTGAAGGAGGTGACGGTTACATAGTCTCCGGGTACAAAACCGAGGGCGTCCCTGTAAGATGTTGGAGTGTATTCGACCCCGTTGACGGTGAATTTCTCCGGTGCCTTGCCCAGATACTCATCCAAAATCGCCTGAAAGCCTCTCTTCCACGCGGTGGTAAGGGTCTTGTTGGGGTTCCCTGCAATGGCCTGGACATAGGCTTTCAGCACGGCATCAAGCTCAGCCTGGCGGGGAAGTGGAGTGCCATAGTTAAGACCTGTCATTTCCGAATTAGGAACAAGCCCGTAGTCTTCAATCACATGAAGGACATCATCTGCCTCACTGCCGGCGCTGAAAGTAAGGTTGCCGTCCAGCATCACATATTTGTCGGCTCTATCCGAATAGGAATGGCTCACTACAAAGAATTCCGAGAAATCGGGATATTGGGTAGTGTCGGTAATCCCGCCGAGGCGAATTACTTCAGACTCCACGAAGCCGAGAGTTGAATAGGCCCAGCATGTTCCGCTACTGGCCTGATTCTTAACTGATGTGATAGGATTTTCTTTCACTGTTGTGAATTTGAAATCAGGAAAATCCACTTTGGGTTTAGGCTGCGCTGTGGCGCCGAGGCACACTGTAAGAAGCACCGCCGAGAAAATGATGTTTTTCTTCATTACTGATACAGTTTTATAAGGATGTCAAATTTACGAATAAATGTGAAAAAAAACACTATCTTTGGCATCATGAAAAAACACACTTTTATCGCTTTGGCCCTTATAGCTATACTTGCACAGGGTTGCAGGAACAGTATTAAAACGGAGATAAACAATGACGATTCAAAGCCATTGGAAGAGTACTCCTCTCCAGGAGTATACTCATACAAATCCAAACGTGCAAAACCGATTTACACTTTTCCTTCCCTTCAGACTCAACGGGCGAACGGTCGCAGTTCTCTGACTAAGTCTGTGCGCTATATGAATCTTTCTGATGGGAAGATGCTTTCTGTATCTGCCCCTGCCAGTCTTACGCAGGGCTCTTCCGCGAACGTGTCGGTGTCGGCCTATGGCATTACTGAGGTCCCGGACAGCTCTTTTACCACCTCTGCTACTCTGTTTTTGCAGACGGATTCGCTGCTTTATTTCACTGACAATAACAATCCTTACGCCTATATAATTGATTTCAACTGATGAGACGGTTTTTCGCTTTTACAGCAGTTTCAGCTGCTGCGATGCAACTCTGCTTTGCCAATCCCGTGGATTGGTCTCGCGCAAAGGATATAGCCTCGACCTTTCTTGGCTGTGAGGTTGAGGAATCTTCTTATACTGACCCTGCTTTCTATGTATTCAACGGTGTTTCAGACGGCTGGATAATTGTGAGCGCGGATGACAGTGCCATCCCTGTGCTGGCATATTCATTATCAGGGAGTTTCTCCGCGCCCCGCTCCAATGTTTCAGCCTGGCTTGGAGGCTATAGTTCTTCAATATCCAAGGCAATTGAAGATGGCGCAGTTCAGAGTGAGAGGCTAGCCAAAATGTGGCAAACCGCGGGGCTCAGGACTAAGGCTGAAGCTGAAAAGCTGCTTTCTACACCTTCATGGGATCAGGAATCCCCGTATAATTTGCTGTGCCCTACGGTTAAGGAGGGCCGCAAAAGTTACACCTCTTTGACCGGCTGCGTGGCTACTGCCATGTCGGAAGTGCTTCGCTATCACCAGTGGCCGGAGAAAGGCAGTGGAACGATTGGAGGTTACTCTTACATGAGTGATTACAATCAGAATGTGCAGATTCCCTCTTATAGCATCGACTCCCATACTTACGATTACAGCCTTATGCCTTACACTTACACAGCCTCGGCAAGTACGGCACAAAACAATGCGGTAGCGCAGTTGATGCACGATTGCGGAGTTATGGTTGAGGCGATGTACAATTACGGAACCGGTACGGGAGCTTACTCCGAGAATATCGCACCTGCCCTTGCAGAGCATATGGGCTACTCCAAGGCGGCCAGATTAGTCTACCGGCAAGCATACACGGATGCCCAGTGGAGCAGGCTGGTGGTGGATGAGATTGATGCTAATCGTCCTATAATCTACTCCGGAGTGGATTCGGACAATGGAGGACACCAGTTTGTATGCGATGGATACAATACCAATGGCTATATCCACATTAACTGGGGATGGAGCGGAGACTCCAATGGTTACTACGCTCTCAACCTGCATATCTCGGGCAGCGGGGGCATGACTTTCTCCGATGATCAGAGTATGATAGTGGGGCTGGAGCCGGACAAAACCTCCTCCTCGACCCAGGCTGGAGCGACACTGATTTTCGAGTATTACGACAGCTCGCATTCCGGGCTCTCGCTCGCTTCGGGCAGTATCCTCTCCAAGTCCTTTACGGTCAATGCCGGCTATCTTTACAATATTTCCTTTTCTCTCTTTGGTGGGAATTATACCACAATCTCTTCTTATAAGGGAAGCGTCAGAGTCGCACTTGTCGACTGGCAGGGAAATCTCAAGGAGTATGTCAGCGCAGAGAAGTCCCTTAGCCTCGCTGGCGGAGAGTTGGAGAGTGTAGATAATATTGCCTGCAGAATCAGTGGAGATGTCGATTTCTCTGATAGGGTTGTACTTATGTACGAAACTTCGGATGGAAACTGGGAGCAGGTACTAGGGCGCGAGGGCCTCGATTACAATCAGAATACAGGGGATTACTCTTATGTCAGACTGCATTCGTCGATTCCTGCCGTGGATGCGGCCTACATTGTCCTGCCTTCTTCACCAATGGCAGGGGACAGGCTGTTTTTTGAATTGGCAACAGGGAGCAGCGCAATATCTTCCCTTACCTGGTATTATGATGGCTCGAAGCAGAGCGGGCCTTCAGTTATTCTTACTTCTGGGAATCATGCCGTGAGGGCTGCCGTCAGTTTTGAAAACGGCAAATCCGAGACCATCTACGCTAATCTGACAGTAAAGTAGCAGCCAAGTGTCGCTTTGAACGAAGTGAGTGGCCCTGCGGAATGCCGCAAACACTAAGATGAACGGTCAGGCCAAAATAGAACGCCTGCTTCGGCTTATGGCGCTGATGTCGGGACAAGTAGACTATTCCGTTGAGGAGTTGGCTGCGCGTCTCGATATTACCCCTCGCAGCATTTACCGTTATATTGACACTTTCAGGGAAAGCGGCTTTGCCGTGGAGAAACTCTCTCCAAATATCTACAAGCTCAAAAGCCTCTCCGAAGATGCCCCTGATTTTGCCAATCTCATATTTTTCTCGGATGAAGAAGCTCATCTCGTGAATGCCCTGATAGACCGGCTGGATCCTTCCAATTCATTGAAAGCCAACCTTCAGAAGAAACTGGCGGTAATATACGATTCTACAAATCTGGCCGAACTCGTAGACCGTCGCTCTCTTCGCCTTGTCGTGGAGACTCTTGCCAAAGCCATTCGTGAGCACAGGCAGGCAGTACTTAAGGGTTATGAGTCATCACATTCGCATAGTGTTAGGGACCGTTTCGTGGAGCCCTTTGCCTTCACGACCAATTACGTGGACGTGTGGGCCTATGACCTTGCAGACGGGCATAATAAGTCCTTTAAGCTTTCCCGCATGGAGGGAGTCGTGCTTGCGGACGAGGCGTGGGAACACGAGGCTGAACACCGCAAACTGGACAGTGATATCTTCAGAATGTCAGGAGACAGGGCTGTTCAGGTCCGGCTCTCACTCAGTCTGATGGCAAAAAATCTCTTATTGGAAGAGTATCCTCTTGCTGATAAGTACCTTTCTGACCTTCCGGATGGAAGATTCCTTTTAGATGTGCCTATTTATAATTTCGCAGGAATTTGCCGTTTCTATGTCGGCCTTGCCAGTGAAATTGGCATACTCTCTCCCCCGTCATTCAAAGAGTATGTCAGGGAGTATGTCAGGACAAATTTTACAAATGCGACTATGAGATGAAATCGAAGATTTTCTCAACTCTTTCAAGCCTTAGGTTTTGGAGGGAACTCATCGTGATGACCCTCGGTATCTCCGTGGGAGCGGCTGCCGTGTACTATTTCCTCGTGCCGAGCAAACTCATCATAGGGAGTATTTCAGGCCTCGCGATTGTACTTTCAACCCTCCTCGAGAATGCCGGAGTACATATTGGGGTCTCGCTTATGGTACTGTTGATTAATATCGTCCTTCTGATTCTCGCATGGTTCCTGATTGGAAAGGAATTCGGGCTTAAGACGGTATATACATCGCTGATTCTGGGCCCCCTGATTGACCTTTGGGGCAAGATTCTTCCTTACGGGAAACTCCTCGGGGCAGGGCAGACCTCGGTCATGGGAGACCCGTGGTTTGACCTTCTTTGTTTCGTGCTTTTGCTCAGTATTTCGCAGGCAATTCTCTTTCGTATCAATGCTTCTACCGGTGGCCTTGACATTCTTGCCAAAATTGTCAACAAATATTTCCACCTCGATATCGGGACAAGCGTAACTATTGCCGGAGCTCTAATCTGCTGTACGGCCTTTTTCATCAATCCTCCGAGACTTGTTATCATCGGCCTGATTGGAACCTGGATTAATGGCCTTGCCGTGGATTATTTCACGTCAAGCCTAAACCGCAAGAAACGGGTTTGCATAATCAGCACTGAACATGAGAAGATTCGCTCCTATATTATTGACAGGCTCAATCGCGGTTGCACCCTTTATCCTGTTAAGGGCGGATACAGGCAGGAGGATGGACTCGAGATAGAGTCCATCCTGTCCAAGGATGAATTTGCCTCTCTGATGTCTTACATCAAAGATTCGGGGATTAATGCATTTATCACTGCAGGGAATGTAAGCGAAGTCTACGGGCGATGGAATTCTGAAAAACGCCGCAGATAATATATTCAACGGGAAAGATACTTCGCGCGATATCTGCCAGCTCTTCAAATCATTCTTTTGCGCTCAATGAGGCCCCGGTAGCGGCCGATTACCTCGTCCACTACATCTTCCCAGCTGCGCACAATCGTCGTTGAAGCTTCTAATCCGGCTTTGGCAATAAGAGGCCTGTCGGAAGCGAGGAAGCGCAGTTTCGCGGCAAATGACTCCACGCTGTTCTCTATCAGGAAGCCGTTTACACCATCAGTAAGTATCTCTGCGGCAGTTGAGCCCCTAACCATTACTGCAGGAGTATGCAGGGCAGCGGCTTCGCGAACTACCAGCGGAGCATTGTCGTAGAGGGAGGGAAAGAGGAAGAGGTCAGCAGCGGCGTAATAGGTCTTCATGGCATCGCGGTCGGTTATGACTCCGACGAAGCTGGTCTTGTCCGACAGGCCCTTCTCCCCAATCAGGCGTTTCATCTCATCCCGCGCGTAACCGGTCCCAACGAAGAACATCCTGAACGGCAAATCCTTAAGCGCTGCAAGCGTGTCGATAATCAGCCGGGTACCCTTTTCCCAGATGTGCTGCCCTACAAAGAGCAGTACGAGTTCGCCGTCCCTGATGCCGAGACGGTGGCGGGCATCCGCGAAATACTCTTCCGGATAGTCAGCCACGAGGTCGCTTCCGTTGTCTACGACTTGGACATTGCCCTTGTAGCCGTATTCGTAGATGACATCCCTAACCGAATTCTGAGGAACCCAGACCTCATCCACCTGCCGGTAGAAATCGATAATGTTTCTGATGAGCTCGTCCACGATAATTCCGCTCCCGAGCACCCGCGCAAAATCATCGCGATACTTGGAGTGGAAGGTGGCAACGATGGGAATATTCTGGCTCTTGGCAACGCGCAACGCAGCCCGCCCCGAACTGAAAGGACTGTGGGCGTGGACGATACGGAATTTTCGTTTGAGAAGGCTATTGATGAAGACAGGTTGCAGATCAGCTATTCCTGTCTTGTAGGGAGGGCGAAACGGCACTGACACTGAAGGGTAAGTAATCACCTCATAGTCCAACTTGCCATAGTCGGCATAAGGGACGTTTGGCGTAATGACGGCGACTCCGCCGACCTTCTGCTGTAACCAGTAGGCATAATTCTCCACGCACACCGATACCCCATCCATCACAGGAGGGAAGGACTCGTTGAAAAGTCCTATATTGAGTTCGTTTGACATGGCGCAAAGATAATCACCAAAGTCAAGATTTCAAAACCTCTACTCGTGCGTTTCAAAGCGTTTGCGGGCGAGATCTTCGTACCGGGTGCCGGGGCGGCCGTAGTTGGCATAGGGGTAGATGGAAATGCCCCCGCGAGGCGTAAATAAGCCTGTGACTTCGATGTATTTGGGATCCATCAATGCAATGAGATCTTTCATGATTTTATTGACGCAATCTTCGTGAAAATCCCCATGGTTGCGGAAACTGAAGAGATAGAGTTTGAGACTCTTGCTCTCTACCATCTTCACATCGGGAATGTAGGAGATGCGTATCTCCGCAAAGTCCGGCTGTCCCGTGATGGGGCAGAGCGAAGTGAATTCAGGGCAGTTAAACCTTACCCAATAGTCATTGTCACGGTGGCGGTTCTCAAAGGTCTCGAGAACCTCTGGGGCGTAATCCATCTTGTATTCGGTCTTCTTTCCAAGGGCCTGAAGACCTTCCTTTTCTCTTCCTTGTGCCATTTTATATATCGCTAATTCTAAATGGGTTATATGAAATTCCGTTATCGAATGCATCCACTTCTTCGCGCTCCTTTAGTTTTTTTACGATAAGGCTTGTCAGAGGCAGTATCACAATCTCGTAACTGACCTTGGCCACTATCTGGCAGGCCATAGTGATCAGGATAACCTTCCAGCCCATACTCCAAAATACTATGGGTACGAAGATTAGAGAATCGAGACTCTCTCCGGCAAGAGAAGATGCTATTGCCCTCCATGCGAAGCCCTTACCCCTGCTGCCGACTTTCATCTTTGAGAGGACGAGGGCGTTGAGGGTCGAGCCGGCGAGGAAGGCCAGCAGTGAGGCAATGGTCGAGCGTGGGGCTGCCCCGAAGACATAACGAAAGGCCGCATCTCCGTCCCAGAATGGGGCCCCGGGGAGCAGTATTACAAGCTGTGAGGCGAGCACTGCGAAGATATTCATCGCGAAGCCGGTCCAGATTACAAACCTTGCCTTGCGATAGCCGTAGACTTCGGCAAGGCAGTCGTTGAGAATGTAGGAAATCGGGAAGATGATTACCGCTCCGCTGAGAGTGAATTTCCCGAAGATGCAAAAAAGCTTGCAGGCGAATAGATTGGAGGCAATCAGACAGACATTGAAGAGTATCGCCAACACCACAAACAGTGGCGAAAATTGAGCTTTGCTGTTCATTTCCTTGTTTTTACAGTGGTACCAAGCACACTTGGATGCCCTCCTCGGGCAATCCTCGGCACAAAGATACATATGAAAGTCAAGAAAACAAAAAAGGCTTGCGGAATTCGTAAGCCTTTATTCTGAAATGTCCCCAAACAGGTCTTAAAAGTTAAGCCTGAATGACAGCCCTGCAGCAGGAGAGAGGCTCCCAGTCGAAGCTGTCGGGGCATAAGTGATGTAGGGAGACAGTGAGAGGTCAAGGGAGGATCTCTGTGAGAAGTAATCTTGGAAATACATATTCTTGACCTTGGCCACTTTCACGGCATCGACTATGGAGCAGACATCTATCACGATAATTCCTGCATAGCATGCGAAAGCAGGAATATACAGAGCAGCTCCAGCGCCTGATCCGCTTTCTCCTATCGCTACTGCACCTGCAAATGTAAAAACGGTTCCTGCTAAAGCACATCCGGCAGCCCCCAGAAAGTAACCTAGTCCGCGTCCCCATTCATCGGCAATGCCTTGCCCGAGGCCGGTGATTAGGAAAGACCCCAAGCCACAGAGAACCGGACTGTACGGATCCCCCGGGTTGTCTAAAGTATGTCCTGGAGTCGTAATCCTTTGCATAATCCTTGTATTTCTTGCCCTCGAGGTAGCGGGATTTGGTCTGCAAATCTCTGGCGGACGAATTGAAAGTGTCCACATCCCCGTTTTCATATTGGATTGTAAGAATCTGCTTGGTGCTCAAGCTGTATGTCGGGCCTTCGAGGTTGTTGAATCTCTTATAGCGGACGGTAGTTGAGGTAATCTCAAGCACTTTCGCTTCTATCTCCCCATTACGGGTCGTAATAATGTCCTGGGCCCTTGCCACTGCGATTGCAGTCAGCATCAAAACCAGACTCGACAGAATCTTTTTCATCATTTTTGCAGTAAATTATAAATGCCGGAAATCAGATGCCCGACTTTAGCTTATCGTTGCATTCACATTACAAAAAACGGCCCCGCGGAAGACCACGGAGTCATTTTTTATAAGATTAAAAAACTCAGTCAAGCTTCGGGCCTGCAGCTACGAGTGCCTTGCCGGCAGAGTGGTTCTCGTACTTGTGGAAGTTCTTGATAAAGCGGGCAGCAAGATCCTTTGCCTTCTCGTCCCATACCTTGGGATCCGCGTAGGTGTCACGAGGATCGAGGATGGCGGGATCGACTCCTTCGAGCTGTGTAGGAACCACGAAGTTGAAGTAAGGAATCGTCTTGGTAGGGGCGCTGTCAATCGAGTGATTGAGGATAGCATCGATGATTCCGCGGGTGTCCTTGATGGAAATTCTCTTGCCTGTGCCGTTCCAGCCGGTATTCACAAGGTAAGCCTTGGCACCGCTCTTCTGCATCTTCTTCACAAGCTCCTCGGCGTATTTTGTCGGATGGAGTTCGAGGAAGGCCTGGCCGAAGCAGGCGGAGAAAGTAGGAGTGGGCTCGGTGATGCCACGCTCGGTACCTGCGAGTTTGGCGGTGAAGCCGGAGAGGAAGTAGTACTTGGTCTGCTCGGGGTCGAGGATGGATACCGGAGGAAGAACTCCGAATGCATCAGCGGAGAGGAAGATAACCTGCTTCGCTGCAGGGCCCTGAGAGTAGGGACGGACAATCTTGTTGATGTGATAAATAGGATAGGATACGCGGGTGTTCTCGGTAACGCTCTTATCGGCGAAATCGATCTTGCCGTTCTCGTCCAGGGTCACGTTCTCCAGCAGAGCGTTGCGCTTGATGGCGTTGTAGATGTCGGGCTCGG
>CAZSMO010000001.1:122952-192586 GCA_964608175.1 uncultured Muribaculaceae bacterium | reverse complement strand
TTTGCTGACGGATTGGCCTGCCGGAGGGCGTTCGGTAGGAAAAAGGGCCGATTTGCTGACGGAACGGGATGGCGGAGAGCATTTCGTAGGGAAAAGGGCGGTTCTGCTGACGGATTGGGTGTCGGAGCGAAATTTCGTGAGTAAAATGGCGTTTTTACCGACGGAATGCGGGTCGCGACGAGGGTTAGCGGGTAGAGGCAGCGAGGTCGGAGTAAAGGGCGAAGAGGCGGGAGACGATTTCGCTCTCGGGAAGGTCGATTTTCTCGGCAAACAGTCCTCCGTTGGTGTAGGGAAAGGCCGCGAGTTCGCTCCGAAGATAGCGGCTGCGCTTCTCTAAGGGAGTGTTGAGGGTGTCGAAAAGCTCCAGCAGGGCTCCGCGCATTGAGGGGGCATCAAAGAGGCTGAGGTAGTCGTGAAAAATGTCCTTTCGCCCAAATACCCCTGCATCTTCGGCATAGAGGCAGAATACCAGTCTCACACAGAGGATATTGAGTTCGCGCATCGCCTGCGGGTCATCTTCGTCATATTCTCCTGCAAGGGCATCGTAGAGGCTTCCAACTATCTCCCCAGCCTTCATCGACACTTCCAACTCCTTGTCTATTCGGGAATTTCCGCTATCCACAAGGAAGTCCATGCGATAATATTCCCGACCGAGTTCGCTAAGCAGTATCCGCACCGGTTCGGCATCGGGGTTCTCCATGTCGTAGATGTCGAACTCGGCGAAGTTGCAGGTCACAATCCAGCGCGGCCGCTCTGAATAGGGCAGTGTCATGGAGTAGCGTTGCGCCTGGCGGTAGGGAGTCAGCATTGTCCCGTAGCTCTGACGGATAGGCGCACGAAGGTCCTTGCCGATGGATTTCTGCTCAATCATCACATGGGTCGAGGGAATCAGCACATCGATAAAGGAGGTGTGGTCGAGCCGTGCCTGCTGCTCAAAACGCAGAAACTGCGAGGGATTCTCTACCCCGTAGACCTGCGTCAGCAGCTCTGTCCAGAAAACCTGACTGTCACCTTTTTCGTAGCCGCGACCCTTCCAGCGAAGGGCAAACTCGCGTGCCGCCTCCTGTCTTTGTTTCTCCGTATTCATCGGTTAACCGTTTACCCAATAGACCTGCAAGTTAGTAATTATCCGCCATTTGTCCTAATTCATGTGCTGCAGGCTTTGCAGCTGCGGAACTGTCCGACAATGCGGCATTGTAGCAGGGAAGTTTAACGAAACTTGACATTCGGGTTGGCTTCCTTTAGAATTGCTCCGTATTTTGTCATCTCGTTATTGTTGAGATATCTAACATGCTCTTCGTCTCGTTTCCACACTCCTTTACTATCAATAATAATTTAAATAGCATTGTCTGCGCCAATCTTGTCGAACAGTCGCTAATCTGAAGGCAAATGATTTGTCCATTCAGTGTTTGAGTCCATTTTAAAAAGCCATTCTCGAGAAAATAAACTTTGATTGTCAATCAGTTGTAAGGTTTTTTTAAATAACAATTTTGAACTTTTTCAAGTGGGCTCGCGTTTGAACTTGACCGGCTGGAGGAGAACCGACTGGAGTCCCTTGCAGAGGGGGATGGTCCGGCCCGACTTTGCAGAATGGTCTCGCCGACAGACATAGCAAACTGCAGACAAAGCCAAAGGCGGCCCTCACGGCAGAGAGTAGTGCAGCCAACGGCCTCAAAGTCACTTCAGCGCACCAACGATCTTGCCTTAACAGACATCGCTTCAAGCTTTCACTTCAGCGCATCGACGATCTTGCCGACGAGCGGATGGCGGACGATGTCGGAATTATCGAAACGTACGACTGCCACCCCTTTGATGGGGCTGACCTTTTCCACGACCTTCTCCAAGCCGCTGTCCTCCCTCTTCGGGAGGTCGATTTGGGAGGTGTCGCCGGTAACGATGAACTTGGCCTCGCTTCCCATACGGGTCAGGAACATTTTGAGCTGGCCGAGGTTCGTATTCTGGGCTTCATCGAGGATAACACAGGCACGGTCGAGGGTGCGGCCTCTCATATAGGCGAGGGGTGCTATCTGTATGGTGCCGTCTGAGATGAATTCCTGTAATTTGCGTGGAGGAATCATATCCCCGAGTGCATCGTAGAGAGGCTGCAGGTACGGGTCGAGCTTTTCCTTAAGGTCCCCGGGAAGAAAGCCAAGCCTTTCACCGGCCTCGACTGCGGGACGGGTCAGGATGATGCGGCGTATCTCTCTATTTTTCAGAGCCCTGACGGCAAGGGCTATCGCTATGTAGGTCTTCCCCGTACCTGCGGGGCCGAGGGCGAAGAGGAGGTCGTTGTCGAAATAGGCTTTGACCATCTCCTGTTGCCTTGCGTTACGGGCGCGGATGGGTTTCCCATCGGTATTATATACTATTATAGCTTCGCCGGCAAGTTTCAGGCTCTGGGTTGAGGCCGAGGAATCGAATATTTCTTCCACATCATAGGTCGTGAGATTCAGCTTATGGTGCCTGAGTTCGATGAGTTCGTTGAATTTAAGGGTAAATTCCTCTATATCATTGGGCTTCCCATCGAGGATGATGTCGCTTCCCCGTGCCACCACCTTGAGGGAGGGGAAATAGGAGCAGAACTCATCCAGAATCTTGTTCCCTACACCATAGATTTCTACCGGGTCGGTAGCTTCAAGCTTTAGCGTTTTCTTCATACGGCTGCAAAGTTAGTAAACATCAGTCAATAATTGACTTTGATTTACCCTTTCGACTTTACTCAGGCTCAGATTGACAGAGACTGGGGCACAAAGCTGTTTTATTTTACCGCCAAACTTGCTAAATTTGCAAATTATGTCAGTTAGCCGTAAAATTGCCCGCGCAGGGGGGCTCGCTTTGGTTTTATTTGCACTTTCGTCCTGTGATTTGATCCGCTCGATTGCAGGGCGGCCTACTTCCGAACAGCTCAATCGTAAGGAGGAGTCCGCAAGGATTGCGGAGAATCTCCAGGCAGGCGGAGTTTCCCAGGCAAAGAGCCTCACGGAAAACGAAGCCGCAGAGGAAGATCCACAAGTGGAATCCGCAAGGGAGAGCCTCGCAGTAAAAGATCCCGAAGACAAAGCCGTGCAGCCCGACACCCTTCCAAAAACCCTTTATTCCCTGAAAGTTGGAGCTCTGGGGCAGAGAGTTTCCGGACTGCAATACAGATACTATGTCCTTATCGGGACATTCACCAATAAGGCCTATGCCCGGGAACAGGTACGTAAAGCTACGCAGGCAGGATATGAGCCACAGACTATTGCTTTCTCGCAGGGCAGACGGACTGCTGTAGCCGCCTGTGGCACGGACAGCCTGTCCGTTGCAGTGGCAGGGTTGGAAAAAGTGCGCAAAGAGGCATTCTGTCCTGCAGATGCTTATATACTAATAGCAGAATAGACAATGGATTACGATTTTGGTAAGATTGAAAGGAAATGGCAGGAGCGTTGGGCTCGCGAAGGCGTATACAAGGTGACGGAAGATCCCTCCAAGCCCAAGTCCTATGTACTCGATATGTTTCCCTATCCTTCCGGAGCGGGACTGCATGTGGGACATCCGCTCGGCTATATAGCGAGCGATATCTATGCCCGGTACAAACGGCTCAAAGGCTATAATGTCCTTCATCCCATGGGCTACGATGCCTTTGGCCTTCCGGCCGAGCAGTACGCTATCCAGACCGGCCAGCATCCCGAGGTGACTACCCTGCATAATATTGCCCGCTACAGGGAACAGCTCGATCGCATAGGCTTCAGTTTTGACTGGTCCCGCCAGGTAATCACCTGCGATCCTGAATATTACAAATGGACCCAGTGGGCTTTCCTGAAGATGTTCGGCTCGTGGTATGACCCTGTCCTGGACAAGGCCCGCCCTATAGAAGAGCTCATCGCCAGGATAGAAAGCGAAGGTTATGAGGATGTCAGTCCTCAAGTCTGGGCAGAAGCGGATGAGAAGAAGCGCTCCGATATTTTGATGCGCTATCGTATTGCATACCTCGGGGAGACCTCGGTCAACTGGTGCGAAGGACTCGGGACCGTGCTCGCCAATGACGAAGTCAAAGATGGCTTCAGCGTCAGGGGTGGTTTCCCTGTGGAACAGCGCAAGATGAAACAGTGGCAGCTCCGTGTCTCCGCCTATGCCGATCGCCTGCTTAGGGATCTCGATACCCTGAACTGGTCCGATTCCCTCAAGGAAATGCAGCGCAACTGGATAGGTAAGTCCGAGGGGACCGAAATAGTGTTCAACACCATCTGTGACGGGAAGGAACTGCCGGTGACTGTCTTCACCACCCGGGCCGACACCATCTTTGGAGTCACCTTCATGGTACTTGCCCCGGAAAGTCCTCTCGTTGCGGAACTTACCTCCAGTACTCAGCGCACCGAAGTTGAGGCTTATGTCCGGATTGCTGCCAGGAAGACCGAACGCGAAAGGATCTCCGAGAGCCGGCAGGTCAGCGGAGTTTTCTGCGGGGCTTATGCCGTCAATCCTCTCACGGGAGGCCGCATTCCCGTTTGGGTTTCGGATTATGTGCTGGCCGGTTATGGCACGGGTGCCATTATGGCAGTGCCTGCGCACGATAGCAGGGATTATGCCTTTGCAAGGAAATTCCAGCTCCCCATTATTCCGCTCATTGAGGGTTGCGATGTGTCAGAAAGCTCTTTCGATGCCAAGGATGGGGTTATGATAAACAGCGGTTTCCTCAATGGGATGCAGGTTAAGGAGGCAATTGAGGCCGCGAAAGACTATGTGGAAGCCCACGGACTTGGGCACCGCAAGACCAACTACCGCCTTCGCGATGCCATTTTCTCTCGCCAGCGCTATTGGGGGGAGCCCTTCCCTATCTGCTACCGGGACGGAATTCCATATCCTGTGGATGAGAAGGATTTGCCTCTTAAACTTCCTGAAATAGAGTCTTTCAAGCCATCTTCAGACGGACGGCCTCCCCTTTCGAGGGCCAGGGATTGGACCTATAAGGGCTATCCCTTGGAGACTTCCACTATGCCGGGGTTTGCCGGTTCCTCGGCTTACTTCCTGCGTTACATGGATCCGCACAACGACAAGGCGCTTGTGAGTAAGGAGGCGAATGAATATTGGCGCAATGTCGATCTCTATGTAGGCGGCACCGAACATGCAACGGGGCACCTGATCTACTCCCGTTTCTGGAACAATTTTCTCTATGATTTGGGCTATGTCTGTGAGAAAGAGCCATTTGCACGACTTGTCAATCAGGGGATGATTCAAGGTCGCTCGAGTTTTGTCTATCGCATCGTGGGGACCAACCGCTTTGTCTCCCTTGGGCTTAAGGATAAGTGGCAGACTACCGAGATTCATGTGGATATCTCTCTGGTGCATAATGATATACTCGATATTGAGGCTTTCCGTAAATGGCGTCCCGAATATGCTGATGCCGAGTTTGAACTCGAGGATGGAAAGTATGTCTGCGGCTGGGCGGTAGAGAAGATGAGCAAGAGTATGTTCAACGTGGTTAATCCCGATGAGATTTGTGACACTTACGGGGCCGATACCCTTCGCCTTTATGAGATGTTCCTCGGCCCCATCGAGCAGAGCAAGCCCTGGGATACCAAGGGGATAGACGGGGTGCACCGCTTCCTGCGCAAGTTCTGGAGACTTTTCTACGACAAGGATAACTTCCTTGTGAATGAAGATAAGGCTACGCCGGCCGAGCTCAAATCCCTCCATAAACTCATCCGCAAGGAGGAGGAAGATATCGAGGTTCTCTCCTACAACACTACAGTCTCTGCCTTTATGATTGCCCTTTCGGAGCTTCAGGATTGTCACAAGAGGGAAATACTCGAGCCGCTTGTGGTCCTGCTCTGTCCCTTCGCCCCGCACATCTGTGAGGAGCTCTGGGAGGCTCTCGGGCACTCTGACAGTGTCTGCAAGGCCTCTTTCCCGAAGTACAATCCGGCCTATACCATTGAAGACAGCGTCACTTATCCGGTGCAGTTCAACGGGAAGCTGCGTTTCACTTTCGATGCTCCGCGCAGTGCAAATCCGGCTGAGGTGGAGGCTTTGGTCAAGGCTCTTCCTCAAACAGCCAGATACACCGACGGCAAGACGATTGTCAAGGTGATTGTCGTTCCGGGACGAATAGTTAATATAGTCGTCAAATGATCAGCAAAGCTTCCTTTCAGACCACACTCAAGGATTATCTGATTCTAACCTTGGCCTGTTTCCTTTTCGCCTGGGCCTGGGAGGGCTTTATGATTCCCAATAACTTCTCCGCCGGCGGGATGATGGGACTTTGTACCGTTATCCAATACGCCACGGGAAATTTGATTCCAGCCCAGTACAGCTATATAGTCATCAATGCATTGCTGATCTTAATTGCTGTATTTGCCATGGGGCTGGGCTTTGGTTTCAAGACCATCTGGTGCATAGCGGTCTCTACATTGGAGATGCAGCTTATCTCCAGCTGGACATTCCTGCACAGTGTGCCTGGCGAGTTTTTCTATGTCAAGGATAGCCTGCTGATTCCAGTCATCGCCGGTGTCCTCGAATCTGTCGGACTCGGGCTGGTCATCCGTCATGGGGGATCCACGGGCGGTACGGACATCATTGCCCTGATGATTAACAAGTACTATCCTGTTGCGCTCAGCAAGGCTTTCCTGGTCTTGGACCTGATTGTAGTAGCCCTCTTGCTGTTACTGCCGGACAGGACATTCACTGATATGACCTATGGGCTCGTGGAGGTAGTGATTTTTACCCTGCTCATAGATACCGTGGTGGGAGGACAGAAGAATTCCTTCCAGCTCCTTGTCTTCTCGGATAAGTATCAGGAGATTGCGGACCATATTATCAAGGATATGGATCGGGGGGTCACGGTTGTCAGGGCCCAGGGCTGGTTTACCAAGAAGGACAAGGATGTGCTGCTGATTCTGATTAACCGTCAGGAACTCAATAAGCTTGTGGATCATATCCATTCGATTGACCCTCGAGCCTTTATGTCCGTGTCTTCGGTCAACAATGTCTACGGAGAAGGCTTTGAAGAGGTTAAATCCGGTATTAAGTCAATAAAGAAGAAAAAAGATGTCGACTCAAAAGAGTAAACGGGTCCTCAGAGGGATCAAGGAGTACGCCCTTATTACCCTCGGGATTTTTTCGTATGTGCTTGGCTGGACTGTGTTCCTGGCTCCAAACCAGTTGGTCGGTGGGGGAGTGACGGGTATTGCGTCCATTATTCAGTATGCCACTGGGGGAAGGATTCTCATGGGGTGGAGTTATTTTGCACTGAATGCGATTCTGCTTGTCATCGGGCTGGCTACCCTCGGGCGAAGTTTCGGGGTGAAGACAGTATACGCTATAATTCTGGCATCCATTGGATTGAATGTCTTTCAGGAGATTATCCCCTATGCCTTTATTCAGCAGATAGCCATTGACAACGGCAAGCTTATGAGCACGATTATGGGCGGGCTGCTGGTCGGGTTCGGGATTGGCACGACCATGTCCCAAGGCGGCAGTACCGGTGGCACTGATATTATTGCCCTGCTCATCAATAAGTATCACAATGTGTCCCCAGGGCGGATAATTCTGATTACGGATGTCATTATCATCGCTTCCTCACTCCTGATTCCTTCCTATGATAAGGCCGGTAATCTCCTGCCTTTTGTCCAGAAGGTAACCACAGTGGTCTATGGCTTTATCCTCGTTGGAGTCAACAGTACCGTGCTGGATTTTACGATTCAGGGTTCCCGTCAGAGCGTTCAGCTCTTTGTCCTGTCCAAGAAATATCAGGAAATTGCGGATTTCGTGACCAAAGAGCTGCATCACGGAGTGACGGTTCTCGATGGGAAAGGCTGGTATACGAAGGAAAATGCGGAAGTGCTGATGATTATTACGCGGAAGTACGACCTTAATTTACTTTTGAGGGAAATAAAACGCATCGATCCCCAAGTCTTTTTGTCAGTCTCCTCTGCTACAGCAGTTTATGGGAAAGGCTTCGAGACAATCAAGTCCGGACCAAAAAAATAGTTTTTTATAAAAATTCTTCACAGACAGACCCGTGCGATATTCTCGTGCGGGTTTTGTATGTATCTTTGCAGAGCAAAGCTAAAACTTTATTTATAACCAAGAATAACCTCATTATCACCAACTATGAAGCTATTGCTTTTATTTTCCAAGTTGCGCCATTCAAAGCGCAAGACAAGACCTTCGGCCTTTGCGGACGAGAAGTCGAGGCTGACGGAAGTATACTTTAGAATTGAACGTTTTATGGAAGAGGAGGCTCCATACTTGGATGGGAGCTTTTGCCTGACAGACATGGCTAAAAGACTGTATATAAACCGGTCCCTTATTTCTTCAGCCATAAATGAATGCACGGGCCGAAACTTTCGCGCATATATCAATTCCTATAGGGTAAGGTATGCCAGCGAACTGATAAGACAAGACCCGAGACAGAAACTTGAGCAAGTCAGTTCACTCTCGGGCTTTAACACTTTGCCGACTTTCAACGCGGCTTTTCGTAAATATATGAATATGACACCGAGCCAGTATTCGAATTCGCTTACGCTTTCGCCTGTGGGATACCCTTCCAGCTTTGCGGAAGGGGTGCGGTGACCTCTATGATTTCCCCTGACACAGGGTGTGTAAAGCTAATCCTGCGAGCGTGCAGGCAAATCCCCCCATCGGGATTGGAGCGGGGTGCTCCGTACTTCAGATCCCCCTTGATGGGACAGCCGATTTGTGCCAGCTGACAGCGAATCTGATGGTGTCTCCCCGTAAGCAATTCTATTTCAATAAGATGATATCTCTCAGTATCGAACAGGCAATGGTAATTGAGTCTGGCTAATTTCGCCCCGGGGGTAGAAGCCGTGCAGACGAAACTCTTGTTGAGTTTTTCATTTCGGGTAAGGTAATTTTCAAGAGTGCCGCTTTCGCTCTTGGGCTTATTGCAGCAAAGGGCCCAATAGGTCTTGTGGAGATTTCCATTGCGAATGGCATCGCACAGACGGGAGAGCGATTTGGAAGTCTTTGCGAAGACGCACACTCCACTGACAGGTCTGTCAAGTCGGTGCGGAACTCCCAAAAAGACCCTGCCCTGCTTATTGTCCCGCCAGGCTATGAAAGCCTTAAGCGTCTCGCTCAGGGCTTCATCGCCGGTTTTGTCTCCTTGGACAATCTCCCCAACTTTCTTGTTAAAGACAAGCAGCTGCCTGTCTTCAAAAAGAATCCGGGATTTCAGGTCCCGGACTTCTTCTTCACTTATTTGTCTGTACGGCTTACTTGATGGAGACATTGACTTTCATCTTGCTGCCGTCAGTCTTGCGGGTATTGCCGGGTGCGACCACCTGGACATTGCGCATAGGTACCTGATAGGCATAGAACCATGCGGCTGCAAGTCTGGCCCTTTCTATTGCAATCTCCTTGTTGTAAGAGGAGTCTTTGGTGTCATTGGCATAGGGCTCAATGAGGATGACTGCACTCTTGTCAGTAGCATTGAATACATTGAGAAATTCCTGGAGGAGCGCCTTGTCTTCTGCGTTGAGGTCGCATTTCTCTTTTGCATAGGAGAGGCTTGCACCGGGAACTGCGAAGGTGCTTGAGCCATAAGGAGTGTTCTTCTTGGCTTGCTCGACTGCATTGCGATAGTCTTCTGCGCTTTCGGCAAAAGTATCACCGGCGACAGCGGTTACTGCATCGCTGAGCTCGAAAGTGCGGGCTGCAAGAGCGGCGGCTTCCTCGGCAGCTTTCTGTCTTGCGAGTTCTTCCTCTTGGGCGGCCTTTGCGGCGGCTTCCTCGGCAGCCTTTTTCTTCTTGGACTGGCAAGAAGCGGATGCTACAGTGAGCATCACGAGTGCTGACATTTTAATGATGTTCTCGAGTTTCATATTATAAAATGTTTGTTCTAACTATCTCAAATTCTCCCTATAAGGGGACATGCTGCGAAGATAGAAATTTTTCATCTCAATTCAAAAACATTCGGCATCTCTTGACTAAAAGTTTTTTGTGACAATTTGTCAGAAAATCTCCATGGCACGCGTTTCGATATTTATCCTGCGTCTTCGCATTGGGCGATGACAGGTTGAAATAATAATAAAATAAATACAGCATTATGGGAAAAATTATCGGCATAGACTTGGGAACTACTAATTCCTGCGTCGCTGTGATGGAAGGCAATCAGCCGACCGTCATCATTAATAATGAAGGTCACAGGACAACTCCTTCGGTTGTCGCTTTCACCGAAAGCGGCGAGCGCAAGGTCGGAGACACTGCAAAGCGTCAGGCGGTCACCAATCCTAAAAATACAATCTTCTCAATCAAGAGATTCATGGGTGAGACCTACGATCAGGTAACCAAGGAAATTGCCCGTGTACCTTACAGTGTGGTTCGCGGCGAGAACAATACTCCCCGTATTGACATTAACGGCAAGCTTTACTCTCCTCAGGAGATTTCGGCCATTATTCTTCAGAAGATGAAGAAGACCGCTGAAGACTATCTGCGTCAGGAGGTAACCGAGGCCGTGATTACGGTTCCTGCGTATTTCTCTGACTCTCAGCGTCAGGCTACCAAGGAAGCAGGTAAGATTGCAGGTCTGGATGTGAAGCGTATTATCAACGAGCCTACGGCTGCTGCTCTTGCTTACGGACTTGACAAGAAGAACAGGAACATGAAAGTCGCTGTATACGACCTTGGTGGCGGTACTTTCGATATCTCCATTCTCGAACTTGGAGATGGGGTGTTCGAGGTGAAGTCTACCAACGGCGATACGCACCTTGGAGGCGATGATTTCGACCAGGCTATTATAGATTGGCTTGCGGGCGAGTTTGCTTCCGAGAATGGCGGAATGGATCTGAAGAAGGACCCTATGGCTCTTCAGAGACTTAAGGAAGCTGCCGAAAAGGCCAAGATTGAACTTTCGAACCAGACTTCTGCAGAGATTAACCTCCCTTATATCACCGCGGTCGATGGTATGCCTAAGCACCTTGTGAAGACTCTTACAAGGGCTAAGTTCGAGGCTCTTTGCGACAGTCTCTTCCAGAAGACCGTTGAGCCTTGCCGCAAGGCGCTTGCAGATGCCCATTTGAGTGCATCTCAAATTGATGAGGTCATCCTGGTCGGCGGATCCACCCGTATTCCCAAGGTGCAGGAGATTGTCAGGAATTTCTTCGGCAAGGAGCCCAATAAGAGTGTTAACCCCGATGAAGTCGTTGCTATCGGTGCAGCTATTCAAGGCGGTGTCCTTGCGGGCGATGTAAAGGATGTCCTTCTGCTTGATGTCACCCCGCTCAGCCTCGGTATCGAGACTCTCGGTGGAGTTATGACAAAGCTCATTGAGTCCAACACTACTATTCCTGTGCATAAAGAGCAGGTATTCTCTACCGCAGCTGACAACCAGCCTTCAGTCGAGATCAGGGTACTTCAGGGAGAGCGTCCTATGGCTAAGGACAACAAGCAAATCGGGGTCTTCCACCTCGACGGCATTGCCCCTGCTCCTCGTGGAATACCTCAGATTGAGGTTTCCTTCGATATCGATACCAATGGTATCCTGTCAGTATCCGCAAAGGATAAGGCTACAGGCAAGGAGCAGCACATCCGTATCGAAGCTTCTTCCGGACTGACTGATGCAGAGATTCAGAGGATGCGTGACGAGGCCAAGGCCAATGAGGAGGCTGATAAGAGGGAAAGAGAGCGTGCTGACAAATTCAATAACGCTGATGCCCTTACATTCCAGGTAGACAAATTCCTGAGCGACAACGGGGATAAGATTCCTGCCGACAAGAAGTCCGCTCTCGAAGCTCCGCTTGCCTCTCTGAAGGAGGCTGTGAAGAACCGGAATGAGTCCGATGTGGACCGTTACACGGAGGAGCTCAATAGGCTTATGAGCGATATCTACACCTCCATGTCCGGTCAGAGTGGGGCTCAGGGTGGCCCTGCCGGAGGCCCTCAGGGTCCTGCGAATGGCCCTGCTGGAGACAATGGCGCTCCTGATGAGCAGTAAGCTTCTCAAGTTTCGTATGTAAAAAAGGTGACTGATTTCAGCCACCTTTTTTGTGCAGGGTCTCAGCTTATCAGATTGTTAGCAGCCACCTAGCAGTCTGCATTTTGGCGGGAGCGTCTGTCGTAGGAGAGCAGGGAGATTAGGGCTCCAATAAGAGCGATGAGCAGGCAACACAGCACTATATCCTGCCATTGGAGCATGACGGGATAAGCCTGTACGACGTAATTGCCGGGCATTTTTACAAACCCTGTAAATTGCTGGAGCAGAACGACTGCTACCGCTGCGACCACCCCTATCCCCATGCCGGCAAGCGAAATCCCCCAGCCTTCGAGAAAAAAGATTTTTCGGATTTGAGCCCTGCCCGCCCCCATTGCACACAGGATGGCTATGTCTTCCTTTTTCTCTGTAAGGAGCATCCTTTGGGCCCCGAAGATATTGAACGCGATGAGGATGACGATGAAGAAAAGGATGAGGAAGATGGCGCTCTTTTCGTAACGCATCATTTTGAATAGGGCCGAATTCTGCTCGTAGCTGTCCAAAACCCTGAAATCTGGGCCTGCGACAGCGCTTATGCTTCGTTTGCTGACCCCGTCTCCATAGATGTCTATGCCAGAGACTTGGGTGGAATCGAGGTGAAAGAGAGTTTGCGCCTGTTCTATCGGGACTGTGACGAAGTTTTCATTCGAGGAAAGCACTTCTTTAGGCCGCATGGAAATGCTTTCGAGGGCTGCTTCCGGTCTTGAGAGCGAAAAGCTCTCGCTCCGGGAAGGGTAATAAAGGGTCAGGGGACTCAGGAAATGGGTACGTATACCCAATTCCGCGGCAAGCGGCGCACTCACGCTGCACTGCCAGACCCCATCAAGCCCTCTTACTTTAGTGACAGCCTGTTTCCCCGAGTAAGTGACTGCGACTTTGTCCTCAACTTTCTTTTCGACAAGGACAACTCCTTCAAGGGCTTCAAGTTTGGAGATTTCGTCTTGAGAAACAGAGAAAAACTTGCCGGTTCGGGGACTTATGACATAGTCCGGCCCTGAAATCTGCCTGCGGATAATCCCGTCGAACCCATTATATACCGAAAGCACAATCAGCATGGCTGCCGTCCCGAGTGCCATACCGGCTATACTAAGCCTGGTGATTCGGCTGACGACACCTCCGCCCCGACGAAACAGGTACCTGCGTGCTATCTTGGATTCAGCTCTCACGGGGGAGTCCTATTTCTTGAGCAGTTCTTCTATGTGTTCAGCGTAATCGAGGCTCGTATCGAGGTAGAAATCCAGCTCCGGTATGATGCGGAGCTGACTGTGCATCTGCCTCCCCAACTCTCCGCGCAGGGCCCTGTTCTGGCCTTCGAGGCTTTTCATTACAGCTTCCTGTTTGGCTGAAGGAAAGATGCTGACATAGACTTTGGCGACAGACAAATCGGGACTTACCCTGACTTCGCTGACTGTCACCATGGCTCCGTCCCAGAAAGCCATGCCCTTGCTCCGGATAATCTCGGCCAGGTCACGCTGAATCTCACGTGAAACTCTATTTTGCCTCAGGTTCTGATCCATGGCCTTATATGACTTGAATGATGTAGTAGTCCTTCTTGCCTTTTTGGGCGAGGATGTATTTGTCATCGATGATATCCTGTTCACTCACATTGTAGAGCGGGTCGTTCACCTTTTCTTTGTTGAGGGAGAATCCGTTGCCCTGAATCATCTTTCGGGCTTCCCCTTTTGAAGGGAATATCGTAGTGGAAAGAGCCAGGAAGTCGAGTATCCCTATGGGGAGGCTCTGGCGAGAAACCTCAAAGGTGGGGACACCATCGAAGACTTCGAGGAAGGTCTTCTCATCGAGGCTCCGCAAATCTTCCTTTGTAGCTTTACCGAAAAGCATTTGAGAGGCCTTGACTGCATTTTCGTATTCCTGCTCACCATGGACCATGACCGTGACTTCCTTAGCGAGCAGTTTCTGAAGAGTTCTTGCTCCCTGGTTCTGTCTGTGCTGTGCAATGGCACTCTCTATGGTCTCCCGATCGAGCATGGTGAAGATTCTGATGTATCTTTCTGCGTCTTCATCGCTCACATTAAGCCAGAATTGGTAGAACTGGTAGGGGCTTGTGCGTGCGGGATTGAGCCAGATGTTGCCTTTCTCGGTCTTCCCGAATTTGCCCCCATCAGCCTTGGTAATCAGAGGACAGGTCAGCCCGTAGGCTTCTTCTCCAAGGACTCTGCGGATCATGTCAATCCCCGTGGTGATGTTGCCCCACTGATCTGCACCCCCAAGTTGGAGATGGATGTTTTTGTGCTGGTAGAGATAGAGAAAATCGTAGCCCTGAAGGAGCTGATAGGTAAACTCGGTGAATGACATTCCTTCAGTCGAGTCCCTTGAGAGCCGTTTCCTGACAGAGTCCTTGCTCATCATGTAGTTCACGGTGATGAGTTTGCCTATGTCGCGGGTGAAGTCGATGAAGCTGTAGTCTTTGGTCCAGTCGTAGTTGTTGAGGAGTTCGGCCTTATTGGGAGCGTCCGAGTCGAAATCGAGGAACTTCCCGAGTTGAGCCTTGATGCACTCGACATTGTGGGATAGAGTCTTCTCATCGAGAAGGTTGCGCTCCTTGGATTTCATGGACGGGTCTCCAATCATCCCCGTGGCTCCTCCAACGACAGCATAAGGCTTGTTGCCACACGCTTGGAAGTGCTTGAGTATCATAA
This sequence comes from uncultured Muribaculaceae bacterium, assembly GCA_964608175.1. GTDB lineage: Bacteria > Bacteroidota > Bacteroidia > Bacteroidales > UBA932 > Cryptobacteroides. Next base: position 177,958 of record CAZSMO010000001.1, on the reverse strand, counting down.
TGCTAACCAAATGTCCGATGTGCAGGCTGTCTCCGGTTGGGTCGATTCCTACATAAGCCGACATGGGACCTTTAGCAAGGGCTTCTTCCGTCCCGGGGGTGATGTCTTTGAGCATCCCCCTCCATTTGAGTTCTTCAACGAAATTCTTAGTCATCGAATGAGGTTATTTGAGTGCACAAATTTAGCAAGTTTTACTTTCTTATCCAATCAGCAGGCGCGGATTCGGCCCCGTTGTGCTTCCAAGCACCCTTCTTACGGGTGGGGAGACATTCATTTCTGCCGAAATATGAGTATATTTGCAGGCTATGAAGTTTTGGCACCATATGGCTTTTGCCGTATCGCTTCTCCTGCTCTTTTCGTGCACGGAGGATGGCATTGCGCTCATTGGCCCGTACAATGTCTCTCCCGGGGCAGGACAAAGACGGCGTGAAGGCTCCGATGACTTTCGCTACAGTGATGTTCTCATCCTCTACAGCGAGGGTTATAACAACCTGAAGACGTCTCTCGATCGCAATATCGAGACGATTTGTGGCGGCTATGTGCCAGCCTATTCCTCTCGCAAGGGTCTTGTCGTCTTCAGCCATTCTTCGAAGACCAATTCCGACTACTCGACTCCTGTGAGTCCTGTCGTCTTTCGGATTTTTAAGAGCAACGGGCAGGTTGTGAAGGACACTCTTTTCCGCTATCCCGCCGGCAGTGTCAGTGTGAATGCCGAATTTATGCGCGGGGTCCTTGCCGATATCCGCAAGGCCATGCCTTCCTCGTCCTACGGGATGCTGTATTCTTCTCATGGTACCGGCTGGCTTCCAAAGTCTTACACTGATTTTGAGAAGGGCTATTCCTTCTTGTGGAACAGGCGCTCACTCGAAAGCATAGGTGCACAGTATGATGGCAGCTCGAGTAGGGCTTACCAGCTTGATATTGGCGAATTGAGTTCAGCTCTGCCCTATAAGCTCGATTACCTCGTGGCCGATGTCTGTCTTATGGGCGGCGCGGAGGTGATTTACGAGTGGAGGAATCTCTTCGATTATATCGTGGCTTCCCCTGGGGAAGTTCTTGCGCAAGGCTTTGATTATGAGCATATAGTCTCACGCTTGTTGGAGGGAGCCCAAGCCGATTTGGAAGGGGTTTGCGAGGACTATTACCAGCTTTATGCAAATGGCAGCAGTGCTGTGATTGCCCTCTACGACTGCGACTATGCCAAGGCCTTGGCGGATGAAGTCAAAGCCCTGGTAACGGCCCATCCTGACGCTTTTTCCTCACTTGATCCAAGTGAAGTTCAGGACTTTAACTTTTCCTTTGATTATCACTTCGATTTGAGGGATATTTTTGTGAAAGCAGGTCTTGGAGAAGAAGAGCTGGCACCCTTGGATGCAGTCTTGTCTTCGCTTATTAAGTATAAGGCTGCCACATCCTCCTTCCTCGGCACCAGGATTGACACTTATTGCGGCTTGAGCATGTTTATCCCTTCGCAGACTTCATGGCCCAATCTGTCTGCCCTCTACAAGGAGACAGCCTGGAGCATATATACCGGTTATGGACAATATTAATACTTGAAAATATGAGAAAGAACATTGTTGCAGGAAACTGGAAGATGAACACCACGGTTCCTGAAGGAGTAGCCCTTGCAAAGGCAGTAGTTGAAGGCAGTGCCAAGGTCCCCGCTGAAGTGGGGCTTATCGTTGCGGTTCCGTTTACTCATCTTTACCCCGTAGGGGAGGTTGTAAAAGGGACTCGTGTGGCACTTTCTGCCGAGAATTGTGCCGATAAGGAGAAAGGCGCATACACTGGTGAGGTGTCAGCTGCCATGCTTTCAAGCGTGGGCTGCGAGTACACCATCCTCGGACATTCAGAGCGCAGACAGTATTACGGGGAGACTGATGAGAAGCTCGTAGAGAAGGTCAGGCTCGCCCTTGCGAATGGGCTTAAGGTAATCCTTTGTGTCGGAGAAAATCTTCAGCAGAGAGAGGCAGGCAAGCATTTTGAGGTTGTTGAGGAGCAGGTGAAGGCCGTGTTGAGCCATTTCACTGCAGAAGATATGAAAAATATCGTCATTGCCTACGAGCCTGTCTGGGCTATCGGCACCGGCAAGACCGCTACCGCAGACCAGGCCGAAGAGATTCACGCTCATATCCGTGCCATCCTGACCGGTCTTTTCGGCAAACAGGCAGCTGAAGATACCACTATACTCTATGGCGGTTCATGCAAGCCCTCCAATGCCCGTGAACTCTTTGCAAAGCCTGACATTGATGGCGGACTTATCGGTGGTGCCTCGCTGAAGGCCGATGACTTTATCGCGATTGCCCTGTCGTTTTGAGTGCCTGCAAAATCGCCATGCAAAGCGGGGTTTAATTGAACCGTACCGTTATTTTCAGCGATTCGCGACTATTCCATAGCCAGATGACATCGCCTTCGAGTTTAACAGCTTCGAGGGCGATGTTTTTCTTGCTTTTCGGCATCCCCGAAACAGGGAGCCACTCAATTGAAGAGGCATTGACTACCTGCCCTTCTGCCGTAGGTATTTCATCAAGAGTTATACGAAACTCCGCCTCTAAATTGTCTCTAAACATCCTGAATTCCCCCCTGTCTATGTTGTAGGCATACTGGCAGGTGTAGGGATTAAAATGAATAATCTCCTCATTTTTAACTTCCAAGCGGAGTGTGTCGCTGGTCAGGAACTTAGGGGTATAGCTGTTTTCCCCTGTGCAAGCCGCCGCAAGCAGCAGAAGAATTCCTATGAGGACCTTACAATATGTTTCCGAGCACTTCATTCGCCTGCGATAATCTGTTTTACAATAACTTCCTCGCTGCCATCTTCTCTATGTACTACAGCGCGGAGCTCCCCGCTCTTTTCGACAGTAAAGAGTCCTTCCGAGTTGAAATGGACTCTTTCGCCATCAAAATACCATTCAATCTGTTCGTTGTCAGCCAAATTGTATATCTGTAACGGGAAGGAACTCCTCTTAATGAAACTGCCATCGGGATTCTTTATTGAGGAATCAAGGTAGATAAAGGAGGAACTGATACGGGAGTCCTGTACCAGGGTTGTGAAACTGCCTTCCTTGGAATAGCTGCCTTCCTTTGAATAGACGCAGAGTCGGGTTGTATAAGCCGCCCCGCATTGAAGCCCTGTAAGCTGGATGAGTATGTGTCCGTTGGAGTCGCAGCTGAGCCTTGTCCTTTCGTTTTCCCGCTTGGGGCCATTGAGCGTAAAGATGCAGCTGTCGGCTTCCGCTGCAAGGGAAGCATCGAGGTCGTAGTTGAGAGTGGCTTGGCTCTGGAATACGAATTGTCGCCCCTCGCTGATAGGAGTTATAACTTGGAAAGTTATATCGCCATTATCCAGACGGGTGATGTCCTTCAAGGCGAAAGGAGCCGGCCGGCCCTTCCAGTCCCTGAACATGGGGTCGGAATCGGAGCAGAAAGTCTGGCTCTCCCCGTAAGGGAAAAACAGTTCTGAAACTTCCTTCGCTTCCGGATTCGCCGGTATCACAAGTGCACACTGCCTGTCAGGGCGGGCGTTGACCTCGTTCACTTCCCAGCGCCGTTTGGCACTGATACTTGCATGGTAATAGTCCGAGTATCCCGCAAGTTCCTCGGATTGGTCTACATGCAGGATTAGCAGGCCGCTGCCTCCAATCCCGCTATCGTAGCCGCTTTCCGTGCGGTTCTCGAAGAGAAAGTATTCACCGGCTGTCCCGGTGGGGCAGTAGAGGTACCTGTGTGAATCACTGAAGGGAGGAAGCGTGTATGTCCCGTTTTTGAGACTGTCGCAGGTTCCATAGCCAAGCAGATGCAGGTCCAAAGCCCCCAATCCGCAAGGGAGAGTCCCGCCCACATTACTGTCTCCCTTGTCCATAATTGAAAGACTGCCCCAAAGCCCTTTGGAAAGGCCTCCACTGCCTTCACCATCTGTATCATAGAGGTCTTTAAGTCCGAGGGAATGGGCATATTCGTGGCAAATGCTGCCGCTGCCGAGTTTAAGGCTATCCCCTTGCCATTCACTGAAAGCGAGATAGCTGTCTATGACAGTCTTGTCCAAACTGAGTGAAAGGGCATCGTTGGACAGATAATAATGTTGGGGCCAAACCGATCCGCCGGAGAAGATAACGGCCACTACATCTGCTCTGCCGGGATGGGTAAATGCGCAGGATCGGAAGTTCACCTGCTCATCGGCTTTGATGCAGGCAGCCCTGACGGCCCTTGACACATTGTCGTAACTGCCGTCTACGCTGACTGTCGGACCGGTCTCAAAGACGACATTGAAGTTCTCTATCTGTGAATTGAAGTATGTCTGTGCAGCAAACAGTATGGAGTCTGTTTCGGCCTGATTCATGGTGAAGCTGACCCCGTTGAGCTCTGCCCTTATGAACACAACCCTCCGTCCTTCCCCTTTTGCGGTCATACAGAGGAGGGTCATCAGTAATAGTACACAGAACCTTTGCAGAGTTTTCACTTTAATTTACTCAAGTACCGCGAGTGCGAAACACAAATCAGCGGGCAGTCCCGCAAAAGTTTCTGCATAGATAGTGATTTTTCTCGAGATATGCAAAAAAATCAAAGGCCGATACCATCGCGGCATCAACCTCAGACGTGTACTAAAACCTAAACCTGACTTATAGATGCAGGGTGGGGTTCTTTCGTTGCAGGGAATTCTATATTTTTTTGATGATTTTATTTACGGGGATGGTGTTCCAGAATCGATGATTGCCAGGTAGCTGTATCTATGTGGGTGTAGATTTCCGTTGTGGTGATACTGGCATGCCCGAGCATCTCTTGTATGACACGCAAATCAGCCCCATTCTCCAGCAGGTGGGTGGCAAAACAGTGCCGGAACGTATGTGGAGATATTTCCTTTGTAATCCCAGCCTCGAGGGCCCGCTGCCTGACCATTTTGAACACACTCACGCGGCTGAGCGGGCTGGCGGATCTGTTGAGGAAAACATAATCCGCGAAAGCAGGGTCTTCGGGCACCGGCCTGATTGCGAGCCACTCGTTCAGAGCCCTGACAGCACTTCCCCCGATTGGGACGAGTCTTTCCTTGCTGCCCTTGCCGATAACCCTCACGAAAGATTCCTCCAAATAGAGCTGTGAAAGTTTCAGTGAACACAACTCGCTTACCCTCAGGCCACAGCCGTAGAGGACTTCCAGAATAGCCCTGTCTCTAACTCCTTTCGGTCCGGATGTGTCTACCCCATCAATGATGGCAGAAACCTCCTCCACGGAAAGCACAACGGGGAGGTACCGGCCAAGTTTGGGGGAACTCACAAAACTGCAAGGGTTGTCCTTGCGCAGCCGTTCCATGACCAGATAGTCGAAGAAAGCGGAAAGGGCACTTAACTCCCGAGCCTGAGTCCTGGAGGATACCTTGAGGGCTCTGTCCGAGAGGTAAATCATGATGTCACCGGAGCTTATCTGAACGAGGGAAAAGGATTCGGCGTGCTCTCCCATCCATGTGATAAATTCATTCACATCAGACAGATATGCAGAAATGGTATTAGCCGACATCCCCTTCTCCACCTTCAGGAAGAAAGAAAACTGCCTCAAGATATTTTCAGATGCTTTCCTGTCCATTGCGCCAATGCAAATATAGTGAAATTCAAGTTTTGGGATTTATAAATCTTTTGTGTAATTTTGCGGGCATTTTTAACCGGTCAATCCGGTTGGTGCAATGGGATCTGGCAAAGGCCAGATTGAGTAACACATTTCAAATTTTAGTAAAATGCAGCATTTTCAGCTCAAAGGCCAACTTCGTCAAGTTGGTAACAAAGCCGCCATCAAGGCTTTCCGCCGTCAGGGTCTGGTTCCCTGCAATCTTTATGGCAACGGAGTAGAGAACAGGCTCTTCACCGTGGATGCCAAACAGCTCAAAGCTCTTACGGACAATCCCAACTCCTACATCGTAGATTTGGACTTGGACGGAGAGAAATATACAGCCGTGCTCCACGAGTTGCAGTTCCACCCCGTGAACGACAATTGCCTCCATGTTGATTTTCTCGCAGTGAGCGAAGACAAACCTGTCAAAATCAACATTCCTCTCAAGCTCAGCGGACACTCAAAGGGTGTACAGCAGGGTGGTAAACTTACCCAGAACACCCGTCAGATTTTTGTTTCAGGCCTTATGAAAGACCTCCCCGATGACGTGACGGTCGACGTCTCTAATCTCGGGCTCGACAAGAAGATTAAGGCCAAAGACTTAAGCTTCCCCGGGCTGCAGATTCTTACCGACAGGGATGCCGTGATTTGCAACGTCCGCTCAACGCGTAACACTGTTGCTGCCAGTGATGATACGACAGCAAGTGCTGCTTAAGGCCTTTTACTATGGCAGGTGAAAGCTATCTCGTGACCGGATTGGGAAATATCGGTCCGGAGTATGCCCAAACTCGCCACAACATGGGTTTTATGGTGCTGGATGCCTGGGCTCAGGCATCCGGCTCCTCTTTTATCACCCGCCGGTATGGGGATCTTGATGTCATAGACTGGAAAGGCCGTCACATTTACCTCCTCAAGCCTTCTACTTATATGAATCTCAGCGGAAATGCCATCCGCTACTACCTCCAGGTCCTGCCCGTGCCCATTGAACGGATGATAGTCATTTGTGACGACATTAATTTGCCATTTGGCAGCATTAGGATGCGTAAAAGTGGCAGTGATGGGGGGCACAACGGGCTCAAAAACATTACTGAGGTACTCGGGACGGAGCAGTGGTGCAGGATCAGGATGGGGGTCGGGCATTCATTCAACAGAGGCGGACAGGTTGACTATGTCCTGTCCTCCCTCTCAGACGAAGAGCTTAATCAGATGAAAGAGTTGGAGGGCAGAGTGATTTCCGGCGTTCAAGAATGGATTCTTGCTGGGGCGGATAAGGCGATGACGAGTCTAAACGCCAAGAAAAAAGATACAGAAACCCAACCCATTGATGCACATTAGCAAAATCTTTACATCTTGCCCCGAAAATCTTTACAGAAAATTTGCAAAAAAGTCATTAAGTCTGTAAATTGCGCTCTGTTAGGCAAATATGACGGGATAACACTTTATAAACCTTTTTAAATATTTCTTAAAATGAAAGAACTTGTTGAAAAAATCAATGCCGAGATTGCTGACTTCCAGACCAACGCAGAGGCTCAGCTCGTGAAAGGAAACAAGGCTGCCGGTGCTCGCGCACGTAAGGCTGCCCTTGCTCTTATGAAAGACCTCAAGGAATTCCGCAAGGTTTCCGTTGAAGCTGCGAAGTAAGTTAAGACTCATTATGCATTACAGCCGGACTTCTTAAGCCCGGCTGTATTTTTTATTGGTTTCTCAAGATGCGTACAAGTCACTTGCGAAACTTGGGTCAGTTTTTCGACCCTGCCAGTGACTTGCCGGTGAAAGAGAATACGGGGAATCTGCCGGATCCGAACTTTTCCCCATTGAGTTTCCACTCCCGTTTACAGGAAATGTGCCGTCCTCCTCTGTGATTCCAGCATTTATAGTTAATAGTATCAGTTGAGCCATCGGGCCAATTCAGGACAATGTCTTCATCCATATCCTCGGCTCCGTCTATCTCTCCGAAATAAAGATGATACGACAGGCTGTCAGCTTCGTCAGGAACGGCTATAAGTCCTTTTATAATCGCTAAATAAGCTTTTGTCGCAATTACATCCTCTGATGACTTAACCGTGTAGGTATCTCCTTTGAAACTCAGGGACATCCCAGGCATATCGGGAGATATGATTGACTGTCCTGCATTATCAGTAGCAGTGACAGTGAGCTCCACGGGAGCCCAATCAACTATGTAGTCATTATTGACAATTTCTTCGCACGAGACCGCAAGTGCAAACGCAAGGGTCAAAATAAAAGGGTAGAATATTCTTTCCATACTGATAAAGTATGCAGCATCGCAGCCAAGTGTTGCAGTGCCCGCAAAGTTATTCATTGCCCCACCGAGAGTGCGGCTGGGAGGGTGCTACTTCTTCCCTGTCTCCTCTTGGATGGCTTTGTTGTAGCAGTTGCGGCAGAGGGGCTCGTAGACATCTTTCTCGCCGAGTACCACGAGGTCTTTGTTTTTGGAAAGCCGATGCGAGTGATTGGCGAGATTGCCGCATTTGACACAGATGGCGTGGACTTTCTGAACATCTTCGGCGACTGCCATTAGCGCGGGCATCGGTCCGAAAGGCTTCCCCATAAAATCAGTGTCGAGGCCGGCGATGATGACCCGGACCCCGCGGTCAGCAAGACTTTGGCATACATCCACGATATTGTCTCCGAAGAATTGAGCCTCATCGATTCCTACTACCTGCACGTCGCTGTCGGCTTTTAGCATCTCAGCGGCATCAGAGATGGGGGTTGAGGTCAGGGCATGGGCATCGTGGGAGACTACCTGTACATCGGAGTACCTCGTATCCAAGGCCGGCTTGAAGATAGCGATTTTCTGGTTGGCGAAACGGGCTCTTTTGAGCCTGCGGATAAGTTCTTCGGTCTTTCCCGAAAACATCGAACCGCAAATCACTTCAATGCAGCCCGCGCTCTTGTTGTTTTCTGAAAACATTTGTAGCTTTGTAGTTAGCTCTGTCGTATTTGGCGTACAGAGGGGTTCCCGCTCCCTTAACGGTAGTACAAAGGTAATAAATGCTTCGCTAAAATGGATAGGCAATCTCAAGAAGTTTTACTGGAAATCCGCTCCACTCTGCACCGGCTCAGCGAGCAGATAGATACTCTGATTTCCTCTCTTGATAAGGAGTTGTCGGCTGTTCCCGAGGAGGCCAGGCCTTCGGTCGGGCAGGAAACCCCTGCCGTGGCATCCGAACTTCTGTCTGAGCAGGAGGAAGTTGCAGAGGAGCCCGAGCTTTTAGTCGGGCAGGAGGAAGTTCCAGAGGAGCCCGAGGCGCAAGATGCCCCAGTCCTTGATGAGCCTGAGACGGAAGCCGTACTGGAAGAGGCTCCTACCCTCGGGGAACCGGCCCCGGTGCCGAGTTTCGATCTGACTTCTGACTTTGACACTGCACCTCTTGCGAAAAGGAAGGAGGTTGATATTCACTCCTATCAGTGGAGCATCGACATCCCCGGTTCGCAGGTTCGGAATATCATCAGCGGGATTTCACTTAATGACAGGATTCTGCTGATAAACACTCTCTTCGGCGGAGACCCTCTCGCTTTTCAACGCACAATAGAAGCCTTTAACTCTATGGAAAGCCTCTCGCAGGTTGTCTCCTGCATACTTGCGAATTTCCCTGATTGGGACCTTGGCTCGGATGTGGTATATCGCCTGATGATGGCCGTAAGGCGCAAACTCAGACAGTGACATGGCGGGGATTCTCTACATAGTACCTACTCCCGTAGGAAACCTTGGGGATATGACTTTCCGCGGAATTGAGGTTCTAAAGACTGTGGACCTGATTCTTGCGGAAGATACTCGTACCACCTCCGTGCTGCTCCATCACTATGAGATTCATGCCCAACTTCAGCCATATCACAAGTTTAACGAGCATGGGAGCGTGGATGCCGTGGTGCAGAGACTCCTCGGGGGGATAAATATCGCCCTTGTGAGCGATGCGGGGACACCTGGAATCAGCGACCCCGGATTCATGCTTTCCAGAGCGTGTGCAAATGCAGGAGTAGAGGTCCGGACCCTTCCCGGTGCAACGGCTTTTGTGCCGGCTTTAGTATCTTCCGGCCTGCCCTGTGAGCGTTTTTGCTTCGAGGGTTTTCTCCCGCTTAAGAAAGGCCGCTCCAGCCTCCTTGAGAAGCTTTCTACAGAAGAACGCACTATGATTTTCTACGAATCACCGCTGCGTCTGCAGCGTACCCTTAGCCAGTTCGTAGAAGTCTTCGGCCCTGACAGGCGCTGCTGCGTCTCAAGGGAAATTTCCAAAGTCCACGAGACTCACCATCGTGGCAGTTTACTTGAACTAATGAACTACTTCAATGAAAATCAAGCCAAAGGCGAAATCGTCATCGTCCTCGAAGGACTTCCCAAGCCTGAAAAACGGGAACACGTCAACAAATACGGAAAGTAGCACAGGGACCATTCTCAAGACTGGCTCCATCTGTCTCGCTTTCCTGATTCTGGGCTTTCAGATCTGCCTGTTCATTCAGCACAGCGTAAGGCTGAAAATTGAGGCTGCGCAGGATAGCCCCGATACTGTCTTTGTATACCTGTCCGGCAGGGAGTCTTCTCCGGTCTCTCAGATTCAGACTGGGCAGGCCCCTCGAAGAGCAGATTCCCTTCCTTCCGGGACCAACCCCATGCAGGGCGCTCTTTCAGGGAAAGTCGTGGCCGTTGAAAGGCATAATTCCGTGCATAGCCCATCAATCGGGAAAATCCGGGAGAAGAGCCGCAAGGTGGAGACTTTCCCTTTCAATCCCAATACGGTGTCCGTTGAGGATCTCCAGCGTCTGGGCTTTTCCTTAAGACAGGCTCAAAGTATCGAAGCGTACAGGGGGAAAGGCGGGCATTTTCGCCGCGCGGCGGATTTTGCAAAGAGCTATGCGGTCAGTGATTCGATTTTTCAAAGGCTTGAACCATATATAGATATCCCTAGCCTTGATATCAATGCAGCAGACTCTGCTGCCTTCGACAGCCTTCCAGGAATAGGCCCATATTTCGCATCGAAAATGGTGTCGTACAGAGCACAGCTTGGAGGGTATTCCGACCCAAAACAGCTTTGCGAAATATGGAATTTCGGGGAAGACAGATACAATTCCATTGCGGATCTTATCGTCTGTTCACCTCCGCCTCAAGCCTTCAGACTGTGGACCTTACCGGCGGACTCGCTCCGCCTGCATCCTCATATAAGGTATTATAATACAGCTAAATCCATTGTCTTTTTCCGCGAGCACAACTCCCGTGAGCAGTGGACATTGGAAGCCCTGGCAAAGGCTGGAATTATCGATGAGAGTCAATACGAGGGCCTGCAACTCTGCCGAATCGCCCAACCGTGACCAAGTACCAGCTCGCTCATTTGCACATGCCCCACCGCGATTAAAAGCTAATCCGTTCATTGTTACTGTATTACATTTTTTGCTTGTCCTCGATGCGGGACAAGCAAAAACCGCATTTGATTGACAGTGACGTACTTACAAATTAGCTACGGGATTGTCCCCTAAATTGCCGGATTCGAATTGACTCCATGACTTTCATGAACGACACAAATTTGTTATTTTTGCTCTCACAAACTTTAGTGCAGAAAACCTATGCTGCAAATTCGAGGTTTGCACCCTACAGATGAAGCACCTGTTCCGTATTCTTACAGCGTTTGCCCTATCCTTGCTGCTGCTCGATTCCTGCACCAAGGATATTTTGCCGGCAATCCCAAGCGGTGATGACATCACCATCGTACAGAAGGATACGGTGAGCCTCTTGCCTTACTGGCACAAAGTGGCTACCTTCCCAAGCATCATAATCACGACCGATGGCTCTCAAAGTGTCTCTTCCAAAACCCGGTATGTGAGTGCTACGGCCAGTTTCAATGACCCGGACTGCATGTACAGCGAAGTTCAAAGCGTCAGCGGAATCCTGCGTATCCGGGGCAGAGGGAATACCACTTGGAACTGTGAGAAGAAGCCTTATCGCCTGAAGCTGGACACCAAGAGCAAAATCTTTGGGATGAAAGCTGACAGGGACTGGGTTCTGCTGGCCGAATTCGCCCTGACACGCATTGACCTGTATTTTATGGAAACCGATGTCCCGTCCAGTACGAAGTGGTAGGATGTTTAACGCCTGCCGAAAATCATTTTTCATTAAATTTGTAGCGTGTTTCATCTTTTAATACAACGTAAGCGAGACGAATGGCTGTCAAGTGACGACTGCCCCGTGAAAGGGATGTTGCAATACATCGCCGAGCGGGGTAAGATGCGTGATGCCCAGATAGAAGCCATAAAGACATACCTTTTCTTGAAAATAGCCTGTCAGAACAAACCGCTATGGAGACTGTTCAGCGAAGGCGATTTCTTGACCGTGAATCTGGCGGACATGAAGATGACTGTCCGTGCCCGTGAGGTTGTTACCACCAATAAGGCAGCGGCAACGCTCTACGAGTATGCCTGCCTCACCGACGAGCAAGGAGGCAGCATAGCCCCGGCGCTAAAGGATGCCATTGAGAGCCGCCCTGACGACATAGACTTCGTGCAGGCTTTCCGCGACATCTTCTACGGCGTGGAATATCCAGACTATATTTTCAGTCTGCCCATGGGAGCCGGCAAGACATATCTCATGGCAGCCTTCATATACCTCGACTTGTATTTCTCGAAGACCGAACCGCGTAACCCTGCTTTTGCGCAAAACTTTATGATATTGGCTCCGTCGGGACTGAAATCATCAATCCTGCCAAGCATCAAGACCATTCAGGATTTTGACCCATCATGGATATTGCCGGAGCCTACAGCCTCACAACTGCGAAAGGAGATACAGTTTGAGGTGCTCGATGAGCAGGCGACGGCAAAGAAGAGCAATCAGGTGAAGAACCCCAATGCGCAGAAAATAAGCGCTCATCAGCCTTTCAATACGCTTCGCGGGCTTGTAATGGTGACCAATGCCGAAAAGGTGATACTCGACAAAGTAGATAAAGATGAAGGGGAATACCTTTTCACAGACAAGGAGCGTAAAGAGATTCTTGTCTCAAATGAGCTCCGCTCCACTGTCTCAAGAATACCGCATCTTGCAATCTTCATCGATGAGGTGCATCATGCTTCAGACGGAGACATAAAGCTCCGACAGGTGGTCAACTCATGGACAAAGGCAAATACCTTTAATTCAGTGCTAGGTTTCTCTGGCACGCCATACCTCGCATCGGCTGACAACGTACAGATAACGCCACAACTCTCCGTTCAGAATAAGAATCTTGCCAACGTGGTGTATTATTATCCGCTCATAGACGGTATTGGCAATTTCCTTAAGTCTCCACAAATAAAGTTTTCCACGGGCGACTGGCACGACATCGTAAGGCGTGGAGTCACTGAGTTTATGGATAAGTACGGCTCGACGGAATATCAGAACGGGACGTGCGCCAAGCAAGCCATTTATTGCGGCAAGATAGAGAACTTGGAGGAAAACATCTATCCTCTCGTGACTGAGATATTGAGCCACTATGTAGCCAATCCTTCTGAAGTAATACTTAAATACCATGACGGCAATAAGAACTATCCTGCTCCTGCCGATGCACCCAACGAATTCTCACTGCTTGACACCGACCTCTCGAAGAAAAAGCTGATATTGCTTGTACAGATTGGCAAGGAGGGTTGGGATTGCAAGAGCCTCACGAGTGTCATATTGCCACAAAAGGGTGTCTGCCCTCGCAATATGGTTTTGCAAACGAGTTGCCGTTGTCTCCGACAGGTGACGCCGCGTGAGAAAGAGACAGCTTTGATATGGCTCAACGGCGACAACGGAAATACACTCAACCAGGAGCTTAAACGTCAGCAACACACCTCTATCGACGAGATAAACCACGGCGGTAACAGTCCGGTGGTGACCTTGCAACGCTTCTCACGCATGCAGCGGCTCAACGTGCCCCCAATAGACTTCTATCAGTTGAAGGTGACGTGGCCTACTGAGGTTGTGGAGGAAAAGCCAGACACGGCGGCATTGCTCCGCAGCGACTACCTTCTAACCCCTGCCGACAGCGACCTCGTCCGATTTATGGACATGAGGGGAGAGATAACAAACGAGGATCTTGCAGAGATAGTCAACGGAGATAACAGCTTGCCCGTGACTTTCCATTCATGGCTACGGACCATCACCAAAGAGAGTTATGGCACTTTGTCAATGGCTGACTTAGAAGCTTACACTGACACGTTGCAAGACATTTTTGACAAGATAACCGTAGAGCGTGACGGCAACCGCTGGCTTGGCGACGCCTACAACCACACGGCAATACGTGCCAACATCCGAAAGGCTTTCATCAGCAAGCGCACGATAAAGGTCAAGGAAGAAGTGATACCGGAGCATGCATCCATACTCAAAATTGACAAGTTCAAGTCCACGGTTGATACTCTGACACCTGAAAAATATTACCCGGGACAAAAGGAAGTGAAGCAGATTGTCTCTGACGACAAGGGTGGCAAGCGGTTGAAGAAAGACCTGGCAAATGCTGTGAAGACTCTCAAAGCTCTTCCTGGAATGGAAGAAACTATAAAGAAGATTACCTCTGACGACAACAACTATGAGGAAGTGGGAGGCGGCATCAACGAGCAGACTTACCACTATCTGCCTTACCGCTTTGACAGCGAATTTGAGATAAAGTACTTTTCTGAGTCGCTGCTGGCTATCATCAAAGACAGAAAGCTGGAGGTGTACTTCAATGGTGACGATACGCTTGCAGGCTTCCGGATAAGCTGTTACAAGCACAAAGGCTCTAAAGACTGGCAGTATCTCGGCAAGTACGTTCCCGACTTCCTGATGCTGAGTCGTGACAGTGAGAACAACATCAAGCAGGTGCTGATAATAGAGACTAAAGGCGAGGGCTTCGCGGCGAAGTTCAAAGACCGAAAGGAGTTCATGTCCACCGACTTTATAGAGCGCAACAACAAACTTGCAGGTTATGAGAAGTTCAGCTATCTCTACATAGAAGATACGCTTAAAGCCGACGAGCGCGACCGCAGGACGATACAGGCTATCAACGCTTTCTTTAAGTAAAACCAACGATTATGGCAACACGATATATCTCTTATTTTCCAAATACCCTTGAGGGGCAGGCTATACTTGACAACTTCCGCCGCACGCAGCGAGTGTTGCGTTACCGTGACAACGACAAGATAGTGCAGCGCATAGAGCGTGGCATGCCTTACTATGAGACGACACTTCGGGAGCGCATCGGCAGCAACCCCGACCACAACCTCGTCATCCGTGGCGAGTGTCTTGCCGCCTGTGCCTATCTCAAAGACAAGGGTGAGAAGGTTGACATGGTCTATATCGACCCGCCTTTCGCCAGCGGTGCCGATTATGCCAAGAAGGTTTATGTGCGTCGTAACCCCAACGTGGCTAAGGCTATAAAGGACGCTGAGCAGAACCTTGACAGCGACGAACTGCGTGCTTTCGAGGAGAAGATGTACGGTGACATCTGGGACAAGGAGAAATACCTCAACTGGATGTATGAGAATCTTATGGCGATAAAGAGCGTCATGAGCGATACGGCGAGCATCTATGTGCATTTGGATTATCACATAGGTCACTATGTGAAGATCCTTTTGGATGAAATCTTCGGGGAGGAAAACTTTAGAAACGAGATTATTTGGAAAAGGTCAACAGCGCATAATGATAGTACAGGCTTTGGGAATCTTCACGATTCAATCTTTTTCTATTCAGACATAGATGCCCCATTTAATACTCAATACATGGAGTATTCGCAAGACTATTTGGATACATACTATAGGCATCAAGACGAAGACGGTAGAAAGTTCCTTGACCGGGATTTATCGGCAAAAGGACTTAAAGGCTCGGGGTATAGTTATAGTTGGAAAGGTAAGGCTGGTTATTGGCGTTGTCCCTTAGCCACCATGGAGGAATACGAGAAAAGTGGAAAGTTATATTATACTGCTAATGGAACTCCTAGATTGAAACAGTATTTAGACGAGATGCCAGGCGTTCCTGCTCAAGATATTTGGACAGATATTTACGCTGTCAATTCCCAAGCGCAAGAGCGTGTTGACTACGCTACCCAAAAGCCGGAGGCATTGCTTGAACGAATCATCAAGGCTTCGAGCAATGAGGGGATGGTTGTTGCTGACTTTTTCGGCGGAAGCGGTGTTACGGCTGCGGTGGCAAGCAAGCTGGGCAGGAGGTTTATACATTGCGATGTCGGCATAAACAGCATAGAGACTACCCGTGACAGGCTTGTGAAAGGCGGTGCGGAGTTTGACATCATGGAAGTGGAGGACGGTGTGAACCTTTTCCGCAATGCCGCTCAGACAATGGACAAGTTGAAGAGCATGATACCGGGTCTGAGCAACGACGGGAACCTTGGCAAACCGTGGGCTGGCAGCATCAGCGACTCAAAGAACGGAGCCATGCCCGTCTACTTGCCTGACCTTAAAGACAAGAGTTTCTCACGGCTTCTTGACAGGGCTTTGATAAACCGCATCATACGCGAGGCAATGCCCGATCTGCCCGACGATACTAAGAAAGTCATTGTCTACTATATTGACATTGAGGACGAACAGGTTGTCAAGGAGTTTATACATGAGCAGAACAACACTGGCATCAACATAGAGTTGCGTGACCTTAAGAACGTTCTTGACAATGTTGTCAGGGAAGACGAGGCTCAACTGTCAGTTGGCGAGGTACAGCCGCAGGGTGAGTGCTTCAAGGTTTGGCAGGTAAAGGTGGAGCGGTTCTTCAGCGACCGTGTCAGTAAGACGATAGAGGAGTTCAACCTTAAAGGTCAGCAGCAGGCGTTGCAGAGCCACAAGACTTTCAATCCTATCGTCATCAGCGACGAGGGCTTGGAGACGATAGAGTTTCTTAGCCTCGACTGCACCAATGCCGACAAGGATGCTGTATGGCACAGTGACGCCGAGATACTTATCGACCGTTTAGGTTATGTCCGCCGTGACGGCAAGGACACAAACGATTTTTGGGATGGCGCGATAACCTCCCAAAGCCGCCCTTTGCGCCTTAAAATCCGCAATATCTGCGGTGACGAGACTGTATATGTCATATAGAGCCATACGACTTTAATGCGAAGCGAAAGTGCATCCTAAATTTGCATCAGATGCTGTAGCAAACGCTATTGCTGCGGATATTTCGCCTTTCCGTTCGCGATGAGTTTGTCGGGCTCTCCAGGCGCGAAATAGTTGATTTGCATAGCAGCCTTCACCCTTGCAAGGGTCTGCGCAGCGACCTTTTCAGCTTCGGCCGAGCCCTCTTTGAGTACATTCAGCACATAGGGAATTTGCCCTTCGAGTTCGTGCCTTTTGCGTCTTATCGGATTGAGGGTGTCGTTGAGGATTGCGGCAAGGAAGTTCTTTATCATCACATCCCCGAGTCCGCCCGCCCTATACTGGGCCTTGACTTCGTCCAAATTGTGGAAAGTGAAACTGGCCTTGCGTCCTGCGAAGCAGGAGCCAAATTTCTCGAAGTGCTCATCCCGACAAAAGGCATCGAGGTAGGTAAATACCGGATTGCCTTCCACCTTACCCGGGTCACTGACCTGCAGATGTCCGGGGTCCGTAAACATCCCGCGAACTTTCTCTCTTACGACATCCTCGGGGTCGGACAGATAGATGCAGTTGCCAAGGGACTTACTCATCTTGGCCTTGCCGTCCGTCCCCGGAAGACGCATACTGGCGGTATTGCTCGGGAGCAGGATTTCCGGCTCTACGAGGGTTGGGCCATAGGTGGCATTGAACTTCCGGACAATCTCGCGAGTCTGCTCTATCATCGGCTCCTGGTCCTCTCCAGCAGGGACGGTTGTCGCATCGAAAGCGGTGATATCAGCTGCCTGACTGATGGGGTAGCAGAAGAACCCGACAGGAACACCCTCCTTGCCCGAATTGTCCTCTCCTTCGGCGAAACCGCGCATCTGAATTTCGGACTTCACCGTAGGGTTGCGGCGAAGCCTCTGGACCGTGACCAAATTCTCATAGAAGAAGGTCAGTTCGGTCAGTTCACTGACTTGAGACTGGATAAAAATAGTACTCTTCGAAGGATCCAGCCCTGCGGAAAGGTAGTCAAGGGCCACTTCAAGAATGTTCTCCCTGATTTTTCCCGGATTGGATGCATTGTCGGTCAGAGCCTGCGCATCGGCAATCATTATATAGATTTTGTCGAATTCTCCACTATTCTGAAGTTCGACGCGACGCCTGAGCGACCCCGCATAATGGCCGATATGTAGCCGTCCAGTGGGACGATCCCCTGTAAGGATTATCTTAGCCATCAGTCTTTTACGCTTTTGAGGGCTTCTCTCACCTTGGCCTCAATCTCATCACAGAGTTCAGGATTGTCGCGGAGCAACTGCTTGACGGAAGCGAGCCCCTGTGCGAGTTTCTCCCCGTTATAGCTAAACCATGAACCGCTCTTGTGGATGATGTCGTATTCGATTGCAAGGTCTGCTACCTCGGCGACATGGGAAATTCCCTCTCCAAAGACGATGTCAAACTCGGCTTTCTTGAAGGGCGGAGCCATCTTGTTCTTCACTACCTTGACCCTTGTGCGGTTGCCTGTGGCCTCATCCCCATCCTTAATCTGGGTGACTTTGCGCACGTCCAGCCGTACCGAAGCGTAGAACTTGAGGGCATTGCCTCCGGTCGTGGTCTCGGGATTGCCGAACATCACTCCAATCTTCTCGCGAAGCTGGTTAATGAAAATGCAGCAGGTGTTTGTCTTGGATATATTTGCGGTGAGTTTGCGAAGGGCCTGGCTCATCAGGCGGGCCTGGAGTCCGACCTTGTTATCTCCCATTTCCCCTTCGATTTCAGCTTTCGGGGTAAGGGCCGCCACGGAGTCGATGACCACTATGTCGATTGCACCGGAGCGAATCAGGTTGTCGGCGATTTCGAGGGCCTGTTCCCCGTTATCCGGCTGGGAGATAAGCAGGTTGTCGAGGTTCACCCCGAGCGCTTCCGCGTAGGAGCGGTCGAAGGCGTGTTCTGCATCAATCATTGCCGCAATGCCTCCGAGCTTCTGGGCCTGGGCGATGGCATGGATTGCGAGGGTGGTCTTACCGCTGGATTCCGGACCGTAAATCTCGATGATGCGTCCGCGAGGATAACCCCCGATGCCAAGGGCGTGGTCGAGCGCGATGCTTCCGCTCGGGATGACCTGCACATCTTCTGCAGGCTGGTCGCCGAGTTTCATAATGGTCCCCTTGCCATAGTCTTTCTCGATTTTGTCGATTGTCGCCTGCAATGCCTTCAGTTTGGCGGCATTGATGTCGGGGCTTTGAGTTTCGATGTCTTTTGCCATAAGATTTTGAAGTTAAAAAGTTAATAGTATAAGTTTGGCCCACAGCCGGCTGTCTGTCCGGTCAGTGCGGATAACAAATATAAGGACTTTGGACGTAAATACAAAACCCTATTTGCGAAATTCGTGGCGGTGAGGTAATTTTGTATCCTGGCGTTGGATATTGGAAACTTGAGTTGTAAAGTGTCGGGTATGAAAGAAAAATTACTTGGGAAGACCCTTACGGAGCTTAAGGCTGTCTGTACGACCCTTGGGCTGCCATCCTTTGCCGCTTCGCAGATTGCGAGGTGGATGTATGTATCCAAGGTGCACAGCATAGATGCAATGACCAACCTGTCCAAAGAGTCCAGGCGAAAGCTTGCGGACGCCTGTGAACTCGGCTGCGATACTCCTGTAGCTGCGGCTGCTTCCTCCGATGGGACGCGGAAATACCTCTTTGCTCCCGAGGGGTCGGTGCTTGAAGTGGAGGCGGTAATGATACCGGAAGGCGGGCGCAAAACTCTCTGTGTCAGTTCACAAGCGGGGTGTAAGATGGGATGTGGATTCTGCATGACCGGACGGCAGGGCTTTCATGGCAATCTGGATACGGCCCAAATTCTGTCACAGTTTACAGGTATTGATGAGTCTGATGAACTGACCAATGCCGTATTTATGGGCATGGGAGAGCCGCTCGATAATACCGACAATGTACTCAAGGCTATTGAAGTACTTACTGCGCCCTGGGGCTTCGGGTGGAGCCCCAAACGCATAACTCTCAGTACTATAGGGGTTTTGCCAAATTTGAAACGGTATCTCGCTTCCTGCCGTTGCCACCTCGCGCTGTCCCTGCATAATCCTTTCCCTGAGCAGAGACTCTCCTTTATGCCGGTGCAGAAGGCCTACGATATTAGGGATGTGGTAGCGCTTCTTAAACAATATGACTGGAGCGGGCAGCGTAGAGTGAGTTTCGAATACACCATGTTTGCAGGCTGGAATGATACTCCTGCTCACGCAAGGGAACTTGCCCGTTTGCTTCGGGGGCTGGAGTGTCGGGTAAATCTCATTCGCTTCCATAGCATCCCCGATTTTCCCTATGCCAGTTCGTCCCAGAAGACTATGGAAGAGTTTAGAGATATGCTCTCCAAGTTCGGAATAAACTGTACTATAAGGGCTTCCCGCGGCGAGGATATTTTCGCTGCATGCGGCTTGCTTGCCGGGTCGAGGCGAAAGGATGCTCCCTTGGATTAATAAACGTAGATAACGATGGAAAACGAAGATTATCAGAGACTTCTCAATTCTTTGCAGAGGCTTTGCTCCAAGACTGAATATTGCTCTAAAGATATTTATTCCAAGGCTCTGCGAAAATCAGATGCGCCTACGGCCTCCCTTATACTCGGGGATCTTCGCCGAGATGGCTTTGTTGATGATGCCCGCTATGCCGTGGCCTTTGCAAGGGAGAAAGCTGCTCTTACCGGCTGGGGGCCGATAAAGATTCGCAGCGCGCTTGCTGCAAAAGGTATTAGCGGAGAGGGCGTTACCCTGGCTCTGCAGGAAGTCGACCCCGCCAGGAGCAGAGAGCGGCTTCAGCACTTGCTTGAGTCCAGGGCCAAAAATCTTCACTCTGATCCCCAGGCTAAGCTTAAGCTCCTCAAGTATGCACTTTCCCGTGGCTATGAGTATGACAGCATAAGAGAAATTGTTGACGGGCTAATCTGAATGGTGGGATTTCAAGTCCACAGACCCGCCTCTCGCAGGTTAATCATTCAAACAGGTCCTCTGACTCACTTAAGGAGGGACGGTGAGTGTCTTTCTCTGAAAGGATAATGTCGGAGTGGGGGAGTCCCCAATCTATGTCTATGGCCGGGTCATTCCATGCGATTCCGCTTTCAGCTTCGCTATTGTAGAAAGCATCACACTTGTAGGAGAGCACCGCCTCTTTCGACAGAGTGCTGAAGCCGTGCGCAAACCCCCGAGGGATAAAGAGTTGCAGGTGATTTTGTCCCGAAAGTTCCACTTTGACATGTCGTCCGAAAGTGGGGGAGCTGCGGCGAATATCCACTGCCACATCGAGGATTTTCCCGGATACTGCCCTTACGAGCTTAGCCTGCGCGAACGGTGCCCTTTGAAAATGCAGGCCTCTTACTACTCCATAACGGGACTTGCTCTCATTGTCCTGGACGAAAACCGTAGAATTAGTCACGCTGCGTGTTTTTTCCCCTGACCGCCCAGGCACCATCGTTGAATCTTCGTACGAAGTGACGAGCATATCAAACTCCTTTTGGTTAAAGGACTCTAAGAAATATCCGCGCTTATCCCCGTGTACTTCCGGTTCTATGATTAGGACCCCCTCAAGTTCTGTAGTATAGACTTTCATGGCAGACAGTTAGTGATTCTTCGCTGCGTTGGCAGTGACAGGTTCTTCCTTCAGTATGATGGTCATGCACTTTTCAAGCGAGTCTCTCCAATAGGGTACTTCAATCCCGAAAGTGCGCTTAATCAACGACTTGTCCAAAACGCTGTAGTGCGGACGCCGGGCTTTGGCTGGGTATTCACTGCTTAAAAGCGGCCTGATACGGCAGGTGAAACCGCCGGTTTCGCGTATCGCTTGGGCAAAATCGTACCAGCTCACAGCCCCTTCACAGGAATAATTATATGTGCCGGTCTTACCGAGTTGCCTTGTGGAGATGATCCGGATAATCACTTTTGCAAGGTCTTCGGCAAAGGTTGGGCTTCCAATCTGGTCATACACGACTCCTATCTCTTTGCGCTCGGAAAGAAGCTTAAGCATTGTCAGCAGGAAATTCTGTCCGTTGGGAGAATACATCCATGCAGTACGCAAAATAATGTATTTGCAGCCACTTTCGCGAATGGCATTTTCACCTGCAAGTTTTGTGGTGCCGTACACACTCCTAGGGCTGGCAGGTGCGCTTTCCTGTAGGGGGGTACAGGTCTCTCCTCCAAAAATGTAGTCGGTAGAAATGTGTATAAGAGTGACTCCCAATTTATTACATGTTGAGGCCAGACTTCCTACCGCTATGTGATTCAGTCTGTCCGCCGTTTCTCTATCCTCCTCCGCCTTATCTACAGCTGTATATCCGGCACAGTTGACAAGAACTTGTATGTCGTTGTCTTTGAGGACTTTTTCCGTGTCTTGAACATCACAAATATCAAGGGAGAGGATTCCAGTCTCTCCCTCCGCTTTGACATCACTGAAAATCCATGTGTCAGGCTCATTTTGCGAGTGACGTCTCAATTCTCTTCCCAATTGTCCGAGAGCTCCGGTAACGAGTATATGCATAGAGTTCATTTACTGCTCAAAAATAACTATTTTTGTCGACAATGAGTAAACGGCCGCCAATATATCTTTACACCGATGGGTCTGCGAGTGGAAATCCCGGGCCCGGAGGCTGGGCTGCGATTCTCAAATGTGCAGGCGCATACAGAGAGATTAGTGGCGGGTATCGTCTTACCACCAACAACCGTATGGAGCTCCTTGCAGTCATTCGGGGACTCCAGGCTATAAGGTGGGAAAATGCTGTGGTCGAAGTATATAGCGACTCCGCTTATGTGGTGAATGCCGTGAGTAAAGGCTGGTTGGATAATTGGGAAAAGACGGGGTGGAAGAAAAAGAAGAATGCAGATCTGTGGCAGGAGTTTCTTGCAGTCTATCGCCGGCATCAGGTTACGTTTCATTGGCTTAAGGGCCATGCAGGGCATCCGGAGAACGAACGCTGTGACTCCCTTGCCGTGCAGGCCGGCTCCCTCGGGAGCGCCTTGCCTGCGGATTTGGAGTATGAAAGGCTGCAGGAAAGTGGGGGCGGGGGGAACGAACTTTTTGGAAAAGAGTAATATACATGATTATGTCAAATAATAATAAGGCTCCCATCGTAGTGGGTATCACACAGGGAGATTCCAATGGAATAGGATATGAAGTTATAATCAAGGCACTTTCTGACGAGAGAATTTTGGACCAGTTCACTCCGATAGTCTATGGCTCTCCAAAACTCTTTGACTTCTACCTCAAGACAATACACGAAATTGACTCTTTGCCGGTGAATGACATTACGGCAGCGACAGAGGCCCAAAGAGGCAGGGTTAATATTCTCAACTGCCTTCCGGACAGTACATTCGCCGAACCTGGTGCCCCCGGGGCCGAGGCTGCCAAGTCCGCAATCGCATCTCTCGACAGGGCAGTAGCTGACATTAAAGGTGGCCTTACGGATGTGCTGGTGACCGCTCCAATCAACAAGAAATCCATGTCATTGCAAGGCTTCCCTTTCCCCGGCCACACTGAATATCTGATTAATGCCTTCGGGGTCAGCGATGCTGCGATGATGATGATAAGTGACAGAATCAAGCTCTCCGTTGTGACTGGACACATACCTCTTAAAGATGTGGCCGACAGTATCAGTGAAGAGAAGATTCTCAGTAAGCTTCGCCTTCTTAAGGCTTCACTTCAGAATGATTTCTCCTGTGATAATCCCCGGATAGCAGTGCTCAGTCTCAATCCTCACAGTGGAGATGGGGGGCTGCTTGGGGATGAAGAGGAGACGATTATCATCCCTGCTATCCAAAAGGCTGAAGAAGAAGGAATTCAGGCTTTCGGTCCCTTCTCGCCCGATGGGTATTTTGGGCTTGGACATTACCAGCAGTTCGATGCTACCCTTGCCATGTATCACGACCAGGGACTGTCTCCATTCAAGACCATTGCTTTCAGCGATGGGGTCAACTTCACCGCCGGCCTGCCTATTGTCAGAACTTCTCCCGACCACGGGACCGCCTATGAGATGGCGGGAAGGGACCTTGCCGACCCGTCTTCGATGCGCTCTGCAATTTACGATGCCGTGGATATCTTCCGCCGGCGTAAAGCCAATCAGGAATTGGAAGCAGGAAAAATGGTCAATCTGACTCCCGAGCCTGAAGTCCGGCCCGGCCGCCCCGACCGTCCCCAGATAGCGTAATCCCGGCTGGAGGCGGAGGCGCCTGTCATTTCTCTACGGGAAGATGTTCCGAAATCAGTTAAGTCTACAGCTTGAAGTTGTATTCCTTGCAGTAATTGCGTAGGATAGCGAGCCGAAGACTCTTCTGGGAAAGATTATACAGGGCGGACCACTGTGTCTGCGAAGTAATTTCTTCTGTAGGGGCTTGCGAGACGGTCTTCAGCAGTTTCATTGCCGCATCGTCTGTGAGGGAGTAGTTTGCGTTGGCAAGATTGACCCTCAAACTGTCGTAGCGCCATTTGCCATGCTCTGATCCCCAACCGTCATTGGTTCCGACCATCGTAGGAGAGACGTAGAAATTGGTGACGCAACGAAGTGTGTCGTTTTCGGAAAATACTTCCATGACATAAGGGACGCTTTCACCTTTATCCTTGTCGAAAGTGTACTCCACGATAGCATAGTCGCCCTTGGCATCTGCCATAAAGAAGTGATAATTACTCTTCCCCTGTCCTTCCATGTCCATGTCATAGTCCTTAAGCATCCCGATAGCCTCTTCAACGCTCGATGCGCAATCCAAAAGCATGCGGATAGCGACAGTGCTGCTGATTTTGGGTTTACCGCTCTGCTGCTTGGTTTGCGTCTCGTTGAGAGCAAGGATGCCAATTGCAAAGCCGTCCTCATTAATTCCGTCCAGAGCGGCATAGGGGAGAGCCATGAGCAAGGACAGGTCGGTCACTCCATCATCGTAAAAACCTTGTCCGAAGTTAAGATTGAGCCCGTCCACCATCGAAATGGATCTTTTTCCACCCTCGGGGGCTGTGTGCACCAGGATTGCGGATGTGTGGATGTATTTATCGTTTTTTGCATGGCGAAAATCATAATTTCTCCCCATTAGATGCTGCGTATCGTTTTTGGCGGCGAATGCACTGCATCCAGCTCCAAAACTGGCAACAGCTTTCGATGATGGGATAGAATCGTAGAGGATATATGCTATGTATGAGAACAATTCATCGGTCTTGGTAAGATTGCAGGCCAGCACCTGGTCCAATTTGTAATCGGAAGTGTAATCAAGTTCATAGAAGCGACCATCGCCATCGAGGTTTTTCATGGAACGGAGCATGTCGATTTTTGCCTCGTCCTTTATGTAAGTCATTGGGTTAGCTGCTTTGGAGGGGGTCTCTGTCTTGGTTGAACAGGAGGATAGAGTCACGATTGCTAAAAATGCAATAAAACAGTTAATTAGTGAGTGTCGCATATAGTTTTATTTTATTTTACAGAAATAACAATTAATATACTTTTTGCAAAATGTTTATATGCTGACAGGATTAGCTCGCTGACGCTCGCTCGTCCTTTCGTCGTCACGGCAGATGCTGTGAAGCCGGCAAACGGATTTCATACTCCTACAGGATTAGCTCGCTGACGCTCGCTCGTCCTTTCGTCGTCACGGCAGACAGCTTCCCGCTCTGAAGGCTCGGACAAATGTCCTGGCTTTTTCGTAGAGAGATGATGCGCTTTGGCTGACACATGTGCCTTGCTGCGGCGGCAAGCCGCTCGGTTCCGTTAATCCGACTGCCTTTAGCAAGCCCGCATGCGCGGACGCTGTTGCGTCCCCGCTTTTTGTCGCACCATACTTGCTTAGACAAGCAAGCTTGTCACGCAAGCCGATGCTCCAAAAACCGAGGCCAGATGGCCTCGGGCAGGCTTGGCTGGTCGTCACATGTCAACAGGTTGCTTGAGCACCACTACGAAAAAAGCCCAAAGAATTGTTCTTTGGGCTTTAGAGCTGCTGTCTGTCTGCTCTGGTGACTCCTACAGGATTCAAACCTGTGACCTTCTGATCCGTAGTCAGATGCTCTAATTCAGCTGAGCTAAGGAGCCAATCCTGCGGAAATCCCGCCGTATTTCAATGAGCCGTTGCATCATGCAACGCACCCCGCACTGGGACTACTGCTCTTCCTCCGCCAGCGTCTTCCCCGCGAATTTTCTCTCGCGGATACGGGCCTTCTTACCGGCAAGGTTACGAAGGTAGAAGATACGTGCGCGGCGAACGTGTCCTACTTTGTTAAGCTCAATCTTCTCAATGAAAGGAGACTCGAAGGGGAATATCCTCTCTACTCCAACTCCGCCGGAAACCTTCCTCACGGTAAAAGTCCTCGTGTAAGGAGAAGCCCCCGAAATCTGAATCACCACTCCGCGGAAATTCTGAAGACGGAACTTGTCACCTTCCTTAATCTTGTAAGTCACCGTAATAGTGTCACCACCCTTAAACTCGGGATACGCGGCGGCTTTATTCTGAGCGAAAGATTGCTCTACCAATTTGATAGCGTCCATTGTATTTCAATGTATAAAAGTGCAGCATCATCAAACCTTTAGACGAGAGGCTGCCGAATCGGACTGCAAAGGTAGTAACTTTTTGGAAGAATCCAAAAAAGTTTTGCGGAAATTTTACTGACTCTTTGAGGCTGCTTAATAATACTTTGACTCCTTCTCGAAAAGGTCCCTGTCATCTCGGCTCGGGCTTGGCTCGAAAGCAGATGAAGAGCGGAGCTTCTCAATCGCATCCTTGTCTTCTCCACGGAGTTTGCGCGGTATCCATACCAAGACCTTCACATAGAGATCCCCCCTTCCGTAACTGTTGACAGAAGGCAGACCTTTCCCTCTCAGTTTGAACACAGACCCGCTCTGTGTGCCGGGATCAAGCTTAATCTTCTGAACACCATCGATGGAAGACACCTCTACCTCGCAACCAAGTATGGCATCAGGTACAGAGACAATCTTGGTGCAGAAGAGGTTGTTGCCCTCTCTTTTGATGTCCTTGTCTTCAATCTCCTCAATAACAACGAGAAGATCCCCATTCATCCCACCATTGGGAGCGGAATGTCCTTCGCCCCTGACAGTGAGCTGCATACCATCCTCTACTCCGGCTGGAATGGTGATGGATACATTTTCCCGAATACGAACGAGACCTGTCCCTCCGCACCTGCGGCAAGGATTGGTCACTGTCTGTCCGCGTCCTCCGCATTGAGGGCAGACATTGTAGGTCATCGTACGTCCGAAAAGGGTATTGGTCACATGCTGAACCTGCCCGGATCCCTTACAAGTCGGACAGGTCTTGATATCGGAAGCGTTCTTGGCTCCCTTGCCTCCGCACTCCGGACAAGGGCGATTGCGTTCAAGGGAAACCTGTTTGACACAGCCGGTTGCAATCTCGGACAGGGTAAGTCGCACCCTCGTACGGATATCACGCCCACGCTGAACCGTGCGGCCTCCACGCGATGAAGCACCTGAACCAAAACCTCCGAAGCCCTCAAAGTCACTTCCCCCGAAGCCGGAAAAGCCGCCAAAGGCTCCGCCGAAGAGATTGTTGAGAATATCGTTGAGGTTGCCAAAGCCCTGGCTCCAGTCCTGGGCTCCGGCTCCATCGACTCCGCTGAATCCGAATTGGTCATACTTCGCCCGCTTATCCTTGTCGCTTAACACGGAATAAGCCTCGGAAGCCTCTTTGAACTTCTCCTCGGCAGTCTTTTTCTCGGCATCCGTCCCACTGACCCAGCGGTCAGGATGCCATTTGAGTGCAGCCTTTCTATAAGCCTGCTTTATATCGTCCTCACTTGCATTTTTGTCAATGCCAAGGACCTCATAATAATCTCTCTTATCAGCCATAATTTACACTCCTACAACAACCTTTGCATACCGAAGCACCTTGCCGTGAAGAGTATACCCTGTCTGAATCACATCCACTACCTTGCCTTTCATATCTTCCGATGGTGCAGGGAATTGTGTGACCGCCTCATGGTAGTCCACGTCGAATTTTTCTCCCTTTGCCTTAATCGGTTCAAGTCCACAGGATTTGAGATAGGCGAAAAGCTTGTCATAGATGAGCTTCGTGCCCTCCTTTGCGGCACCATCTTCGGATTTTTCCAGGATTTGCATTGCCCGCTCGCAATCATCAAGGACGGGGAGCAAACCTTTGATTGTATCTGCAGCGGCGGTATCGACAAGCTTAATCTTCTCATCGGCACTGCGCCTGCGGAAGGTCTCGAACTCAGCCATAAGACGAAGGTAGTCGTTCTTCTCCTTGGACAAATTGTCAGTAAGGGAAGAAAGCTTGGCTTTCAATGCATCGTTCCCCTTCTCGCTTTCCTCTAATTTTTTCTCGACTTCCTTCAGCCGTCTCTGTAATCTGCGCTCCTCGTGTCTGCTGCCATGCTTCTCAGATGTTTCTGTAGATGCCGTGCCTTCAGCTGGCTTTTCCGTTTCTAGTTCCGGTGCTTCTTTTTCTATATTGATTTCTTGTGACATAATATTAAAACTTTTCTCAAAAGTATTGCCAAAGGGGCAAAATTGCCATTTTGGCAGAAGGATAACGCAGCTTATGACCCCGAGACCACAGAGGCGGAGCGTATGAGGCGAGCGAAAGCGGCTAGTACAGCAGCTGTCCTCCGATAAACTCGCGCATTATGGAAGTGGGCGGTATGGCCTCGATTTCTTCCGAAGTGAGAGGAATAATCATCGCGAGAAAGTCTGTCAGAGACTGAGCCTTAGCATAGGCGGGAGACGAAGGCTCAATCGCCTCGAGCAGGGGCTCGGCATAATACTTCAGCACGGGCAAGTCGTAGAGAGTGGAAGAATTGAATACCACATCTGCATTCTCTTCGTATGGGAACACATACAAAGTTTCCCCGCGCCGCACGGATGGCCACCTCTCGATAGTCTGTTCGGGCGAAATGCCCCGCGTACGGTTATCCCTTACGATGCGTCTCAGCAGGCGTTTGTCTGTGGTAGAGTTGTGGACCTTCTCGCCTCCGGGCAGGGCGGAAAGGGCAGAAATATAAACCCTGAAAATTTTACTCCGGTCAACAGTGGGGGTGAGTGCCGGATTGAGGGCATGAATGCCTTCCATAAACAGCATGTCCCCATCTTCCAGACGCAGTCTTTTGCCTTCAAAAACCCTCTTTCCGCTGACGAAATCAAAACGTGGGACTTCAATCTCCTCCCCGCGAAGAAGGGAGTTGAGCTGCTTGCCGAGAAACTCCACATCCATAGCTCCGAGGCACTCAAAATCATACTTTCCATCAGCATCCTTTGGAGTGTCCTCGCGGTTGTGGAAGTAGTTATCGAGCTCTATTACCTTGGGATTGAGTCCAATAACCTTACACTGTTGGGCAATGCGGAGGGAAGAGGAAGTTTTCCCGCTCGAAGAGGGTCCTGACATCATCACGATACGGGACAAGTCCTTGCGGGAGTAAATCTCATTGGCAATTTCAGCGTACTTGCGCTCCTGACGGGCTTCGCAGAGGTTAATGAGAGGGATAGCCTTCCCTTCGCGAAGGGTGGCATTGAGTTTCTCAATGGTATCGATGCCCACGGAGGAGCACCAAGAGGCATATTCGTTTCTTGCAGCTTCTATTTTTGTCATAATCATCCTATCTGCGGGTGCGTCTTTTGCGGCTGTGGCGCGAACGCCTGTTCCAAGACGATATAACAAAATATGCACCTGCCACGACCAAAACGACAATTATAACGACATAAGTCACGAAATTGGCACTGCTCCCCTTGACATCCTGCCACATGGAGAGGAGTTTTGCGGTATCAGCGCCCCAGTCGTGCTCCAAGGCGCAACGCTCAATGACTGCCTTGTCGGGGAAAAGGATGGGATCCACGCAAACAGCCCTGGCCTCTTCTCCGAAGAAGTAAGACAGGTCTATAGGGCTGAAATTGTCCTCGTCAATGACAGCTTGAAGGACTTCGGGGGCTCCACAGGAAGCCACATAGCCGGTCTCCTCCATATTGCGGATTGCGATGTCGGGGCGGCTCATAAAATCAATCCAATAAGTAGCGGCCTTGACATTGCGGGCATATTTGGGGATTACCCAGCCGTCAAACCACACCGTAGAGCCCTCCTCCGGTACTATGTAATCGAGGGAAACCCCAACGGAAGAGGCTTCCTCAATTGCCCAGACTGCATCCCCGCTCCAGTTCAGGGAGACCCAGGCGCGGTTCTTGGTCATCTGTTCCTTTCCCAAATCTGCCTCCCAGCCGCATACTCCCGGTTTTACCTGCATAAGGTAGGCCTTAACATCGGCAAGGGACTTGTCCGATGAGTCCATCATCAGATCCTGCAGGGTGGTCTCAGCGTTACGGAGTTCATTCTGACGCAGATAGATCAGCACTGGCGCGTACACATCCCTTGGGGCATCCTTGATGAGGATTTTCCCTGCAAACTTGGGATTGCGGATGACATCCCAGGTAGATGCTTCTTCCCGAGTGACATAAGCTGTGTTGTAGAGTATGCCCGTGGTTCCCCACATATAGGCCACGGAATATTCATTGGCATCGATGGAGGGGTTAATCTCACGGAACATCTTCGTAATGTATGGGGATCGGTTTGCCGCAATATAGTTGGGAGTGTCTCCAAGGCTTTTGAAATCCAGGGGCAGCAGAAGCGAGGAATTGAGCATCCGCTCTATGATGTAATCCGACGGGCAGACTGCGTCGTAGTCTTCATGCCCGTTTTCAATCTTGGACAGCATGGATTCGTTGACATCGAAGGTCATATAGATGACCTCAATGTCTTCGCCAGTCTGTTCCTTGTACCACTGTTCGAATTCTTCTATCACCCCTTCGGCGATGTAATCCGACCAGTTGTAGACTTTGAGAATCTCTTTTCGGTCGCGTGCGAAAGCTCCCACGCACACGAGGACTGCCAGCAGAATGGCAGCGATTTTTCTAATTCTTATCATTTGTATTGCAGGGATTTTTGAACGGTTGCCGCCCGCTTTGCACTACGCAGATTCACGATGAGCAGCACAGCGAGCACGAGCAGGAAGATAAGGGTCATCATCGGCTTGAGCTCCGGGGTGAGGCCTCCCTTGCGCACATCCGAGTAGATGAAGGTTGACAGGGTGTCAATGCCCGAAGACCCGGCGGTAAAATAGGTTACGGCAAAGTCATCGAGGCTCATTGTAAAGGCAATGATGAAGCCCGAAATCATCCCCGGCCGAAGCTGGGGCACAAGAACTCTGCAAAGTGCCTGAAATGGAGTCGCTCCAAGGTCGAGAGCCGCTTCGTAGATGTTTGGATTCATCTGCGAAAGCTTTGGCATGACATTGAGAACTACATAAGGAGTGCAGAAGGTGATATGCGAGAGGATGATTGTCCACATCCCTTTGCTGACATGCAAAAAGACGAACAGCAGGAACAGGGACACACCGGTAATGATGTCAGGGTTGAGAAGCGGGATGTTGTTGAGGAACTGGATAGCGCGTCTCTTGCCTCCCTTGAGGTTGTAAATGCCAATGGCAGAAATGGTACCGAGTATGGTCGAGAGTGCTGAAGCTATAAGGGCTATGAAGAGGGTATTCTTAAGGGCGACCAGGAGGGAACGGGCACCTTCATTCGCTCCGGTAAAGAGCGACTCATACAGGTCGAAGGTAAAACCGGTCCAGTTGCCAAGTGACTTGGCTTCGGTAAAGGAGAATACCGCGATAAAGACAATCGGGGCATAGAGAAGAATCAGAACTGTCCACAGGTAGGCTTTGGCTACTGCTCTTTTCATATTGTGGCCCCTCCCGCGGCCTCGGAATCACGACCTCCCGGCAGAAGAGTGGTAATACCGATGATTATGAGCATGATAAGTGAAAGGGCAGCCCCCTGGTTCCACATGAGGTTGTTGAATTGCTCCTGAATTACCGAGCCGAAGAGCATGATGGTGTTGTTGGTGAGTATCTCCGACACAGCAAAGGTGGACACGGTGGGCATGAATACCATCATCACCCCGCTCATTATCCCTGGCATCGAAAGGGGCAGGGTAACCTTGAAGAATACGGTCCAAGGGCTTGCGCCAAGGTCCTGAGCCGCTTCTGCATAGGATTTGTCCATTTTTCCGAGCACCGTGAAGATGGGGTAAATCATAAAGGGCAGGTAGTCGTAGACCATGCCGAAGAGCAGGGTCCCCTTGCCTAAGCCAATTTTCAGCGCATTGAAAATTTCAGCAGTAGCCATGGTGCGCATCAGAGCGTTGATCCACATCGGGAGGATGAAAAGAATGGCAGTGACCGCAGAATGGTTAAGGGTCTTGTCTGCAAGGATATACGCAACGGGATAGCCGATGAGTATGCAAATCAGGGTGTTTTCGAAGGCAACCTCCAAAGAGACAAGGAAGGAGTTGACAATCTTCCGGTCGGTAAAGAAGGCCGCAAGGTTAGCTAGAGTAAAATGCCCCTGCGTATCCGTGACGGCATACACCGCAATCAGCATGAGCGGCAGCACCACGAAAATGAGCAAAAAGATAAAATAGGGCAGGGCCCAGGCAGATCTCCTAGTCATTCTTACTCAATACTATATCTTCGGGGAGAATGTGTACCCCGACTATATCTCCCTTGTCCCAGACATCATTGGTATCGGCAAAGATGAATTGCCCATTGGAGAGT
Source organism: uncultured Muribaculaceae bacterium (assembly GCA_964608175.1). GTDB lineage: Bacteria > Bacteroidota > Bacteroidia > Bacteroidales > UBA932 > Cryptobacteroides. The sequence continues at coordinate 145,733 of CAZSMO010000001.1, read as the reverse complement.
TTTACACGCAGGTGATAGTGGTCTCCGAAATAGTAAATCTGATCGATATTTCCGTAAGTCTCTCCTTCGTCTTCCTCGTCCATCAGATCCACCTTATTGAAGGCTACCTTTACGCTGACTTCCTCCCCCTTGTGGAAATCTTCGGAGGGCAGGCAGGGAAATTCGGCATCGAGCAGCTCCACGCTTTCGTCCGAAGACATCACTCCCTTGAAGGAGTTATACTCCATATCCATCTTCATTACCTGAATGTCCTGGGGCCGGATTTTGAGGGCCACCAAGCTGCCGACTTCAAATGCGTTATAGTCCTGAACCATAAGTTCAAAGCCGTTGTCTGTGTTGATGAACATCTCGTAGTGTACTCCCTTGAATACGCAACTCGTGACGGTTCCCGTGAACTGGTAGCCCTCCGGATTTGTCCTGATATACACATCCTCCGGACGAATGACCACATAGACGGGCTTGTCCTCTCCAAAGCCCTTGTCGACACAATCGAAATCGTGCCCGATGAAACTCACTTTTTTGTCATGTAACATCCTGCCGATGAAGATGTTGCTGTCTCCAATAAAGTCCGCCACAAAGCAGTTCTGAGGTTCGTTGTAGATGTCTGCAGGGGTGCCGATCTGCTGAATGCGACCCTCATCCATTACCACTATGGTATCAGAGAGAGCCAGTGCCTCCTCCTGGTCGTGAGTCACGTAGATAAAGGTAATGCCGAGTTTTTCGTGCATTTCCTTGAGTTCTATCTGCATGTCCTTGCGCATCTTAAGGTCCAAAGCACTCAAAGGCTCGTCCAAAAGGAGCACTTTCGGCTGATTCACAATTGCTCTTGCGATTGCGATTCTCTGCTGCTGGCCTCCGGAGAGGGATGCTACATCCCTGTCTTCGTAGTCCGACATGGATACGAGGCGGAGCACCTTTCGAACCCTGCGTTCGATTTCGTCCTTGGGGACTTTGTGGAGTTTGAGCCCGAAGGCGATATTGTCGTACACATCGAGGTGAGGGAAAAGTGCATAGCGCTGAAATACGGTATTCAGCGGTCTTTTATGCGGTGGAAGTGGAGATATATCTTTCCCCTCCAAGCGGATAATTCCTTCATCGGGAGAGAGAAAGCCCGCAATCAGGCGGAGCAGCGTGGTCTTCCCGCAGCCGGAGGGCCCGAGAAAGGTGAGAAACTCACCGCGATTGATATAGAGACTGATGTCATCGAGCACCTTCTTGCCGGAAAATGATTTGCTGATATGCTCGAGAGAGATGATGCTGTTTTCTTTGGACATTTACTCAAATATAGCAGGTATTGATACCCAGAAGTTTCTCCGATTGCAAAATTATAGCGAAAAATCAAGTCTGTATGTGGCTCCAATGCCAAAATTCCATTCTTTTGCGAAGTCTCCAAACCGGTAGGCTGCGACTGCATGCACGCGAAGCCCCTTGAGCGGATACCAATGGATGGCCATGCCCGCGGTATCGTTGTTGAGATTGCCGGAGTCGTAGTCATCCAAATTGAGTTTCCCGAGGACTTCCAATTTCTCATCCATCTTCCATGTGCAGGAAAATGCAGAACTGATACCTTCGGCGAAAACCATGCTTTCATCCCCGATTTTGCTGTTAAAATCGGCAGTCAGACGGAAGTTTCCGAGTGTCCCCTGAATTCCACTGGAGAGAACCTTGTACCACGAGCCATTGCCCCCATCCATCGAGTTATACGCCACCATCAGGCCGAAGGCATCGGGTCTGTCATACTTGGCTCTGAAGCCCAGCGCATATGTCCCATCGTCAAAAGGGCGGTCTGAAAAGGGAGAACTGCTGAGTCTCACTCCAATTTCCATGTCTTCGGCAGGAGACCAGCCCACTTTTGCTCCCCATTGATAGATGGGAAGACAGTTCCAGATGGAAGATGCCAGGGGATAGTGAATATCGAAGTCGTACTCCTCCATCTCATAGGTCCCCCACAGGAGCATATCTTTCCCCAAGGAGATTTCGAAGTTTGAAATGCCGGCACTGATGTATGCCCAATCCAGCCAGGATGACTCATTGGGGTGAAAGGTGGCAGAGTAAAGATCTGCCGGAGAGGAAGAAAGGAGGTGAAGTGAGGCGGAATAAGAGAAGACCTCACTTAAATTCCCGTCAGCGAGCACATACAGACAGGAATTTCCGAGAATATCATCTCCGGAAAGATACTCGGCACGACCTGTAACACTGATTTCACTGCCTGCGGACCGGCTTTCGGCTTCCTCTTCCTGCTCTTGGGAACTCAAAGGTTCAGTTTTGACTTCCAATGCAGTCCCAGCCTCTTGCGCGAACGCAAGGGAGCAGCATAGCAAGCAAACTGCGACGGCGAATGGTCTTTTCATTTGCAAGTACCATAAAATAAATTTTGGTTCAACATCGGATACCCAGTCCGCTGCTCCCTTGGCTTTGTCGGAGAGACGGGCGGTATCCGGAGCGCAAAGTTAGTAAAAAATACTCTAATCTTGCAGGGGCTCTACTTTTTTGCGATATTTGCCCCGCTGGAAAAGGGCACTGGTGCTTTTTGTCAAGCGGATTTTTACGAAACTCCCGATGAGCAGGAACGGGTTGCTTGCCAAACTTCGTAGTGGCGAAGCGTTTTCTACAAAGGAGCGCTTCTCTTTGGTTATGGCGCTTGCACTTCCGTCTATTCTCGCTCAACTTGCCCATGTCCTCATGTCCTACATAGATGCAGGGATGGTAGGACGGCTTGGTTCGGAAAAGGCGGCTTCGGTCGGACTCGTGTCGACTACAACCTGGCTCTTCGGAGGGTTCTGCATGGCCGCAAGCAGTGGCTTCAGCATAGTGGCTTACGGGGCTTGCGTGGGAGCCGGTGATACGCTGATTCCCTCTGCCATTAATTTCGGCTGTATGTGGGTAATCCGTATCGGTCTTGCCCTCATTCTTATACCCCGTCTTGGCCTGGTAGGATATTGGACTGCAATGGCTGTTGAGCTTAATGTGAGGGGGCTGATTTTTATCTTCCGGGTCAGGGGTACCAAATGGATGTCCGGAAATATAATTCAACGCACGATATGACAGAACATCAGAGACAATGGTTTGATACGCCTGTTCAGAGGCGGGGAACCAATTCGGTCAAATGGGACAATGCAGCCGAGGGAGAGATTCCGATGTGGGTGGCTGACATGGATTTCAGGGCTGCTCCCTGTATTGTCAGAGCCTTGCAGAGCAAACTCGCTGAAAGCGTGTTTGGATATGCGGAGCCTGGCGAGGGCTTTTACACTGCCATAAAATGGTGGTTTTTACACAAATACTCTTGGAATATCAGTAGTGAAGCCATTATCCCCGTCGGAGGACTTGTCCCCGGAGCATCCATCGTCCTTAAGGCCCTGACACAGGAGGGAGACGGGGTTCTCTTCCTGAATCCGGCCTACAACTGCTTCTTCTCCAGTATTCGCAATGTGGGGTGCAAGGCTCTTGCAAGCCGGTTGGTTTACGATTCGTCGGGGCGCGCTGAAGTGGATTGGGCAGATTTTGAAGCGAAAGCTGCCAGGGCAAAGGTATTCCTGCTCTGCAATCCCCACAATCCCACCGGAAGACTTTGGACAAGGGAGGAGTTGTCGAAGATGGATGCTGTCTGTCGAAAGTATGGCTTGTCCGTTGTCAGTGATGAGATTCATGGCGAAATCACTCCGCCCGGCTCGTCATATACTCCATATGCATTGATTAATCCCTTATGTATAAGCCTTGTATCTTGTACCAAGGCTTGGAATATTGCAGGGGTGCAGGTGTCAGCAATTATCTGCCCCGAGGCGGCTCAAAGGGCTCTTGTCAATCGCGTTATCAATATCTGGGAGCATTGTGACCTCAATGTATTCGGCCCGGTCGCCCTTCAGGCGGCCTATTCCCCTGAAGGGGAGCAGTGGCTTGACTGTATGAGGGAATACATTGCAGAGAATTTCGCTATACTTGAGGAACGCCTTTCAGCTGAACTTCCGCAGTGTGTACTCTCTCCTTTGGAGTCTACCTACCTTGCCTGGCTCAATGTCACGCCTCTCGCCCTGTCCAGTGAGGAAATATGCAAGTACTTGAGGGAGAAGCATAAAGTCTGGATTAATCCGGGGACGATGTATGGGGAAGACGGATATGTACGGATTAACCTTGCCTGCCCCCAAAGCACTCTGCGTGAGGGTGCGGCGCGAATTGTTGCGGGGCTGAAGAATCTGCTGAACCGCTGACTTTGCGAAAATATTCGTATCTTCGCAAATACCGATGACCACGAGAATTATAACTGCCATAGCGTTAGCCACTTCTTCCCTGATAGCCCTCTCCTGCACGGCAGATTCCTTCCAGGGAGAACTGCAGCAGCTCGACCGGGACCTTTCGGCATCTTCGTCTTATGCATTGCAACGGGAAACGAAGATTCGCAGTGCCGAGGCGGAGGTGCGCAGTGCCACTTCCGACAAGCTCTATGATGCGTACGGCAAGGTGTATGACCTGACCTGTGACTATCAGTTCGACAAGGCTCTCGCCATCCTTGAAAATCAGGAAAACTCTGCCAGCTCTGACATTCAGACCAATATGACCCGCCTTCGCAAAGGGCTTCTCTGGTGCAGGGCCGGCTACTTCGTCGAATGCTCTAACCTGCTCTCCTCCATTGATACCACTTCCTTCTCAACAAATGACGAGACCTGGCTCTACTACGAGCTCTGCAAGAATTTCTATCAGGATTTCAGGGAATTCATCCACCCCGGGGTTGGAGGGGAACTCGATGCAAAAGCCGGCTGGTACAGGGGCAAGCTCATAGAATACCTTCCTGAAAGTGATTTCCGCCATGAGCAGGCTCTTCTCGAAGAATTGATCTACAGGCATAATTACAACGGGGCAGAGGAAGTGGGGGAAAGGATGCTGCGCAACTGTCCCGACCCTTCTTCCGAATATGCGATGACAACCTACTGGTTGGGAGTATTATACGGAGAAAAGGGGGATGCACAGACCTCCCTCGACTATTACATCCGTTCCGCTGTCTGCGATGCCGTGCGTGCGACCAAGGACAATGCCTCACTCCAATGTGTTGCCCTAGCCCTTATTCATGATGATGTTGCACGGGCATTCCGCTATACCCAGACTTCACTCGATGATGCCCTTTTCTACAATTCGCGTCTTCGTCCTTCACAGATCGCCCGCGACCTCCCCTCCATCGAGAAGGAGTACGAGCAGATGATGGGACGGGATATTCGCACCCGCACCATCTTGCTCATTATCATGGCAGCGCTCCTAGCTGCAACGGCCGTGCTGCTTCTGCGGCTGCTGTATTATCAGAGGAGACTGCGCGCCACAATTGCCGAACTTTCCGAGGCCAATGCCGCCAAGGAAGAATTCCTCGCCCTCTTCCTCTCCCAAAGCTCCGGCTATCTCGACAAACTGCGTCATTACTTGAGTCTGACTCAAATGGAAGCGGAACTTAAGGGCTTCTATTCTGCCTTCGATAATGCCTTTGTCAATCTCTATCCCAGCTTCGTTGAGGATTTTAATGCCCTGCTTGAGCCTGGTTCGCGAATCGAACTCAAAAAGGGAGAAAAGCTCAACACCCAACTGCGGGTCTTTGCCCTTATAAGGCTCGGGATTACCCAATCATCACAGATTGCCGCCCTGCTTCGTTATTCGCCCAACACCATCTACAACTATAGGGCCCAGATGAAAGCGGCAGCATTGGCGGGGAAAGATGATTTTGAAGATAGAGTCAGAGCTATTGGGAAATAAGACAAAACAGTCTTATTTGTCTCTTTAATGCGGAGCATAGTGCTGACGGACAGCCATTTTTAAGTCCACTTTTTTAATAGGCTAATAACTTAATGATTAAGATATTAGCCTTTTTTAGTCTACTTATTTCGATAGAGCGCAAGCGGGGCGGTCGCTGCAAAGCGAAATAATTAGTAAAATTGCAGCATCCCAAAAGGGAATTAATGACTAATAACTATATACGATGAGCAAAATTTATGAAAAGCCGACACTCGTGCCGGTTGCTTATGATTTGCAGGAGGTGCTCTGCCAGTCAGACTACTCTAAAAAGTTCCATGACACCGGAAGCGGTACAGCTGATGTATCGTTCTCCTGGGATGATGACAGTGAATTTGAATAGGAGGATGAGGATATGAAAAAGATTTACTGCATTGCGGCTATGTCCGCCCTTGCGATCCTTTCGATCGCCTGCTCCAAAGAGGAAACTACCCCCCCCTATGCCTCTCAAACTCGTCAGATTAAAGTAACTGTAACTGCTGAGTTACCTTCGAATGATGCAGCTACCAATAACCTCCCTTCAAATGATGCTGCTACCAAGGCGACTTGGGCTGATGGTGAAGGCTTCAATTGGGATGCCACTGCCGATGCCGCTGATTTCGGGCTTATCGGAAATGACGGGACAGCCGTCAAATCCACCGCCGTTACACTAACTGACGGGAGTGCAACCATCACTGCCGAGACTTCTTCCGAGGATGGCACCCTCCTTCATGTATTCTATCCCGCCAGTCAGTGGTACAATGCCGCAGGCAGTACTACGCAGGCGGATTCATGGTTTAATTTCGCCACATCAGGCAACGGAGTGCAGACCCAGGCCGTAGCAGGTACCCTTGACAATGTTGACGGCAAGGTAGTTATGGTCAGCAGGACTCCCTTAACTCTCAGTACCGATGAGCTTAAGGTCAGTCTCAAGATGGTTTCTTCCCTTGTCAGGTTCATCGTTTACTCCGAAAGCGGCAGTACCGAGAGCGTAAAGTCTGTCTCCATCACAGCTGCATCTTCCACCCGCAATCTTTGGGGGCAGATGCAGGCCATCTCCAAATTCGATGGGAGCGGTACCAGTTGGATTAACTCTGCTGTAGGAAGTACGACCGCTTCTGTGGAGCTTACCACTCCTTTCTCTCTTGATGGAATTACTTCTGCCGCGCAGTCTTCGGGCATTTATCTCGGGGTGATACCTACCACCCTTACCGGCTACACCTACACCGTGACTACCGACAAGGCCGCCTACACATTCACCAGCGAGAAGACCAAGGAGTTCAAGGAGGGTTATATCCACAACATCAAACTCAACCTCGACAAGGGCACCCGCGAAGACACTTCCACCCAGGTTACCTGGACTCATGGAGGAAAGACCCAGAATGTCAGTAAAACCAGTGGAATTCTTTATATCGGTGCTACAGCTATCAATGTCGGAGGCACTGAAATTACCGACAAGACCGCCAAGAAGGACAACAGTTCCTTCAAGATTTACGATGCCGACAATAACGACATAACTTCTTCGGATGATCTATGGGTGCATCCCGCCTGGGTCAATAACGATGACTTCAACTTTTCGATTACCTACGACAAGAATATGACCACTGCAAAGCGTACCGCCTATATCTACCTTGTGTACGATGGAGTGCAGTCATCCACCGCAGTGACCGTCAATCAGGATCCGGGTCCGGCTTATTACGCCTTCTCAGTGCCTACAGCTCTTTCTGCAAAGGCAAGTGACACAGAGGCTACCCTTGCAATCACCGCCGATAGCGAGGTAGCATGGACAATCGCAGAGGTTGAGGGACTTACTTTCTCTCAGACAAGCGGAAGCGGCAGTGCGAGCGTAACAGTGAGTTTCGCTGCCAATACCGATAGCGATGCCAAGACCTACTCCATTGTGGTATCTACGGAGGAAACCAATGTCGAGACTGCCAGCTATACCTGCACCCTGACACAGAAGGGCGTGAGTGCCGCCACGAATCTGTGGACTTCTTCAACGCAAAGCATTCGTTATGTATACTTCTCCACATCGGGGTGGTCTCTAATAGAAGAAGTCGATCAGGAGAATGTCACATCTGAGAATGTAACTCTTGATAACACCAACGGAGGCTGCACCATTACGCTTCCCACCGGCTGCGGTGGTGGTTCGGAGTGGAATGCACAGGTATTCCTTAAGAATGAACTGGCAATGTCATCTTCGAACACCTACGACATTTCGTTCAAGATAACGATTGCTTCCAACACCAATGTCTATTACAAGCTCGTGACTTATAGCGAATCCGGTACTCATGGTGAAGGGGCTGTGATTGGAGGACTGGACGGCTGGGCAACAGTTGCAGCAGACGGTGATGTCTATTCAGCCACCATTTCCAAAGAAGCCGCTACTGGCGCAGATGCCTCTTCCGTCATGCTAATTGTAGCACCTGGTTGGGCGAGTGAAGGCACCGTTGTGACGGTTTCCGATATCTCTATAGTTGAAAACTAATTGTTTTGTTAAACTCCCCTTTCTTCTTCAATAATCGAGGAAGAGAGGGGATTTTGTTTTGAAGCAGACGGGATGAAAATTTCGAAGATTTTATCTGCGGCTCTCCTCTTTCTCTCCACCATCGCCTTTGCCCAGCAAAGGGTAACGGTCAGCGGAGTGATTAGCGATAGCGCAGATGCCCAACCGCTACCCGGGGCGGCGGCCTACCTTAAGGAAGACCCGACGGTCGGAGTCGCTGCAGATTTGGATGGCAATTACAGCATTTCTGTCCCTGCCGGCTCCACCCTTGTGTTCAGCACTTTCGGGTATAAGGACAAAGAAGTAGTTATCGGTAGTGAAGATACTATTCTTGATGTCTCTTTGGAGACCGATGCGATAATGCTCGAGGAAGTGGTCGCCATCGGCTATGGAGTTATGAAAAAGAGTGACCTCACGGGTTCCGTGGCCTCGGTTAAGGGGGAATCACTTCAGAAAACTCCTGCCTCGGGACTCGACCAGGCCCTGCAGGGGGTTGCGGCCGGAGTGAGCGTCAATTCTTCCTCCGGACAGCCCGGGGCTGCTGCCGAGGTGCGTATCAGAGGCATAGGTACCGTCAATGACTCCTCCCCCGTGTATGTGGTGGACGGAGTTATTGTCGACAACATCAACTACCTGAGCCCATCCGATATCGAGTCCACCGAAATTCTCAAAGACGCTTCTGCCACGGCAATTTACGGTAGCCGCGGGGCAAACGGGGTTATCCTTGTGACTACCCGTAAAGGCTCTACCGACGGGACCATGAATGTGAGCTTCGATGCCTACGCCGGAGTGCAGACCCGTTGGAAGACCCTCGACCTTATGGGGGCAGATGAGTTTGCAACTGCTCTTGCCACCCTCTCCGGAAGCAGTGCCCAGCTCCAGTACCTTCAGCAAAACGGCCGCAATGCCTGGGTGAGGAGGTACCTTATAGGCTCTTCCAAGTGGTACCCGTCGAACCTCGATTACGGCAGCGTGGAGACAGACTGGCAGGACGAAGTGTTCCGCCCTGCAATCATACAGAACTACCACCTTGCCCTTACCGGCGGCAACGAAAAGGCTTCCTATTCGCTCTCAAGCAGTTGGTTTGATCAGGACGGGACCGTCATAGGCTCCGACTACAGCAGGGCCTCGTTCAGGGTCAATACCTCGGCCAAGCCCGCAAAGTGGCTCAAAGTGGGGGAGAATCTCAGCTTTATGTACAGCTACGGGCGGAATGCGCTTAACAACAGCTCTTCTCCTTCTGCCTCTATCCTCTCCGCTGCCATTGCCATGGCTCCTTGGGATCCGGCCCGCTACCCAACGGGGGCGAAGAACAACCTCGGAGAAGACCTTTCGGGTCGCATCAGTGCTGCGTCCAACTTCAAGAATGTCACCAACCCGCTCTCCATGGTGGAGATGAGTCACCCTTCGGATAAGACGGAAAGGTGGGTCGGGGATATTTTCTTAGAGGCCAACCCAATCTCCGGCCTTACCTACAGGGGCGATGTGAGTCTTGACCTTACCAATTACCGGCACAGGACCTTCAAGGATGCCTACCAGTTCTCGGAGTACGACAAGATGAGCGACAACTTCCTCGAATCGAGCATGTCGCGCTACTCTACGGTGATTGTGGAGAATACCCTCACCTACCTCAAGGACTTCGGAAGGCACAGCGTCAACCTGATGGTTGGTGAAACCACAGAGGAGTACAATTACTACTCTATCGGGGGTTCAGGTTCTGACATCCTCGTGCCGAACGAGTCCAACTGGTATATCTCTCAAACCACTGAAAACAACGACCGCGCAAGTGATTCTGCCTCCCGCACGAGGCGTTTCTCCCTGCTCGGGAGGGCCCATTATTCCTATGACGGGAAGTATATGGCCACGCTTAATTTCCGCGCCGATGCTTCGAGCAAGTTCCCCGAAAACCTTTGGGGCTTCTTCCCTTCCTTTGCTGCGGCCTGGAGGATAAGCAAGGAAGACTTTATGAGCGGGGTGGATGTGATTGATGATCTGAAACTTCGCGCCGGCTGGGGCAGAATAGGCAACGACAAGATCTCCGACAATGCCTTCCTGCTGACCATGTTCAACAACGGCCCCACCTTCGTGGACTATGTGCTCGGGACAGGGGATCAGGCCCTTGCAAACGGAGCGACTATTCTGACCTATATAAATAATGGTGGAAAGTGGGAAACCACCGAGCAGCTTAATCTCGGCTTGGACTTCTCCCTCTTCTCGGGTAAACTCACCGGAACTCTTGAAGGATTCAGGCGCGATACCAAAGACATGCTTCTCTCGGTAAAGGCCCCTGCGAGCGTAGGCAACCGCTACGATGCCACGGCAAATGTGGGAACGGTCTCCAACACCGGAATAGAGCTCACCCTCGAGCACCGCAATCAGATAGGGGAAGTGGGCTACAGCATTGGCGGGAATATATCGCTTATTCACAATGAACTGACCGCCCTTAACGGAGGAGAAGTGGTCTATGGCGACAGGACCATCTGCGATGAGGGCCTGCCGCTCTATTCCTTCTGGGGCTATAAGTACGAAGGTATCTACCAGAGCCAGGAGGAGATTAACTCCCACCTCTGGGCCGAAGGGGCTGCGGACAACTACTCAGTGGGAGATGCCAGATATGCCGACCTCAATAATGACGGAAAGATTAACGACCTCGACTGCACCTCTCTTGGCAAACCCTTCCCTACCCTTACCTACGCCCTTAACCTGAACCTTAATTACAGGAGGTGGGATGCAGCAGTTTTCTTCCAGGGGGTAGGCGGAGTACAAATCTACAACGCACTCAGGCTTCGTACCGAAGGCACGGGCAATGAGGCGACTCTTTCGACTTCCATGCGGGATGTATGGAGCAGCACTAACACGGGTGGGAGCATACCAAACCCCAAAAACGCAGTTAACTTCTACAATTCGGACCGCTTTGTGGAGGACGGGTCATATCTCAGGCTTAAGAACCTTCAAATCGGTTATACTCTGCCCGAAAACCTTACCCGTAAGGCAGGGATTGAGAGGCTCCGCTGCTATCTCTCCTGCCAGAACCTCCTCACCCTCACCCGCTACAGCGGCTACGACCCCGAAGTAGGTGGCGGAGTGGACTATGGAAACTATCCCCAGGCGCGTACTGTAATGCTCGGTGTCAATGTTAATTTTGGAGGGAAGTAAGATGAAAAAGTTTATCGTTTGCTGCCTTGCAGCCACCCTTTGCCTTACTTCCTGCGTCGAAGACTGGCTTAAAGAGAAGAGTCCGATGACAACCGAAGTGAGTGATTTCTTCACTTCCTCTCAAACTGCGGTGCAGGTTACGACCGCAGCCTACACTCCACTGATGTGGGAGTATCAGGATACCTATTTCTCCGAATTTTTCTTTGGAGACATCCTCTCGGACGATGCCCTTAAAGGAGGACAGAATGTGACCGACGGCTCTGATGCCTACCAGCTCGACAACTTCAAGATTCTCGACAACAACGCCATTGTCCTTCAGTATTGGAGGGCTCAGTATCAGGGCATTGCAAGGGCGAATCTCGCAATAGAGCAGGTCTCTCAGATGACCGCTTCCGAAGATGACCTGACGGAGGCGATGAAAACCCGCCTGCTTGCCGAGGCTCATTTTCTGAGAGCCTACTATTATTTTCGTCTTGTAAGGCTCTATGGTGGAGTGCCGCTTGTGACTTCACCAGTGTATAGTTCGAGCGACTGGATTCAGCCCCGCGCAAGCGAGGATGAGGTGTATGCTCTGATCATTTCGGATCTGGAAACGGCTGCGGCGGGTCTTCCGCTTAAGAGCGGATACGAGGATGCCGATATGGGGCGTGCCACTTGCGGTGCGGCTCAGGCGATGCTTCTCAAGGTCAGCCTTCAAAGGCACGACTACGAGGCTGCGAAGACCTATGGCGAGGCATTTCTCACAACTCAAGCCTCCGAGTACAGCCTCTGCCCTGACTATGCGGACAATTTCACCCTTGCAGGGGAAAACGGGCAGGAGTCCGTCTTCGAGATTCAGTATATGGAAGAAGGTACCTCGGATTACGGTGAAGGCAACGGCTTCTCGCGTGGGACATTCACTACAATTCTCACCCGATCCCGTTCTTCCGCCTTTGTCAACCCCGGCTGGGGCTTTGACCGTCCGACCCAAAGTCTCTACGATGAGTTTGAGACGGGGGATCCGAGGCGCGATGATACCATCCTAGTGCCTACGGACGCGGAGATTACCAATGAAAACGAAGATATCTACCTCGGAGACAGGATGATAAGTATCAAAAGAACTCTGTTTGATCCCCTTACGCGTTCTTATTCTGCCCTTTCGCATGACTCGCGCTCTCCTATCAACAAGATTGAAATCCGTCTTGCCGATGTGTATCTGATGTATGCCGAGGCCTGCATCGAGACGGGCGACCTCTCTATCGCCAAGGACTACATCGAAAGGGTTCGCACCCGTGTGGGACTTGGCCCGATAACGGCCTCCACTCAGGACGGATACCGCACGGCCCTTCGTCATGAGCGCCGCTGCGAACTTGCCATGGAAGGGCATCGCTGGTTCGATCTTGTGAGATGGGGTATAGCCGCCCAGACCATGAACGCCTACAAGGCGGGCGAAAATGCTCAGGTACAGGCAGAAATGGCTGATTTTACGGAAGGGAAACACGAGCTTATGCCTATCCCTTACGAAGAAGTACGGATTGGGAAGCTCGAACAGAATCCCGGATACTAATCCTTTAATAAATAAACAGAAATGAAAAAAATTTTGACCATTCTTGCATGCGCGGCAGTCGTTCTCACTGCCTTTGATTCATGCAAAAAGAACAATTCCGGTTCACTCATCAATCCAGATGAGAATGGAAACACCGAGACAGCCTCTTCGCTTTCCGGCAGCGACTATGCAGTCGTAGTGCTTGATGAGACCAGCCTCGGGAAGATTTCTTCCAAAGTGGCCACTAATCTCGGCCCCGATGATACCAATTCTTTCCTCTATGTGTGGGAAAGTACTTATACAGGCGGCACCTGCTCCGGAGTTAACTTCTATGGAGAGGCGGCTGAGTGGACCAGCCTTGTGGTGACATCTGTGGGCTGGAGCGGATGCGGTTTCTTTATCGCGAGCGAACCCGACGGGCTTGCCGCCTGGAGGGCGAGAGTCGCTGCGGATCCCTCTTCATATTATCTGCACTTTGCTCTTAAACCCGGCAAGACCGGTGATGTCCATCGTGTCCAGGTGATTTGGGGAAGTACCAATTATGCTGCCGGACTTGGCGGAGGCTTCAATGACAACGGCACCATCTCTGCGGAGCTCAAACCCCTCAGCGGCACATATACCGCAGGCGAGTGGAATGAGTATGAGATTTCCGTTGCCGATATGGGACTTGACTTCAGCCAGAGCCTTAAGGATGGAGGAGACAACTACATCACCTTCCTTAGCGGCGGCGTAGCCGGCACCCAGCTCGATGTCGATGCGATTTTCTTCTACAAGAAGTAAATAGACAAAAAGCCGGAGGCTTCCCTCCAACGGGAGACCTTCGGCTTATTATAAATGATTGTAGTTTCGCATGTACGCGCAAATCTTTGAATAGCAATACACAGAATACATGCGAAACATAAGTGAATGATTGTGCGTTAGGATATTTTGCCAGGCGCACAAATCACTAAGTGATAACGGAGCTTATGAGCAAAGGCAAAGTAATTCTTTTCTTCGGAGTCATTCTTCTCTGTTTCTCCTGCTGTACGAAAGAGAGTGAGAATAAAGACGGGGTCAAATCCTATACTACCCTGCAGGCCAAGAGCAGCAAGAGGGGAGTGGCGTTTAACTTCGGACAACTTCCGGACAGTGATATTCCGCTTCTCGGACCAGGTGTGAGCTGGTCATACAACTGGAGTTCGGTGAGTCCGTCCTCTGATGTTATCAGTTTGTTCGCCCAATATGGAATGGACTGGTGTCCGATGATTTGGAATGGGAACTGGTCTGCGGACAATATCCGTGCCTACAAGAAGGCCGTCCCCACAGCTCAATATATCCTCGCTTTCAATGAGCCCAACCTCAGCGACCAGGCCAATATGACCCCTGCTCAGGCCGCGGCACTCTGGCCCGAAGTTAAGGCAATTGCGCAGGAGCTTGGGATGAAAATCATCTCCCCTGCCATGAACTACGGTACTCTTGCGGATTATCACGACCCGTGGAAATGGCTTGATGAGTTCTTTGCCTGTGACGGGGTGAGCCTCGATGATGTAGACGGAATTGCCGTGCACTGCTATATGGGTTCGGCCTCTGCCGTGAAGAACTACATTTCGGGGTTTAAGAAATACGGCAAGCCCATCTGGCTCACCGAGTTCTGTGATTGGGTGAACAACAATATCTCCGAAGAGACCCAACTAGGCTTTATGTGCGAAACTCTCAATTATCTTGAGAGTGATCCGGATGTAGAGCGCTACGCCTGGTTTATTCCGCGCGGGAATGCCAATTCGAAGGTGCATTACAACCTTCTTACCACTTCTTCACCCATCGAACTGACTACTCTCGGGAAGGTCTTTGTGAACTTTTCTTCTCAGGATTCTTCGCTCCGGTATGGTCTCGGGACCGTGATACCCGCCGAGCATTATACTGCCTGTGAAGGATTTGCGCATTGCGCCCCAAGCAGTGATGAGACCGGTATTCTCGAACTCAACAATCTCAAAAGCGGCAGCAGCGTAAGCTATAACCTCTCGCTTGGGAGTGCTGCCAAAGAGTTGGAGCTCAGGGTAAGTACCTATATGGACTCCAAGATAGAAGTCCTTGTGGACGGGACTTCTCTTGGGACCTATACCCTTTCGAACAGTGCTTCGCTTTGGTGGAGCGTTAAGCTCGGAGTAGAAGTTCCCGCAGGAGAGCATACCTTGACTCTTGCAGGTGCAAGTGGAGCCGCCGTTACGCTCAACTACCTTATCCTTAATTAATAACATAATGACAATTAACCAAATTCGAAAATCTGTCCTGACCCTGGCACTGCTGCTTCCAACCGTACTTCTCTTTAGCCAGCAGTATAGTGGCAAAGTGCTTGATACTCAGGGACTGCCTATTATCGGGGCCGGGGTGATGGTTTCGGGGACGACAACCGGCACCATTACCGATGCAGACGGGCAGTGGACTCTTTCGGGAGTGCCTTCCGGTGCCGTTCTCGAAATCTCTTCTATCGGCTATGTAACAAAAAATGTCCCTTTAGCCGAGTCTAAATTGGTAATTCTAGAAGAGGATGTACTGACCCTTGACGATGTCGTTGTCGTGGGTTACGGAGTTCAGAAAAAGAGTGTCGTCACGGCAGCAATTGCAAAGGTCTCTACCGAAGAACTCGGCAAGGCTGCTCCCGTGCGTGTGGACAATGCTCTCAAAGGCCTTGCCGCCGGTGTCAATGTGACTTCTGCTTCCGGTCAGCCCGGTGCTGCGGCCCGTATCAGGGTGCGCGGTACAGGCACCATCAACAATTCCGACCCGCTTTATATTGTGGACGGAATGCCTATCGAAGGCGGTATCGATTACCTCAATCCTTCTGATATAGAGAGTATTGAAGTGCTTAAAGACGCTGCTTCGGGAGCCGTCTACGGAGCCCGTGCCGCTAACGGCGTCATCCTCGTGACCACAAAGAAAGGGTCGGTGGGCGATGCCAGGATTAACTACGAGTTCTCTTACGGACTTGCAAGTCCCTGGAAGAAACTCGATGTGCTCAATGCCACTCAGTATGCCACCCTGCAAAACGAGGGAGCAATGAACGCGGGTATGGCACCTATCTATGCCGATCCTTCGAGCTATGGCGAGGGGACCGACTGGCAGGATGAGATTTTCTACTACAATGCCCCTCAGGTTCAGCACGAACTCAGCGTCAGCGGAGCTTCCGATAAGGTAAACTACTACCTCTCACTCGGCTACATCAGTCAGGACGGTATCATCGGAGGCAATGTGGGACGCTCCAACTACAATCGTCTTACCCTTCGAAGCAACACTTCCTACGAGGTCTTCGACAAGACCTCCGAAAGGTCGTTCCTCAACAAACTGAGCCTGTGTTCTAACCTTTCCTACGCAAATATCAAATCTACCTCCATCACGGCCAACTCCACCTGGGGCTCGCCCCTCGGCTCGGCAGTTGCCCTCTCTCCTATCCTGACTGTCTATTGCACAGAGGAGCAGGCCGCACAGCAGATTGCAACATACGGGGCCGCCGGAATGCTCTACGGAGAGAACGGACAGATGTACACCGTCCCCGGCGGAAGCTACAACGAAATGGTCAACCCCGTTGCAGCCCTCTCCCTTCCCGGGACGAAGTACTGGACACACAAGTTTGTGGGCGGCTTCAGCGGGGACTTGCAGATTATCGAAGGGCTCAAACTGCGCAGCGCCCTCGGGGTGGACCTCTCTTTCTGGGGTGATGACAGCTATTCAGATGTATACTACCTCAGCAGCAACCAGCAGATAACGGAGTCCTATTCCTTGGCTGATTCGGATCACAGCATGGTCTGGCAGGTTGAGAACACCCTTACCTATTCCAAGGACTTCGGACAGCACAGTATCACCGCCCTGCTCGGTCAGTCCGCCAAGGCCTCCAGCGGAGCCTACCTTGGAGCTTCTTCCAAGTTTCTCAAAGATATCAACAAGCCTTATATCGACTATACCAACGGACTTCAGGCCGATGGCGACCGTAACGGTTGGGGAGCCCCATATGCAGAGACTCGTCTGGCCTCGTACTTCGCTCGAGTGAGCTACAACTACGCCGAGCGCTACATGGCCGAGGCTACGGTTCGCCGCGACGGGTCTTCCCGCTTCGGATCCAACAACCACTGGGCTACCTTCCCTTCTTTCTCCCTTGGCTGGAATATGCATAGGGAATCCTTCTGGAACAGTCTTCCTTCCTGGTTCTCGACTTCCAAACTCCGTTTCTCCTGGGGTAAGAACGGTAACGAGAACATCGGTAACTTCGGCTACACGGTGCTCACTGAAGGCAACAACAACTACATTTTCGGCAAGGACGAAAGTGAGGCCGTGGGGGTCAAATCGAGCGGACTTGCCAATCAGAGCCTTCGCTGGGAAACCTCCACTCAGACAGATGTGGGAGTGGATCTCGGTTTCTTGGACGGGATGTTTACCCTTACTGTGGATTACTACAACAAGCTCACCGACGGGATGCTGATGACTATGCCTATTCCTTCATACGTGGGAGAGAGCAAGCCTACGGGCAATGTCGGCAAGATGAGCAACAGGGGTGTTGAGATTGAGGCCGGATACAAGAAGGTTGTCGGGGATTGGAATTTCCGCCTCAACGGGAACCTTACCTACCTCAGGAACGAACTCATCGAGTACGGCAACGACACCGGCTGGGCCAACTACGACTCTTTCCAGGGGACCGGTACCATCTCCCGTGCGGAGAACGGCTATCCTTTCCCATTCTTCTACGGCTACAAGACCGACGGGGTCTTCCAGAATGCCGCCGAGGTGGCAGCTTACACATGGACCGACCCCGAGACGGGAGAAACCAAGCAGATTCAGCCCCATGCCGTGGCTGGAGATGTGCGCTTCGTGGATATCAATAATGACGGTGTCATCGATGACAATGACCGTACCTATATCGGCAAGGGCACTCCCGACTGGACTTACGGGCTGAATGTGCAGATTGGATGGAAGAATTTCGATTTCTCGATGCTTGTACAGGGAGTCGCAGGGGTGCAGGTCTTCGACTGTACCCGCCGTACCGATATCCGTTCTGTCAACCTTCCTTCCTATATGCTCGGAAGGTGGACCGGAGAGGGAACTTCCAATCACTATCCCCGCTTCGTACTCGGAGACACCTCCAACTGGCAGTCATCCGATCTCTATGTCTACGATGGTTCTTATCTGAGAATTAAGAATGTGCAGCTCGGATATACCCTTCCCGAAAGCCTTGTGCGCAAGATTATGCTTTCAAATGTCAGGGTTTACCTTGCGGCTGAGAACCTCTTCACCTTCACATCTTACCATGGCTTCGATCCCGAAATATCTTCGGGCGGAACCTCACTTGGGATTGATTACGGCGTGTATCCCCAGGCCCGCATCTTTACGGCCGGAGTAAGTGTGGCTTTTTAATTTGGAGGAGCAGTTATGAAAACATACAAATATGCAGCGTTAGCTCTTACTCTTGTTTTGGCGGCCTCCTGCGGGGATAATTTCCTTACCGTGGAGAATCCCACTGCCCAGCCTATAGAAGAGTATTTCACTACACAGGAGCACCTTGATGAGGCAGTTGTGGCCGCTTACGCTCCATTGCATTGGACCGACTGGTCGAGCAGCCAGTACAACCCCATCATGATTATGAGCGACATTATGGCCGATCAGATCTGGGTCGGAGGTGCGGATAAGACCGACAATCAGTTCTGGCACCTGATGATGAACTACGAGGCCCTTCCTACCAACTGCATGAGCGGGATTTGGACCTGCGCCTATTCGGGGGTCAAGAGATGCAACGACCTGATTCAGTACACCGCCTGGACCAAGGCGGCGGGGAACCTCTCCGACGAGGATGAGCCCGCATACCTTGAGCAGGCAAGGCTTCTGAGAGTATTCTACTACAACTGGCTTTGGAAATTCTGGGGCAATGTCGTCTACTATGAGACTAACCTCGAAGACCCTTACATCGGCACCCAGTACACTGCCGATGAGGTCTATGCAAAAATGATTGCTGATCTCGAAGGGGCGATTGCCCTCGATGCCCTGCCGATGAAGCAGAGTGACGAGAGGGCAGGCTACCTTACCAAGGCCTTTGCTTATATGCTCTATGCCGAGACAGTTATGTACCAAAGGGACGAGACCCGTTACGCAACTGCGTTGGGGTACATGAAAGAAATCATCTCTTCGGCACAATATGACCTTGTCGACTATGGCACTCTCTTTACTCTCGATGGAGAATGGGGCAGCGAGACCATCTTCGACATTACCTACAAGGCTGATGGTCAGGTGCGTTCCTACGACAATGTGCTTGCCGCCGGAGGTACAATTCTGCCTCAGCTTATCGGCCCTTACAATATGAGTGAGGGAAGCGATGACCATAAGGCCGGCTGGGGCTTTGCTCCCGTGCGTAAGGAGACATACGATATGTACGAAGCCGGAGATGCGAGGCGCGATGCCACCTGCTACGCTCCTTCGAACTCCTACGAAGCCCGGTATGAAGATACCGGCTATTTCCTTGAGAAATACCAGGGAAGTGCCGCTGATTATGCCACCGGCGACGGGGCTCCGGATATGCGCTTTGGCAATAACTACCGCATCTACCGCTATGCCGAGACCCTGCTCAATGCCGCTGAACTCGCGCTTGGCAGCGATCCCGCTTCGGCTAAGACTTGGCTCAATCTCGTGCACAACCGCAGCGGTCTGACCGATACCGTAGAAGCCACTCTTGCCAATATACAGAAAGAGCGTGCCCTCGAGTTTGTGGGCGAAGGCAAGCGCTATTGGGATCTCATCCGTTGGGGCATTGCCTCCGAAGTGCTCGTGCCCGATTCGTATGGCTATCGCACCAATACATGGAGCGAGAGCAAGAAATACCTCCCTATCCCCCAGAGCGAAATCGATGCGTCGCAGGGTACTTTAAAGCAGAACAACTATTAATCCATTATTTTATAGCAATGAAAAAAATCTTTACAATTATCTGTGTCACGGCACTTGCGCTTGCCACGGTCGCTTGCACCAAAGACAAAAACGAAAACGGCGGAGGAAGTGAACTTCCTTCCGCAGCCGGGGTTACCCCTATCGTAACGGTCAGCGGTACCACTGCTACCTTTAATCTCCCGGAAGGTACCACCGGAGTAATTCCTATCTGGTATACCAACGAGACCGGAGAGTTCGTGTTCGCGGGTAACGGGGATGGCTTCTCCAAGACTTTCTACGATGCAGGGACCTTCACCGTGCGTATGTATTTGAGTAACTCGGTCGGGCAGTCGGCCGACTACAGCGAGGCTCAGTTCACGATTGAGGCTTCTACCGAGGGATTCAGCGGCTACAACTACAATTCAGAGTACAATATCTGGAAAGTGGGAGAGGATGCCGGGATGAGCAAGTCTTATAGCTACTACAACCCCGGTTTTAATAGCGGAGACGGGACTTTCGCTTTCACGACCAAGCCTTACAAGCTCACCATCGATGCCGACTGCAACAATCAGTGGCAGGCTCAGCTCCACCTCGTGCCGGATGCCGATGTCAATGTCGCGGTTTCCTCGACCTATGACTTCTCCTGCTTGATTACCCTCAACAAGGACTGCGGCGGAGTGACCGTCAAGGTAACGGATGTCACCAGCGATGACAACTTCATCTTCGTCACCCAGGAAGATATGAAGGAAGGTACCAATGTCTTCTATATGAAGGATGTCAACACCAATCTCACCGCGGATGCAGCCGTTAAGGTGGTATTCGACTTTGGCTGGGCAACCTCAGGTACCGAGGTCAGCATCGACCGCATCACCCTTAAGGATCACGCCAACGATGATGGTACCAATGCTCCCGACAAGGAGGAACCCGAACCGACACCGGATCCAGGGTTTGACACCAATGCCGACTTCCGCGTAGATGCATCTACCAACCTCTGGAGAAGCGCCACCATTGAGGCTTCCGAGTGGTTTAGTGTGGCCGGTTGGGGCGGTGGTCTCACCAGCGGACTCGCTGTTGGAGACAACAACGATGTCACCCTCACCATCCCCGAAGGTATCGGTGGAAGCGAGTGGATGGGTCAGGTTAAACTTGGCACCGACATTGTCGTTTCTGACGACAAGGTCTACGATTTCTGCTCGCTGGTCAATGCGGAAGGTGATTTCACCTACACCGTTAAGCTTGCCAAATTTAATGAAGATACCAATAGCGAGTTTGAAGTTTTCTACACCAATGCCGCTACCGTGACGTCAGGAACAGGTGACTTTAAGGTCGCCAACCTGCAGGGCAAGGATATTGACAGGCTTGTGCTGATCTATGACTTCGGCCGTACTCCTGCAGGTACCAAGATTACCATCAATAACATCTGCTTCCAGGAGCACATAGACAAATAGTTTTATTTAGGTAGGGAGGGGGAAACGGCTTTCCCTTCCCTGCCTTTTTCTTTTTGGAACTGTGCGTTTTGCAGGTGCGCATATCCTTAAGTAAGTCAAGTTTCGCATGTGCGTGCAATTCTTCTAATAACAACAATCATATTACCTGCAAGACTTTAGTAAGTAACAGTTACCCGCAAACTTTACCTAAGGATGAAAGCCTTACGCATTTTCACTTATTTACTGCTGCCCTTTGCAGTTTCGTATTGTATCAGCCCAAGCATTGGGGACGATAGCGGCACTAAACTCGCGAGCATAGCCTTTTCGCCTGATTCGCTTATTTTTGAGCAGGGAGGAGGGTCTGCGACTTTCTTCGTGACTTCTTCAGCCCCCGGGATAGCCCTATACAGCGATCAGGACTGGGTTTCTTCGATAGAGCCCCCATACGAGGCGCAGACTTCGGGAAATTTTACCGTTAAGGTAAAGGCTAATTCTACCACAACTGACAGGACCGGCAGCGTGGTGGCAAAAGTAGGACAGGCTCGTGCAATCATCCCTATCCGTCAGGCAGGACTCGACCCTTCGGGCAGCGAAATAGTTGCCCCCGAGGGTTATACCCTTGTCTGGAATGATGAATTTGACTATGAGGGACTTCCTAACTCTTCTCTTTGGAAGTATCAGACCGGTGACGGCGGCTGGGGTAATAACGAGCTTCAGGACTATGTCTCCGGCAGTTACAACGGGGAGAATATTGCCGATGTCTCCGATGGCACGCTGAAGATTCATGCCAGAAAAATCGGTGGCAAGGTGCGTTCCGTCAGGATGAATTCCCGCAAAGGCTGGACATACGGCTATATTGAGGCGAGTATAAAGCTCCCATCCGGCAAGGGCACCTGGCCGGCATTTTGGATGATGCCTTCCAACTACACTGCCTGGCCTCGGGATGGGGAAATCGACATCATGGAGGAGGTGGGCTACAACCCCAACTATTGCAGTTCCACGATCCACTGCACCGCTTACAACAACGGCGGAACCGCCACCGAGCATGCCGAGAAGTATGTCAGCGGTGCCCAGACCTCTTTCCACACCTACGCCATGGAGTGGACTTCGCAGAAGATGACTTTCTACCAGGATGGCAAGTCGATACTGACCTATAGCAATAATAGTCAGGGCTATTCCTACTGGCCTTTTGATAATCCCTTCTACATTATTCTCAACCTCGCTTGGGGCGGGAACTGGGGTGGTGCTCAGGGAGTGGACGAGAGCTGCCTGCCCGCCACGATGGAAATCGACTATGTGAGAGTCTTCCAGAAGCAGTGATTCCCGCCATCCCGATTGCCCGACCCCTCCGGCATCCTGATCGCTCCCGGTGCAGCCTTTCTGCACTCTTTGCCATCCCTGCATTCTGATTGCTCTCGGCCCTTCCATCCTGCGCTTTCAGATTCTCCAGAACCCCGATTCGTCAGCAAAACCGCCATTTTACTAACTGAATGCCATCCCTCATCCCGATCCGTCAGCAAAACCGCCATTTTACTAACGGAAT
>CAZSMO010000001.1:86591-122852 GCA_964608175.1 uncultured Muribaculaceae bacterium | reverse complement strand
GAATGCCATCCCTCATCCCGATCCGTCAGCAAAACCGCCATTTTACTAACGGAATGCCATCCCTCATCCCGATCCGTCAGCAAAACCGCCATTTTACTAACGGAATTTTCCTCGCGGAACCGGCTTCACAGTTGCGGGCTCTCCGGAGCGGCCACCTCATAGGCCTTCCCATTGAAAATGCTCCTCAGAGCCCCGCCCCGCCCGCTTCGCCGACCCTTTCATCAGTAAAATCGCCCTTTTTCCTACCGAATGCCCTCCGCTGACCCATTGCGTCAGTAAAACCGCCATTTTGCTAACGGAATGCCTTTCCTCATCCCGATTCGTCAGCAAAACCGCCATTTTACTAACGGAATTTTCCTCGCGGAACCGGCTTCACAGTTGCGGGCTCTCCGGAGCGGCTATACCGCAGGTCTTCCCTTGGGAATGCTCCTTAAAGATTCTGTTCGCGGATATCGTTTCCCTATATATAATTGATACATAATGTGTTAGATTTTTGAACCCTCCTGCGCGGTGAGGGGGCGCGAAAAGGTATGTCGCTGTGTATTAGCGATTTATAGGGGAATACATCGATGGATAGCGTGGAAAGTGTGGAAGAACGGGAAGGAGTGACTGGATTGGGGCAGGATAGGAAGAAGCGGGTGGAGAGCAAGTGGAAGGAAAGTAGAGAGTATTTCGTGAGTTGGAATGTTGGTGACTGGTGAGGTGAAACATGCAGGCAGTAAAGAAGAAGGTGTGAGATGTAGGGATATTTTTCTAAATTTGTATTCCGAAATGTCGCAATGTTAAGCGGCACCTTACCCCTATATCTATGCACATCGGAATCGCTGGAAATATCGGCTGCGGCAAGACTACTCTTACACGTCTTCTCGCTTCCTATTACGGATGGACCCCCAAGTTTGAGTCCGTCACCTACAACCCTTATCTCGAAGACTATTACTCCGACATCCCGAGGTGGTCTTTCAACCTTGAGGTGTACTTTCTTGCCCAAAGATTCAAGGATATTCTTGAAATCAGCCGGAGCAAGGACACGATTGTGCAGGACCGGACCATTATGGAAGGAGTCAATATTTTTGTGCAGAATAACTATCGCATGGGGAACCTTTCCGACAGGGACTATGAGACTTACATGGATCTGTACAATCTGATGATGTTGATGGTGCACAATCCGGACCTCCTAATTTATATCCGGAGCAGCGTGCCTCACCTTGTCTCGCAGATCCGTAAGCGTGGAAGGGACTACGAACAGAGTATGAGCCTTGAGTATCTGGGTGGGCTTAACGATTTGTATGAGAAATGGATAGGCGAATATAAGGGCAAACTTCTCATCCTCGATGGGGACAGTCTTGACTTCGAGAACCGTCCCGAAGATTTTGCATCCATCACCGACAAAATCGACGGGTTGCTCTATGGCCTGTTTTGATTTTCATTGCTAAAGTCAAAACAAGTTCTTAAATTTGCGAGTTGCAAAGGCTCCAATTGCGTCGGGCGCGGATTGTGGAGAAAATCGTGTTTGTCAGTAAAGGGCACGATGGCGACAAGGGATAAAAACATATACAAATGCATATAGCTATAGCAGGAAATATCGGTAGTGGCAAGACCACTCTCACCAAAATGCTTTCAGCGCATTACGGCTGGATTCCAAAGTTCGAGTCCGTTGACTATAACCCTTATCTCGAAGATTTCTACGCGGATATGGCGCGCTGGTCCTTTAATCTCCAGATATATTTCCTCAACAAACGCTTTAAGGATGTCGTGGACATCAATCATACGGACGGAGTCGTAGTACAGGATCGCACCATCTACGAAGACGCCCGTATTTTCGCGCCCAACCTCCACGACATGGGCCTGATGAGCACCCGTGACTTCGAGAACTACACCGACCTCTTTAACCTTATGATGTCCCTCGTTGGGAATCCGGATTTGCTGATTTATCTTCGCTCTTCCATCCCCAATCTCGTAAATCAGATTCAGAAACGCGGACGCGAATACGAAAAGGGTATTCGCATCGACTATCTCACCGGTCTGAATGAAAAATACGAGAACTGGATCAAATCCTACGATGGCAATTTGCTGATTGTGGATGCCGACCATGTCAAATTCGGCAACAATCCCGAGGATTTCGACAAGCTCACGGACATGATTGATGCCCGTCTCTTCGGACTTTTCGGTCCCATGGATAACAGGAAATAATACAATATAACAAGAATTATGGCAGAAAGAATCACAATCATTGATTTCGTCAAGCGGTACGCAGACAAGTACGGCGACGAAACTTACCTCCGCGAGAAAACAGGCGGAGAATGGACTGAGACTTCCTTTAAGAAAACTTGGGAAGAAGGCCGCATCTACGGGGCCGGTTTCATTGCCCTCGGTCTTAACAAAGGTGACAAAGTCTCCCTCATTGCCGAAGGCCGCAACCAGTGGATCTACACCGAACTCGGTATCCTTTTTGCGGGCGGTGTAAATGTTCCCCTTTCCTACAGGCTCGAATCCGACCACGACCTTACTTTCCGTATCAATCACTCTGACTCCCGCTTTGTGGTGGCCTCCGAGATGGAGATTGAGAAAGTGAGGCGCGTAATCGACCAGTGCCCCAAGGTGGAGAAGGTCATCGTTCTCGATGATATTCCCCTCAAAGACAATGAGATGAATATCAAGACCCTCCGCGAGATGGGAGAGAAATTCATCGCTGAAAACCCCGGTAAGCTTGAAGAAAGGATGGCTTCCGTGGGTCCTGATGACTATGCCAACATCAGTTACACTTCCGGCACTACGGCGGACCCCAAGGGTATTCTGCTTACCCACCGCAATTACACGGCCAATGTGGAACAGGGTGCGAGTGTGATTAGTGTGGACAGGGGCGATGTCATGCTGATTATTCTCCCTCTTGATCACTGCTTTGCCCATGTGGCCGGCTTCTACACCATGATGAGTCATGGCGGAAGTATTGCTTTTGTGCCCGGGAAGAGCCCGCGCGAGCAACTTCGCAATATGATGCCTACCTTCAAGGAGGTGCGCCCGATGGTAATGCTTTCCGTGCCCGCCATCAGCCGCAGTTTCAAGAAAGCCATCGAGGGCGGAATCAAGAAGAAAGGCCCCAAGGTGGTCAAACTCTACAATCGCGCCCTCAACAACAACATCAAATACTACAAGGAATACTACAACCGTGGCGGGAAGGACTGGTGGAGATGGCCTCTTGTGAAGTTCTACGATGCAATTCTCTTCAAGAAAGTCCGTGAGACTTTCGGCGGCAGGATGAAATTCCTCGTCGGAGGCGGAGCCCTGCTTGACATCGATCTTCAGAAATATTTCTGCGCCATCGGGATGCCGACCTTCCAGGGCTATGGCCTTTCGGAAGCGACTCCCATTATCTGCGCCAACTCCAAGGGGCACGCCCGTTTCGGCTCTTCGGGCCGTCTCGTGCAGCCTATGGAGACCAGGATTCTCGATGAGGACGGAAAGGAAGTGCCTTACGGAGTCACCGGTGAAATCTGCATCAAGGGTGAGAATGTTATGGCCGGTTACTGGAAGAATCCGGAGGGGACTGCCGCAACTGTCGTTGACGGCTGGCTTCACACCGGAGACCGCGGCTATATCTGCAAGGATGATCCCCGCTATCTCTATGTGACCGGACGCTTCAAGAGCCTGCTCATATCTTCCGATGGGGAGAAGTACTCTCCAGAGGGCTATGAGGACAATCTGGCCGTCACATCCAAGTATATCAACAATGTCATTCTCTACAACAACCAGAGCCCTTATACCATCGTCATTCTCGACCCCAATAAGGAAGCCTTGAAAGAGGCTGCCGGAGATGATAAGAAGAAGCAGTTGGCTCTGATTCAGGCTGATGTGGACAGCTATCGTCCCGGCGGAAAGCACGCAGGTGTCTTCCCTGAAAAGTGGTTGCCGGCTGCCATCGTAGTCTGCCAGGAGCCTTGGACGAGCCAGAACGGGCTTGTGAATTCCACTTCCAAGGTTGTTAGAGGGAAAGTCGAGAAGCATTTTGCGGATCGCATTGCCTACGCCTTCACTCCGGAAGGCAAAGTGCTCGATAATCCGCAGAACCTTGCCGCTCTCGATTAGCCGCCGGCTTCAGACGTGTACGAAAATTTAACTAATTCTAAATAATCATTATGGCAAAGAACAAAAATCTACCTGTAATCATCGTGATGTTCGCGCTCTTCTTTATGATTGCGTTCGTGACGAATCTTGCAGGTTCGATGGGCGTTATCGTCACCAATCAGTTTGGAGCAAGCAAGGCCCTGTCTCAACTCGGCTCGCTCGCCAACTTTATCGCGTATGCCTGTATGGGTATCCCTGCAGGAATCATTCTCAAGAGGAAAGGGTATAAGTTTACCTCCCTGCTCGCAGTGGCTATTGGCTTTGTGGGTGTAGGTATTCAGTTCCTCTCGGGCTATGTGGAGTCATTTGCAGTGTATGTGGCTGGAGCTTTTGTCGCCGGCTTCTCGATGTGCATGCTCAACATCGTCGTCAACCCGATGCTCAATACTATCGGTGGCGGCGGAAACAAGGGTAATCAGCTCATACAGTTCGGCGGTTGCTGCAATTCCATCGGCGGCACCATTGCTCCTATCTTTGTCGGCTGGCTCGTTGGAGGCAGCATACAGAATGCAACTGTATCGAAGGCTGCTCCTGTGATGATTATCGCCATGGCCATCTTTGCCATTGCTGCTCTCGTGATAGCTCTTACCCCCATCCCTGAGCCTCATATGGAGACTGCCGCGGAAAAGGCCGCCAGGCTTTCCGGCAAGGTCGCAAAAGACCCTCATTCCCCCCTGTCCTTCCGTCACTTTGTGCTTGGCGCTATTGCCATCTTCTTCTATGTAGGTATCGAGGTTGGCGTTCCCAACACTGCTAATGTGTATTTCTCCGAGACTATCAGTCCTGCACTTGCCGGTTCGTTCGTAGGAGCATACTGGTTCTGCATGCTGATAGGCCGTCTTATCGGCGGTGCCGTAGGAGCCAAGGTCAGCAGTAAGTCTATGCTTCTCTGGACTTCGGGCGCAGCTATCCTGCTCGTCCTAGGGATTATCTTCGTCCCTGAAAGCGTTGATGTGTTCGGCAAGCCGCTTGTACTTGTATTTGTCTCTGCAATTGGGCTTTGCACTTCCGTCATGTGGGGCTCGATCTTCAACCTCGCTGCTGAAGGCCTCGGCAAATATACAGCTGCCGCTTCGGGTATCTTCATGACTCTCGTCTGTGGTGGCGGTATTATCCCGTTCTTCCAGAATCTGCTTGCCGACCATGTGGGGTCGCTCAACAGTTATTGGCTGCTGATTGTCTGCCTGCTCTATCTCGTATTCTACGCAGCTTGGGGCAGCAGGAATGTCAACAGGGACATCAAGGTAGACTAGGACCATGGATAAGCAATATGTAATCGGAGTCGATGTAGGAGGCCAGACCTCCAAGATCGGCGTTGTGGACACCCGTGGCACTGTCCTCCAGCAGAGCGTAATCCGTACCGACAGCGATAAGGATGCACAGGCTTTCATCACTACGCTCTCAATCGCCATTAAGGAGCTTATTGCCAAATCCGGCAAGGAAGGGCAAATCCGCGGAGTCGGAGTCGGAGCTCCAAATGGCAACTACTATACCGGAGTGATAGAGAAAGCCCCTAATCTCGTGTGGGCTGCGGATGAGGCTGTGCCTTTCGCTAAAATGCTTACCAAGGCTCTTGGCGGACTTCCCGTGTCGCTTACCAATGATGCCAATGCGGCTGCCGTCGGAGAGATGACCTACGGCATAGCCAAGGGGATGAAGGATTTCATCATGATTACCCTCGGGACCGGAGTTGGCAGCGGAATTGTGATTAACGGACAGGTGGTTTATGGGCATGACGGTTTCGCCGGAGAGCTTGGACACACTTGTGCTGTCAGACACAACGGCCGGCTATGCGGCTGTGGCAAGACCGGCTGCCTCGAGGCTTACTGCTCGGCAGTCGGTGTGGCCCGTACCGCCCGTGAGTGGCTGGATATGTCGGATACCCCAAGCCTGCTTCGCAATCTCGACAAGATTACCTCGAAGGATGTATATGAAGCGGCTAAAGAGGGAGATAAACTTGCCCTGAAGATTTTTGACTACACTGGCACCATTCTTGGACGTTCGCTTGCCGACTTTGTGGCATTTTCTGCACCTGAAGCTATCGTGCTTTTTGGTGGACTTGCCCGCTCCAAGGAATTCCTCTACAAGCCTACGCTCGATGCGATGAATGCCAATTTGCTTGATTTGTGGAAGGGGAAGGTTGCACTGCTCTTCTCTCAGCTCAAGGAATCCGATGCGGCTATTCTCGGAGCTTCGGCTCTCGCCTGGGAATTATAAAAACACTGTATATTATGAACTCGAGTTTCGCATCTGCGAAACATCCAATGTATGGAGCTACGAAGTAGCGACCAAGTTCCCCGCTTGAGGCAGGGGGATTTAGGGGGAGGGGCAACATTGAAACAAAAGATTGTGCGTGAGAGGGTTTCGCAAGTGCGCACAAATCTTTGAATAATAATAATTTAATCACTTGCGAAACATGAGTTATGAAAATTTCAAAATGGTTTGCAGCCCTTGCAATGGGACTTGCGCTGGTAGCCTGCTCGTCAAAGAATAACGGGACCGAGGCTACGGAGGAGGCTAAAGATGAAGCGGTGCCCGTGGAAAAGACGGCCAAGGACTTTGTGCCGACTCGCAAACAGGTGAAGGATGTCAGCTACCTCGTTGGCATTAACTTCGGCAGCTTCATCAAGAACTACAATTTCGGAGATTTGGATTATTCGCAGATCCGTAAGGGGATGAATGATTTCATCAATGCCAAAGGCAATATGCGGGATCCTGAGTTCACCGAGCAGTTCGATGTCGACCCCAACACGATGAATGAACTCTTCAACGACTACCTTATGAACAGGCGTAACTACACGCTTTACACCAATAAGGAGAAAGAAGAGAAATTCCTCGCTTCCAATGCCAAGAAAGACGGAGTCTTCTCAACCCCTTCGGGTTTGCAGTATAAGATTGTCGCAGCCGGTAACGATGTGCATCCGGAGGCGACCGATACCGTATGGGTGAAATACCAGGGGAAACTCCTCGATGGAACTGTCTTCGACCAGACCGAGGCTGACGGCGATGCGGCCAAATTTACTCTTAACCGCGTTGTCAAAGGCTGGCAGGAAGGTCTTGCTCTGATTGGAGAAGGGGGAGAGATTGAACTCTATGTCCCCGCAGCTCTCGGTTATGGAGACAGAGGTGAGATGCAGGGCGGTATTGAGCCTGGCGCCACCCTTATCTTCAATGTGTCCCTTGAGAAAGTTGGGAAGAAAGTTGAAGCTCCTGCTGATGCCAAAAAGTAGCCTGTAGGCTATCTCAAGGCCGATTGAGACCTGATTTTGAAAGCCGGATGCCCGAATGTGGGGCGCCGGCTTTTGTATTGAATGTATCTTGGATAAAGACTTTTTTGTATTTTAGCGCTATGATTTACAAAATTCGTGTTACACTCCCCGGTCTGAAGGGATTTTACAGACTTTATGAGGCTGGCTCTTCCAACTCTCTGTACAAATTTCACAAGAGACTGCAGTCCGACCTCGAGTTCCCTATGGATCAGCCAATTCTGTTTAAGGCTTTGGCAGAAGACGGCAACATCATTGCCCGTTACGCCCTTGTCGATCTCGGCTATGGGGTGGTAGATGATATCAGTCTGGAAAAAGCGCTTAAGGCGGGAGCTGTTTCCTTTGAGTATTTCTACGATACTAAAGCCCGCAAAAAAGTTATACTTACTGTGGAAGAGACGCTTGACGGGCTCTCCGACTCTCCGATTGTCCTGCTCCCGGATTCCAAAGGACCGCTTCCTGCTGAATTCGATGCGGGTTATGTGGCCTTTGAAGACCTCCCGAAAGAAAAACGCAGACTACCGGATGACTACGATGACTACGATGATGAGGATGATGAAGACGAGGATGAAGATTCCGAAGGCGAAGAAGAACAAATATATGACGAAGATGAAAACAAAGATTAACAATCGGCAGATAATTGCCGCTCTTGCGCTTTCTCTTGCGCTGTTTGCTTCCTGTAATAAGAATAAGAATAATGAGCCTCAAAGCCCTGAAGACTCCAGGCAAATCATAGAGGACACCACTCTTGATGCTATACAGACCATTGATGCCAACGACTTTGCGCCCGCCGTTAAGACTCTCTCTGAGGTGAGCGAGGCTCTTGATGCTTCCGATACCGGGACTCTTGTGCAGTGGGCTTCCGGTCTTATAGAGAAGATGTCAGAAATGGTGGAGACCGCGGTAGACACGGTCGATGGCGTTGTCCTGCATAGCATTGATGTCAAGGCCCTCTATACTCTTGCACCTTTCACAGGGCGCTTTACCCTTGGCTCCGCTGGGACTTGGACCAGGGAAGAAGAGAATTACCTCACTTTCGTGGTTCCTGTAGAAGGGGGGACGGTGACCATTAATCTCACTGTCTCTGATAAGGTATCTACTGTCAAGGTCGCCACATGGAAAGATTACATCGCCGATGAATGGACAGAGGATTATCAGGGGAAGGACGCTGAAGGCAATCCTGTCTATACGACTGTGACAAACCGCCAGGTACAGAACGGCTACATCAATGCGGATGTGCCTGAGACCATGAATCTCAGCTTCCTGCTCAATGGGGAAGAGGTCTGCGTCTTCGGGCTCACGGCAAGCCTCAACACCCCTTCAGCTATTGTTCACAATGACGAGTTGGATGTGGATGCAGCCATTGCAGCCACAGGTTCGATTACGCAAGGGGTAAAGGTCGGGGCTTACAGTTTCGATATTACAAAGTTCGGGGTAGATGGGTCCAAAGCTTTTCTCGCCGCCGAATACACCAAGGACAAGGCCCGTGTCCTGCAAGGCGAATTTACCCTTAATTGCTACCATGTAGACACGTCTACGGGGGAGGCAGGGGTTGAAAGCATTTTCGTGGATGCAGATATGCTCGGGAAAGTGCAGGTTATGGGGAGTATCCAATATGACAAGTTGTATGCTCTCCTTGCCTCTGTCGATGACCTTTCCGGAGACGAATATCAGGGTTACGAATACAATCTCGCTCTTTGCGAGCAGATTAACTCTTATGTGGATATCGGACTGTTCTTCGGGAGCGGTACCCGTCAGGCATCACTTGCTTTCTATCCGACAGAATTTCATGATGAAATCAGCGGGACGTGTTACTACGAAATCATACCTGTGATAGATTTCACAAAGGGTGAAGGCACGGATGGAGGAAGGTTTGCCATTGCCGATTATTTCAATGAAAAAGATTTCTCTGAAGTAATCAAGGCTTGGGATGACCTGCTTCAATCCTTTGCAGAGCTCCTCCCTGCTGAATAATTATGATACGCAGCATCTCTTCAAGGCTTCTTTGCATTGCTTTGATGCTGCTTTTCTTTGTGCCTGTACAGGCTCAGACCGATACGCTCGAAGGGGCCAGGGTGAGAAGCTGGAGGGTAGCGCCTCTGCTTAAGGGGATGCAAACGGGTGGAGCTAATCTGTCCGCCCCCGTCTTCAGGTCCCTTCCCAATGCTTTCGGCGGTTCCGATCCGTTAAGGGCTGTAGCCTTTCTCCCGGGGGTGCAGACTTCTTCTGAACTCGATTTGGGAGTACATGTGATGGGGGCTGAAGCCTCCCAGACCATGATTTCTATCGGGGATGCCCCAGTGTATGGGGCAAAACACCTGCTCGGGCTTTTCTCTGCCTTTAATCCCGATCACTTCGAATCTCTCTCATACGATTCGGCGGGGAGAGGCGTTTCCCGACTTGGAGGGCGTTTGAGCATGAACCTGCCATCTTCGCCTGACACTTTACTCGGGGGAAATGCTTCTCTTTCACCCCTTATCGCTTCAGCCAATTTGAGGGTGCCGCTCAGCGGACGAAGTTCGATTTCCCTTGGCCTTCGACATTCTTTATACATCCCGCCGATAGGAGACGCTCTTGACCTGGACTATGGTTTCGGGGACCTTAATATCAGTTGTATCAGTCAATTATCTTCGAGGGATGAACTCTCTTTGAGTTTCTATTGTGGCCGCGATAACGGGATGCTTGGAAGTGAAGATTTTTTCTCCGCCATTGCTTCACGCTGGGGCAATCTCACTGCCCTTGCCACCTGGCAGCACGATGCTCTCGCTCAAAGTCTCTATTTCAGTGACTTTTTTCTTCGGGGTGACTTTTCACAGCAGAGTATCTCCTTTTCTCTTCCAAGCGGCATTTCCTCTGCCGGATATACCCTGGCTTGGAATCCAGGGCCTTTCAACATGAAGGCAGAGGCGGTTTATCATGATGTAAGACCGCTTACAGGGACCTCCGAAGATCTTGTACAGAAGGGTTTGGAACTGGCTTTTGAAGTCTCCTATCCTTTGGCACTTGGCAGGAGTCTGCTCCTTACCCCAGGGCTTCGCAGTCCTGTCCTTCTTCGCGGGGAGTGGAACTATATCTGTGCAGACCCCTATATGACGCTTTTGTGGACCCCCGATATGACTTCTTCCCTGAAGGGGGAAGTGGGAATCAGGCATCAGTTTCTCTCTCAGACCGGCTTTGCAGGTACGGCCATGCCACTCGAATTCTGGCTGCTGCCCGGGGAATACTCGGACCCTCAAGGCTCCCTCTACGCTTCCGCCGACTGTATTAAGCGCTTTGGCAGGTGGCAGCTAAGTGTAAATGCCTATGTTAAAAGACTTTCTGGCCAGCTCGAGTACACTGCAACCCCAGTTGGGCTACTTTCGGGAGATTGGGCTTTAGCTGATAATCTGCTTCATGGAGACGGGTTTAACTATGGAGGCTCCCTGATGCTTTCGCTTCTTCGGGGCCCCCTTACCGGCTGGCTGAACTATGCATACGGACGCTCATTAAGGTTTTTCCCGTCTTCTGAAAAGGTCGAAGGCTGGTTTTCTTCGAGCCATGAAAGAATTCACGAAGCCGATGCCGTGCTGCTTTATCGCAAGGGCCGCATCGAACTGAGTGCGGATATGATTCTGGCAAGTGGAACTCCGTTTACTCCAATTACTTCCCTCTATTATGCTTCTGGCAGGGTGATGGCTGAGTATGGAGAGTTTAATTCTGCGAGGCTTCCCGCATATTTTCGGGTGGACGCGGGGGTGAATTGGAATTGTTTCGAATTCTCTTGGGGTCGTGGCTGGCTCAATTTCTCTCTTTACAATGCTCTTAACAGCCCAAATTACTATTCATGGTCGCTGCATGCAAGTGGTGGGGAATTGTCATATCGGCCCAATAAGTCGTTTTTGAGACTGCTGCCTACTGTGGGTTTTAGACTTGAACTGCTATGAAGAAAGCGGTTTGGGCAGTAGTTCCATTGGTTTTCTTTTCCTGCCAAAGGCCCCTTCCTCTGAGTGAAAGGATGCTCGTCATTGATGGGAGAATCGGATCTGGGGAGCATCCTGAAGTGAGCGTTACGCTGAATCTTCCTGTCAGTGAGGAGGCTGTGGATTCGGCCGATTTGGAGGCTCTGGTAGTGCGATGGGCCGATGTCAGGGTAGATGGCAGCACTCTGATCGGTCATCGGGACGGGACTGTCTTCCCACCCTATGTCTATACGGAGTGGTCGATGAGAGGAGAAGAAGGGAAAACATATCACCTGGAGGTTTCCTATGCAGGGATGAGGGTTGAGGCAGTGACAACTGTACCTGTTGCCGTGCCAATCGACAGCGTCAGTGTGGAAAGTATCGCTGATAGCCTCTGCAGGGTCTGGGTTCATTTCAAGGATCCCCCTTCAAGAGGCGACAGATACCGGCTGTTTGTAAGGGAAGAAGGCGAGACTCAATTTCAACCTGCTCTACTCGGGGTTTTGAGCGATGAGAATCTGACCCTCGAAGATGCCGAGATTGAACTTTTCCGTCCTCTTGGCTTGTCATTCTCCTCCTATTCGCCTTATTACAAGGAAGGTACGCGACTCGAAGTGAAACTTTGCACCATGGATGAGGCTGCATATCAGTACTGGAAGGATTTTGACGGTTCGCAGATGCTCTCCTCCTCTGCTTTCTATCCGGCCACGCTTTCCCTCAAATCCAATATTGAAGGAGGGCTCGGACTCTGGGCCGGCTACGGAGTAAGCAAATATTCATTTGTCATTGAGCCGTGAATTTGTTATCTTCGTGGGGATGGATTCGCTTGCAAATGACCAGTATTGGAGCATAGCCTCTGCTGCCGAAGGCCTTTACAAAGACCGCGGCAGCCGCTTTGTCGCATTTGCGCAGCCTGTTGAAAGTGAGACAGAGGCTAAAGCTCTTTTAGAGCGGCTTCGAAGCGAATACCACGATGCCCGTCACCATTGCCTTGCATATCGGATAGGCCTTGGGGGGAAGCTTTTCCGCGCCAGTGACGATGGGGAACCGGCTGGAAGCGCCGGTAGGCCTATACTTTCTCAGATTGATTCTCAAGGGCTTAGCGATGTGGCTGTAGTGGTGGTAAGATATTTTGGCGGGATTAAGCTGGGAGTTCCGGGCCTTATTAATGCCTATAGAAGTGCTACTGCAGCTGCTCTTGCCAAGGCTCCCCGCATCGTCAAATCATCCGGAGCGTGGGTGAAGGCGGAGTTCCCTTATGAAGCGTTGCCACTGGTCATGACCCTTATCAAGGAAATGAATCTCCCTCAAGGGGAAAAGAATTTTGCCGGGACTTGTGAGATTGAATTGAGATTAAGAGATTCACTTCGCGAAGAGTTCTTGCAAAGAATCAAAATTATATCTAACTTTCACTATTCGTTTATTTAATAATTCTTATGGGAAAGAAACATGTATTCAATGCCGGTCCCTGTCTGCTCCCTCAGCAGGTTCTAGACCAGACCATCGATGCAATTAGAGACTTTAAGGGGACGGGAGTCTCCCTGCTAAGTATTTCTCACCGTTCCAAGGGCTGGGGTGAAGTCATGGATGAAACGCGGGCCCTGTGGAAAGAACTCCTCGCCATTCCCGATGACTACGAGGTGGTGTTTCTCTCGGGCGGAGCCTCCCTTGAGTTCCTGTATGTTGCACTCAACTACCTTGAGACCGGGGCTGCCTACCTGGACACCGGTGTCTGGGCACATAAGGCCCTTAAAGCCGCGCAGGAAGTGGGTGAGGCCTATGCCCTCGCTTCTTCCGCCGATAAGAATTACAGTTATTTCCCCAAGGATTATACTATTCCTGCGGATGTCGATTACTTCCATATCACCACGAACAATACTATCTATGGTACGGAACTTCGCAGGGATATTGACTCTCCGGTGCCTCTTATCGCCGATATGTCCTCGGATATAATGAGCCGTCCGGTGGATGTATCAAAGTATGCGGTGATTTATGGCGGAGCCCAGAAGAATGTGGGCCCTGCAGGGGTTACCTTTGCCATTATACGTAAGGATTCGCTTGGTAAGGTCAGCCGCCATGTGCCCACCATCCTGGACTTGCAGGTGGCTATCGACAAGGGCTCGATGTACAATACTCCTCCTGTAGGTCCCATTTATGTGATGAACAGGACCCTGCATTGGATTAAGGAGCAGGGCGGAGTTGCGCAGATGCAGAAGAACGATGAGCAGAAGGCAGCGATGCTCTATGCCGAGATTGACCGCAACTCTCTCTTCAGGGGTGTTGCCCGGAAGGAAGACCGCTCGATTATGAATGTGACTTTCGTTATGGCGGAAGGCAGGGAGTCCCTTCAGGACGAGTTTGTAGCCTTTGCTTCAGAGCGCGATATAGTCGGGATTAAAGGACACCGCAGTGTGGGTGGCTTCCGCGCCTCTATCTACAACGCCTGTACTCTCGAAGATGTCCATGCCCTTACTGCTGTGATGCAGGAATTTGAAAAACTGCACGTATGAAGATTTTATTAGCTACTCAAAAGCCTTTTGCAAAGACGGCCGTTGATGGGATTAGGCAGACCTTTGATGCTGCCGGGTACACCCTTGCAGTACTTGAAAAATACATTGACAAGTCGCAGTTTCTCGAAGCGGTGTCATCGGCCGATGCCCTGATTGTACGCTCTGACAAGGTGGATGCTGAGGTGCTGGATGCCTCTCCTCAGCTTAAGATTGTGGTTAGAGCCGGTGCCGGGTACGACAATGTGGATCTTCAGGCGGCGAGCGAGAGGGGCATTGTGGTGATGAATACCCCCGGGCAGAACTCCAACGCCGTGGCCGAGCTTTCCATCGCGATGATGATATTTATGGCCCGCAACCAGTTTACTCCCGCAACAGGCAGTGAAATCCTTGGGAAGACCCTCGGGATTCAGGCTTTCGGACATGTGGGACGGTTGGTTGGAGGCAAGGCGGCTGCACTTGGGATGAAGGTTCGCGCCGTGGATCCCTTCCTCAGCGATGAGCAGATACGCTCAGGCGGAGCTGAAGCGGTGGAAAGTGTAGAAGAACTGTATGCAGGCTCTGATTATGTGAGCATCCATATTCCCGCGACTCCGGAGACTGTCCGTTCCATTGGCTATAAGCTCATCAGTTCGATGCCCAAGGGGGCTACTTTAGTTAATACCGCCCGCAAGGAGGTGATTGATGAGGATGGGCTGCTCAAAGCTCTCGGGGAAAGGGAGGATCTCAAATATATTACCGATGTCGCTCCGGACAATTACGCCCTGCTGAAGGAGAAATTCGGTCTGCGGGTCTTCGCCACTCCCAAGAAAATGGGAGCCCAGACTGCAGAAGCCAATGTCAATGCGGCCCTGGCCGCAGCGAAGCAGATTGTCGCCTACTTTGCCGACGGCTGTACCAGGTTTCAAGTGAATAAGTAATTGATGTCTGTTCATGTGCGTGGGAAAGTTTCGCCAGACACGCACATCTCTATAAAAATCAGAATTTTGGCGAAACGAGTGTTATGAAAGTCAGACCTTTTGCCGCTCTTCGTCCGCCGCGTGATCTCGTCACCGAGGTCGCCGCACCTCCTTACGATGTACTCAACTCTCAGGAAGCCAAGAATATGGCGGGGGAGAAATCCCTTCTGCATATTACCAAGCCGGAAATCGATTTCGAGCCTGTTGCCGACGAACATGCCCCAGAGGTATACGACAAGGCTGTGGAGAATTTTGCCCTATGGCAGAAACGGGGCTGGCTTGTGCGGGATTCCGAGCCTTACTATTATGTCTATGCCCAAACGATGGGGAATCGCACCCAGTATGGCTTTGTGCTATGCGCTGATTCGCTTGACTATCTGCAGGGGCGCATTAAGAAGCATGAACTGACCCGCAAGGATAAGGAAGAAGACCGTATGAAGCATGTCCTGATTCAGAGGGCCAATATCGAACCTGTCTTCTTCGCGTTCAAGAGTATAGACGAACTCTCGGAAATACTTTATTCCGTGAGTGCCGGCCCTGCCGAGTACGACTTTGTCGACGAAAATGGTTTCGGCCACAGATTCTGGGTTATTCGGGACAGAGTTGTCATCGGGAGAGTAAGTGCTCTCTTTGCCGATAAGGTGGATGCTTTCTATATCGCCGACGGGCATCACAGGAGTGCCGCTGCAGCAAGGGTAGGGCTCGAGCTTGCAAGGCAGAATCCCCGCCATACCGGCGAAGAGGAGTACAATTACTTTATGGCCGTCTGCTTCCCCGAGGATCAGCTCAAGGTGCTGGATTACAACAGGGTTCTCAAGGACCTCAATGGACACTCCGTTGAAGAATTGCTCGAGCTTTTATCTGCGAATTTCGTGATTGGTCCCGCTCAGGATGAGCCCGTTCACCCGCGAGGCCTGCATCATTTCAGCATGTATCTCGGGGGGAAGTGGTATCCTCTCCAGGCTCTTGCCGGGACCTGTGATGATAACGACCCGCAGGGGGTACTCGATGTCAATATCCTTACAAAACATGTACTCGGACCGATTTTCGGGATTGGGGATCTGCGCACCGACAATCGAATTGATTTCGTTGGGGGTATTCGGGGGCTTGAAGAACTACAGCGCAGGGTCGACAGTGGCGAGATGGCCTGCGCCTTTGCCCTGTATCCTGTGACAATGAAGCAAATAACCGACATAGCCGACAGCGGTGAAATTATGCCGCCCAAAACAACCTGGTTTGAGCCAAAGTTGCGTTCCGGTTTAGCGATACACACATTCTGACAGACAATCATGGACACTTCACCGCTTGCCATCCGCAAAAAACTTAAGGATTTCTTTGGGTTTGACTCTTTCAAAGGGGATCAGGAAGAGATAATTACCGACCTGATTTCCGGTAAGGATTGTTTTGTGCTGATGCCGACCGGTGGAGGAAAGTCCCTTTGCTATCAGCTCCCTGCCATTCTCATGGAAGGGACCGCGATTGTAATCTCCCCACTTATTGCCCTGATGAAGAATCAGGTAGATGCAATTAGGGGTTTTGTCTCAGGGGACGAGAGTATTGCACATTTTCTCAATTCATCCCTCTCGCGTCAGCAGATTGAGACTGTCAGGAAGAATGTACAGGAAGGACGCACCAAGATTCTCTATGTGGCTCCTGAATCCTTGGCAAAAGGAGAGAATGTAGCCTTTCTCAGGACTGTCAAAATCTCTTTCTATGCCGTGGATGAGGCGCATTGTATCTCAGAATGGGGGCATGACTTCAGACCCGAATACCGAAAGATTCGCCCCGTGATTGATACCATTGGGCGGGCCCCGATAATTGCCCTGACTGCGACGGCGACACCTAAGGTGCAGAGTGATATTCTCAAAACCCTTGGGATTCCGGATGCCCGGGTGTACAAGTCTTCGTTCAATCGCCCCAATCTCTTCTACGAAGTGAAAGACAAGGTGGATGCAGAGAAAGACATCGTGCGTTTCATTCGCTCCAATCCGGGAAAGTCGGGGATTGTATATTGTCTTAGCCGCCATAAGGTTGAGGAAATGGCCAGTTTTCTGCAGATTAACGGGATTAAGGCTCTTCCCTATCATGCCGGCTTGGATGCCAAGGTCCGCACCGAGAATCAGGACCGCTTCCTAATGGAAGATGTGGATGTGATTGTGGCAACGATTGCTTTCGGGATGGGGATTGACAAGCCGGATATTCGCTTTGTAATCCATTACGATATCCCCAAGAGTATCGAGAGCTATTACCAGGAGACCGGAAGAGCCGGCAGGGATGGGGGAGAAGGGCGTTGCATCACCTATTACAGCTACAAGGACATCCAGAAATTGGAGAAATTCATGAGGGGTAAGCCCGTATCCGAGCAGGAAATCGGGAAGCAGCTTCTCAATGAGGTAGTGGCCTATGCCGAGTCGAGTGATTGCAGGCGCAGGCTTCTCCTTGGCTATTTTGGCGAAGATTACCCTCAGGACAACTGTGGCATGTGCGACAAC
The DNA here is from genome assembly GCA_964608175.1 of uncultured Muribaculaceae bacterium. GTDB lineage: Bacteria > Bacteroidota > Bacteroidia > Bacteroidales > UBA932 > Cryptobacteroides. Next base: position 105,568 of record CAZSMO010000001.1, on the reverse strand, counting down.
TGTCTGCATCCCAAGCAGACCTTCGACGGCAGGGTTGAGATGAAGCTGGTCATCCGTCTGATACTTTCTCTCAAGGAACATTTCAAGCTGGATCACCTGGCCGCCATTCTCGCCGGGGAAGATACGGCGATGGTGAAGAGTTACGGGCACGATAAGCTCAAGTATTTCGGGGCAGGGGCGGAGCATTCTGTCAAATTCTGGGCTACTGTCATACATCAGGGTCTCATTATGCATCTCTTGGATAAGGAAATCGAGTCTTATGGGCTGATTTTCGCAACTCCTCTTGGCAAGCAGTTCCTGGACAGTCCCTGGCCGCTTAATCTTGTGGAAGACAGGGTTTTCAAAAATGACCTGGATTCGTCTTCTTCCGATGATGAGGATGATGACTCTGCAGGTCCCGCAAGGGGTAGCGGCGGAGGTGGAGATCCCGTGCTGCTCTCGATGCTTAAGGATTTGCGCAAGGATCTTGCTCACAGGCTTTCGCTCCAGCCGTGGATTCTGTTCGGAGACCCTGCCCTGGAAGACATGTCTATTCTATATCCGATTACTATAGACGAACTCAAGAATTGTCAGGGTGTCGGGGAGGGAAAGGCCCGCAAATATGGTGGGGAGTTTGTGAAACTCATCGCAAAGTATGTGGAAGAGAACGAGTTGGAACGGCCTCAAGACTTGGTTGTGAAAGCCGCTCCGAGCAAGTCATCTACCAAGATTCAGATTATCAATATGGTGGACAGGCGGCTTCGGCTCGAGGATATTGCATCCTCCCTTGACCTGACCGAAGACGATGTGCTCGATGAGATAGAAAGCATCGTGTCTTCAGGCCTTCGCCTTAATCTCAATTACTATATCTCTGGGGTTATCGATAAGGAAATCGTGGACGAACTCATGGATTATTTCCGCAATGAGGCTCAGTCGGATTCGTTGGAAGATGCGCTTAAGGCCCTTGGAAATGATTATTCCGAGCTCGAAATCCGGTTGGTGAGGATCAAGTTCCTCTGTGAGGTGGCTTCGTAGGGAGGGGAAGAAATGATTCCGCAGGAAACAGTCAGTCAGATACTCGATACTGCAAAAATTGAAGAGGTTGTAGGCGACTTTATTTCACTCAAGCGTCGCGGTGCAAACCTCGTGGCCTGTTGTCCTTTCCACAACGAGAAGACTCCCTCGTTCTATGTGTCGCCTTCCAAAGGCATTTTCAAGTGTTTCGGCTGCGGGAAATCCGGTTCTGCAGTGGGTTTTGTGATGGAGTACGAGCACCTTGATTACCCGGGGGCCCTGCGTCACCTTGCCAATAAGTACCACATTGAAATTCAGGAGGAAGAACTCTCTGCCGAGGAGATTATGAGCCGACAGAAGCGGGAAAGCCTGCTGCTTGTGAGTGAGTTTGCCGCAAAGTTTTACAACTCTCAACTCTCTACTGCAGAAGGCCGGAATGTCGGACTTGCCTACTTCCATTCGCGGGGAGTCGAGGATGCCACGATTTCGGAGTGGAACCTCGGTTGGGCTCCATCGGGGAAGAGTTCCCTTATCGAAGCTGCGCTGAAGGCCGGATATAAGGAAGAATACCTCATAGATGCAGGTCTTGCTACCCGACATGAGGACGGGTCGTTGTCGGATCGTTTCCGCGAAAGGGTGATGTTCCCGATTCTGTCTTTGTCGGGTCGGGTTATAGCCTTTTCGGGCAGGACCCTTCGTAGCGACAATCCTGCTAAATACGTCAATTCTCCTGAAACCGAGATATATATCAAAGGGAAATCCCTGCTCGGCATCTGTTTCGCCAAAAGTGAAATCGCCCGTCTCGACAGATGTATACTCGTGGAGGGCAACCTGGATGTCGTGACTATGCATCAGTTGGGGGTGAAGAATGTTGTGGCCTCCTGCGGGACGGCTCTTACCGCTGACCAGGTGAAGATTATTCACCGCTTTACTTCCAATCTCACTATAATGTATGATGGGGATTCTGCCGGGATTCATGCTGCTGAAAAGGCCACGGCCCTTGCCTTGCCCGAAGGGATGAATGTGAGAATCGTTGTACTTCCCGACGGGGATGATCCCGACAGTTTTGGGAGGAAGCACTCCCTTGCCGAGGTTCATGACTTTATCTCTTCGCACGAGCAGGATTTTATAAGTTTCAAGACGGACCTGCTGCTTGCGCAGGCTTCCGGTGATCCCTACAGGAAGGCGGCTCTGATAAATGACATAGCTGATCTGATCTCCCTGATTCCGGATGCAGTGCAGCGTTCGGTGTATGTGCAGGAGGCTTCCGCGAAATTTGGAATAGAATCCCAGATTATCTTCAATCGTATTGTCAGGACCCGTAAGGCGGCGCAGGAAGAGAGGGAGAAAGAGTTGCGCCGGCAGCAGCGTAATTCTGCTGCTGCCGTTGAGCAGGGGCCTGTACTTGAGAGTGAGAAAGAGTCGGTTCCATATGTCCTGGAAAACAGGGAACTCGCTCCTCTCGAAGAGGATTTGCTGACATTTCTGCTCCGTTATGGGGAGCGGCCTATGAATTTTTCGACTGACTCGCCCTATTACTGCAATCCCCCCATGCAGGTGGCGGAATTCATTCGGGAAGCAATAGAGGCGGACGGATCCAAGTTGTCCAACACTCCCTATCGCAAGACTTATGAGGCCTATTTTGCTGCGAGGGATAAGGATTTGAGTCAGGATGAAACAGTCCTTGCTCTCTTTGATAACCCCGATGATGATGTGCGTGCCGTTACGGCTAAATTCGCATCTCAGAAATACAACATCACCGTGAAGAGTTTTGCGGATTCGCTGATGAGCGAGGAGTCATGGCTGGTTAATTACATTCCCAAGACGATTCTGATGTACGCCTGCAAGCGGCTAAAACAGGAGGCAGACTCGCTCAAAAAGTCCATTGCCCAGGCATCGGACAGAGAGCAGCAGCTGACACTTATGAAAGGGCTGCTTGTCAAGCAGAATATTCTACGCAATATAGAAAGTCAAATACATAAAAAATGAAAAAATTTCAACGGACTCTTGTGACGGCCGCACTGCCTTATGCCAACGGCCCCCTGCATATAGGTCATTTGGCCGGAGTTTATGTGCCGGCGGATATTTATGTGCGTTACCTCCGGCTCAAAGGAGAAGATGTGCTTTTCGTCTGTGGCAGCGATGAGCATGGGGTGCCGATTACTATTAAGGCCCGTCAACTCGGCTGCTCTCCCCAAGATATTGTGGATAAGTACAATAAGATTCTCGCAGACTCTTTTGAAGGGTTTGGAATCAATTTCGATGTCTATGGCAGGACTTCTTCTCAAATCCATTCTGAGACAGCCTCGGAGTTCTTCAAAAAACTCTATGATGAAGGGAAGTTTGTCACAAGGACGACCGAGCAGTATTTTGATCCCGAGGCCCAGGTTTTCCTCGCGGACCGCTATATTGTGGGGACTTGTCCCAACTGCGGCAACCCTAACGCCTATGGTGACCAGTGTGAGAAATGCGGCAGGACCCTCAGTCCCGAGGAGTTGATTGAGCCTCATTCCAAGCTCAGTGGAGCCAAACCCATTAAGAAGAAGACCACGCACTGGTATCTGCCCTTGCAGGATTATGAGCAGTGGCTTAGGGAATGGATTCTGGAGGGGCATAAAGAGTGGAGGCCTAATGTGTACGGGCAGGTGAAGAGTTGGCTGGACGGAGGGCTCAAGCCGCGTGCCGTGACCCGAGATCTCGACTGGGGTGTCCCTGTTCCACTTGAAGGAGCAGAGGGAAAGGTGCTTTATGTGTGGTTTGATGCCCCGATTGGCTATATTAGCAATACCAGACAGCTGCTTCCCGATTCATGGGAAAAATGGTGGAAGAGCGAAGATACCCGCCTGATTCACTTTATCGGGAAGGATAATATTGTATTTCACTGTATTGTCTTTCCTGCCATGCTAAAGGCCTACGGGGATGGCTTTATCCTGCCGGATAATGTTCCTGCCAACGAATTTCTCAATCTCGAGGGTGACAAAATCTCCACTTCCCGCGGATGGGCAGTCTGGGCGGACGAATACCTCAGGGATTTTCCAGGGAAGGCTGATGTGCTCCGTTATGTGCTCACGGCCAATGCTCCCGAGACCAAGGATAACGACTTCAGCTGGAAAGATTTTCAGACGCGGAACAATTCCGAGCTGGTGGGGATTTTTGGCAACTTCGTCAATAGGGCATTAGTGTTGACGCAGAAGTACTTTGCCGGCAAGGTGCCCCCAAGGGGTGACTTATCCGAAATGGACAGGGAGACTCTTGCGGCGCTGCCCCTGCTGCGGGCTGGCCTTGAGGCGAATTTGGATGGCTTCCATTTCAGGGATGCTCTTAAGGATGCGATGGAATTTGCCCGTCTTGGGAATAAGTATATTTCCGACAGTGAGCCATGGAAACTCGCCAAGACCGACCTTGGGCGTACTGCGACCATTCTCAATATTTGCCTGCAGATATGTGCGAATCTGTCCATAGCATTTGAGCCTTTCACTCCTTTTGCTGCTGACAAACTCGCCGGGATGCTGGATTATGTCCCCGACTGGAAGGCTCTTGGTGGCTGTAATCTCCTGCTTGAAGGTCATCAGCTGAGAGAGGCGCATCTGCTGTTCGACAAAATCGAAGATGCCCAGATTCAGACTCAATTGGATAAACTTGCCGCGATTAAGGCGGAGAAACTGGCCGAGGAGCAGAAGTCTGCGGTGCCTCCTCTGAAAGATACGGTCAAATTTGAGGAATTCGAGTCCATGGATATCCGTACTGCTACCGTGCTTGAGGCGGAGAAGGTGCACGGAACGGAGAAGCTGCTTAGGCTTACGATTGACACCGGAATTGATAAGAGGGTGATTGTGAGCGGTATTGCCCAGTGGTACAAGCCGGAGGAGATGGTAGGGAAACAGATTTGTGTCCTTGCCAATCTGCAGAGCCGGGTTATCCGCGGCATTGAGTCCAAGGGGATGATTCTTATGGCCAAGGAGCCTGATGGCAGGATGCGCGTGATTTCTCCCGAAGAAGCGGTGAGTAACGGAGCGGTTGTAGCTTAAATTTATTTACGTATATTTGCAGCAAATTTTTGTATCGTAATTATTAAATTATATTTCGAATTATGAAAAAAGCTTTTATTGCAATTGCTGCTGCAGCTCTTGTGCTGCTGCCGTCCTGCTCCACGCTCAAGGGGGCTCTTGCAGGGACTACCGCCGGTGCTGCCGTTGGGGCAGGTATCGGTTATCTGATTACCGGTGATTCACAGGGTGCTCTGAAGGGGGCTGCCATCGGAGCCGGAGCCGGAGCTGCCACGGGTACCACCATCGGGGCCATTATGGACAAGAAAGCGAAGGAGCTTGAGAGCGTAGAGAATGCCAAGGTCGAGACTATCACCGATGCCAATGGTTACGAGGCCATTAAGGTGACTTTCTCCAGCGGAATCCTCTTTGCGACCAACTCTGCGACTCTCAGCAATGAGAGCAAGACTTCACTCAAGGAGTTCGCTTCGAAACTCGAGGATCTCGGTTCCACCGCGGACATCACCGTACTCGGACACACCGACAACACCGGCTCTGCCGAGGTCAACGAGAAACTCTCCCAGAAGAGGGCTGATGCGGTGAAGAATTACTTGGTGAAATGCGGCTTGGATTCTTCTCATCTCTATGCACAGGGACTTTCATACAATAAGCCCGTTGCCTCCAACGACACCGTGGAGGGTCGTGCACAGAACCGCAGGGTTGAGATTTACATCTCCGCCAATGAGGAGATGGTTAAGTCCGTCGAGTCCGGCTCCGCCAAGTAGCCCTTCCTGCGACGACGGCTCTTTTTTGAAGGCAGACTTCCGATTTCTTCGGAGGTCTGCTTTACTTTTATCCCCATCGACTTGAGCGTGTCAGCGAAATAACTCTCGAAGTCGTCTTCGGCGATATTGCGGCTGAAATTCAGAAAGAGCCTGCCATTGTAGCCAATGCAGGTAGCGGCTCCGGCATTACCCCTCTGTCTTCCGAGGATGAAATCCATCTCTTTCACATAAGGGAGCAGGCCTTCGGGCAGATTGACTTGTCCCAGATTGGAGAGGGTCTGGCTGAAGTATTTGTCCCCCTTGACCTTATAGACTGCGTCAATGACTTTTTTCTTGATAAATAGCGGGATGGCGGCCACGGCGAAATTGTTTTCGAGTCCGACGTTGGCTGCTATTTTCTTCTCCAATTCGCAAGGGAGGGTGAGATTTGCTTTCTGGGCCGCAACTACTTTGACGATTTGGGACAGATCCATATAGCCGTTACTGACATCTATGCCGAGATTGACATAGGAGGAGAAGTTGCGCAATGTCTTGCCTCCAAACACTTTACGCAGATTTACCGGCACATTGATTTTGAGCGAGGAGTTTTTGCGTCTGCGCTTGTCGTGCCGGTAGACTTCCTGTAGGGCGTAGACCATGGTAGCGGTGAGCAGTTCGGTGACGGTGCAGCCGTATTCCTTGCATGCAGCCCTGACTTCATCGCTGCTTAATTCGAACCTTTCGTTATGCAGGATGCGGTAGTTTTCCTTGCGACCCTTTACATGGTAGGCAGAGTCGTTTTGTTCGAGTGCGCCTTTCTTGCCGGCAAAGTCTGAAAAACAGTCTTCGGACTCTTTTTTTGAAGGAAGTTCCCGAGGGTTGAGGACGAGGGAATTGTATTCGGTCTGGGTCCCGTATTTTAGCCGGAGGTATTCGGCAGTGAGGGTGAGCAGGAAGGTCTCCGCCCCAGTGCCATCGGCAAGGGCGTGGAAAGTATCAAGGATTATCCTGTTGCCGTCAGCTGAAAGTTTGAAGAGGAAGCCTCCGTGAAACTTGTAGCCGATGGGGCATAGCCCACCCTGCGGACTGATTGTAGCTTGTTTGGGGAGTTGTTTGAGGTACCACCAGAAAGTCCCGTTCTGTAGGGTGCAGCCATAAGTAGGAATCCTGGCAATGGTATTGTCAAGGGCCTGCTGAAGGTAATTGACATTGACGGTTTCGGACAGGGTGACGCTCAGTCTGAAAAGGGCTGCGTGTTTCTTTCCGAGGGATGCAGGGTATATGTTCGAGGCGTTGTCAAGCCTCATTCTAAGTCCAGTCATGGTGATTACTTTTTTAACCGGGCAAAGCCTTAATCTCTTGCTTTGTCGAATGCAAAAGTACACTGACCTTTCCTCCCGCTCAAGAAAAATACACCTCCGCACGCAAAAAGTGACTAAAACGCCCTTTTTGGTGACGAAACCATGCTTTTAGGGACGAAAATCGCTTGGTCTGATTTTCGTCACAGTGTATTATGGGACTAAATGTAGATTAGGCACGAACTGTGACCGGAGTGGAATATCTTCTCTGCACAGCTGCGAAGATACTCTGCGCTGATAGCTTCAATCTGTTCTCTTGTCGTGGACTCCGGCACAACTTCTCCAAAGGAGAGCAGGCTCTTCCCCATAGATAGACACTGTGCTTCGCCACTGTCGGCACTGATGGCGAGCTGGCCGAGGAGCTGTCGCTTGTAGGCATTAAGAGTCCTTTCGCTGAATGGCTTGGTACAGACCCTGTCCAGTGTTCTGTTTATGAGTTTTATGCAATGCTTGAGATTGTTCTTCTCGCAACCGAATGAAATGCTTACAAGGCCACGGTCGCGATATTGGGTGTAGGCGCATTCTATACCATATACCAGTCCTCTGCGTTCCCTGATTTCTTCCCCAAGAAGGCTATTGGATGCCGGTCCTCCCAGTATGTTCGTAAGCAGAATGGTACTTATTCGCTCCTGCTTACCGTAAAGGGAAGGGGCCACTGCTCCGATTACTGAGTTGGCTTCGTGAATCCCCTTGTCCTGGACAAGCTCGAAGCCATGTACCTGACTCTTTTCTTCTGCAGGGATTGGGGAAGTAAAGAGGGGAGCGGTGGAGGGTTGGTGAAAATACCGGTCTTCGAGTTCGAGTGCCTTGCCGGTCAATTCATCTTCCGCAAATGGGGCTACTATGCTCAATACCATATTGCTGGGGACGAAATATTTCCTGTAGAATGCGTTAAGTTCCTTTCTGGAGATGCTTTCCACGCTCTCCCTCGTACCGAGTATTAGTCGCGATAGGCTACTGCCTTCGAAATAGCTGCTTTCGAAGCGGTCGTAGATGTCATCCGAAGGGCTGTCGAGGCAGGAAATAATCTCATCCCGAATGACCCCTCGCTCGGTTTCGATTTCCGCTTCAGGGAATGTAGCCCGACTCGCTAGCTCGAGCAGCAGGGATGCGGCTTTGTCGAGGTCTTCCTTGAGCACCGTGGCGTGCAGGACGATTTCTTCCTTTGTGGTGTAGGCATTCAGTTCCCCTCCCAGTCTGTCGAGGCAGGAATTGATTTTGGACGCTGACTTATCTTCGGTCCCCCTGAAAAGAGCGTGTTCTACGAAATGAGCCGTCCCTTCCGGAAGCTCCATTTCGGCCCTTGTCCCTCCATTTATGCTTAAAGAACAGTATGCAACCTCTCCGGATGATTGTCTGACGACATAGCCTAATCCATGCTTGCCAAGCCCGTATTTCATTTTTTCTTCTTCCTGTAGGCGTGTTCCTTACGGATATATTTGATTTCCTTTTTCAAGAATCCCCTCTGCTCGGGTTTTGTAAATGAGTGAGAATGATAATAATACAATTCATGTGTCCGTGCATCCACAATGAACTGATAGCTTCTCGCTCTTCGTGAAACTGTAGAAGGAGCTACGCAGAAGGCGATAAGGGCGTTGCGACTTCCGGCATTGAAAAGGCTGTCTACTGTGAAGTCATCCGCCGCTTCAATCCCTGGGGCTACATCTGCCGGTACTTCCTCTTTCTGAATAGCCCTGCAAAGGTCCTCGTTCGCTACGAAAATCTTTTTTGTGCGTTGTTTTGCGAGTTTTCCGTTGTAAGCTGCAAGCCCGAGGTAGCTTTTAGTCTCACTTATAATTGCCTCTTCGACATAGTTTTGAACTATGTCAATAAGGGCTGGCAGAAACACCAGTTCTCTGCCTGTGGCAAGGTCTGAAGGGGCGAAGGGAATGCTGAGGAGCCTAATCGAACCTTCCTTTCCGAGAAAGGACTGGCCCTTGCCGCCTTTCATAAGAGTGAGGTAAGCGAGGGAGGTCTTGTCTACTGAAAGATAGAGAAAATAGTAACTGTCGTCTCCGCTGATTTTTTCATATTCATCGCTGTCGCAAAATTCGAAGGGAGAGATTCTCCAGCGGCTTCTTACCTCTTCCCTCAAGGCCAAGTCCAGAATACTGTCCCCACTCAGTACGACCTTGGTGGTCTTGGTCGGGAAATCTTCGATTTTAGCCCGTTTGGTGTAGATTTTTCCCTGTGCGAAGGCGAACTGAGAGAAACACACGAAAAGCAGGAACACTATCCAGTGCATTCCCGCGCCATGTTTTGTATGAGTTTTTCTTTGCGGCATCGCGGCCCAAAGTTAGCAAATCCCGTGCTCAATTGAAAATATGTCCTTCTCTACGGGGCCCTGCACGAAAACAGGGCTTTTGAATGGAAATCAGTAAAAAATCGGTAAATTAGCGCTCAATTCACTGAAACTATGCTTGGAAGAAGAAATGACAAACGGCTTGTGTCCCTTGACAATAAGGCAAGGCGGTTGCGTTATGGCCGGATTACTTGTACAGCGGCGTTACTGATTTGCGCTATTATCTTCCTCCCCAGCTGTTCAGGCAACAGGTCTGCAAAAAGCCGTGCTTCTTCTTCTCCAGTGCGTTTCGAAGTGCCGGTACCTCCGAATATGATGACGGACCCGATTGAGCGAAACGAATACATGGTTCAGCATTATTGGGATCACTATTCTGCCCAGATTGACAGTGCAGTGGCCGAACAGGCCTTCGCCAATTGGTCCGCACTCGCTATGGGGGTAAATCATAGCGTCAGCGAAGTCTCGCTTAACTCCGTCTATGACAAAGACCCTGAAAGGATAGGAGTTTTCTCCCGCAAATATCTCTACGATCCCAACTCTCCTTATCGCGATGAGGATATCTATGGGGCTCTGCTTAAACACATTGGGGGCGATACCAACCTGGCTTTGTCGAAGCTTTGTGCCCTGAATGCCGTTGGAAGTAAGGCCAATGATTTCGTCTTCGAAGATTCGAGGGGGAGGCAGCACAGGCTCTACGGCGTGAAGGCGGAATGGATACTGCTTTTCTTCAGTAATCCCGGATGTCATGCCTGTAAGGCGATAATCGATGAGCTTGGCTCGAGTCCTGCGATCGAAAACGCCCAGCAGGAAGGCAGACTGAAGGTGGTGAACATCTATATAGATGAAGATATCGATGCGTGGAGAGCCTATCTCCCGCAGTATCCGTCCAAATGGATATGCGGCTTTGATTCCCTGCTTGTGCTTCGTGAGGACAGTCTCTATCACATCCGCGCTATCCCATCCCTTTATCTTCTTGATAAAGACAAACTTGTTCTCCTTAAGGATGCGCCTGTGGAGCGAACTGCAGCTGTGCTTGAAAGTATACTCTAATACGATGGACACACCATATATTCACAAAGTAAATGTCTATGAGTGCGATTCGATGGGAATCGTGCACCATTCCAACTACGTCCGCTTCATGGAAGAGGCTCGGGTCGATGCAATGGAAAAACTCGGGATGCCCTATGAGATGTTGGAGAAGATGGGCTATGTTTCTCCTGTCGTCTCGATAGAAGTCAGGTACCGCAAGCCGGCGACTTTCCCCGACAGAATCGCTGTTTCCGTGCATATGAAAGAGTTAGGGCCAGTCAAATTTACCCTTGTATACGAAATGAAGGTGGGCGGAAAGCTGGTCTGCACAGCCGAAAGTACCCATTGCGTACTGACTAAAGACGGGCGTCCCGTCATTATCACCAGGGAACTTCCAGAATTCGTTGAGAGATTTAAGAATCTGTAATGACTTGCAATGAATAAGGAATACGATGTAATTATCATAGGCGGAGGGGCGACGGGTGCCGGCACTGCCAGGGATTGTGTCATGCGTGGTCTCAAGACCCTGCTTGTCGAGCGTTCCGACATTGCCACCGGTGCCTCAGGGAGGAACCATGGACTGCTGCACAGCGGGGCGCGTTACGCGGTAAACGATAGGGAATCGGCAGCCGAGTGCATCGGGGAGAATATGATACTCAGGCGTATAGCAGCCAATTGCGTTGATCCCTGCGGGGGCCTTTTCATCTCCCTTCCCGAAGACGGGCTGGATTACCAGGCCAAGTTCATCGGGGCCTGCATGGCAGCAGGCATCAAGGCTGAAGCTATCGACCCTAAGCAGGCCCTCGCCGAAGAGCCGGAATTGAATCCTGACATAGTGGGTGCTGTCAGAGTTCCCGATGCCTCGATTGACCCATTCAGACTTGTCAGTGCAAACATCCTTGATGCCCGTCTGCATGGGGCGGAAATCCTGACCGGCTGGGAATTTGTAGATTTCATTAAGGAGACCGTCACCGTCAGAGGAGTCAAGATTAGAAATAGCCGGAGCGGAGAAATTCGTAATGTCTATGCTCATTATACGGTCAATGCTGCCGGAATCTGGGGGGCGGCCATTGCTGCCAAAGCCGGAGCCGGCATCAGTATGCTCCCTTCCAAGGGCTCTCTTCTGGTATTTGGACATAGGGTCGCCAAGCAGGTAGTGAATCGCTGCCGCAAACCTGCCAATGCAGATATTCTCGTCCCCGGAGATGTGGTGAGCGTGATTGGAACCACCTCTGATAAGGTACCTTTCGAAGAGTGTGATGATATGAGGGTGACCCCGCGTGAAGTAGATATTCTCTTGGAGGAGGGCTGCAAGATGGTCCCCTCTCTCGCTTCCACCAGGATTATCCGCGCCTACGCCGGAGTTCGGCCTTTGGTCTCGTCCGATGCGGATCCAAGTGGAAGAAGTGTAAGTAGGGGGATAGTTCTTCTCGACCACTCCAAGCGGGATGGCATTCATGGCTTTATATCCATAACGGGGGGCAAGTTAACTACTTATAGGCTTATGGCTCAGATGACTGCTGACCTCATTTGCGAGAAACTCTCCCTGAATCGCCCCTGTGAGACTGCCGTCAAGCCCCTCCCCGGTTCCGAGAAGCCCGTGCCTCCCAAGTCTGCGCGCTTTTGGACCGTGGCTCAAAAGGCTGCTTTTGACAGGCAAGGTGACAGGAGCCTCGGGCTTGACTTCAAAGGCGAAGCGTGTAAGGAAATCTGTGAATGCGAACATGTATCTCGTGCCGAGATTGCCTATGCCGTGCGGGAACTCCATGTACGCACCCTTGATGATCTCCGGAGGCGTACCCGCGTGGGGATGGGGACCTGCCAGAGTTCTTTCTGCATACTCAAGGCTGCACAGGCTCTGGCCGAGGAATTAGGCGATTCCTCGCTTAAGGATACGCTGGTAAAGGATTTTCTTCGCGAAAGGTGGAAGGGGATTATCCCTGTATGTTGGGGCGATCAGATCCGCGAAGCCGAGTATATGCGCTCCCTGTATTCTACACTGGAAAAGCAATGAAATTTGATACTGTAATAACAGGCGGCGGTTCAGCTGATGCCGAACTTGCCCTGAAGAGCCTTCATGAGGGTAAAAATGTGTGCCTCATCATATTCGGGGGCAGGGTGGGAGATGTCCATGCCTACGATGAGTTCGTCTCCGAGGGCGGCACACTCCTTTATAACCATCGGGTCACCGGCGTTGAGTTCTCCGAAGACGGAAGCGTACTTGCCGTTCACACCGACAAATTAGGCGCAACTCCACTCACTGCAGAAACTTATATCCTCGCCTCGGGACGTTTTGTCTCAGGCGGCCTGATGGCAGATATGGAGAGTGTGAGGGAGCCGATTTTCGGCTCGGATGTGCAGTTTGTCCGTGGCCACGAGAATTGGACTTCTCCTGACTTTTTCGCTGCCCAGCCCTTTGAGGCATTCGGAGTTGTGGTAGACGGGCAGGGAAGGGTGCTGCGTGGGGGCAAGGTCATTTCCAATCTTTACGGCTATGGAGATATTCTCGCCGAATCTTATAGGAGTAAATGACTATGCAGCAGTACAATATAAGTCCCGAAAATCTTGAGAAATGCCTTAAATGCAATCTCTGTACTGAGGTTTGCCCGATGTATGCGGTCAACCCGGCTTACCCCGGGCCCAAGCAGTGCGGGCCTGATGGAGAGAGGTACAGGCTGAAAGACGGATTTTTCTTTGATGCTGCCCTCGGCTGGTGCCTCAACTGCAAGCGCTGCGAGGTGGTATGCCCTTCCGGAGTGCAGGTTGGGGATATTATCGCCGTTTCCAAGCTCAAATACTGTCATTCAAATCACGCCCTGCGCGATAAAATGCTGGCCTCCACGGACTTCGTCGGTTCTCTTGCTTCTCCTTTCGCCGGCATTGTCAACCCTATGCTTGGCTGGGGCGTGAGTAAGAAAGTTTTGGATTCAGCCTTTGGAGTTAGCGGCGAGCGGACCTTCCCCTCGTATTCTCATCAGAAGTTCACGTCATGGTTTAAGCGTCAGAAGTCTGCACAAGACAGCTTCCCTCATATCGTACACTATTTCCACGGATGTTATGCCAATTACAACTATCCTCAGCTTGCGAAAGATTTTGTCACTCTGATGAATGCCTGCGGCTATGGGGTGAAACTTTTGGAGAAGGAGAAATGTTGCGGAGTGGCTCTCATTTCCAATGGTTTAGAGAAGCAGGCCCGAAAGCAGGCCCAGTTCAATATAGCCCAGATTCAGAAGGTTTCCGATGTAGTGCTCACCACTTCTTCCACTTGTACCTTTACCGTTCGTGATGAATATCACAGTGTACTTGGGCTTGACAATTCTATCGTAAGGGATAAGGTACAGATGGCGGTCAAATGGCTTTATGACAAGGTGGAAAGCGGCGGGATAACGCTCCGTTTCAGGAAGGACTTTCACCTGCGGGCCGCATATCACACCCCTTGCCACATGCAGAGGCTGGGCTGGCAGCAGTACACGATAAGGCTGCTTCAGATGATTCCCGGTCTGGAACTCACCGTCCTGCCCCAAAACTGTTGCGGCATTGCCGGGACCTTTGGTTTCAAGAAAGAGAATTACAATTTTTCCAAGGAAATCGGGCAGCCTCTGTTTGAAGACATCCGCAAGGCTTCCCCTGAATGCGTTATTACGGACTGCGAAACCTGCAAATGGCAGATTGAGCAGTTTACTTCCCTTCCCGTCTATAACCCTGTGAGTATCCTCGCAAGGGCCATTGAGATTTAATAATGAAAACGACGACAAAATCCTTTAAGTACTGGCAATGGAGAACCATCATCGTATCGATGATAGTGTATTCCATCTTTTATTTCGTACGCAAGAACTTCTCGATTGCGATGCCGGGCCTTACGGCCGAATACGGCATCAGCAATACGAGTTTTGGAATCATTATAGCGATAGGCTCACTTATCTATGGGACTTCCCGTTTTATCAATGGTTTTATAGTCGAGCGGGTGAGCACGAAAGTGTTCATGGCAATTGGGCTGCTGCTGTGCGCCCTCGCCAATTTCTGCTTCGGCTTTGGGGTGGACATAACCTACCTTATCACCGGTGTGCATGACGGCCCCCAATTCGTTAACACACTCATCCTCGTGATGGGAGTAACGATAGTTCTCAATCAGTATTTCCAAGGCTTCGGCTACCCGCCCTGCGCCAGAATGCTGCCTCAGTGGATTGCCCCTAATGAGCTTTCTACAAAGATGAGTATTTGGAACACCTCTCACTCCATCGGAAGTTTCCTTGCTGTGGTTGTCTGCGGATTCATCATGACTGGCATGGGTACGGATATGAGTGGAAATCAAGAGATTATCGCTCGTATCTCCAATAATCTTGCGGGCAGTATCAAGGGATGGGATTCGCTTGCCGCGGCAGATCAGACTGCAAGAGTGCTCAGCTACGCCGGTCACTACGGAGCCTGGCGGATGTGTTTCATCATACCTGCAATCGTTGCAGTAGGCGGTGCAATTCTCTGCCTTCTGGCCCTCAAAGACACCCCTCAAAGCGTAGGACTTCCCGAGATTAAAGGGACTGAGACCGGCAAGGAGAAGACCGAAGGCATCCCCGGTGCCCACAAAAAATTCCTGGAGCACATGGTGTTTAAGAACAAATGGGTCTGGATGCTTGCGATTGCCAATATTTTCGTGTATGTGCTCCGCATGGGCGTACTGGACTGGGGTCCCAAGTTTCTTACCGAAGACAGGGGCATGAACATACAGGGAGCAGCATGGTCCGTGGCTCTCTTTGAGCTCACGGCTATCGTTGGAACCATATTCGCCGGCTGGGCCTCCGACCATATCTTTAAGGGAAAGAGTCACAGAATGTGCCTGTTCTCGATGATAGGTGCCGTGATTTTCCTTGCTTTATTCGCCCTTGTGGACATGCCTGTAGTGCTATCCACTATCGTTCTTGCAATGAGCGGGTTCTGCATCTATGGTCCCCAGGCACTCATCGGTATCGGCTCCGCCAATCAGGCTACCAAAGAGGCCAGTGCGACTGCCAACGGGCTTGCCGGCATTTGCGGCTACATCGGCTCGGCTCTTTCTGCCATCGGGGTTGGACTTATTGCTGATCACTTCGGCTGGACTTCCGTTTTCATTACTTTCATCATTGTCGGCAGTATTGGAGCAGTGATTTTCCTCTGCATGTGGAAGGCCCCTCGCGATGGATATGAGCGCTCCCGCCGCTTCACGGAACAACTCCTCGAAGATAACCTGGAACAGAATGTCTGATACTCACATTGTAATAATGGCCGGTGGGGTAGGGTCCCGTCTCTATCCTCTCAGTACTCCCGAGAAACCCAAGCAGTTCCTCGACCTGCTCGGCGTTGGCAAAACCCTGATTCAGCTTACGGTAGAGCGCTTTCACGAAGTAGACCCCGAGGCTTTTATCTGGGTAGTGACTTCCGAGAGCTACCTTCACTTTGTGCAGGAGCAGCTTCCTGAAATCCCACGCGAAAGGATTCTCCTTGAGCCTGTTTCGCGTAACACCGCGCCCTGCATCGCCTATGTCTGCCGTAAGATTGCCCTGCACTATCCTTCCGCTAAAGTTGCAGTATCTCCATCTGACGCGTATGTGCCGGATTATAAGGCTTTTGCGAAGACAGTACATACTGCCCTTGACTTCTTGGATTCCCATGTACAGTCAATCGTTACCCTCGGTATCGAGCCGGACCGGCCAGAGACGGGCTACGGGTATATCAAGGCAACGGGGTCAGGCGCTGCTGTGCTCCCTGTAGACGCTTTCAAAGAGAAACCTTCCCTTGAAGCAGCTCAAAAATACCTTGCTGAGGGAGGATATTACTGGAATGCGGGAATTTTCGTTTTCAGGGTCGGAACTATGCTCAGCGAGCTGTCCCGCTTTGCCCCTTCGATTAGTGCCCTTATGGATTCGCTCGAATCCGCACTCTACACAGATGGGGAACAGGCGGTACTCGAAGAGATATTTCCTCAATGTGAGAAGATTTCCATCGATTATGCCGTGATGGAGAAATCCTCCAATGTCTATGTGGTTCCCTCTCATTGGGAGTGGTCGGATCTTGGAAGTTTCGCCTCAATCGAGAAGATTACAGGTAAAAAAATAACCGGTCACTTTTAGCGGCCGGTTATTTTTTGATTCCTTGGGTGGGTTTATTCGTCAGCCTTGGAAATAGCTCCCATAGGGCAGGCGGCTGCACAGCTGCCGCAATCGATGCACATATCAGCGTCGATGGTGTAGTAATCCCCTTCGTGAATTGCTCCAGAAGGGCATTCGCCTTGGCAGGTTCCGCAGGCCACACAAGAATCCGGAGAAATTTTGTAAGCCATAATTAAAGTTTTAATAAGTTTTGCACCGGCAAAGCTAACAAATCGCCCTGACTTCTGCAAGGTGGAAGGCTGTAAAATCGTTCTGGCGGCACAAATGAGGTACTCCCGTCCCAGTCCCGTTTTGCATAGGGTAGCCGCTTTCGTGAAATTCGTTTAGGACGAGGGATGGCCTTACAGCGCCGTGCAAGGGGCCCCATCGTTCTAAATCATGGCAAATTGGTATGATTTAGAACACCACCATGCCACTCACATACACGGAAACAGGGGTCACGTTCTAAACGAATTTCATGAAGAGTCGAAGCAGCTGCGTTGAAGTCGGCACTTAAGTTTCGCATGTGCGTACAAATCTTCGAATAACATTACAAGCGAAACCTGGGGTAAGCCGGTAAGGGCATAGTGTGACGGGTAAGGAACTTAAGAGAAGACTTTGCATGCAGGCTTGGGAATCTTGCGAAATAAATGCTAAATTTGCGAACTATGGCAGATTATGTTGTTTCAGCGAGGAAATATCGCCCTGATTCTTTTGAAAGTCTTGTAGGACAGGATGTTATTGCCCGCACTCTCAAAAATTCCATCATTCGTGGACAGCTTGCCCACGCGTACCTGTTCTGTGGACCGAGGGGAGTGGGGAAGACATCTACTGCCAGGATTTTTGCCAAGGCAATCAACTGTTCCAATCCCACTGCGGATATGGAGCCCTGCGGGCATTGCGAGTCCTGCCTCTCTTTTGCGGAAGGTCGGTCGTATTGTATCCATGAACTTGATGCCGCCTCCAATAATGGAGTCGATGACATCAAGGCTCTAATGGATCAGGTCCAAATCCCTCCTCAAGTGGGTAAATACAGTGTGTACATCATAGACGAGGTACACATGCTCTCGCAAGCCGCTTTCAATGCTTTCCTTAAGACCCTTGAGGAACCTCCTGCACATGCAATCTTCATCCTTTGCACGACTGAAAAGCACAAGATACTCCCGACAATCCTTTCCCGTTGTCAGACCTTTGACTTCAACCGCATCAGCGTCCCCGATATCGTCTCGAATCTGAAGAATATTGCAACCAGGGAGGATGTCAGGATAGACGACGAATCCCTGCATGTGATTGCGCGCAAGGCTGATGGAGCCATGAGAGATGCCCTGACCATTTTCGACCAGTGCGTGGCTTTCTGTGGGAATGACATCCATTACGAAGATGTCTTGCACAATTTGAGTGTACTTGACTACGAGTACGATTTCAAGGTCGTTGATTATGCCTTGGCGGGAGATTACGGGTCTGCCCTGCTGCTTCTGGACGAAGTCCTTTCCAAAGGTTTCAATGCGCAATATTTTATTTCTTCGGTAGGAGAACATCTGAGAGACTTGCTTGTAGCCCGTACCGCCGGTCTGGAATCGCTTATGGATTTTCCGGAGAGTCTGCGTAAGCGTTATAAGGAGCAGAGCCAAAGATGCAGCGTGAAATTTGTCTACGATGCCCTCGCCGTGACTTCTGCTTGTGAGGCTTCTTATAAAACTGCTGTCAATCAGCGGCTTAATATAGAATTTGCGCTGATGAAACTCTGCTTCCTGCAGGGAGTCCCCGGGGCTTCGGTTCAGCCTGCTTCAGCTTCTGCGCAGCCAGCGGCCTCTGTGACAGGTGCTCCTGCCGGGCAGAAGGCTTTCGCATCTTCGCCAGAGCCAGCCACTGCCCCGCAAGCTACCGCCCCCGTTCAGTCTTCCACCGCCCCGAAGCATAAAAGTCCGGTGTCGCTTTCTTTCACATCAATCGTTGAACAGGCAGGAAAGGAGAATGCGGCAGTCGGTGAAACCAAGGCCTCCGATCCCACTCCGCAGGACGATGCCATCCTCTCTGCATGGAAGAAATTGGCCGAGTTCTATTCCTCAAAGCCCCGGCTTGCGAATGCCATATTGAATTCCAAAGTTCACATCGATGAGAAGGACGGGGTGAAAACGCTCCATTTCAAGCTTATCTCAGAGGCGCAAAGGGAGTGGATTCGCGGGAATATGCTCGCCAGGATGCAAGCTAAAATGGTCGAATTTCTCTCTTCCACCAAGATAAGTCTTGCCCCCGAAGTCCTTCCTGCAGAAGAGTTGGAAAAACCGGTCTACCTCGAAACGGACAAGGCCCGTAAACTGATGGATGAAAATCCTGAAGTCGCCCACCTTGTCTCCGACCTTGAATTAGATACAAAATGATTGGCAAAACTGGCGGTAGAGGCCTTAGGCCGACAGCAAGTC
>CAZSMO010000001.1:0-86491 GCA_964608175.1 uncultured Muribaculaceae bacterium | reverse complement strand
TTGCCCTGCGCGCACGAATCTTAAAACAGATACAAAATGATTGGCAAAACTGGCGGTAGAGGCCTTAGGCCGACAGCAAGTCCTCTCCCTGAGGGAGAGGATTTAGGAGAGGGGCAACGTTGGAAATAATAAGATTGAGCGGGAGGGAGTTTTGCCCTGCGCGCACGAATCTTAAAACAGATACAAAATGATTGGCAAAACTGGCGTATGAAACTTCGGTGTGAAAATTTAGTCAAGAAATATGGTGTCCGAACTGTCGTCAAGGGGGTCTCCATGGAGGTTAACCAAGGGGAAATCGTTGGCTTTCTCGGCCCCAACGGAGCCGGCAAGACCACGAGCTTCTATATGATAACCGGCCAAATTGTCCCCAACGATGGGCACGTGTACCTTGACAATGTGGAAATTACAAAACTGCCCATGTACAAAAGGGCTGAAATGGGAATTGGTTACCTGCCTCAGGATGCTTCCGTATTCAGAAAGATGTCTGTCGAGGATAACATACTATCCGTGATGGAAATGAAAGGTGTACCGAAACAGAGGCGATATGAGCGGCTTGAAGAACTCATCAGCGAATTCAATCTCTCAAAGGTGCGCAAGTCGCTGGGTATCCAGCTGTCCGGAGGAGAACGCCGCCGTTGCGAGATAGCCCGTGCTCTTGCAATTGATCCCAAATTTATACTTTTGGACGAACCGTTCGCCGGGGTGGACCCAATTGCCGTGGAGGACATACAGTATATTATTGCAAAGCTCAAATACAAGAATATCGGGGTAATCATTACAGACCACAATGTAGGAGAGACGCTCGCCATTACGGACAGGGCCTATCTGTTGTATGAGGGCACTATCCTTCAGCAAGGGACTCCTGCTTCACTTGCAGCAGATGAAGATGTGAGGACGAAGTACCTTGGAGCCGGCTTCGTATTGAAGCGTTCTGTGAGTGTAGAAAGGGCTGCGGCAGACCACCGTGCCCAAATGGAGGCAGCTGCAAAAGCTTCTGCCTCAGAAAACGGCCAAACCGAGGTGACAGACAGAAGGGAAGAGCCGGCGGCATAACGATGTCCTCTGCCACGAAAGCAAACGCTGACGCTCAGTGAGAAAGATAATTCCGCTTCGCAAACGGATGAAAAAGGTTGAAAAGCAATGAAGATTCTGGTTATAGATGACGAAAGAGCTATCCGAAACTCCCTAAAGGAAATTCTCGGAGATGAAGGCTATGAAGTAGATGTGGCAGAGGATGGCGCTTCTGGAGTGAAGGCCGCTCTAGGGACACATTACGATGTGATTTTCAGTGATATCAAGATGCCGGGAATGGATGGTATGGAGGTCCTCTCAACTCTCGAAGCCAATGAGGCGGACAGTGCCATTGTGATGATTTCGGGGCATGCTGATATCGGGACTGCCGTCGAGTGCATCAAGAAAGGAGCCTTTGACTTCATTGAGAAGCCACTCGATCTCAACCGTATCCTTATCACCATAAAGAATGCCACAGACAAGGCTACTCTTACTACCCAGAACAAAGTTCTCAAGAAAAAGGTCTTCGGGGGTGCAAGGATGATAGGAGAATCTCCTCAAATTCAGCATGTAAGAGATATTATTGCAAAGGTTGCAGCAACCCCCGCCAGGGTGTTGATTACCGGGCCGAACGGCTCCGGAAAGGAGCTTGTCGCCCGTAGTCTTCATGCCCAGAGCGACCGGGCAGGCGGCCCCTACATAGAAGTGAACTGTGCGGCAATTCCATCTGAACTTATTGAAAGTGAGCTTTTTGGCCATGAAAAAGGCTCCTTTACTTCAGCTGTCAGGCAGCATAAAGGGAAGTTTGAGCAGGCGGATGGAGGTACGCTCTTCCTCGACGAGATAGGGGACATGTCACTTGCAGCTCAGTCCAAAGTGCTTCGCGTCCTTCAGGAAAACAAGCTCAGCCGCGTTGGCAGTGACACTGATATCAAGGTAGATGTCAGGGTGATAGCTGCAACCAACAAGGATTTGCTCGCCGAGATTGCCAAGGGAAATTTCCGTGAAGACCTCTACCACCGCTTGAGCGTCATTGTCATTAAGGTACCTTCCCTGGACGAACGGAAGGAGGACATTCCGCTGCTTATAGATTACTTTGTGGGACAGATTTGTGACGAGACGGCTCTAAAGCGGAAAACTTTCAGCCCCGAAGCCGTGAGGATGCTTCAGGAGCGGAGTTGGCGGGGCAATATCAGAGAGCTGCGAAATGTCGTGGAACGCTTGCTTATTCTTGGCGACCAGGAGATAAGTGTGCAAAATATAAAGGATTATGTATACTGATATTCCTGATATTATTATCGCTGTGGACGGATACTCCTCTACTGGGAAGAGTACTTTCGCAAGGGCGCTGGCACAACGCCTGAACTTCACTTACCTCGATTCAGGGGCTCTGTATAGAGGGGTTACCTTATATGCTCAAAGAGAGGCCCTTATATCCAGGATTAATGTCATTCGTCCTGAACTTGAGCAGAGATTGCAAGAGGTGGATTTGCATTTCGATAGCCAGAACAGGCTCTACTGCGGGCAGGAATGTATAGAGCCTCTGATCCGCACAATTGAAGTCTCCCGTCAGGTCAGCCCCATCGCTGCCGTGCCCTATGTAAGAACTTGGGTAGACGGAAAACTGCATTTCCTGGCTTCTTCGAGGAGGGTGGTTATGGATGGCAGGGATATCGGCACGACGGTTTTCCCGGATGCGGAGATAAAAATCT
The DNA here is from genome assembly GCA_964608175.1 of uncultured Muribaculaceae bacterium. GTDB lineage: Bacteria > Bacteroidota > Bacteroidia > Bacteroidales > UBA932 > Cryptobacteroides. The sequence goes on along the minus strand of CAZSMO010000001.1, from coordinate 83,768 downwards.
TCCTTACCGCTGCCGAGAGGGTCCGTGCGCAACGCCGCTTCGATGAGATGTGTGCCAAGGGTGTAAGGACAAGCATGGAAGAAGTCGTGGGAAATCTTCGACACCGTGATTTTATCGATTCCCATAGAGAGGCATCTCCCCTTAAGCGTGCGCCAGGGTCCTTCCTCCTTGATAACTCCAGGATGACCATCAGTGAAGAACTCAGCTGGGCAGTCGGTCTTATCAGGGGCAAGTTTTCCATCTATGAAGATCAGCAGGATTGACATAGACCCCAATGGAGGCTTTTGTGGCGGGGTAATCCGTGCTGTGGGGAAGGCGGAAAACTACCTTCGCGGAAAGCAAGGCGAAGTTCTTTATTCTTTGGGAGATATTGTCCACAATGAATCCGAGCTGAAGAGACTTGCTTCACTTGGTCTAAAAAGTGTGAGCCTTGAGGACATCCCTTCCGGTGCCCCCGTACTGATTAGAGCCCATGGAGTCTCCCCCGCTGTGTACCGGCAGCTTCGTGCCCGCACTGAACGGATTATTGACTGTACCTGTCCCGTGGTCCTTGGGATACAGCGCAAAATCGCTGCTGCCCCCTCGGATGTTATAATCTATGGCAAGAAGGGTCATCCCGAAGTCAGCGGCTTGCTTGGAAATGCCAAGGGAAAGGCTTTTGTACTTGAAAACCCAAAGCAGGCGGAAGAACTTGCCCGTAGCGGGGAGGTTTGTGAAGATGCCGAAATTTTTTCCCAGACAACCATGAGCCCGCAGGGGTACCAGGAGATTTGCAGGATTCTTATAGAGTTTATCCCCACTCTCAAGGTACATCATACAATTTGCAGGGAAGTTCGCCAGCGATTCACTATGCTCGGGGAGTTCGCCAGGGAACACGATGTGCTCATTTTTGTATCCGGAAGGGTAAGCTCTAATGGCAGAGTGCTTGCCGGCCTTGCTAAAAATGCCAACCCTCGGACATATGTAGTCGCCGATGCAGGTTCGATAGATTCGGCGTGGTTTAAGGATGGGGATAGTGTAGGGATAAGCGGGGCGACCTCCACTCCGATGCGACTGCTGGAGGAAGTCAGGAAGCGGGTAGAGAATATTTAGTGCTATCTGCACAAAAATTATTATATTTGTAGGCTTACACGCAATTAATATTTACACAGATATGGCAACAACAGCTGATTTTAAGAACGGACTTTACATCAAATTCAATGACAAACCCTGTATGGTGGTTTGGTTTCAACATGTCAAACCAGGCAAGGGCCCTGCTTTCGTCAAGACCAAGCTCCGCAATTTGGAGAATGGCCGAATCCTGGAAAACACCTTCACTGCCGGCGCAAAGATCGACACCATCGAGGTAGAAAGACGTCCATATCAATTCCTTTATGCTGAGGAAGATGGGTTTAACTTTATGCATGAGGAGACCTACGAGCAGATTAAGCTTCCCCGTGAGGCGGTTGAAAATGCCGACTTGATGAAGGAAGGGCAGCATGTGGAGATGATGTTTGTCGCTGGGGATGAGGAACGTTGCCTCACCTGTGAGCTTCCCACCTATGTGACTTTGCAGGTTACCTATGCAGAGCCTGCAGTGAAGGGCAACACCGCATCGAGCTCTGCTCTTAAGGAGGTCACCCTTGAGACTGGGGCGAAGATTATGGTTCCCCTCTTCATCAACCAAGGCGATACCATTACGGTCAATACTACAGACCGCAGCTACGGGCAAAGGGTATAATCATTCTGACTTTTATGACCTTCCCGCACTTTGTCAGAACTCTGTGCGGGAGGGTTTTGTGATTTTTCACGGATGGAAAGCCGGATGAAAGAGAAACTGCGTAAAATATCCATAGTGCTGCTGGCTCTTGCCTTCGCGGCGTCCATCTTTTCGTTCTTCGTGCCGAGAATCGGAAAGTTGGACGGCAGAGTTGCTTCCAGCCTTGAACGCAGGCTTTCGCTTCGTCTCGAAATTCTGGACCAGAACGTCAGCAAGGCTTTCTCCCAGAATCCGGATGAATGGATGAGTTTGCCTCACCTGCCGGAAGATATGGTAATCTACCGTTATGTGAATGGGAAGCTTCAGTCATGGGCTGGACGCTTTCCCGTCATCAACGATCAGATTTATTATGCTTCCCTGTCTTCCCGTAGGGATGCCTTTCCCGCGCCGCTTGCAGGGATTGGCCCGTATTACAGCTACAAACGTCTTTCTTCCAACCAAAGTTTTTTACTTAAGCGTCAGGTTCGGGACAGCGTTACCATAATTGCCGGTCTTAATCTCAATGCCGCCCATGGTCACATTCTGCCTGCGGGATATGTGGTTCGTGGGGTTCAGAGTCCTGATGGAATAACCGTGAAAGTTGATGGACGAGATGTATTCAAGCTCGTCAATGATTCAATTCCGGAGCAAAGCTCAATTCCGCCCATACTCTTCTTTGCCGCCTTCCTGCTGCTTTCCATCGCCCTGCTTCTCTTTTTGATTTCAACCCCTAAACTGCGGTATGCCTCAATTGCCATAATAGCAGTACTCATTTCGCTGCTTGCTCTTGGAAAGGTATCCCTGTTCTCTTCAGGCGATATGTCGAATATCGCGGTAATATTCAGAATAAACTTTTTCCTGCTCTACACCGGCACCTGCCTTTTTATTTGCAGGCGAAATCTGTGGTCAAAGCTGAAAACCAAGGCGTGGATTGCGGTATCTGCCATAGCGGATGTACTTGTGATACTTGCTGTCTTCGTGTTATGCGGTATCGAAATCTACAAGGTATCCGTCTATACCCACATCAATCTTGATCTTACGAAATTGGAGATAGTGGGGGTAGAGACTGTTGGAGTACTTGTATCCCTGATTTGTCTGCTGACTTCCGCCTACCTTTTCTTCGTGCTTCTGCAGCCGCTTATTTCCAGGCTGAACAAGAAGAGGGTTAGCCTGCTCTCTTTAAGCATTCGGACCATATCCGCCATAGTGCTCGCTGCCTTTTTACTGCTAGTGGGGCGAATGATAAGTTTTGAAAGGGAGGAGTCGATTGTGGCCTCCTGGGCTGAACGGCTGGCCAACGACAGGGATAATTCAGTTGAGACCATTCTTAAAAGTGTCGAAAGAGGCATTATCACGGATGAAATAGTAAGTCGCCTGTCCGCATCTTCAGACAATGCAGCTCAATTGAGAGAGTATCTGTTGGACAATTATCTCTTCCGAGTGCTTGCCAATTACGATGTAAGGGTCTCTATTGGCGGGGATTCAGATGCTCTCGGACTTGAAAGTGGGGTCCCGATTGCCGCTAATTCCCGTTTCCTGTACACCCCACTGCCGGATCAGAGAAGCCGTTATGTGGGTGTTTTTCAGTATTTTGACAAGGATAAGGGATTCAATTCGGTCTATATCAGCATCGACCCTAAAATCTCTGACCGCTCATCTTCCATCAGCTATCTGCTTGGAGTAGGCAGGGAGCGCGAAGAAATTCCCTACATCTATTCTTATGCCAAATACAAGGGCCGTGACAGGCTGTATTTCAATGGCTCCTATATGTATCCGACCAAGCTGACGCGAGAGAGCCGGTCCTATTTCCATCGCCTTGAAGAATCTCACTATACTGAAGGAGGATACCTGCATTTCGTGACAAAAGTTTCTGATGATGAACTGATTGTCATTTCGCGTAAGAATATTGCCTGGGATCGTTACCTGCTTGCATTTTCCGTGTTTGCGCTCCTGTTTTTCGGGGTAGAAAGCCTTTATTCGCTGCACAGGCGGAAGAAAGTATTCAAATCCAGGAATTCAGTAAAGAAGACCATAACACTGCTTATTATCGTTTGTCTTACCTTGGCAATGGCGGTGCTTGTGACGATTAGCGTTACTTTCGTGTTTAATCGCAACGAAGCCAATGCCCGAGCCATGATGTCTGACAAGACCAATTCAATCCGGAGTTTGCTTCAAAGCGGACTGCGTCCCTATTCGTCCTCTTCGGACTTTACGCTTACACCGGAGATTGTGGATATTGTACATAGGGTCTCAACAAATACCGGCTCTGATATCTCTCTTTTCGATGCGAGCGGGAAAATCCTGTTTACCACCTCGCCGGAACTCATCGTCAGGCGTATGGTGGGCAGCCGGATGGATGGAAACGCCTTCATGCATATAATGTTCCGCAATGACGGCTACTACATCGGGAGGGAAGAATACGTCAATCGCAAGATATATACGATGTACGCCCCTATCCTTGGTTCCGACGGCAAGATTATGACGATTTTTGCCTCGCCCTATACGCAGCGCAATTATGACTTTAAGTTCGATGCCATTACGCATACCATCAGCATCGCAGTTGTGTATATCGTTCTGCTGATAATCTCCCTCCTGCTCGTGTCCTATTTCGTGGACAAGGCCTTTAAGCCGCTTTTGGAGATGAGCCGCAAGATGGAAGCCGGAGATGTCGACAGGCTGGAGTACATTGATTACGACAGGCAGGATGAGATATCCGTACTTGTCAAGTCTTATAACCGAATGGTTACCGATTTGACGAATTCGAATAAGGTGCTGGCTCAAGCCGAAAGGGATAAGGCCTGGAGCGAAATGGCGCGAAGTGTGGCTCACGAGATTAAGAATCCTCTGACACCCATGCGTCTGCAGATTCAGCGCATACAGCGGCTCAAGGCGATTGGCGACCCTTCCTGGCAGGACAAATTTGACGACATGTCCAAGGTGCTGCTTGATCAGATAGATATCCTCTCTGACACGGCCACTCAGTTCTCTGATTTTGCTAAACTCTATTCGGAAGAGCCGGTTGAATTGGATCTTGACCTGCTGTTGAAGGAACAGGTCGAACTCTATGACAACCGTCCTGATATCCGTTTCGATTATCTAGGGCTTCCCAATGCGATTATCCACGGACCCAAACCCCAATTGGTGCGGGTGTTCGTCAATATGCTCAGTAATGCGGTGCAGGCCTGCGAGGGTAGGGAGGGGAGCATCATCTCGGTGTCTCTTCGCAACGGCAGTGATTCCAAGTACTATGAGATAGCTTTTGAAGATAATGGCCCGGGTGTGGCGGAAGAAAATCTGTCCAAACTCTTTACGCCTAAGTTTACGACCAAGAGCAGCGGCAGTGGACTTGGCTTGTCAATCAGCAGGAGTATTCTGGAGAGGTGCCATGCAAGTATTGCCTATAGCAGGAGTTTCGCTCTCGGCGGGGCCTGCTTTACGATACGTTATCCCAAAGGATAGACGTTTTTTTCATAAAAATTCGTCTTTTTTCTTGTTTGGAAGCGAAATCTTTCCTTAACTTTGGGAGCCTTGCGAAGACTGCGGGGCCCCTGATTTCGCCTTGGGGTTTAGGCGGAGAACTTAACTAATCTTTATTATGAAAAATTCCTTTTTGTTTGTGGGCGCGCTGGCACTCGCGCTTGTCCCATCCTGTAATCTCTTGGATTCCTTCAAGACTGTCTCTGATCGGGAAGAAGAGAAGTCCGCTGTCCTGCAGGTTCATTTTGCCGAAGATGTTAGCTCTTTGCTTTCGGCAACGAAGGCGGGCAGTGTAGCGGATACCAATGACTTTATCCTGTCAGTGACTGATTCCAAGGGGGTTTCTCTCTATTATGGCAGTTTTGGCGCTGCGCCTGAAAAAATCATAGTCTCTGCAGGGACTTACACTGTCAGTGCCGTCTCCTGTGATTTTTCTACTCCCGTTTTTGCCTGTCCGCAGTATGGGGATACCCAGACAGTAGTCGTTAAGGCAGGGGAGGTGGCGCATGTCAGGCTCGAATGCGCCCAGCTCAACTGCGGGGTGAGGCTCAAAATAGATTCCAGCTTTCTTGATGAATTCCCCAATGGCTGTTTCTTTCTGAAGTCTGCTGCCGGGAAGCTGATGTATTCTTACTCAGAGAAGAGGATTGCTTATTTTCGCCCCGGAGCAGTGTCCCTTGTACTTAATGACAACTCTACTGACAAGACGCTTTGCACTAGGGTGCTCTCTGCTCAGGAGATACTTACCATAAAGGTCAATGTCGCTGCTTCCTCTTCTCCATCGGTGTCGGCGGGGATTCATATTCAGCTCGATACCTCGCGGGTGTGGGAAAGCGAAGAAGTGATGATAGGCGGGGAAAGCAGTGGGAATTCCGGCTCAGAGAAGGATAAGGCCATCAGCGTCTATCAGGTCAGTGACCATATAGGAGAGACCGATGTCTGGGTCTACGGCTTCATAGTGGGGGGAGATCTCACTTCATCCAAATGCTCCTTTGAAGCTCCTTTCTCTTCGAGGACCAATCTGGTCATCGCTGCCAAGTCTTCCTGTACGGACAAGTCTTCCTGTGTGTCGGTGCAGCTTCCGACGAAGGGGACTATTAGAAGTGAGCTGAATCTCGTTGACAATGAAGAGCTTCTTGGGAAGAAAATCTATCTTAAGGGAGATATAGTGGCTGCCTATTACGGCATTCCGGGTATCCAGTCGCTGACTGAATACTCGTTCTAAGTGGGACATCACTCGCTGAGGGGACACTCATTCTCCGTTCGGGCGTCAGTCGCTGAGGGGACACTCATTCTCCGTTCGGGTGTTTCCCGATAACTCATTAAAATATAATGACTTATGGTTTTGAACCCTCTGTGTAAGTGAGGGGGCGTAAAATGTTAATACATTGTGTAACAGTTATATACAGGGAAATGCCTCAATGACAGGCAGAACATAAAAGCCGCAGATTCGTACGAACCTGCGGCTTTATTGAGCGGGATAGGGGAGTCGAACCCCCCTCCTCAGCTTGGGAAGCTGATGCACTACCGATGTGCTAATCCCGCAAGCGGACTGCAAAGTTAAGAATTTTTGTCTTTTCTACAAATACTTTGCAATCTCAATTTCGCGGGGTGACAGACAAGGTTAAACTTTAACACTTGCCTGCTACTCGCTGGAGTTCGTATAAAAGTCTTATCTTTGTATGTTAGGACGGATATTACTGAAGCCTCGCATGCGTGTACAAATCTATTACATGCGAAACTCGAGTAATATTCCGGTCGCTTCAGGACATTACTTACAGTCAAGTGGATAAATTTTTGAAAAAATACGGAGCATACCTCCTTGCAGCCATTGTATTTGTGGCTTTGACCCTTGTATATCTGTATCCTTCCCTTTCGGGAAAGGTCCTTCAGCAAAGTGACACCATGCAGTGGGAGGGGATGGCTCATGGCCTGAAAGAATACAATAAGACGGCCCGGACCCCATCCAACTGGACCGAAAATATGTTTTCGGGCATGCCGGCGTATCAGATTACTGCAGCCCTTCCAAATAATCCGGCCACATCGGTAATAAACGCCATTGACGGGTTCTTCCGTAAGCTCGCAACCCTGTTTTTCTCTGACGAATTTGCCCTGCTCCTTGGCTATTTCATCGGCTTTTTCATTATGCTCAGGGCTTTCGGGGTAGAGAAATGGCTATCGATTGTGGGGGCGATTGCCGTGGCGATGTCTTCGTACTTTTTCCTGATTATCCCTGCAGGGCACCTTACCAAAGCTCTCACCCTTGGAATGATGGCACCGGTTGTAGGAGGCTTCTATCTGATATTCAGAAAGAAATATGTTCTCGGGGCGGCCCTTGTGATGTTCTACTCTTCAGTCGGGATGATGCGTCACCCGCAGATGTCCTATTATCTGTTTATGATGATGGGTGTCTTTGGAATTGCGGAGACAGTCATCCATGTCAAGGAAAAACGCTATAAGGATTTCCTTGTCTCTCTTGCCGTATTCGTTGCGGCGATTGGGATAGGTGTCGGGACCGGTTACAGTACGCTTAAATCCAATTCCGAATATGTCAGGGAGACGACCAGAGGAGGACATTCGGATCTTGCTGCCCAAGCGGAATCTTCCAACAAGGGTCTTGATATAGAATATGCTACCGCATGGAGCTACGGCATTGACGAGACCCTGACACTGCTGATTCCGAATTATATGGGTGGAAGTTCCAATTACGAACTTGGGAAGGATTCACATCTTTACAAAGACCTTGTGGAGCAAGGCGTATCGAAGCATTCGGCCGCGCAGATTTGCAGCAGTATCCCCACCTATTGGGGGGAGCAGCCCTTTACCGCCGGGCCTGTCTATGTGGGTGCAATTGTGTGTTTTCTTTTCCTTCTCGCTTGCATGGTTGTAAAAGGTCCCTACAAATGGGCTCTCATAGTGGCCACCCTGCTGAGCATAGTGCTTTCTTGGGGGCACAACTTCATGCCTCTCACCGAATTCTTCTACAATTATTTCCCCTTCTATAACAAGTTCCGGACGGTTTCATCCATCTTGACCGTTGCCCAGATTACAATGCCGTTACTGGGTTTTATGGGTCTGTCTCAAATACTTAAGCCGGACGCAAGAAAAGAAGAGTACCTTAAACCCCTTCTTTGGAGTGCAGGCATTACCGCTGGGATTTGTCTTTTCTTTGCTCTTTTCGGGGGCTGGGTCTGCGGTTTCTCGTCCTCCTACGATGCCCGCACGCTTGCCGGCATGCCGGACTGGTTTATACAGGCTTTGCAGGACCAGCGTGCCTCCATGCTTCGAAGCGATGCTTTCCGCTCTTTCGCTTTTATCGCACTTGCTGCGTTGCTGCTCTACCTTTATCTTAAAGACAAAGTCAAATACGCCGTGTTTGTTCCCGTGCTTGGGGTGCTTGTGACCGTGGATATGTGGGGAGTTGACAGGCGCTTTTTTGGAGAAAAGGACTGGACCAGTCCCAAGCAGCAGAATGCTTATTTTGCCATGACGCCTTACGAGAAGGAAATTCTGGAGGATAAGGATTATTTCAGAGTATTCAACCTCTCCTCCAATACTTTCAACGAGTCTCGAACCTCCTATTACCTCAATTCTCTTGGAGGCTATCATGCCGCAAAGCTTCGCCGTTACCAGGACCTGATTGACGAGCATCTGTCCAAAGGTCATATCGAAGTAGCCAACATGCTAAATGCCAAATATTTCATAGTATCTGACAAGGATGGGACAGCCTCTGCAATGCTGAATCCCGATGCCCTTGGGAATGCCTGGCTTGTGGATGAGGTCCTGCCGGTGGGCAGTGCGAAGGAAGAAAGCGATGCTCTCACTGCGATTGATTTGACCCGCATGGCGGTGTGTGAGGGGAAGTTTGCCGGTTTTGCAGGGACCTCGACTTCGGATGCCAAAGGCTCCATTGTGCTTGTCTCCCATACCCCCGACAGACTCGTCTACAAGGCTTCTCTTGAGGCCCCCAAGACAGCAGTGTTCTCCGAAATCTATTACCCATACGGCTGGAATGCCTATATCGATGGGAAGAAGGCGGATTATTTCAGGGCTGACTATTTATTGAGGGCCATGAACCTGCCTGTAGGGGAGCACGAGGTGGTGTTCGAATTTCGCCCTGCATCCATCTATCAGGGCTACAAGGTCAATGCTGCGTTTAAGGCCCTTATGTATATCCTGATAGGTTTAGGAATCTGGGCATCAGTGCGAAAAGGCAAGAAGTCAGGCTTGCTTTCTTAGCAGATTTCGGCTTACATGGCAGCGAAAACGAAGGAGCGCTCCCGAGCAGGCGGGTTTGAAGGCGCACAGATAGCCGGCCGCAAGTACTAAACTGCCCGCCCATTTGATTAATTCTGAAAAGACCCTTTTGGGATAAGTGCCCTCCTGCTTACTGCGGACCCGTTCGCTCGTCCCGATTCCGTCTGCATATCTGTCGACATACTTAAGCGTGGTTCGCTCTTTCGGTATAAGATGGAAAAGTTCGAGGTCGGGGCAGTAAAACATCTTTTTTCCGGCTCCGATGGCCCTTCGGTAGAGGTCTTTCTCTTCCCCTCCTCCCAATGAGCCGGCATTTCTGCCCAGACTTGGGTTGTAGCCTCCAACTTTTTCAATTACACTCCGCCTGATTGCGCTATTCCCCCCAAAGGGATATTTGCCTTTGGGAAAGGGTTTTGACTTATTTCCGAGGTCCAGGCCGGACACCCAGCCAAGGCTCCAGCGGCAAAGCCATTGCGGGCGGGGACAATCTATGAATTCAGGCGTGATTTTACCTCCAAAAATCCCGTATCCACTCTTTTGCGCAAGGTATGATTCAAGTCTATCCAAGTAGTTATCACAGACATAGGCATCATCATCGATAAACAGCAACACTTCACCTCGCGCCTCAGTAATTCCCCTGTTGCGGGCATTTGACAGTCCCTGCTCCGGCTCAAAGACGTAGCGAAGAGGTAGCGTGGGATTGTCGGAGGCAAGCCTTGAGACTACGGCAGCGGTGTTGTCATGGGAATTGTTATCCACTACAATTACCTCGTAAGCCTTTGTCTTACAGTGCGAGAGGCTTTCTATACCTTTTGGAAGAAAAGAAGCCCTATTGTAAGTGCAGATAATGACTGAAATCATACTCAAATGCTTTATCTCCCCAGAATTTCTTTACGAGGGCCTGCCTCTTGGCTTCGCTGAGAACCGGCACCGTGTGACTGACAATTTCGAGAAGCCCGTTGAAAGAGCCGACCTGCTCTCCTATGACATTCTCATCAAAGGGATAATAGGAAGGGTGGGATGAGAGGTATTCGTCTTTGTCATAAAGATAGAGCACCACCCCTTTTCTCTTCATTAGAATGTAATCGTATAATACTGAAGAATAATCGCTTATTAGTACATCGGTGTAGGGCAGCAGGGGCTGAACATCGAAATTGGAGGGGAGGGTGAGGATGTTGGAAAATGTGCGCTCATCAGAGTAAAGGGTATTGGCGTGCGGCTTCAGGAGCAGCAGGTCACCGTTTGCCTGCAGGGCTTCCTGCATGGCGCTGAGATTCATCCCTTGTACAAAGATTTCCCTCTGGGAGTCCCTCCAAGTAGGCATATAAATCCACACTTTCCGATATTTGCTCAAATCCTCAATCAGTTTCAGGTTTTTTTCGTTTTCGTAACGGCGGATGAAGTCAAGACGCTGACTTTCTTCCATGTTGAGAATTCTGTTGCGGGGATAGCCACACTCGATGCAGCGCGAGGCTGGGATTCGGAAAGCGGCTGCAAACATAGGGGTCTGGAACTCTGATGCAGTCAGCAGGTACTGTGGCTTGCGGTAGGATTCAGGGTGGAAGAATGCCTGTTTGAAGGTTTTGCGTATGTATCTGTCATAGAGAGGCCCTGAAAGCGAATTGTATTCGATGCGCTTGATGCCCACTCCGTGCCAGAGATTCAGCACGCAGGCTCCGCCACTGAAGGCCCAGAAGATATCAGAAGTGTAGGAACTCACTACCCAGTATTTGCTTCGAAGCGCCCTCCATGCTCCACGAGGGCTGAAAATCCACTCGGCGCGAAGCCCTTTGGATCGGACTAGCCGGACGGTTTCCCGTTTTGGAGAAAGCCATACGGCATCGCAGCCCCTGTTTGAAAGCTCTATAAGGAGATATTTCGAATTGTCGCAAAAAGCCCCTCTGTAAGAGCCGAATGCGAGCTTTTTCCCGCTTCGCGGTACAAGATGCGAAAACGGGAAAACGAGATAGCAGAGAAGGTACTCAAAGAACTTTTTTATCATCTTCAAAGAGTATTTCGTGGCCATGGCGGTCTTTTTCAGGAGGCAGTACCATATAGTCTCCGTAGATCCTTCGAAGGTAGGCATCGGGGTTACTTGGGGCAGGGAACAAACGGCCTTCAAACTCTATATCCTGTAGCGGAAAGACTTCTTGCGGGGTACGGATATTATAGAAAGGCACGCCGAAGTCGTGCATGAGAGAATCTCGGTGAAAGAGCCTTCCGTCTGCATCCACGAGCCCCACTCCAAGAAGTGAAAGGGGATAGAGCAGAACCGCACCTGCCTTTTTGAGGTTCCCGTCTTTGATTTCTCCATCGAGCCTTCTTCTGCACCTTCCATAGAGGGGGTCGATGAGACGCTTGAACTTTGCACTTCCCGGTCGGACTGCAAAAGTGTCAATCCAGAGGAAGTCATCCACAACCTTTCCGCTTTCATTGATACGCCTGACAGGATGGCTTGTATCCACAAAACGGGGCCAGAGCCTGTGATACCCCTTCATGCTTTTTCGCTCCGCAAAGGCATAAGGTGCAGGACAATACTGCTTCATGAGGGCTCTTATGCGGGGAAGTTCGTTCCACATGATGCATACATCGAGGTCATCATCCCAGGGTATAAAGCCACCGTGTCTCACTGCTCCAAGCAGCGTTCCACCGTCTAACCACCAGGTGACAGCGAGGTCTGAACAGATCCGATTGAAACTCGAGAGCAAGTCGAGCAGGGCAATCTGATGATTGCGAAGCGGGGAGCCTTTGGGATTATAACTTGTCATTGCCGGTGCAATTTGGTGCTGATGAAGCTGTTAAGTGAGGCCCTTTCATTAGAGTCGAGCCCCAGGAGCCATACGGCGAGGCCAGTGCAAAGCAGTGAAAGCGGTATAGTAAACAGCAGTCTTAAAAGGCTCTCTTTCATCACGAAAACGAGCAGGCAGGGCAGGACAGCCGAAGAGATTGTCACGAGGAGCACAGGAAGAAAAACTTTGCGCAGGTACTCTCCTATATTCATGCCGACATATTTGTGTGTAAGGATTATACGGATAATCTGCGCGATTATGGCAAAGATTAGGATGAGGACGAAAACCATTTCCGGAGCGACCTCCGTGGTTTTGAGTATAACATAGACCAAGACTACTGCAAACAGCTGGCTGCCTCCAACCAGGATATTGTACCATTTGACTCTTCCGCAGGCCTGGATGCTATAGTAGAGCGGGTCGTGCATAGAGTCCACGAGGGCGGTGAGCATCATTATTGTGGCGAAGGCTACGCTATGCTCGGGCACATCTACGAGCCAGATATCGAGGACTTGCCTCATCTCCAGAATCAGGGGGAGGGCTACCGCAAAGAGCAGATAATAAGAGAGCTTGGAGGCTTGGTAGACAAGGCTCATCATCCCCTTTCTCTCTCCGGCCGCGTAGGATTTGAGAATCTGGGGGTTGAAGGCCATTACATAGTTCTGAACGAACTGATATACATTGACATATACCTGATTGGCCACCCCTCTTGCAGCGTTAATGGCGGGGGTGTAAAACATATTGAGAAGTATGTTCACGCCCTGATTCTTGCCGATTGTGGCAGTCGAACCCAGCACTCCCCAGAGATTAAAGCTGAAGATCTCCTTTGCGAGGGGGCTGTCCCATTCGATTCGTCCCTTGCATTCGGGATAGAAGTGAGTGCAATAGAGCACATAGAACAGGCTGACCGCAAGGCTGACAAAGAGCATCAGAAAGGCGTAGAAAATGAGTCTGTCAAAGGGGGCAACGGCTAGAAGGAATGCAGCCCCAAGCTTCAGAAGAGCTTCTGCTACACCGATATAGGCGTGAACCTTCATCTTTTCCCTAATGGTAACGATGGAGCGAAAGGGGATTGCAATCATCCCTGCTATGAAAGAAAGTATGCTCAGTTGGAAGACCCACCTTGCCGCCGTCATTCTCTCGGGTGGAATGTTCATCTTGCATTCGAGCAGCCACGCCCCGAGGCTTTCACTAAGCAGTAGAAGTGCCGCCGAAAGACCGAGGAAGATGACTGCATTGACACCGAACACTTTGTGAAGCCCCTTCTCATCGCCTTTTCCCAGGTAGACTCCGTAGTAGCGGTTGCAGCCGGCATTCATTGTCCCATTGAGGATGGCGAACATCACGACGATTCCTCCAATGACATTGTAGAGGCCATAGTCTGTCTCGCCGAGTCTGTCGAGCACAACACGGGAAGTGTAGAGGCTGATAAGCATTACCAGTCCCATTCGCAGATACATCAGGAGCGTATTGCGGGCAATTCTCCGTTTGTCAATCATCCCCATCGCAAAAATACAAAGTTAAGTAAAGTTCAAAAATAATTTGTCTCATCTTATTTTTCTCACTTTACTGTGAAATCCGTTTGACATTCTTTCATAAATCGCGGATATTGGTTATCTTTGTCTGATTTGGCAGAGTATTTGTGCAGGCGAAAAAGTTTCGCCAAAACGCTATGCGAGCTGTTTTTATCGCAGCGGATGGCACTTTACGAAGTTTGTAAAACAGTTGGAAAATAAGACATGGCATTAGCAGACGTTATAAAGAAAGTTTTCGGCTCCAAGGCCGATAGAGATTATAAGGCGGTGAAACCGATTCTCGAAAAGGTGCTCGCCGCTTACGACCGGATAGACAAACTCAGTGATGACGAACTCAGGGAGCATAGTGCAGCGCTCCGGAAGAAGATGGTGGAGGTGGAAGCTCCTTTTGAAAATCGTATAGCTGAGATTAACAGGCAATTGGACGGAGATCTTCCCGTCGATGAGAAAGTGAAGCTCGCTTCCGAAAGTGACAAACTCGTCAAGGATGAGGATGATGCGATTGAGAAAGCTCTCAATGAGATTCTTCCCGAAGCCTTTGCCATCGTCAAAAGCACTGCTCGGCGTTTCGCCCAGAACCCCACCATCAGTGTCACTGCCACTGATTTTGACAGAGATCTGAGTATTTCTCACGATTTCGTCCATATTGAGGGGGATAAGGCCATTTGGCAGAATCACTGGATGGCCGGCGGCAATGAGATTACCTGGGACATGGTTCACTACGATGTGCAGATTGTCGGCGGTATCGCCCTTCACCAGGGGAAGATAGCCGAGATGGCGACCGGCGAAGGCAAGACCCTCGTGGCGACCCTCCCTGTGTTCCTCAATGCCTTGGCCGGCAAGGGAGTACACATGGTGACCGTCAACGATTACCTTTCCAAGCGTGACTCCGAGTGGATGGGGCCCCTGTATATGTTTCACGGGCTCAGTGTGGATTGCATAGATAAGCATCAGCCCAATACACACGAAAGAAAGCTCGCATACGATTGCGATATCACTTTCGGTACCAATAACGAGTTCGGCTTCGATTACCTTCGCGACAATATGGCTACGAGCGAGGATGACCTCGTGCAGCGCAAGCACCACTATGCCATTGTGGATGAGGTCGACTCCGTGCTCATAGATGATGCGAGGACTCCTCTGATTATTTCCGGCCCTGTGGCAAAGTCGCAGGACGATGACCAGTATGTGGAATTTCGTCCCTATGTCGAAAAGCTTTACCTTGCGCAGAGAACCCTTGTCAATCAGACCCTCAATGAAGCCAAAAAGAAGATGGCGGAAGGCGATGAGGTGGAAGGCGGGAAGCTGCTTTTGAGAGCCTACAAGGGACTTCCGAAATATCAGCCCCTTATCAAATACCTCAGCGAACCGGGAGTGAAGGTTGTCATGCAGAAGAGCGAGAACTACTACATGCAGGACAACGAGAAAGAGATGCCGGTTGTTACCGATCCCCTCTATTTCGTTATCAATGAGGTACTCCACTCTATCAATCTGACTGACAAGGGGCAGGATTTGCTCGCCCAAAGCGTTGGGAATGAGGATTTCTTCGTCCTTCCCGATGTGGGCACGCAGACTGCCGAAATAGAGCATTCCAATCTCTCGGTGGCTGAAAAACAGGCCAAAAAGGATGCCCTTATGGAGGACTTCGCCCTCAAGAGTGAGCGTGTCCATACGGTAAGCCAGCTCCTTAAGGCCTATGCCATGTTCGAGAAGGATGTCGACTATGTGGTAATCGATGACGGTACCGGCAAGAAGGTCAAGATTGTAGACGAAAGCACAGGCCGTATTATGGAAGGCCGGCGCTGGTCCGACGGACTTCACCAGGCCGTCGAAGCCAAGGAAAATGTCAAAGTTGAGGCTGCTACCCAGACCTTTGCTACCATTACGCTTCAGAACTATTTCCGTATGTATCACAAGCTCGCCGGCATGACCGGCACCGCAGAGACGGAAGCAGGGGAGTTCTGGAGCATATACAAACTCGATGTGATGGTCATCCCCACAAACCGTCCTGTGATTCGTAAGGACTACGATGACCAAATCTATAAGACCAAGAAAGCGAAGTACGCTGCAGTTATCGATAAAATTGTCGAGCTTTCAAAACAAGGCAGGCCAGTGCTCGTCGGGACAACCGATGTGGAGACTTCCGAGCTGCTCAGCCGTATGCTTAAGATGCGCGGGATTAAGCACAATGTCCTCAATGCCAAGGAACATGCGCGTGAGGCTGAAATTGTGGCACAGGCCGGTCAGAGTTCCACAGTGACGATTGCCACCAATATGGCAGGCCGTGGTACGGATATCAAACTCTCTCCCGAAGTCAAGG
This sequence comes from uncultured Muribaculaceae bacterium, assembly GCA_964608175.1. Classification (GTDB taxonomy): domain Bacteria; phylum Bacteroidota; class Bacteroidia; order Bacteroidales; family UBA932; genus Cryptobacteroides. The sequence goes on along the minus strand of CAZSMO010000001.1, from coordinate 67,655 downwards.
CAGCCGGCGGACTTGCGATCATCGGTACCGAAAGGCATGATTCGCGCCGTGTGGACAGGCAGCTCCGAGGCCGTGCCGGAAGGCAGGGAGACCCGGGTTCGTCGGTTTTCTATATTTCGCTTGAAGACAAGCTGATGCGACTCTTCGGCTCGGAGAGGATTGCATCCGTTGTGGATCGTCTCGGGATGGGAGAGAACGATGTCCTCGAGAACAACATGCTCTCGAAGGCCATTGAGAATGCACAGAAGAAGGTTGAGGAGAATAACTTCGGCGTGCGTAAAAACCTCATCGAGTACGACGATGTGATGAACTACCAGAGGGAAGCCATCTATTCCCGCCGCCGTAACGCCATCAAGGGGGACAAGATTGAAATTGATCTTCGCAATATGATGGTGGACACTGCATCCGTGATTGTGGATTCATGTGTGGGATACTCTTACGAGGATTTCGTGGAGACTGTAATGGCCAGGCTGTCTATCGACCCCGGCTTTGATGAGAAGTTCTACGAAGATGCAAAGAAGGATGATATAGTGAAAGCTCTCTGCACTCAGATGCAGCAGACCTACGACCGGCGTATGCAGGCCCTTGTGGACAAACTCAGCCCCATCATCAGGCAGGTCTACGAGAAGCAGGGCAACATATATAAGAATATAGCTATCCCGATTTCTGACGGACGTAAGGTAATTACTCTCTCGGTCAATCTTGAGAAAGCGTACAATTCCGAAGGCAAGGAGGTTGCAAAGACCCTCAGCCGCAACATAGTCCTTTATCAGATTGATGAGCATTGGAAAGAGCACTTAAGGGAGATGGATGATTTGAAGCAGAGCGTGCAGAATGCCGCTTACGAGCAGAAAGATCCGAAGGTGGTCTACAAGCTCGAGAGCTACAACCTCTTTGCCTCCATGCTTACATCCCTCAATCAGGATGTGCTGTCGTTCCTATTCAGGGCTTTCATCCCGATTCGCGATCAGCAGCAGCCCCGTCAGGCCGTGCAGACAAAGCCGGATATGTCCCGTATGCGCGCCGGCAGAAGCGACCTCGTCACGAACGGGGAGCAGAAAGCAAATACTCCCGTGAAGGCCGAGCAGAAGATAGGGCGTAATGACCCTTGTCCTTGCGGCAGCGGGAAGAAGTATAAGAATTGCCACGGAAAGGGATTGGTATAGAGTTTTTTAATTATCAAATACATTATGAATATGGATATTCAGAAAGTGAAGAAGGCGGTTGAGCCTGAAGTGAGCGTCAATGACGTGAGCCGTATTTCGCAAGGTACCGTTATCAAGGGAGAGATTTCTTCGGATTGTGACATCCGTGTGGATGGCAAGGTCGAAGGAAAAATTTATTCCAAGGGTAAGGTTGTTGTCGGCCCCCAGGCTGTGATTGCCGGTGGGCTTGCCTGTCAGAATGTGGATTTCTGGGGCACCATGAAAGGCGATATGTACGTCAAGGATTTGCTGACGATTAAGAGTAAGGCCTCAATCGAAGGCAATATCAATGTCAACAAGGTTCAGGTCGAGATGGGTGCTATGATTAACGGCACTTCCAAGATGATTACCCCGGAGGAGTACGATGGACTGGTGGACAAGTTCGTCACTACCAAAGTCCCCGAGCATCCGGTTCAGGCCCAGAGCAAGAAATAATTGCCGATAGATTCACGGTAATTTATTCAGAACGATTCTGATTTTAAGGGAGTACCTCGGTACTCCTTTTTTTTGATTTGTTGCATTTGTAAGATTTACTTCATAACTTTGAACATTAATCCTTGTCGCGTTATGAGAAAAAAGGTTATTTTAACTTTTCTATTCACAATTATTCTGATACTTTCTCCGGATGTGACATCTTACTGCCAAATGGCGCTGCTTAAAACTACCGGTAATGTTTCGGATATGAATGGTAATGCTATTGCAGGTGCATCAGTGTGGCAGGTCGGGTATTATTCAAAGGGCGTTGTCACTGATGCATCCGGAAATTATACATTACCGACATACACGAGTAAGAACGGGATAGAAATATACTGCTACTATACGGGATACGAAGAGGCTCACAAAAAGCGAAAAGCTGGTCCTATACTTAATTTTGTCCTTGTGGAGATAGACGAGACCCTTTCTGAACCTTATAAAGTTCCATTATTTTTCAATGAAAATACTGCAGATAGACACAGGCCTGTGCGCTTAGTGGAGCAGAAGTAACTGCGAGATTCCAATCCTGATTCAATGTCTGGAAGAAAGTCTGTTCTGCCTTTTACATTCTGCCTTTTCCTCCTTTTTGGCTTTTACCAGGAACTCAGGGGGATGGAAATGGCGGAACAAATCAAAGGTCTTGCCACGATTCAAGGTTTTGTGAGTGAAAAAGAGGAGCACGGCAGAAGGCAGGATAAATTACCTCTCAATGGAGTTGCCGTTCAATTGAAAAGCGGGAAAGATTCTTCTTATGTAATAACAAATAATGGTGGAAAATTTCACTTCGATTCAATCCCTGTCGGTAAAATAGAACTTAAACTTCAATTGTTGGGGAAAAAAAATATTGTCGGCCAATTTTATCTTGTCGAAGGTCAAAATATGTTCTACTTCGAGATGGAGAACAGCAGTGAGACACTCGAAGCGGCAAAAATCAGCGACAAGGCTCCGGTAATCAAGCAAGTTGGCGACACTACACTTTTCAATACCTCTTTCCTTACTGCAATGGAAGGGGAGAGTGCGAGGACGCTTCTCGAGCAGATTCCTGGTGTAACCGTTTCGGGAGGAACCCTCACTGTGGACGGAGAAAAGATAAAACGCACTTATGTCAATGGCGTAATGGTTTTTGGGGACAATCCGTTAACTGCGGTGGATGCACTTAAGGCTGACGAGGTAGAAAGCATTCGAGTCTATGATGAAGTAAATTTAGAGACTCAGCGCAGAAATCTGGACTCAGGCCCGAAAGACAAGGTAATGGATATCCGCACGAAAGAAAGCCTTGTCGCACTTTCAGATGCTATCGGGGTGACTTCCGCTGGGGCTGATGCATGTGGCAATTTCCGCTATGCTGGGACTCTTGCAGCGGCATTCTGGTCTGAGATGATCGAATTCAGTGTCTCTGCCAACGCTGAAAATGTGCCGACGCGGATAAAAGAAGAGATGCTCAGTGGAGATCCCTCGCCCATAAATCTTGCTAAAAGTTTGATGTTTCTTGGTCAGCCGATAAATAATGATTCCCGTAATGTGGCTGCAAATGTCCAATTTTCGCGTCACTGGCAAAACAGACTTTATGGTAACAGCGTCAGTGCCTCCTATTCTTTCTTTAAAGAAAAGCTGAAGACTGCGTCTCATGCGATGACCGAGTACTATGCGGCGGAAGATAATCCGGCCCAAAGCTACTTTGACAGTACTTTTATGACCAATTCAACTTTGAGGCATGTAATGGATTTATCGGCAGATTTGAACAATTCTCCGCTGAAATCCATTAGCTTAAAGGTAAAAGCTTCTGTTGATAGAGATGAATCAAATGGCGGTAATATCGAGAGGATTACTTCCAATGCCCCTCTTCGGTTCAGAAACGAGACGATGTCTTCTGACGGGAAGAATCATGATATTGAGGCATCGCTGACATGGTGTGATTTCGATTTGGGGAAATTCCTGCCAAGCACCTCACTCGTGTTTTCCAAAACAAAAAACGATGATATTTCTTGGGCTGTGGATACGCTTGCCAGTTCGTATATAAGACGACAGTTGCATAGCGATGGTCAGCGCGATGCCACTTCATTCATCGCTTCTGCAGGCCTCTCCTATGCCCTCATCAGTAATGAATCTCAAAGCCTTTCTTTGGGAGGGAACTACAGTTTTTCCTGTAATGATGCCATAAGTTCACAAATGACAGTAGATAGTATAGATGTCTATAATCCTGTTGTGGATTTTGGTAATACCTATGATTTTACATACAGATATTATTCCAATAGTCTGAATGCCGGAATATCGTACGCCAAAAACAGACTTGAAGCTGAGGCTCATCTTTCATTTTCCGATAAGAGAGTGATTGGTGACTGGACTCTTCCTTCTGATTCGAGTACTGACAGGCATTTTCGTTCATTGACAGGAGATGCTCTAATTCGAATAAACAAATTGTCTTTTTCTTTGATGGCAGAAAGTGATATTCCATCGCTCGAACAGTGTAGTGAAAGAATTAACAGTTCCAATCCTCTTATTCTTGCTGCCGGAAATCCAAATCTGAAACAGTCCTATTCTGTAAAACTAAAATGTGGCTATTCACATCGCTTCAATTCAATCACCTCAACACTGAATCTTTCAGCAGATGCTTTGGCAATTTTCTCTGAAATTGTTTCTCGCTCAACTTATTTTGAAACAGAGACTACACTTCCCCTGTATGGAGGATATATTGCTCCGGCGGGGTCATGGCTGTACAGTTACGATAATGCCGAGATTCCCGCTGTCCGTTTATCTGGGAGGGCATCCTTTCAAAGTCTTTTATTAGGACGTAAACTCACTTCAGTGGTGAGTTTTGTTCCTTCATTTGCAACCAGACCTCAATATATTGGCACCAAAATGGAAACGCTTAGCGATAATCGGGTCATGCTTATTCTTTCGGAAAATTTTCGACCATCCAAGACTTTACAGCTAAGAGTCGATCCCGCGCTAAACTATTCGATGTATTCCCGACAGGGGAGTACAGTTATTTCTGAAAATTTATTGTACACATTAAATGCCAGTGCGAGTGTGAAGTTTCTTAAACATTGGGATGCTACTGTGGGAAATGTGCTTGCTTGGGCTGATTATTTGAGTGGCTGTGGTGAAGATACGTTCACAAACAACCTTAGGGCCAGGATTAACTGGAAACTTATGAAAGACTCTTTAACCCTATCCCTGATTGGGGGAGATTTGTTAGGTAAAGCATCTCAGTATACCACCTTCGCATCTGCGAATTCTTATCGGGAGTCTTGGACTCCAAGCTATGGCAGATATATTCTTTTCTCTGTCTCGTACGAATTTAGAGATAAGCGAAAATAGATGTCTTTATGCCTAATGCCTGTCTTTTGGGGGCAGAGCGTGTGATGCATGACGGCAGGAGCTGAAAAAATCGTCTCTCCTACCGAAAAAATCAGCCTGATTCTGAAAGAATCGTAAGTATTTTGACTTTTTTCGTCCCAGAGGCTTGTTTTGTCGAAATACTTATCTCACCTTTGCATCGGGTTGCTTCCTGCCGCGGATGGAAGGACCCAAGGTAATTTTTATAAACTTAATTTCAAGAAAAACTTCTATGGAACAACTCAACAGGGTCGAACTCAGAGGTACCGTCGGTACCGTCAAGACCCAAGTTCTTTCAGGATCAACGATGACCCGAATCTCTCTTGCAACATCAAGAGCGTACAAAGACAAGGAGGGTAAGGCCGTAATCGACACTACCTGGCACAGCGTAGTAGTCTGGGCTAGCGACAAAATCCCGGATTTCGCTAAAGTTAAGGTTGGCAGCAAAATTTATGTGACCGGCCGTATCCAGACAAGGAAATACACGGATGCAGATAATATTGACCGTGTATCGTATGAGATAATAGCTTCGCGAGTGGTTGTACTCGATGACGAAGCGTCTTTGGAATATGAACTTTAATATCAAACTGCTATGAAAAACTTCTTTTCTGCCGGAGCCTGCCTCCTTATGCTTACTCTGTCCTTCTCTGCCTGCAAAAAGCAGATTGATGCCGAAATCAATTGCGACAGTTCTTCTCCGCGCCACGAACTGACCGTCAGCGTGGGAGGAAGTGCCGCCCAAATTGATACAAAAGTCACCACTGCCGCTGCTACTCTCTCCGCCAATGAGGCGAAGGTATCTTCTCTCCAGATTCTCGTATTCAACGGGGATTTTCTCGATGCCTATGCAAGTGCAACTTCTTCCACTGCTTCCGTCACCTGCACTCAGGGGACAAGGACAGTGTATGCCGTTGTCAATGCACCGGACCTGTCGGGAGTCAGCACACCTTCAGCCTTAAAGGCTACTCTTATCGATTTGTCTTCCAATGCGGCGGATTCTTTCACTATGATTGGAAGCAAGAGTGTGCCGATACCTGCCACAAGCACGGTAAGTATTGATGTCGAAAGAATGGTTTCAAGGGTGGTACTCAAGAAAGTCACCTGCGATTTCGATGCTCCCTCTCTTGCGGGCATGAGTTTTAAGCTCGATAAGGTATATCTGGTAAATGCTGCCGGTAATTCCAAATTGGACTTTAGCGCCGCTCCTACCAAGTGGTACAACGCGGACGAGAACAAGGGAGACCTTTCCGCTCTCCTGTTGGATTCTCCTGCGGCTACCATAGCCGATGGGGCCTCCTACAGCACGGTTCACTACTTCTACACTATGCCTAACCCCGCTTCAAGCAAGAAGACTATGCTCGTGCTGGAAGCTACCCTCGGCACTCAGAAGTACTACTATCCGATAGAACTGCCGGCCCTTGTGCACAACACCTCGTATGAGATTAGTTCGGTGAAGATTCTACGCCCCGGAAGTGACGATCCGGCTACCCCTGTCAGCACGGAAGCCGCTTCATTCAGCGTGAGTGTCAAGGGGTGGACTACTTCAAGCATTGACGAACAGATTATTTAGCTTCTTCGAAAATATGCGCGCCTTTTCATTGAATGTCCTTGTGATTGCACTCAGTCTTGTCTGTCCTGTGGCCTGCTCGGTCAAGGCAGACAGGGCAGAGTGCCCTTTACTTCTCCATTTGAGTGTGGATGGAGGAGACGAGGACAATATGCTTGCATATCTCGTCAGGGAAGGAGAGCCCCCGTGTCTGCTCGGGAGCCTGACACGAATGGATGGCCGCGCTGAATGTGATTTCGAAATTCCCCGTGGCAAGTCTGCGCTGGCTGTTTTCAGTGGAATTCACTCCTGCAGTGTCGAAGAGAGTGGGGTTGTGGCTGACTCTATCGGGACGATGGACGATGTCTTTGCTTTCAGTGCTGACCTTGACTCTGATTCCGAACTTATATGCTGCAGGGGAACCCTGCATCGACAGACGGCGTTTTTGCATTTGCGGGTAGTGGAGTCGTCAGAGAAGGATTATCCTTTCGAAATAGGCCTTCGGTCCAACTCTTTAGGAATCTCGTTTGAAGGCTTGGCCCCGATTTCAGGGGATTTCCTCTGCCGGATCCATCCCCTTATTGGAGAGGACTATCGCGTCTGCCTTCCCAGGCAGAGAGACGATTCCCTCGTAATGGAATTCTTTGAAAAGACCAAAGCCACTGCTGTCGACAGTATACCCCTTGGGGAACTGATTGCCGAATCGGGCTACGACTGGACGGCAGTGGACCTGGGGGATATTTTCGTGGACATCGACTTTAGGGATATCTCTGTAAGTGTCAATGTGCTTCCCTGGGACCAAAATGATATTATACCATGAGAAAAAATATATTGCTTTTGCTGCTTTCAGTCGGGCTTATCTGCTGCTGTGAGCCGGTAGAGAATGAGCCTTCGCTCTCAGTATCGTCGCAGCGTTTAAGCTTTAATGTGAACGCTGGGGCTGGGACAAAGAGTTCCCGGGGCTTCGACGAGACCGCAATTGATGACCTCAACATATACGCATACCGAGATGGAATCCTCGATGCAGAGGTATATGGACTGGGGGCGAATCTGACAATCGATTTGCTTCCGCAGGTGCAGTATGTGATTTATGCTCTTGCCAATGTCGGAGAAGTACATGCCCCCGCAAGGGAGTCTGAGCTCTCTTCCCTTGTCCTTAGCCCCAATAAGATGGTGATGGTATTGAGGGAAGGCAAGTCCTGTCGTTTTGATGACTCTGTCTCCTCCATCAGCCTTGAGCTTTCGCGGCTGTATGCCAAATACATACTCCGCATTGACAGGCAACAGATGGAGAATTCTGATTTCGAGGTGGAATCTGTAAGGGTTTTGGGAGAGGCCACGACCGTGCAGCCTTTTGCCGGTGCCAGTTCGGCCACTTCCTGCTCCAATGGCGATTATGCTTCTGAAACTGATTTGGCGGCACTAAATTCTGGAGAGGAAGTGGCCTTCTACGTCCTGGAGAATTGTCAGGGGGTACTCCTTCCTGACAACAGTGACCCTTGGAAAAAGAGCCCTGAAAATATTCCGCTTAAATACAGAGATTTATGTTCATCCATAAACATAGCGGGAACCTGGTCTACTCCTGGAGCAAGTGCGCAGATGAATGTGAATCTGATGCTGGGGGCAGACAATTGTTCTGACTTTAATGTGGTTCGAAACACTGCCGTATCCATAACTCTTTCGATAAGCGATTCCGGTACGTTGAAGAGTACCTGGCGAATAATGCTGGATGACTTGGAAGACGAGCGCAGGCTTGCTTTCACCTCCGATGAGACTACCATAATGCAGGAGGACGGATGGACGGAAATACCGCTTGAGGTTTATCCTTCGGATATGACATTTTTCTCAAAGCTCGTGTCTGCAGAGAACTTTGAAACCAAGGTGGAGAATGGAAAGGTCTATGCCAAGGGCCTTTATGATGGAGACCAGCGTCCGGTGGATACTCTTGTAGTGGAATCATGGGATGGCCGTCAGCGGGACACTGTTGCCCTTACTCTGGATTTTACCTACACCGCGTTCCCGGAAGCAGAGATGCATATCCCGCAGTATTATGGGGAGTATGGGACAATTCAGCTGCCTGAAGCTCAGGAGGGAGTGCCGATTGTGTTCTCTTCGGCGGGAAAGGAGGTCATTTTCAGCACTGAGACCGTTGGAGATGGGATTGGGTATTGGTACGATGAGGCTTCCGGCGTGAAGTATTGGTTTATGTTCGACGAAGAATTGATTGTCTTTCGCCTTGAAAAGGAGGGAGGGTCGGCAGCTTTCGATGTCACAAGATATAAGAGCAGAAGCAGTGCAGAATTCAAAACCGTTTATCCCAATCTGTTCTTGGAGCGCGGACAGGTCTCGGAAGGTGGAAACCGACTGTATTCCAAAGACAAAGATCTCTACTATGACTCTACGATAAAGGTATATTTGGCTTCTTCAGAGGGAGAACAGCTTGACCAGTCTCACTTTGCCACGCCTCAGGCCTTGTTCGATACGGGGTATTGCGGTGTATCAGATTTGTATGAGGCATTCAGGACCGATTACGGGCTTGCTTCCTTTGAATGCAGTGCGAAGTCTGACGAAATGGGGTGGGAAGTCGAAGATAGTGCCCATACCTCTGAAATCTACTTTTACGAGGCGCACAACTACATAGCAGAGATATACCTCTACGGGCTTACTGAATATGCGGGCAAGAATACCATTTACAACACTTTGGCTAATTTAAGCCTTACGAACGGCAAGGTGCTCGAAGCCCATTCGGTTGTCACGACTCTGGAAGCCTTTCCTTCGCAACGCTACCTCGGTAATATATTCAATAATCAGATAGCGCCCGGGACATATCGGTCTTATTCTACTGCCATTGATTTTACGGGGAGTGGGAAGTACATCGCTCCAAGTCCCTATGGGACAAGCTGGGAGGTGAAGCATATCCAAGGTGGGGGAATCTACACGGACCAGACTGCTGCATTTGACAATGCCGCGGATGACGATTACAGCGAGTGTGCAGGGATGTCAGGGCTTTCTATGACCTTTAGCGAAATGACTTCTCAAAGGTTCCCTGCCTGTGGAGCTATGGCGCTCAAGGGTACTCTGACAAATCCTCACAACGGGAAATCGTTTACAGGCTATTATACTGCGGATGTGGTGCTCAATGTATATGTGGGCTGTGCCGTGGATTTTCCAAGTGTGGAAAGCGGTAATCTTGTCGTGAACTTCGTCCCATTTTGCGAGTACTCCAAAGCGGAGTATGCCAATCTTTGGTACACGCACATCCCCTTTGAACTCATGGCGCGTTCTTCCATTGACAGTAAGTCCTATCACATCATCATCCCGAAAGCTTCTTCATCGTCCTATTCGGAGAGCACCACCTCACTTATACTCCCCGGATACAATCCGGCCGCGACACTATTGTCTGCAAAACAGCAGCTTACCGGCAAACTGAGCCTTTTCGAATTCGGCTTTACTACGACCGGGAGTTATAGTGTGGAGGCAGAGTATTCGCTTGCTTCGCTACTGCTTGACAGAAGCGGTATGGGGCAGAGAAATGATACTTTGGAGATGTCGGATGGTACGTGTGGGTACTATAATCTGGTGCGGCACTATCAGCGTCCTGGCATTAACAATGGCATATTATACAACGAACTCGAAAAGTACCTTCTCGAGTTCGCGTATGGATCACTGGATTATTGAACTTGGGTTTATGCGCTTTGTGCTGTCCTCGATACCTCGCGCCCGGGATCCTTAAACAGGATGGCGAAGAGAATGCCTACCGCGAGTGCATAACCGGCGAAGATATACCAAGCCTCCGGCCAGTTTCCGGCCTGTGCAGCTGCAATATTTGCAGCCTCTGCACTTGCCCCATCAGCGAGAGCGGCTGCTTTTGCCGCTGCCTGGGGATTGTAGACAAGGGCATTGACAACCTTGCCTGCTGCCCAGGTGCCGATGGAAGCGCCGAGGCCGTTGGTCATCAGCATAAAGAGCCCTTGTGCACTGGAACGCATGCTGGTGGGTACATTGTCGTTGACATAGAGGGAGCCGGAAATATTGAAAAAGTCGAAGGCCACCCCGTAGACCAGGCCGCTGAGGATGAAGAGCCATACTCCGCTGCCAGGATTGCCAAGCCCGAAGAAGCCGAAGCGGAAGACCCAGGCGAACATTGCAATCAGCATCACCTTCTTAATTCCGAATTTCTTCATAAAGAAGGGAATCAGAAGGATGCAGAGGGTTTCTGACAGTTGGCCGATGGAGACTATTACATTGGCATTGTGGGTGCCCCAGGCATCTGCAAAGAGGGGATTGTCTTTGAAGGAAGTGATGTAGGTATTGGCGTAGCCGTTGGTAATCTGAAGAGAGGCGCCAAGGAGCATCGAGAAGATGAAGAAAACTGCAAACTGGCCCTGTTTGAAGAGTTTGAAGGCTGAAAGCCCGGTTGCTTCTGCAAAGCTCTGACTGCCTTCGGCTTTACCCTTGCAGGGGCAGTTTGGCAGGGTGAGGGCGTAGAAGCAGAGAATCAGGCCAAGGCAACCGGAGACAAGGAACTGTTCGTAAGAGTGCTGGAACTGTACTCCGTGGGAGTTGGTGATGAAGTTTACCGCCAGCATGCTGCATATAAAGCCCACGGTACCGAATACCCTGATGGGAGGGAAGTCCTTGACCGTGTCCTTGCCGGCCTGCTCAAGAGCATTGTATGCCACTGAATTTGAGATGGCTATAGTCGGCATGAAGAAAGCTACGCTTAAGAGGTAGAGTACATAGAAAGTCCCGAACTTGAAGCTGGGAAGGGCTGTAAAGGAGCTGACTCCGGCTGCATCGGTGACAAACTGCCCATTGACCATAGCGTAGAGTCCGGCTCCAATCATAAAGAGTCCTGCAAGGCCCTGGCAGAGGCTTAAGGTCTTCTGTGCCGGAATCCATTTGTCGGCCACAATACCCATTAGTGCAGGCATAAAGATGGATACGAAGCCTTGGGTAGCAAAAAAGAGCCAGATTTGGGGCCCGAGCCCGGCATCGGCGAGGAAACTTCCCATTGAAGTCAGATAAGCACCCCAGATCGCATACTGAAGAAAGTTCATGACGATCAGGCGCAGCGTGATGTGTTGAGGTTTCATTGTCGTTGTGTTAAACGCACAAATTTACACGAAATTCCTCGGATTTCACTATCTTTGGGAGATGAAATTTGAGCTTCTAGGCAAAGATCGCGGAAGTGCTGCCCGTCTCGGACTGCTTACCACCGATCATGGCACCATACATACTCCCATCTTTATGCCCGTCGGGACCATCGGTTCCGTCAAGGCTGTGTATCATAGGGACTTGAAGGAGGACATAGGGGCAGAGATTATTCTCGGCAATACCTATCATCTCTACCTCAGACCCGGACTTGAGGTGCTTCGCGAAGCAGGTGGACTGCATCGTTTTGAGGGCTGGGACAGACCGATTCTTACCGATAGCGGCGGCTTTCAGGTTTTTTCTCTCACAGGAATTCGCAGGCTCACCCCTGAAGGCTGTACTTTCAGCAGTCATATTGATGGCTCCCGACATACTTTCACCCCCGAAAACAATGTGGATACCCAACGTATTATCGGCTCGGACATAATGATGGCTCTCGATGAGTGCTGCCCCGGGGATGCTGATTATGCATATGCGCGTAAGTCTTTGAATCTTACCAAGTCTTGGCTTGAACGATACGCTGCCCGCTTTGCTGCTACAGAGCCCTTGTATGATTATCGGCAGACTTTCTTCCCGATTATTCAGGGCTGTGTCTACCCTGATCTCAGGACAGAAGCTGCCGAGCACGCAATTCCATACAGCAAAGTAGGCATTGCAATCGGCGGCCTTGCGGTGGGGGAGCCCACAGAGAAGATGTACGAGGTGCTCGAACTTTTGGACCCGATTATTCCCCAAGACAGGGCCCGTTATCTGATGGGAGTAGGCACGCCGGTCAATCTCCTTGAGGGGATTGCAAGGGGAGTGGATATGTTTGACTGTGTGATGCCTACCAGGGATGCACGGAATGCCCGTCTCTATACGTGGAACGGCATAATGAATATGCGCAATGCCAAGTGGCAGCACGATTTCTCCCCCTTGGATCCTTCGGGCACGTCCTTTGTGGACAAGGCATACTCGAAGGCTTACCTGAGGCACCTTTTTATAGCTGGGGAATTGATGGCCTCTATGATAGCCAGTGAACACAACCTCGCGTTTTACCTCGATGTAATCCATCAAGCCAGGCAGCACATTGCCGCTGGGGATTTTATGGCATGGAAGGGAAGCGTAACGGATAAACTTTCTGCAAGATTGTAAGGGATGGTCAAGAAGCTGGACTGGTACATATTCCGGAGGTTTATGGTGACATTTTTTGTCGCCTTGCTTCTGATTATCGGGATAGTCATCATCTTTGACATTTCCGAGAAAATCGATGACTTTGTGCGGAATGAAGCCCCGCTCAAGGCCATTATTTTTGATTACTATCTCAACTTCATCCCCTATTTCATAAATATGTTTTCGCCGCTCTTCGTCTTCATCACGGTGATTCTCTTCACTTCAAGACTTGCAGCGAATTCGGAAATCATCGCCATACTTTCCAGCGGCATCTCCTATCGCAGGATGCTGATGCCCTACATGGCTGCGGCCACGATTATTGCTGCTCTGTCTTTCAGCTTGAGTATGTGGGTAATCCCCCACGCCAATCAGCGACGGCTGGAGTTCGAGGAGCAGTATGTGAAGCATAGAAGCAGTGTATCGAGGGATCGGAATATCCACTATCAGATTGCGCCAGGCGAATTTGTATATGTCGAGTCGTTCAGCAACTGGAATAAGACGGCTTACAAATTTACCCTCGAGTCGGTGAAAGACAATAAGTTGGAGAGTAAGCTCTCCGCCGAGTCGGCTCAGTGGGATACTACTGTTGGGGGCTGGAAGCTTCGCCGCTATTTTATCCGTCACTACAGCGGTGGCCTGGAAGACAGCGTGGAGTATGGCGAGAAGAGGGATACCGTCATAGCCCTTACCCTTGCCGATTTCCGCTTCAATGAGAAAACGGTTCAGACCCTGAATGCCTCTGAGCTCGATGCCCTCATCCGGACCCAGAAGATGCGGGGCGATGCCAATGCTATGTATGCCGAAATCGAAAAGCAGACCCGTTGGGCGATGCCGTTCTCGGCTTTCATCCTGACTGTAATGGGAGTTGCGCTATCCTCCAAGAAGAAGAGGGGAGGGATAGGCTGGAACTTGGGTATAGGGATAGCCCTGGCTTTCTCCTATATCCTTTTCCTCAGATTCTCGCAAATGTTTGTTTATACGGGGGCTCTTCCTCCCGTCATTGCCATGTGGCTCCCCAATGTGCTTTTCGCTATCGTTGCTGCGGTACTTTACAAACTGGCTCCAAAGTAGTTTTTTTATGACTGTTAAAGTAATTAACAAAAGTTCCAACCCTCTGCCGGCTTATTCGACGGAGCTCGCTGCCGGGATGGATGTTCGCGCCTTTATCCCTGAGCCGATTGAATTACGCCCTATGCAGCGCTCACTGGTGAGCACAGGGCTCTATTTCGAGATTCCTGCAGGGTTTGAGATACAGGTCCGACCCCGCAGCGGGCTTGCTGCCAGGCAGGGTATAACCGTGCTGAACTCTCCCGGGACAATTGATGCAGATTATAGGGGAGAGCTCAAAGTAATACTTGTGAACCTCTCTTCAGAGCCATTTATCATTGAAAATGGAGAGAGAATCGCCCAAATTGTCCTGGCCCGTCACGAGAAAATCTCATGGGAGCAGGCGGATGAGCTGTCTTCTTCCGAGCGGGGCAGTGGCGGCTTTGGAAGTACGGGGACTAAGTAGTCTGCTTAGACAGCCTACGATAGAGCAGCACTGCGAGGCTGCTAATGATTTCGGCGAAGATAAGACCAACAGTGAAGCCTACAAGTATATCTCCAAGGAAATGCTTCCCTACAAAGATTCGGCTGACTCCAACCCCCACGGCCCAGAAGATTACGAAGACGGAAAAAGCAGTGTAGATACCTTTCCAGTATTTGTGGTCCCCGATTTTGCCGTATTTCAAGGCGTTACATACACAGACTGCAAAGCCCAGGGCATTCCCTGCGTGAGCTGAGAAGAAGCCGTAACGAGAGTGCCTGCTGGCGGGGACGAGGGCACGAAGGCCATCATGAATCATCTGCGGGTCATTACAGGGACGAAGTCTTTCGGCCCAATTCTTAATGAGGTTGGCAAACTGGTCTATGCAAAGTATGCAAAGCACCGTTCCGAGGATTGCAACAAGACCCTTTTTCCAGCCCAGTCTCCAAATCAGCAGACCGGCTGCTATGACATAGAGTGGAATCCACTCCTTCCTGGCGCTGAGCAGGAGCCAAAGCTGGTCCGTGAATGGAGAGTGGGCTTTGTTGATTGCAAGAGTCCAAATCTTGTCAAGATGCTCTAAAACTTCCCAAATCATGAATGCAATACTTTCCAAAGCAGATCTTTGAGCTCTGAAAGCCCTTCTCCACTGACTGAAGAAATGAATACGTGGGGCACCCCGTCCGGCAGGTGCTTCTCAAGCTCTTTTTCGATTTCGGAATCTATGAGATCGCATTTTGTTATGGCCAGGACCTGGTCTTTGTCGAGAAGCTCCGGATTGTATTTTCCCAATTCTCCAAGCAGGGTGCCATAGGCCGAGGATATGCTCTCTTCCATTGCGCTAATCATAAACAGGAGCACCGAATTGCGCTCTATGTGCCGTAAGAACCTGAACCCAATGCCCTTTCCTTCACTTGCTCCCTCGATAATACCCGGAATATCTGCCATGACGAAGGACTTGTCTCCGCGGTAACGGACAATCCCAAGCTGAGGCTCAAGGGTGGTGAAAGGATAGTCGGCAATTTTGGGCTTTGCCGAAGTAATTGCAGAAAGGAGGGTGGACTTCCCTGCATTGGGGAACCCCACAAGCCCGACATCGGCCAGGAGCTTGAGCTCAAGGATAAACCAGCCCTCCTGCCCGTCTTCCCCCTCTTGGGCGTAACGTGGAGTCTGATTGGTGGGGGATTTGAAATTGTCGTTTCCAAGACCCCCGCGACCACCTTTGCAGAGTATGCGCTTCTCCCTCGCTTCCAACATTTCGAAAAGCTCTTCTCCTGTCTCCGCATCTCTTACTACTGTCCCGACAGGAACGGGTAGGATTACATCCGCTCCATTCTTCCCATGGCGAAGGGCACCGCTTCCGCTTCCGCCGTCTTCGGCGACGATATGCTTGCGATATTTAAGGTGAATCAGCGTCCAGTACTGCGGGTCTGCTTCGAGAATGATATGCCCGCCCCGTCCGCCATCGCCGCCATCAGGTCCGCCCTTGGGGACATACTTGGCGCGGTGCAGATGCATGGATCCTGCCCCACCATGACCGGAGTGGCAGAAGATCTTTACATAATCAATGAAATTCGAATCCGGCATAGTTCAGTCTGCGAAGGTAATGATTCTTTTTGACATAAACCCCTCCTTGCGTCAATTACAGCCGAAATCTGCCAGGAAGCTATTTTTTCAACCCTTTCTTCTCTCTGAGTTTCTCGTAATAGTCGTGGCGCTTGGGATTCTCCGGGAACCAGCCTTTGAGAACCCTTTTCTCCTGCTGAAACATTTCGGGGATTCCCCAGAAACATGAGAACGCGCCGGCCCCGAGTGCGGTGGAAATCACAGCATTATGGGCAAAAATCGAAACTCCCGTGAGGATGATTCCCAGCACGAGAAATACCCACCAGCTCTGTTTGCCGTGGGCATATTCGAGCTTTATCACGAAAGGGTGACAGAGGGCTATAATCAGAAAGGTCATCGCTCCGGCAATTATTCCATCGAAATTCATAAAGAAAATATTGGGTTAAACATATGAATGCATCCCCCCGAAAATCAGATTTACTCCGAAATAGGTCAGAAGCACACAGATAAAAGACACTATACAGAGGATGTTGAAAAGCAAAGTTCCGCCCTTGCCCTTTAGGGCCGTGCGTCTGAGCACAATTACTGCAGCATAGACGATGGCAGTAATGAGCGCCCATGTTTCTTTGGGATCCCAAGACCAGAAACTGCCCCAGGCCTGTTTTGCCCAGATGGAGCCAAGTATAGTCCCCACAATGAGAAAGCCTTCCGCAGGAAGCAAAACCTTATAGCCGAAGAAAGCAAGTCTTTCCTTGGCCTCGCTTCCTTTTACCCCTAATCCCATGATTGCATTCAGCATCACTATCCCGAAGAGTGTGTAAGAGAACATCATGCACATCACGTGTACCGAGAGGAAGGGGGACTTGAGGGCAGGAAGCAGGGGATTAATGATATAATCCGCTCCTCCAATGCAGGCCTCGAGCATGGTAAATCCCGCAACGAGAAAGCCGAGGGGATAGAGAATCTCTATCTTCCTTCCAAGGCAAAACATGCCAAGGGAGGCGAACCAGGCAATCAGCATCATCACGGCGTACCCCCCATCGTAAGGGCCCCTACCTCCTACATACCACCTGAGTCCGATTACAAGACTCAAATATACAAAAAGCAGTAAGGCAAATCCACATGAGCATGCTCTCACCCATGAAGGGTACTTTCTTCCCTTGGAAATCAGAACGCAGGCAAGCACAAAGAGCAGGAGCCCGATTGTAAGAGCCAGCATAAACGGCACTTTTGGAAGGCCGATGCAGTTATAGAGATTTTCAGCGCGGACCTTTGACTTTGAAGGAATATCCTCAGACGCGGTTTCTACCTGCCATTTGGCTACTTTTGTAAGGACTTCTTCCACAGCGTCCCAATCATTATCCTTGACTAGGTCCGAAATCAGATCGAGAGTCCTGCGCACATAGACCCACTGCTGATAGTCAAGCCCCACAGGGAGGGCATCATCCGGGCCGAGCCAGAGTCTCTCCGGAAGTCCGGGATTTGTCGCCTGCAAATCAGCGTCAAAGTTAAGCGGAAATATCCTGAATGCCCTTCCGGAAGATACTTCCATCAGCATATCCCGTGCGTCATCTTCGGAAAGCTTTCCCCTGAAAGGCACATCCCTCCACCAATCGTAGTAGAAGAGCCAGCCGGTCACTACCTGTACGGGATTGTAGCCGAACTTACTGTCCTTACCGTATGCCTTCAGGGTATAATCGAGAGCCATGGTGGAGAGTGGAGCCACCCTTCCGTTGTAAAGCACATAGAGTTCCCCGAACTGCTTTGCTGCTTCCTTTGGAAGGGCAGGGGGGACTTCCGCTGCCGAAGCAGAAAACAATGATTGGCAACACAGAAGCACCATGCTGCCAATCACTGTGAGTTTACGTAATATTTTCAAGCCTATATAGAGTTGATAAATTCGACAACCGCATTACGGTCTTCCTTGGAGAGGTTGTAGAACTTCTCCGCAGACTCGTAGGCCTCACTCTTCTTGCTGTAGGCGTGCCACATGATAGCCTCGGTGACATTTCTTGCACGGGCATCGTGAAGTCTGTCCTGCGCGCCTGTGTTGGCAAGCGAAAGCCCGCGGCCCCACAGAGGAGTAGTCCTGCACCATGTGCCGTGGATACCGTTCTTCATATAGAGCCGGTGCTGAATCATATCCGTGTATGGATAGATTGTCTGGTTGGCATATCTTGGCATAGGTTTCTTTCCGTTGATGGCAGGCTGCCAGTAATTGTCATCGGCAGTCTTCCACGAAGGTCTGTGACAGGACTCGCAACCCATCTCAGCGAAGAGTTTCTTGCCTTTCTGCACACTCTCCTTATTGAGATTTCTTGCACGTGGAATTGCGAGTCCTCTTTGCCAGACAAGGAAGTTATAATACTGCTCATCAGACATTTCAGGGTCGAAGGTGTGCCACTTGTTATCAAACTGGTTGGTCGAGGGATCGAGCAGGTTGAGTACTGCGTCCGCAATGCCTTCCTTGGTCCCATCTGCATAGTAAGGAGAGGTAGGGTCGGCCTGAATACGGGCAATAACCTCCTCATCTTCACTCATAGCTTTGGCCCAGGCAGCAGTCGTATAGAGATAGGGACGGTCACTGCGGGAGACATTGGTAATGTTCCAGATTGCGTTCGCTCCGGGACCATCCTGAAGGGTGGCACGAGTGAGCGCGTAGGTGTAGCGCTTGAGCAGCCGGGTATCGCTTCCGGCATCGCTTCCGTCTGCATAGTTGCCGGCACCGAGTCTTGAGTAGCCGTACCAGGCACCTGAGGCGAAATCATTGGCGGCACTGTCCCACATCGAAGGGTTGAGCTCCACATACTGGGCTTCTTTCTGATACTGTACTCTGATGGAATCAATAGGGATGGCATCGAGCAGACCTGCTCCGATAATCCCGATTGTGGTCTCCAGCCTGAATGCGAGATTCTCAGGTTTGGGATCGGTATTGAAGGCCTCCTGAGGGATGTTTACCTCGGGATAAATAAGCTCGTACTTTTCTCCATCGGGGAATGTCATAGGGAGCCCGCTCTCCATCTCGGTGACCGGAAGCCAGCTGAGTTCAATCTGATCCTCCTCGATGGGAGCCTTGAAAGGCCATGTGGCATTGGACTGCGGCATACCGGTGACTTCGCTGATATAAGATCCATCATCTCCATTAGCCCCATCGGTGGGGTGATAGATTACAAGCAGATAGCCGTTGCCGTTCTCACTGCGATACCGCGTAACCCTCTTGCCGTGCCCGTATCCGGGGTGGCAGTCGAGGCAGGAGGCTCTTAAGTATGCGGGTCCCAGTCCCTTGAAAGGTTCTGTGGCAATTGTGAAGTTCCTTTCGAATGCCGCCTCTCCAAGATTAAAGGCTGTGAAAAGGCCTTGCTCTGTCACAGCGGGAGTCTCATCCTCGTAGCAGCCTGCGGTGATATTGTCGGTCGTGCCGAGTTCACCGGCTGGATACCACTCGGATGCGGAGAAATTCCCTACCGCTTTACCGACATATTTGGCATCGTTCTCAGTCTTGGCTGAACTGGGATTATCCTCCCGCTCGCATCCGGCAAGAAGCACTGCCCCAGTGCACAACAGAGCCAAAAATAAGTTTTTTCTATTCATATACCTTTCTCCTTTCTGCAAAAGCAAAAGTGAGACAAATGTACAAATTAATTATTGGAGTACAATCCACTCGGCAGCGAGCTTTAGCTGCGAGTCGAGTTCGTTAACGGCCTTCATGGCCGCAGCCACAAGAGAATCGCTGTAAATATCAACGAAAGCGCCTTTGGCTTCTGCGGCATTGATGGCTGCAACAGAGGCCTCGAGAGCACTTTGGAGGCTGGCTGCAAGAGTACTGTTGTGATCCTGCAGGAACTTCATGATGGAAGCATTGTTGGGGGTTGTTGCAAGAGAAGCTCCGTAGAGAGAGTACTGGATGCTGTAGATATTGTCGCGATAGTCGGTAAAGGACTTCTTGCTGTAAGGGGACTCGATGTAGTTGGTATCCTCTCCGGTGTAGGCGTTACCCATCTTCACATTGGCCACCTCGTTGCAGATATTGGAGCATCCGGCGATGAGAATGGTGTTGACGGCTTCCTGCCAGGTGGCGTATGTAGAACCGGCCTGAGTAGCCGAAAGCATGTTCTCTCCGTAAGATTTGCTTCCGCCACCGACTGTGGTGGGGAGCTCAAGGTCTTCCTCGACATGGCTTCTCATGGAAGCGGGAGCATCAGGATCCCAGGACACATACATCTGAGCGCAGCGATCGCGAAGATCTCCGGCGACGGCCGTTGCGTATGCAAGCTCCTGCCTGCCGGTAACGGTTTTGCCTGCGAAAGCGTCATCGGTCTCATTGGCCTTAAGTTGGGCAGCCGTTCTTTTGGCACCATTACGGAAAATGATGAATTCGATTCCGTGGAAACCGAGAAGCTCCTGTCCGAGTTTGCCGGCGGCGTATGCAATCTGATCGTCTCCGACATGTCCGTTTTCATCTACGAGATTTGCGAACTGATCCGCGTTTCCGAGGGCTGTTGCAAGTCCGTCGAGGTCAAGCGGCCAGGTGTCGATATGAGGGTCGATACCGAAATCGGTAGCAGCTCCATAGAGGAAGGCTTCGGACTCCTCGTAGGACTCTCTTGCCTGGAGGAATTTGTCGCAAATCGTGGAGATCTGTGCATCTGTGATATTCTCAACCCCTGCATCGTTGGCGGTGCTGAGCAGGTCGAAAAGCTCCCCGGTCTCCGTTGCGAGATCGCTGTAAATCTGATAAACCACATGAGGAACATACTGGTCAACGATGGCCTTCATTTCCTTTTCATTGGCAGTAAGCTCATTGTCGGACTTGCTGTCATTGCTGCAAGCTGAAGCGAACATTCCGAGAGTAAGGACGGAAAGTGCCAAAGCGAGAATACTGTTAGACTTTTTCATTTGAAATATGCTTATTTGTCGAAAAATCCTTGATATACAATGCCTATATTGATGGATGGCTCGTTGTTGTACTGGGAAGGGAGAAAACGCTCCGAGTACTCGGCCTTAAGCGCAATTTGCGGAAGGGGATACCAGTTGACCCCGACTGCGATTCTGTGGTGGTCAGTGAATTCGTATGCCTGCTGTCCCGATTCGGGGATGTAGGGATCGTAGTACTCGTATCTGCCAAAGACATACACCCTCTGCTCCTTGTCTTTCGGGGAGAAGAAATGCAGGATATCATATCCGGCCTCAACTCCAAAGGCATCGGCAGCCTTGCCTACGGGATTCTTTTTGTAAGGGGCATTGTTGGAGGTAAGGTTTCGTTTCAAGGAGCTGATGGTTGAGGCATCCGTGAGGTGACCGTAGTCAGCATTTCCCCTGACAGTCAGGTAGTCGCTCTTGTAGACAAAATCAAACGAGCCTATTACCGTTGTCCCTTTGATGTCGGCGTAACGGGTGTTGCGCATGTCATTGGGATAGGAATTGTGCATGCTGTTACCGAAGTACCCGCTGAAGCTGAGGCGAAGGTTCCTGATGGATGTGTTGTCAATTCTTCCTGCAAAGCCGTAGTTGTTGGCCACCTTGAATTCGTAAGTCGAACCCGCTCCGTTCTTCACGAAGTTGTCCCTATCAAACATGAAAGCATCAAGCCCTGCAACCACCATGGCGGTGTATTTCCATTTGCCGGCCTGACCCCAGACACTGATACCGGTGTCGTGCCAGGTCGAAGGGAGGATGGTGTATTCCCCCTCCGGACGATAAACGGTAAAGAAATTCAGAGGCTCGTGGGCATTGTTCAGACCTCCGACAGGGACTACCATATGGCCTATACGAAAGTTAAGATAGGGGAAGAAAGTCTTTTCAATCCAGAACTGCTCCAACTCTACCTCACCGCCCTTTTCAATCTCGGTTTCCCATTCGCCTGCCTCGGTATACTCTTTCTCAACCGATGAGCCGGTGCCGGTATGCTCAAATTCGATTTCACTTTGCATCCTCCAGCCTTTGCCGAAGTCATACCCTATGTAGATTACGGCATGGGGTATGTCGAAGCGGCCGTGACTTGTCTCGTCCTTGTATTTGGCGGAATCCGAATACCTGTAGACATTGTCGCTGTAGAAGTTCCTGCTTAATGCCACTTCTCCGTATCCTCCTACGCTGAGTCCCTTGAAACGGGTCTGCGTTTTTTTGCGGCAGTCATTCGAGGGCTCTGTCTGGGGGGCACTGCAGCAGTTGTATGAAAGCTCTGTCTGTGTGTCTTTGCTGCAGTCGATGGAGGGCTTTGCCTGAGAAGCACCGTAGCAGTCAACAGGCTTTTTTACACAGGCAGTGCTGTCAGTCGGGTCTAGTGCATATAAAGCAACGCCGCCCCAGAGAGAGGCAATGGCCAGCAAAACGGCTAATCTCTTCATTCTATGACCTGTTTTTTTCGCTGCAAATGTACTTTTTAAGTTGTTTGAGCGCAATCGCAAAAAATAGGTATTGAAATACGGTCGTTTTACTCCTTATATCTTGGGATTCCAAGAAGGTGTTTTCCAATAACTTGCTTATAGTGAGCTATATAATATTTTGCACCCCCTCTGTCTAAGTGGGGGTGCAAAACGCTATTTAATTGATATACAATTATTTGTAGGGAAACCTACAATGCCCTGTACTGCTTTCCGTAACGGAGCTGCTGCGCAAGAAAATCGTCTCCGTAGACAATTTTGTAGTCTACTACCTTGCCATCCTTTTCTACCGGTACAATCTCGGGGTTAATGAAGCCTCCGTAGGGTTTGAGATGAAGAGCTTCGTAGCGAACCCTGACTTCCTTATGGAGTTCAGGGTCGATATTGACGGCGTAGGTCTCAATCAGATTCTTGCCGGCCTCGTAATCTCCTTCGCTCTTGATTCTCTGAACCTCGGCGAGAAGCTCCCCAAACAGTCCGCGCAGTCTTTCGTAATCATTCACGACAAAATAGGTCTTCCCATCGCGAACCTTCTTCTCTATGACATTGTCCTTCAGCCCCTTCTCGTAGCACCACTGGGCAATGAGCTTGCGGTTCTGCATATGGGCTTCGGTATTGGGACGGCCGAGTTCAACACGGGTAAACTGCACCATCAGTCCGTTGCGAATGTATTGGGAATACTCGGCTTTGTAGGCCTCCATATCGGGCATGATTCCAAGCTCAACCATCTTGGGGTCAGCGGTGTAGTAGAGCCCGAAGAGGTCTGCCCTGGCTTCCTCGAGGGCGGAAGCGTATTCTCCGAGGGCTGTCCCGCTCACCCCGGGCAGCAGCTGGCCCGAGCCGTGTCCAAGGCATTCGTGCAGGTCGGTGTGAACCTCATCAGCCCAGGCTCCGTACTTGCGGTAGATGTCTTTTTCCTGCTGGCTATAGGCGAATTCTTCAAGGGTGCTTTTTGGAGATTCCTGAGCCGAATAGTCGTAAGCATGAGTGATATTCGCAATGGTTACACTCTTGCTGCCATGCTCCTTACGGATCCAATCGGCATTGGGGAGATTGATTCCGATAGGGGTCGAAGGATAACTGTCTCCTGCCAGACAGACTGCATTGATGACCTTGGCCGAAATCCCCTTGACTTTCTTCTTCCTGAAGCGGGGATCGACAGGGGAGTTGTCCTCAAACCACTGGGCATTTTTCGAAAGTATCTCTGTGCGTCGGGAAGCCTCGACATCCTTGATATTGACGTAGCCTTCCCATGAGCCCTTGCGTCCGAGCGGATCATTGTAGTCCTCAATAAAACCGTTGATGAAGTCAACCGTCCCGAGGGTATCTTTGACCCATTCGATGTTGAAAGCATCCCAGGTATGCAGATCTCCGGTCTCGTAGTATTGAATCAGCAGATTGAGTGCGCGTCTCTGGGTGTCATTTTCAGCCACTTCAGCAGCCTTGCGCAGATGCCCGCAAATCTTGCTGATGGGCTCTGAGTAGATGCCCCCGATTTTCCATGGAAGCTCCACTACCTTGCCGTCTTTCTTGACTACTTTGGTGTTGAGCCCATAGGAAATTGGATGCGAATCGCCTTTGACCTCAATGCTCTTATAGTAGTTCTCTACCTCTTCGCGGGTAACTCCATCGTAGAAATTGACAGCAGAGAGCTCCACTATATCTCCGTCAGTGGAAGTCGAGCGGCGCTGCTGTCCCCAAGTCCTGTCATAGACATAGGAGGCTATGTCGCTCTTTTCGCCCACATTGCGAAGCAGACTTCTGAAGTAAGTCTGATTACAGTCGGGGAAAAACTTATCCTCGGCGTAGTGGTGGTGCACTCCGTTGGAGAAAAATACCCTCTTGGCATACACCACGAAGTCATCCCAGTCTTTCCCTTTGCGCTCACCGGAGTAGTTCTCGAGAATGTTTTCGAGAGCATGTCGCAGGGGAATATTGTATTTGCAGTTCTGATCCCACATGATATCGCGGCCCCATTTGGCGGCTTCAGCGAGCTCATAGGCGTACTGTTTCTGCTTGAGACTGAGTGAATCCCAGCCTGGGATGGTGTAGCGCATCACTTTTACATCCGCGAATTCATCCACCGTGTAGCGGAATCCTTCGACTTTGTCGTTTTTGACTTTACAGGAAATTGTGCTCATGGCAATAAGTGCAAGCGTCGGCAGCAGGCGCAGTATAGAGTGTTTGTTCATAATCAACTTTGGGAAGTGGCTTTGTCGGCTCTTCCCCCTGCAAAGATAGCAAATTCCTTTGCCGGACAAGCAACAAGGGGCAGAGTGGGTACAAAAATGGCTATTTCCGCGCCCGGGAAGGCGAAATCGGTGGGTTTGGGTACGAAAAGTGCCGTTTTTGCGCCCGAATTGAATTAGGTGTGGAATAGATTAGCTAAAATGGTTTTGGGGACTAATCTTTGGGAGTGAAATGTATCTGGAAGTTAACAGTCCCTTCTTCTATCTTTTCTACTGCATTTGGGTTGTAATACAGTTCCTCAAGCCATTCCCAATAACGCTCAATGATAATCGGAATAGAGAATGTAACTGTTATGATGTCAGTTCTTTCATTCATATCTTGATCATTGGCAACTCTTTGTATTTCCTCTGGTATTTCAGTCATTTTGACTAATAGACCAAACGGCATCATCCTGTCTTTATGGAAATACTCCCCGGCACTCCGAAAGACACCTACCATTTCGGCCTGCTCTGTCATCCTATAATCCATTCCTGAGACGCTAATTAAATTCTTGTCTCCGAATTTGAACCAGTTCGATAAGTCTACGCCAGCTTCCTGCTTGAACAGTTTTCCATCTGCTTTAATGGTGGGTATCCCTTGCACATAGATTGTGACAAAATATGCTCCGAAAAAGTCCTTTAGATTACCTTCAGGCGTCAGACCCTAAATTCAAGTGAACAGTGCAACTAAAACAGTTAATTTGCAACTGAAAATCCGTAGACCATCTTGCGGTTGTTGTAAGAATATGTATTGCCATCCTCTACAGACCAGTCTCCGGTCAAAGTGTACCAGTCATCATTTTTATTCCCGGTCCATTGCGTTGACCAGCCCCAGTTAATTTTAATGTCCGTAAGGTCAGAAGAGGAATATGTGTAGTCAGGGCTCATTGACGCCCATGCCTCTGATGTCGGATTGCTGAATTCCTTGTGAAAACTATTGACATTTCCCGTGCAGACTCCCTCGCTGAACATTTTCTGTGGCACGCCAAGCGTGTCGTGCAGGTAATACAGTACTTGCGAAGCTGCCACTGCAACGCATCCTGTCACTGCACGCTTTGTCGGAAGAATAAATCTTCCACCCATCATGGTTTGGGGCATTCACGATGTAAAGCAGCGTGTCCGAATCTGCGTCCACATAAGGGATTACATCATAATCTCCCATTGTTAGCTCTTTACCTTTGGTCTGCTGCATGTCTCTTCCGATGATGTGAAGAACATCTAAAGCCGAAACGGTGGTCGAGGATATGGATGCGTAAGATGCTGCGATTTGACATGGTTCGTCAGATTGCTCAATCTCCGCTTTTGAGCAGGAAACTGTCACAAGCGAGCAAAGGGAACATAAGCCCGCGATTGCTGTCAGGCGGCATTGAATTAATTTTTTCATAATCTTCTATTGGTGTAGTGTTATGGCTGGTCTAAAAGACTTTTTACATTTGTTTCAAGGATATGACACTTTAAGGGAAAAACAAAATTGTTTGCCGTCCGAGCCATAGGGTAGAGTCTCTTGTTCCTTCCCTGTGCGGATATAGCAAATGCAGGTGAATATTGGTTCTCCAGCAAAGTTCCGTGTCACTTGATTGACCCGAGATAGCTGCGACTCCCGTTTCTACTTGGCATAAAAAACCGGCATAGGCCGTGTCATTCGCTTTTCCGTTGCCATAGTAAACCACCACTAGTCCGTAGCCTCCTCTTCCTGCAGTGGACCGGTGCGCCACCCTGCCACCGGAGGGCTTGTAATGGGGTTTGCTGCACACAACGCGACCTTCAAAGCCTCATTGTCTGCACCGATGTGCCATAGAAGTCGCTGCAGGGCATCTTCGAGTACATATCATTGCAGGAGGGAGGTTCTTCGCGGCTCCGTCATGCTTCCTCTTATTGGGAGATTCCTCCCAAACCCTCGGGTCTACGCTTGCGCCATCAGCCTTCGTTTCGCTCCGACATTCGCTGATGCTCATTTACTGCATGCCAGCCCTTCATTCCTTCGCCGGCACGCTGATGCGTGCGTCCTCTGATTGGGGCGCAAAGCTCGCTTCCTCCTGTTAGGTGGCAAAGCCCCCTAAAACCCCGCCGCTTCAAGCCTGCCATCGCACACGGCTTCTGCACCGGCTTTTCGCTAGCTCGCTGATGCGAGCGCGACCCTCGCGGCTCCGTCATGCCATAGCACAAAGCTACCCTTCATTCCTCCGCCGGCACGCTGATGCGTGCGTCCTCTGATTGGGGCGCAAAGCTCGCTTCCTCTTGTTAGGTGGCAAAGCCCCCTAAAACCCCACCGCTCCGTCAGCAAAATGGTTATTTTGCGGACTTTTGAATTTCGTGGCCGGAAGATAACAATAAAGGGTACTGATAATTAGGATGTTGCAATTTTATGTCCGGCCGGTCGGGGGATATTGTGCTGACCGGCCGGAGGAGAACCGACTGGAGGCCCTTGCAGAGGGGGATGGTCCGGCCCGACTGTGCAGGATGTTGTCCGGCAACAGCAGATGTTGACGGCCCGTCCTACGCTATCTCGCATGTGCGAGCGCATTCCCCTCGCGGCTTTGTCATGCTTCCTCTTATTGGGAGATTCCTCCCAAACCCTTGGGTCTACGCTTGCGCCATCAGCACAAGCCAACCCTTCGCTTCGCTCCGACATTCGCTGATGCTCATTTACTGCATGCCAGCCCTTCATTCCTCAGCCGACACGCTGACGCCGACTGCTGCCCAAGGAGATGCCCCTCAGGGTTCCGCTCCTTGCCCGTCCTTGGATTTTCACGACTGCCCCGAGCAAGCCCCGTCAACTGTCTCCTGTAATTCGCTTTCCATTCCATGTCCCCTTTGAATAGGCTCTACGGGGGTTCACCACGGCTTGCCTCCCCTTTTCCCCGACGCAAGCCGTACCGAGCGGCCTCCAGCTCGCCTGTGTGGCAAGTGAGCGCGGAATGCGAATTGCACGGATTTAAGTGTCAGTGTGTAACTGCGGCTTTGGATGCCAGATTCGCGAACTTGCATAGTACGCAGAACTTTATCGCCCTGAAGAGAACAATACCATTCGCGTTTCCGTCTCCACGGAAATAAGTCGTTGAGCCGAAACGGGAGGAATGCAAAATTATCTAATATATTGATTATTTGTCAAATAAGCACTACCCCGAGGCAGTATAATATCACAGAATCCTTCATGCCTTGATAGGATTTCTGCGCGAATTTGCTATTTTTGCGGGTTGGGAGTGCGCGTGGTCTCATTTTGAGACGTCGTGATTGTCCCCTTGCTGCAGGTGCCGGTGTGGAAGAAACTGCACTCTATATTGAACTTTTTTCCGAGGTGTCCTGCATGACCTGCTGATTTGCCGGAGTCTGCAGGGTGCATTTATTTTTTTTCCAGGCGAAACATGGATAATGATGAAACATTTTGTGACAGTCAGGGCTTTGATTCTCTCCCTTGTAGTCGGAACACTATCTCTTGCTTCCTGTTCAAAGCAGCAGGTAAAACTCCTTTCTGAGAGCGATTTTACCGCTACCGTCGAAGGGAAGGCCACTTCTCTTTACACCCTCAGGGGTGGAGACCTTACTATGCAGGTTACTAATTTTGGAGCGAGGGTGGTTAGCCTCTGGGCTCCGGACCGGAATGGCAAACTCGCCGATGTCGTCACCGGCTATGACAATGTAGAGGAATATATTCACAACCCGGGGGAACGCTTCCTCGGAGCTGCCATCGGCCCTGTCGGAAACCGCATCGCTCATGGCAAATATGCTCTTGACGGACAGACTGTTCAGCTCTCGCTCAATAACAATGGCAATACTCTCCATGGCGGTTTCTACGGCTTGGATATGTTGGTTTGGGATGTCACCGCGGTAAATGATTCCAGCATCCTCTTCCACATCGACCGGCCGGCCGGACTCGATGGCTGGCCGGGAGAGCTTGAGGTGGATATGCGCTACACCCTGTCTTCCGACAATGCTTTCAGAATCGAATATGAGGCGCGCACGGACAAGGCAATGCCAGTGGCGCTGACCAACCATACTTTCTTCAACCTTACCGGCGAGTCCGATAAGAGCATTCTCTCCCATGAACTTCAGATAGAGGCTTCCCATACCACGCCGGTCGACTCTCTCCTTATTCCTACAGGGGAAGTCGCAGGCCTTGACGGCTCTCCACTCGACTTCACTCTTGCGAAGACTATTGGAAAGGACATTGATGCCGACAACGGGCAGCTTTGCAATGGGGGTGGCTACGACTTCAACTATTGCCTGGATGGAGAAGGCTTCAGGAGGGTTGCCACTTTGTATGAGCCGCAGTCGGGGAGGGAACTTCAGGTTTGGAGCGACCAGGAAGGGCTGCAGTTCTACAGCGGGAATTTCTTCGACGGCAAGGTGAAAGACAAGTACGGCAAGCCCATAGGCTGGCGCTGTTCCCTCGCCCTCGAGGCTCAGAAATGGCCTGACAGCATCAATCACGAGGGCTTTAGCGACACAGTCCTCCGCCCTGGCGAAGTTTATACCCAGATTTGTGAATATCGTTTCGGGGTGAGATAACTGATTCAAGTTTTACAGGGCGCACAAATCTTTGAAAAATAGTATTTTAGTTACTTGTGAAACTTGGACGGATAATTTGGATTAATCCGGAATAATCTTTACATTTGCATAAAGAAAAGAGGAAAGGGTTCCGTCTTCGGGCGGGACTCTATTCTATTTGACATTTGGAGACACAGGTCTTTAACCACAAACTTCACAACACAATGGCAGAAGTTCATTACATGAGTCAGGAAGGACTCGAAAAGCTCAAGAAAGAGCTTGCAGATGCTCTTGCACAGCGCCCCATAATCTCGGCCGCCATAGGAGAGGCTCGCGAGAAGGGGGACCTTTCGGAAAATGCCGAGTACGAATCGGCCCGCGAGGCGCAGAGCCTGCTCGAAATCAAGATTGCAAATCTTAAAAACACTATTGCAAACGCCAAGGTACTCGATTCCTCGCAGCTCAGCACGGACAAGGTGCAGATGCTCACGACAGTAGAAGTCGAGAACCTCTCGGCAAAGGCCAGGATGAAGTTTACCATCGTTGGGGAATCCGAGGCAGATTTCTCCAAAGGCAAACTCGCATCTACCACTCCCATTGCCAAGGCTCTCCTAGGGCACGGCGTTGGAGATGTCGTGGAGGCTAAAGTCCCTGCAGGTGTGCTTAAGTTCAAGATTCTCAGCATTTCACTATGACGGTTTTCTCAAAGATAGCAAAGGGGGAAATCCCTTCTTTCAAGGTCGCCGAAAGCGATGATTTCTACGCCTTTCTGGATGCCAATCCTCTTACGGAAGGGCATACCCTCGTTATTCCCAAGAATATTGAGGATGACTATATCTTCAACCTCCCCCAGGATGTGTACGCCGGCCTTTGGGATTTTGCACGCAAGGTAGCCATAGCCATGAAGAAGGCTGTTCCATGTAAAAGGGTAGGAGTGGCCGTTCTCGGGATGGAGGTGCCGCATACGCATATTCATCTTATTCCGCTTCAAACTGAGGCAGATATGGACTTTCGTAAACAAAGGCCAATTGTGAGCGATGCACGCAAGGCCGAGATAGCTGCTGCGATACGTTCTGAATATGAAAAACTTTAGCTTAAGCACTGCGGTTTTGCTCCTCGTCCTTGCCGCTGTTTCCTGCGGACCGAAGACGAGGATTAAAATGAGCGTAGAAGGGGCATCCGATATGCCTCTTGCCGTCTATAAGGCAGGGTATTCTGCGACTGAATTTTTGGATTCCGTCAAAACTGACATTCACGGCACATTCTCTTATGCCGTGAATGTGGAGAAGGGCAAACCGGAATTTCTCTATGTCTATCACGCTGACATTCCCCTCGCTTCGCTCCTGCTGTCCCGCGGGGAGAAGGCCGTGGTTTCAGCCGATACTTTAGGAAACTACAGTGTCAGCGGTTCGGAGGAATCCGCCCTGCTTAGCGGGATTAATAAAGATTTTAACGATTTTGCCAGGAATCTTTCCTCTGCTGCGAGCAGTGCTCAGGCCAGTAAGCTATACGTAAACTATTATCGCGGAAGAGTCTCCTATGTACTGTCGCATCCCTATTCCCTTACGGTAATTCCGGTGCTGTATCAGAAACTCGGTTCGGACTTTCAGATATTCAACCAGAGTACGGATGCAATTCTGTTTCGCCGCGCCGTCGATTCTCTTAAGACTGTGTATCCTCAGTCTCCTTATGTCAAGGGGCTGGAGACTGAAACCATTCGAAGGGAAAAGGAAATGCAGCTGAATATGGCCCTGCAGAATGCCAAGGTCAGCGGGTTCCCCGATATTGTGCTTCCGGATGTCTACGGACAGAAAAAAGCCCTTTCGGGAGTCGATTCCAAGCTTGTCCTGCTCAATTTCTGGACAATCGATGAGCCGGAGCAGATTCTTTACAATTTGGAAGTGCTAATGCCGCTTTACAAACTCTACAGGGACAGAGGCCTCGAAATCTATTCGGTCTGTCTGTCAGCAGATAAGGCGGGGTGGGCTTCCGTTGTGCGCAATCAGAGCCTGCAGTGGATTAATGTCTGCGATGCAAATGCTGCCAATTCGACCCTCGTCCAGCTGTACAATCTCAAAAAACTTCCCACAACCCTTGTGATTTCAGGCGGAGAGCTCACTTCTGATAAGGCGGGAAGTGCAAGCGAACTCCAGGCCGCCATCATGAAGCGGCTTAAGTAGCCGTCAGGAGGAAGCTCCCTTGCCGCTCCCTGCAACTCGTTTGGCTGCCATGGCTGCGGCCTTGCGTTGTGCAGTGGTCCAACGGTCGCGGGCGAGCTGCTGCATATCCCGGACGGTATCCTGCTCATCGACAATTTCGCTTCCAAGCACCGTTTCGATGATGTCTTCGAGGGAAAGAATTCCCTGGAAAGATCCGTATTCGTCGATTACGATAGCAATCTGTTCGTCCTTTGAGAGCATTTCGTCCCAAATCTCATCGAGGGGCTTGTCCTCGGGGAAGGAGGTGATGTCGCGCCGTATAGACCCCAGAGTCCTGTCGAACTTGTCATCCGCCATCAGTTGCAGGGCTTCCATACGGAGAATATACCCTGTGATGTACTCGTCGTTGTCTGAATACACTGGGATTCGGGAGTGATGCCCGAAGCGCTCATCGTGATGGAACTCCCTGAGTGTCATGCTTTCAGGAGCTATGGCACAGACAACTCGCGGGGTCATTATGTCCGAAGCCGTGACTTCGTCCATATTGATGATATTCTGAATCATCTTATTCTCGTCCTCTTCGAGATCCCCCTCTTCTTCTGCAACTCCCGCCATTGCCGCCACTTCGTCGCGCGAGACGGAAACTTCGGCGTTCTTTGGGGCGATGAGTTTGGTGAGTTTCTCCACGCAGACCACAATCGGGAACATTATCACCACGAGTACCGACAGGCAGCCCGTGGCAAAGCCCATCAGTGACTTCCAATAAGAAGTGCCGATGGTCTTGGGGATGATTTCGGAGAATATGAGGATGAGAACAGTGGTGATTGCGGAGACGAGTCCAAACCATTTCGAACCGAAGACAAGGGTAGCCTGGGCTCCCACTGCCGCTGCACCTAGGGTGTTGGCTATGGTATTGAGCGACAGAATTGCTGCAATCGGGCGGGAGGAGTCGGTTTTGAATTTCTTGAAACGTTTGGCCGGCCTGTACCCCTCCTCCTCACGCATGGTGATGTAAGAAATTGGGGTGGACATCAGCGTTGCCTCCAGCACGGAGCAGAGGAAGGAGATGGCCATCGTGGCGAGAAGGATGAGGATAAGTGTTAGCATACGATTAGCGGGGTTATTCGGCTGCGGGGATTTCTCTCTCTGTCATTCCCTCTCCGGCGGCCTCGCTTTCAATATCAGTGGCCTCGGAATCAGCTGAAGCATCAGTACCCTTTTGGGCAGTGTCTACGCTCTTGCCGTAGACAAAGAATCTCTGATAGAGGAACTCCGTAGCGAAATTGAGCAGCATGTTGATTACGGTCACAAGGTACTCGTTCCACCAGAGGTTGCCGGCGAGCTCGTTCTCAAGCCAGGTAGACAAGGGCGTGAACACGCAGTAGTAGGCGAAGACCTTGGTCATTGCAAGGGCCACATTGTTGGCGGAACGGAAGGTGAATTTGCGGTTAAGGGTGAAATTCCACAGCACTGACAGCACGAGGGCGAAGAGGTAACTCACCCAATACGGCCAGTGTATCAGTTCGTTGAAAAGGGTAAAGGACCCGAGTTCAATCAGTCCGGCACTTATCGAAAAAAGTGCGAACTTCACCAATCTTAAAAATTCTTTCATCAGGCTTTGGTTTTGGTACTGTCCTCATCTTTCTTATTGGACGAAGACGAGAAGAATTTCCATTGAAACAGAATCAGATAAAAGGCTCCCACCGTGACACAGCTGTCTGCGAAGTTAAATACCGGCGGGAAGAAAGTGGCACTGAACATGTCCACTACCTTCCCGAACATAAAGCCGAAAGGGGCCCCTGCAATGCGCATCTCCGGCCAGATTATCCCGTAGAAGAGGGAGTCGATGATGTTGCCGAAGGCCCCTGCGGTAATCAGGGTGAGGCCTACGAGCACGCCCGCGGGGACATCCTTGCGGCGGCAGAGCTTCGACAGCCACACAATCAGCACGACCGTGAGGGCAATACGGAAGAGCGAAAGGACCGCCTTGCCGGCGATGCCTCCAAAGGCCATTCCGAAAGCCATCCCATCGTTCTCTACAAAGCACAATCTAAACCACTTCCCGAAGACGGGGATGACCTGTCCGAGACTCATGTTGGTCTTGACCATGACCTTAATAATCTGGTCGATTACTACGAGGACACCCCCGAGGATGGCGAGACGGCCTCCTTTCCCTATTTTCATCCTAATTCTTACCTTGCTTTGCAAGCATTTCCTTGGTTTCTACGGCGAGGGTCGCGTGAGGGACGAGTTTGAGTCTCTCCTTTGGGATCAGTTTCCCCGTGATGCGGTCGACCCCGTAGGTCTTATTTTCTATACGTACGAGAGCCGCCTCAAGGTTCTGAATGAACTTGTATTGGCGCTGGGCAAGCTGGCTTGCCTCCTCTTTCGAGCGCTGGTTGGCACCATCGTCCTCAACGGTTTTGAACGAGGGAGAGGTGTCATCTATGTCGTTTGCGCCGCCACTGCGGGCGACTTCCCTGTAGGTGTTATACTCTGCCTTGGCCTTGGCGAGCATGTCTTCGATGATGGCCTTGAACTCGGCAAGTTCCTCATCGGAATAGCGTGTTTTCACTTCTGCCATAACAGTAAAGTTTTTAATTTTTGTTAAGTTATATAGTGGTTTTTGATATATCTATCAGTATATAATCTTCGTTCCAGTCCACTCTGGCGGCAGTTGCGGGAGCTTTTTCGAGCTCTTCCACCTTAAGTGAAAGGGACAGGGTCTGGTTCGCCACATAATCTCCGAAAGAAGACAGTGCCTCCCTTACTTCCTCTCCGGCCTTGCCTCCTGCATAAATCACCGTGTCGATGCGATCCGTCACGTCGAGTCCCCTGTCCTTTCGCAGAGTCTGGATAGGGTGAACCAGTTCGCGGGCATTGCCCTCACGGATAAGTTCGGGACTTTGCACTATATCGAGGGCAATTGTAAGACTCCCATCGCTTGCAACGAGCCAGCCGGGCATGTCTTCGGAACGGATTTCATAGTCTCCTTTCTCAAGAGTGACGTCTCCGGAAGGGAGACTGAAGGTGTAAACCGCGGGACTCTTCTCGATTCCTGCAATCTGCTCCTGAGTCAGATTGGCGAAAGCAGCGGCAATCTCTTTCATCCTTGCGCCATAGCGCTTGCCGAGGGTTTTAAAATTGGGCTTTATCTTCTTGACGATAATCCCCGTGGTGTCGTGCAGAAATTCTATCTGCTTTACATTGACCTCGGCAAGGAAGATGTCGCGCACGATGTCGAAGTGCTCTCTGATGTCTTCATTGAGCACCGGCACCACAACCTTTGAGAGTGGTTTACGTACATTGATGCCGGCCTTCTTTCTCAAAGCCAGTACCATGGATGCGGCCTTCTGGGCGAATTCCATACATTCCTCGAGCTCTGTGTCGGTTAGATTGGAGTCAGGAGCGGGCATGGAGTGCCAGTGCACTGACTGCTCCTGCGGGTGCAGGTCGCACCAGAGCCTGTCCATATAGAAGGGCGCGATAGGTGCAGCAAGCAGGGCTACATCACTCAATGCTTCATACAGAGTAAGATAGCAGGATAGTTTGTCTGAAGGCAGGCCACTGCCCCAGAGCCGTTTCTTGTTGAGACGGATGTACCAGTTGCTCAGGTCATCGAGGACAAAATCCTGAATCAGTCTTCCCGCAAGGGTGAGGTCGTAGTCTTCGTAGGCGGCAAGTACCTTGGTTATCAAAGTATTGAGCCTGCTGACGAGCCAGCGGTCGAAGAGCGGACGCTCTGCGTAAGGAACTGCCTGGCCTTTGGGGTCGAAGCCGTCGATGTTGGCATAGAGGGCAAAGACGGAGTAGGAGTTATAGAGGGTCCCGAAGAACTTTCTGCGTACTTCATCCACCCCGCTTTCGTCAAATTTGAGGTTGTCCCAGGGCTGAGAATTGGTGAGCATATACCAGCGGGTCGGGTCCGGACCGTATTTGTCGAGAATCTGGAAAGGATCGACTGCGTTGCCGAGCCTCTTGGACATCTTTTCCCCGTTCCTGTCGAGGACAAGGCCGTTGGAGATGACTCTGCGGAAGGCAGGGGTGCCGCTTACCATAGTGTGGATGGCATGCAGGGTGTAGAACCAGCCGCGGGTCTGATCGACTCCTTCGGCGATGAAGTCAGCCGTAGCGCCGAAGTCCTTGGTTCCGAGGCCTCTGAGTCCTGTCTGGGCATATGGCATGGCCCCGCTGTCGAACCACACATCGATGAGGTCGCTCTCCCTGTGCATTGGCTTTCCGCTGTCACTGACGAGTACTACGCGGTCGACATAGGGACGGTGGAGGTCGATTCTGCCGTAGTTGGCCTTGGATATGTCATCGGGATTGAACCCTTTGTCCCTGAAAGGGTTGGATTCCATCAGTCCGGCTTCGACACTCTTGTCGATTTCAGAGTAGAGCTCCCTGACGCTGCCGATGCATTTCTCCTCTTTGCCGTCCTCGCTTCGCCAAACCGGCAGGGGAGTGCCCCAAAAGCGGCTGCGGCTGAGGTTCCAGTCCTGGATGTTTTCGAGCCATTTGCCAAAGCGTCCTGTGCCGGTGGCTTCGGGCTTCCAGCGGATGTCTTTGTTGAGGGCAACCATTTCGTCCCGAACGGCGGTGGTTTTGATGAACCAGCTGTCGAGAGGGTAGTAGAGGACGGGTTTGTCCGTACGCCAGCAGTGGGGGTAGGAGTGGATGTGCTTCTCGATGCGGAAGGCCTGGCCTTTTTGCTTGAGGTAGACGCAGAGGTCTATGTCGAGGGTAGGGGCATCCTTGGGGATAGAGTCATCGTAGTCGTTTTTGACATAACGGCCTGCCCATGGGGCGTACTCCCTGACATTGACATTCTCTCTGACATAGTCAGGGTCGAGGTCTTCGAGGCGGAAAAATCTGCCTTTGAGATCGACCTGGGCTTCGGGCTTGCCGTCCTTGTCGCGCACGAAAAGAGCCGGAACCCCGTTTTCGCGGGAAACCCTGGCATCATCCGCTCCGAAAGTGCCTGCGATATGGACCACGCCTGTGCCTTCTTCGGTACTGACATAGTCGCCGGGGATTACCCTGAATGCGCCTTCTCCCAATTTGAACCAGGGGATAAGCTGCTCGTATTCCATGCCGACGAGGTCGGCTCCCTTGATGGTTCCGGGGAGAACTTCGTAGGGAACTTTGTCCGAAAACCAGGCACTTACGAGATCTTCTGCGAGAATGTATGTGGCGGGAACTCCGCTATAGGGGTTGGCGCTGCGCACCTTGACATAGTCAATCCTGGGACCTACGCAAAGAGCGGCATTACTCGGCAGGGTCCAGGGCGTAGTGGTCCAGGCGAGGAAATAGAGATCTTCTTCGCCTTTGACTTTGAACTGGACGCAGCAGGTGGTGTCCTTGACATCGCGGTAGCAGCCAGGCTGGTTGAGTTCGTGGGTGCTGAGCCCTGTGCCTGCGGCTGGACTGTAGGGCTGAATGGACTTGCCTTTGTAGAGTAACCCCTTGTTGTAGATGTCTTTGAGCAGGTACCACAGGGTCTCGATGTAGCGGTTGTCGTAGGTGATGTAGGGATCGTCCATATCCACCCAGTAGCCGATACGTTCGGTGAGTTCCCTCCACTGCGAGGTGTATTTCATCACTTCCTCGCGGCAGATGCGGTTGTACTCTTCTATACTGATTTTCTTGCCGATGTCATCCTTGGTGATGCCGAGTTTCTTCTCAACGTTGAGTTCTACGGGCAGACCATGGGTGTCCCAGCCTGCTTTCCGGCGGACTTTGTAGCCGGTCTGGGTCTTGTACCGGCAGATTGCATCTTTGATGCTTCGGGCCATTACATGGTGGATACCGGGCATCCCGTTGGCACTCGGCGGCCCCTCGAAGAAGACGAATTCGGGTGCGCCTTCCCTCGCCTCAAGGGACTTTTCAAAGGCTCCTTCCTTCTTCCATTTATCCAAGACCTCGGCACCAACGCCAACCAAATCTAAGGCTTTGTATTCTTTGAATTCCATCTAATTTGTCTAAATTTGCAATCCGCAAAATTACTGATTCCGATAGACAAATACAAATGGCAGTTCTCGACATTATTCTATTGCTTCTTTTTATCCCCTCGATTGTGAGGGGCGTGAGCAAGGGCTTTATCGAGCAGCTCGCGGCTCTGGTCTCGATTTTCCTGAGTGCTTATCTGGCTTATCTT
Source organism: uncultured Muribaculaceae bacterium (assembly GCA_964608175.1). Lineage (GTDB taxonomy): Bacteria > Bacteroidota > Bacteroidia > Bacteroidales > UBA932 > Cryptobacteroides. The sequence goes on along the minus strand of CAZSMO010000001.1, from coordinate 30,276 downwards.
TTCGCCGGAAGTGTGAGTGAGTGGCTCTCAAGGTACATAACGCTGAGCAGCCCGAGTCTTCTGTATGTGATTTCGTTTGCAGTGGTGGTCGTGCTGTGTGTGCTTCTGATTAGGCTCCTCGCACGGATTCTGTCGAAGGCGCTTGATTCCCTGTCTCTTGGCTGGATTGATCGCCTGCTGGGCTTTGTGCTTGCAGTGTTTAATACGGCACTTGTCATAGGGCTTATTTTTGTGCTCTTTAACGATCTCAATACCCACTATTTCAATCTCCCGACAGACTGGATGGAGAAGTCGTTTATGTACGGTTGGATCAGTAAGATGACGGATTTTATCTTCCCTTTCCTTAAGAATATCTTTGCGGGTATCGGCGGGGCAGTATCGGGAGCGGTTGATGGGATAAGGATATAGGTATGGCAGACAGGATTGTACTTTTGGAGACCTCCGCAGCGATGTGCTCTGTCGCTTTATCGGAAGACGGTCGGGTCGTTTCTCACAGGGAAAGCAGTCAGGTGCATGCTCACGCCTCGCTTACTGCGGTGTTTGTGGCTGAGATTCTGAATGAGAAGGGTCTTGAGGTCTCGGATTGTCAGGCGGTGGCGGTGAGCAGCGGGCCGGGCTCATATACGGGGCTTCGGGTAGGGTCTTCTACGGCCAAGGGACTCTGTTTTGGCGCTGGAATTCCGCTTATCGCGATACCGACAGTGGAGATTTTAGCTGCCAAGGCCATCTCGCAGAAGCTCCTGCCAGATGGCTGCACGTCGATTGTGCCGCTTATTGATGCCCGTAGAAATGAGGTCTATACGGCGGTTTTCGGGCCTGACGGCAGTCAAAGAACGAATACACAGGCACTTGTCCTTACGCCGGATTCCTTTGCCGAGTTGCTCTCTGTCGGACCGGTACTTTTCGTGGGTGATGGGGCTGAAAAGTGCAGGCGGATTCTATCCGGTAAGGGCGCAGGGACTGCTTCGGAAGATTCCCCGCTGGCTGCTTCGGCGTTTCCCAAGGCAGTTGGCGCAGGGACTGCTTCGGAAGCTGTCGCTTCAACGGCTCTCGAACAGTCCGGATTTTTCGCTTGCTCTCCTCTCGCTTCCGACATGGCTGCGCTTGCGCAGAAACGCTTCGCCGCAGGGCAATTCGAAGACAGCGCCTACTTCGAACCCTTCTACCTCAAGGACTTCATCGCCACCGCTCCCAAGCATAAGCTCTGGTAATCCTCAAGGACTTCATCGCCACTGCTCCCAAGCATAAGCTCTGGTAATCCTCAAGGACTTCATCGCCACCGCTCCCAAGCATAAGCTCTGGTAATCCTCAAGGACTTCATCGCCACCGCTCCCAAGCATAAGCTTTGGCAGTTCTGTTGGCTGCTTCTTGATGTCTTGCATGCTGTCTTCGCAGAGGCGGCAACCTGCCTTTTCCATGCACCGGACCACCTATCCGGACACGAATTGTAGCATATGTTGCACTACATTTGCGCCCTTAAGGAATAATATATTTGTAATATATTGAAAATATTTTTACCTTTGCGAAATTAGTGGTGCATATCAGTTTTCATGATGAAAAATAAGCTACAGTATTCTGCTCCAATGTTTTTGGAAACTTTATTTACAGAAACCATGCTTTGTCAGTCAAATTTTGCCGGCGAAAGCTACAATGTGAAAGATAATTCGGATTTGACATGGGAAAATTTAGACTGGTAAGGATATGAAAAAGTTTTTATCCCATATTTTTGCATTCGTCCTGATATTTGCGGGCTGCACCAAGTCGGAAATCCACGACACTTTTAAACAGATTACCATAGAAGCTGATTCCGAGTCCCCCGTACTGACCAAATCCACGGCCTCCGATGACGGGAAGATTGGCTGGAGCGAAGGAGACAAGATTGGCGTATATGACGCTGCCAATAGAGGCTATGTCCTGAATTATGTCAGCGGCACGGAAAAATCGTTCTCGGGGAAAGTGAGTGGCAGTCCGACTTTTAAGTTGGCCATTTCGCCCTACAATTCAGCAGAATCGCTATCTTCAGACATCTATACCATTATCTTGCCGGAGTATTATGACAATTATGTCCATGGAACAACCAATGCGCCTATGGTCGCTTCCGCTCCGGCAAAGGATGACAACGGGGATTATGTCTTCAGCTTCAAGCATGTCGCTGCGCTTGTAAAGATTACCTATAAGCGGGTTCCCGTCGGAACCAAATCCCTCCATCTGAAAGCTGATGGGAATATTGCAGGGACATTGAGTTTCAGCACGGATGATGATGAGGCGACATTCACAACCCCGAAAAGCGATGGCGCTTCAGAGGTGACTCTCGAACTTGGGTCCGCTGTGACATCTGCAGGACAGACCCTGTCTTTCTACGTGCCTGTGCCGGTAGCGAACTACAGCTATTTTCAAGTCAAGCTGACCGATGTCAATGATGAGACCATCTTTGGTACTGCAAAGAAAGTCTCCGTCTCTGACCGCTACCGTAGGGCTGAACTCCACATTCTCCCCACCATTGACCTGTCTGTGGTCGACCTTGGGCTTTCGGTCAAGTGGGCCTCCTGCAATCTTGGCGCGAGCTCTCCCGAGGAAAGCGGGGATTGCTACGCGTGGGGCGAGACCGAGACAAAAAGTGAATATACTTTGGACAACTATAAGTGGGGTTCTACCTGGTACAATCTGACTAAATATGTCTTTGAGGGTGAGTGGGGATCCATGTATGGCAAGGATGATTATTTGGACAGCAAAGCCGTGCTGGACAGCGAGGATGATGCCGCTTCGCTGAATCTTGGAGGAAGCTGGCGCATGCCTACCCAGGCGGAGTGGAAGGAGCTTTGCGAGAGCTGCACATGGACTTATACCACATTGAACGGGGTCAATGGATACAAGATTACAGGAACCAGCGGCAACAGCATTTTCCTCCCTGTAGCTGCAAGTCAGCCATATGCAGATGCCCTTTACTGGTCATCTTCCGTCGTCCAAGACCTTTGTTATCAGGCCTATGCCACCGGTTTTACATCTGAGGCCCATAAACACGACTACACCGTTGGGCGCAGCAATGGCCTTGCAATCCGGCCTGTCATTGGGAAATAGTCTTGCATTTCCGTCAGCAAAACCGCTCATTTTCCTACGGAATGCCCTCCGCCGATACAATCCGTCAGCAAATCGGCCATTTTTCCTACCGAACGCCCTCCGCCGATACAATCCGTCAGCAAAACCGCCCATTTACTTACGGATTTTTTCTTTCGGATTCGGCTTCACAGCTCCTTCTGATGGGGCTCGAAGCTCGTTTCCTCCAGTTAGGTGGCGAAGCCCCCTAAAAACCTTCTTCGGGGGCGCTGCCCCATATATGTCTCCAGCGGCCTTTACGCCTTTCCAACTTTTCTCGCTTTGCTCCAAAAGTCACGGCTCCGCCGGCGCGCTGATGCGTGCTTTTTCGCTTCAAGCCTTCCATCGCACATGGTCACCACCCCGGCTTTCCGCTAGCTCGCTGATGCGAGCGTTGGCCTCCGCGACCGATGTAAAGCCTCCCAAGGAAAATGCTCCTCAGAGCTCCTGCTCGCTTGTCCATCATTACCGTCAGTGAAAGGATGAATGAACTCGAATTCGAAATGGAACGCGCGTGAACTGATGAGAGGGTGGCTATAAAACACGTTTTCCATCTATAATGTCGGTAACCTGCTCCACGGATAAGGAGCTGTTCTCTATGGCAAGGGTGAGACTGTATAGTCTTGATGCGGTTTTGCTTACGTAGTTGAAGGGCAGGTGGCTTGCTTTCGGGAGCTGACAAAATGCCCTACTGTTTCGCTGATTTCTATGACGAGATTCGTTATTTCATCCTTTACTCTGAACAGTGGCGCATAGCCTTGTGAATCTTGTTTACTTATTTCCCTATATGTTGCTTATGCACAGGGTTTTAACCTTTCAAGCCCTATCCTTTGGGAAGGGGGCTGAAAACCCTAAATGCTTATATATTAGTCATTTACCGGGAAACAGCCGTTTCAGGGCGGAGCGAAAAGTGAGAGTTTCTGTGGCGGAGCGAAAAGTGAGAGTTTCGGCAGTCAGTGCGGGACATCGGATAGGATGAACCATTGTTGCGGATTGGAATGGCGAGTGGGAGGGTTCGCGAGTGGGGGTATTGTGCTGACCGGCCGGAGGGGAACCCGCTGGAGGCCCTTGCAGAGGGGAGGGCTGGTCCAGTCTGACAGAGCCGGAAGCTGTTCAGTCTGACAGAGCCGGAAGTTGTCCAGCTTGACAGTGCAGAAAGTTTTCGGATGTGTCTTGTCACGATGGCAGTTCGAACTGCAAAGTCCGATTGTCTTGCCCTGTAAAAATAATTTGAAATTATAAGCAGTCAAGTGACTTAAGTTTTAGATTGAAAGCCCAATATGAATATCTGTACTGAATAATGAGGTAAAAACCACAGTTGTCCTTAATTATAGGTATTTTTTTGCAATATTAAAAAGTTAAACTTTATTGTTGAAACAATTGTCTTTTTTACTATATTTGTAACCAAAGGCTCGGTTAGACAGACTTGTTTATCATTTCTTTTTATCTGTGACCTATGATTCAGCTTTGGTGCTCTATAGCATTTGTCAGTTAGTATGAAATTGTTATCTAAAGTTTTAACCCTTGTCTTTCTTGTCGGAGGAGCCCTTGAGGCTTCCGCCGTGGCCCGAGCCGTAGGAGAAATATCGGCAGGGGAGATGGTCTTTGAATCCGTTAGAGTGTCAAAGACTGTTGCAGTTAATGTGGCTGCAGAAGGGTCTGAAGCAGTCATGCCCGCGGAATGTTCAGGGGCAATCGCTCCCGGGCAGGGACAGGCAGAAGAAGCAGTCATGGCTGTGGAAGGGTCGGGAGCTGTCACAGCTGCGGATGAGTCCGAGACTGCCTCACCCGACGAATTCGCGGAAGAGACAGGTGAATCCGTTGACGCTTTGGAAGTTGTAGCGACGGAGGGGCAGAGTGCTGCCGACCCCCCCATACCGGCAGAACAGGAGCCCAAGGCGACTAAAGCCTCTGAACAGAACTACATCACCGTTACAGGGATGGTGGTCGATGAGGACGATGAGCCTCTTGCCGGAGCAGCCGTCATGCTCAAAGGCACCAGACTTGGGGTCGAAGCCGACAAAGACGGACGCTACACAATCAAGTGGCGCAAACGCGCAGATATCAAGGCCTGGTACCTGCAGTTCTCCTTCATGGGAATGGAGACTCAGGAGGTTAAGGTCAGTTCTTCCACCATTGTCAATGTCACACTGAAGAACTCCTCCACGCTGGAGGGTGTAGTCGTCAACGGCTTCTACGCCCAGCAGAAGGAGACTTTCACCGGTTCGGCTACCGTCATCAAAGGCGAACAGCTCGCCGAGATGTCCCCTTCGAACCTTCTCGCCGGCATTGCAGCCCTTACCCCGGGTATGACCCTTGTGGAAAACAACGCCCAGGGCTCCAACCCCAACGCCATACCTTCGCTGCTTATCCGTGGAGCCAACACCCTCATTACCAACGACAGTGAGGAAGGAGTCAACAACCCCCTCATCATCCTCGACGGGGTGCAGATCAGCCTTCAGGAGCTCTACGACCTCGATATCTTCGACATTGAGAGGGTGGACGTGCTTAAGGATGCATCGGCTACCATTCTCTATGGGGAGGAAGGAGCCAACGGAGTCATAGTCGTGGAACGCAAACGGGTTGAAGGCAAGGTTCAGCTCAATTACAACTTCGTCCCCAAGTACAGTTTCCCCGACCTTAGCTCCTACCAGCTCACCAATGCGGCCCAGAAGCTAGAACTCGAAAGGCTTGCCGGACTTTATGACAACGATGACGGTGCCCTCGATCGGGCATACGCCTATAAGCTCCAGAATGTGCGTGCGGGCATTGATACAGATTGGCTCAGGCAGCCCCTCAGGATTCCCTTCTCCCACTCCCATTCCCTCTCGCTCAGTAACCGGGGCGAGAAACTTGATTTCCGTGCAAACGCCTCTTTTAACGACAATTATGGGGTTATGAAAGGGGACAACCGCCGTGTCTTCGGAGTGAACTTCACAGTCGGCTATCATGTGCGCGACAAGCTCACCCTCACCTACAAGAACTCCTTCTCCATGACCGAGTCCAAGGATTCGCCCTACGGCAATTTCACTTCCTACGCACGGATGAATCCCTACAACCCAATCTATGACCGCGATGGGGAGCTCATCAAAGGCTATTACTTCAACCCATACAGCACCGGCTCGACTTACGATGCCAATCCGCTCTATGATGCCACCTTGTCGAGTTTTCAGAAAAGTTCGACCCATTCCTACACCAATTCGCTGAATGCCCGCTACAATATATCCAAGTTCTTCTATATCACGGCGCAGGCTAATCTGGCGATGACCTGGGGCTCCTCGGACAATTATGAATCTCCCGAGACAGCGGATAATCTGCGCATAAGTGATGTCACGCGCAGGGGAAGTTATGACTTCAGCAACCGGCACGGCCTCTCTACTGACGGGAAGGTAGTTGTCAACTACGGCCGCTCACTCGACAGCAAAGGATCTATGTTCAGAATCAGCGCCGGCGGCAATATAAAGTATTCCCGCTCACAATCATCTGCTGCAAGTGCCGAGGGCTTCCTCAAGGACGAGCTTTCGGACATATCCTTTGCCCTGCACTACCCTACCAACGGCAGTCCGAGTGGGACGGATAATATCGCCACCCAGCTTGGCCTCTTTGCCAACGGGAATGTGAGTTTTCGTAACCGCTACTTCCTCGATGCCTCTTACAGAGCTTCGGGGTCTTCGCGCTTTGGCTCCAAAAACAGCTTCGCCCCGTTCTGGTCCCTCGGTGCAGGCTGGAACATCCACAACGAGAGTTGGGCAAAGGGGCACGACTGGCTCAATTCCCTTGTGCTCCGCGTTTCCACGGGATACACAGGGAGCGTTTCATTCAGCTATTATCAAGCCCAGACTGTGTACAAATATGACTCATCCCTTGGGTATTACACCGGCATAGGTGCGACCCCGAGGCAGATGGGTAACCCGGACCTGAAGTGGCAGAGAACCCTCAACAACAACATCGGCCTCAGCGGAGCGCTCTTTAAGAACAGGGTCAATTTTTCTGCCGACTTCTATTCCAACACCTCCTACGACATGCTGATGTCCATCGACCTGCCTCCGTCGGTGGGCACGAGTTCGATGATGGTCAACTTCGGCGAACTCAACAACAAAGGTATCGACCTTTCCCTTTCGGTCAATATCATCAACAGCGGAGACTGGTACTGGATGACTTCCCTGACGGGCGGCCATGTGATGGATGAGATTCGCAAGATCTCTGACACTCTGAAAGATACCGAAGTTGATGATGCATACGACTCTTCCGCTCCGAAAATTCTTTTCCGCGAAGGGGGCTCGCAGTTCGATATCTATGCCATGCGTTCGGCCGGTATCGATCCTGCGACAGGGAAGGAGATATTTATCCGGCGCAACGGAGAGTACACTTTCGAATACGATTCGGATGAAAGGGTTGCGGTAGGCAATACCAATCCCATCCTGCGCGGTTCGTGGATGAATACCGTCAGGTGGAAAAACTTCTCCCTGAGCATCTCCACAACCTATACCTTCGGGGCAGACTACTACAATACCACACTCCAGCAGAAGGTCGAGGATATAGACAAGTACCACAATGTGGATGTGCGTGCCTTCACTGACAGGTGGAAGCAGGTGGGGGACCATACGAGATTCCTGGCAATTGACGAGGACCCGAGTACGAGTTATTCGGAGCGCTTTGTGGAGAAGCGAAACGAACTCTACATCTCGAGCATTCAACTGCTTTATGATGTCAAGGCTCAATGGCTCAGTAAGTTCCACCTCAAGAAGCTCGTAGTTGGGATAGGCACTTCGGACGTGGCTTATATCTCTACGGTGAAGTTTGAGCGCGGTACCGGCTATCCCTATTGCCGCAACATCAACTTCATCTTCCGTCCCACTTTCTGATAATGCCGCGTCACAGCGGGCAGACAACGCTCGGATGACATAAAAATGAAATGAGTATGAACAATATAAGAACACATCTTCTCTCCCTTGCCGCTGGCGTGCTGCTGACGGGTTGCGGCTTTCTTGATGTCAACCCCAAAGGGGAGACTTTCGATGCCGATATGTTCTCTTCAGGGGAAGGCTACGAGGATGCCCTCTATGGAGTCTATGCCGAACTCTCCAGCGATGAGTATCTCTTCGGAAGCTACATTTCCCTGGCGGCTGAAGTGATGTCCGGAAATGCGGTGGCCACAGATTATCGTCTTGGCAATATGGCACTTGCCGACTGGACGACCACCGGCCCGACCACAATTCGCAAGTCAATGTGGTCCAACGGCTATAAGGTCATAAACCACCTCAACAACATTATAACCCACGCCCGCGAAGGCGGGGAAGACGAATTTCGTTATTCGCGACTCTACCTCGGGGAGGCTCTTGCCCTGCGGGCACTCGTTCATTATGAGCTGCTGAGTTTCTTCGGAGCTCCCACCTGGGCAAGTGACAGCGAAAAGGCCGAGGCCATCCCATATGTAACGGAGTACGCCTTCAAAATCACCGCCTTTTCATCCCTTGACGAGGCGTATCAGCACATAATAGATGATTTGGTTGAGGCCGAGGGCTTACTCGCCGAAGATGAAGAACTGATTCCTGAGGTGAGGACCAATTCTGCCACCGGATTTACCGATGCGAGGATAACCCACATGAACCTCTATGCCGTGGATGCCCTGCTTGCGAGAGTGTATTGGCAGTGGGATAAACTCGATTATGCCGCCCTCTACGCGATGAAAGTAATCGAAAGTGGGAAATTCTCTTTCCGTCCGAGAAGTGCCTTTGTCCAACCGGACAACGGCTCGCTTGACTTCAACGAGACGATTTTTGGGCTCTATGTCGGGTCAGCATCCAGTAACTACATGACTCGTACCATGAAGGCTTACAGGCTTGACGGGAGTTCATCGACCTCATCCGTATCTCTTGCAAGCGACTGGAGGAGGCTTTACGATGACGGATCTTCTTCGACAGGAAGTGATTATCGGTTGAGTGCATGGTTTGATGATGGAAGTGAAACTCTTACAAAGCTCGTAAACGATTTCTATTACATCAATTACAGCAGTTCTTCTACCTATAGCGGGTCTTCGATTGTCGGATTCAATGTGTTCCGTCTGCCGGAAATGTACTACATAATGGCAGAGTATTATATGAATCTCGGCAATCAGGACGAGGCACGGACCTATTTCGATGCTGTGACGACCAGCAGGGGACTCGACCCCTATATGGGTCATGCAGTAACCCTGACTCAGGACAGGCTTTTCCGCGAACGCCGCAAGGAAATGTACGGGGAGGGCTTCACCTGGCTTGAGATGAAGAAGGCCAATACTGTAAGGACTCCTTCTAACGGAGTAACTCTTTCCGGGAGTGCAAGTTATACGCTTCCAATTCCCGATGCGGAAACCGACGGACGAACTAATATCGGGCAGTAATGAGAAGAAGAATACCTGTTTTACTTGCAGTAGCGACTTCGCTGCTGTCCTCTTGTGAAGGGACATACCTTATGTACGACCTTTCGCAGAAAGATCACATATACTTCAAGGAAACCCTTCAGACCCATACCGCCTCCTTTGCGCTCATATCCGACAACGACATTCTGATAAAGGACACAGTCTTTGTGATGGGCGACACTTCCGGAGTGGACAGGCATTACTCTCTTGCGGTTGTGGACAGTTGTGAAAGCACTTTTACAACTGCCGGGAAGAGTTATGAGGTAGTACCGGGAATCCTTGGAGAGGACTTCAGCATAGGAGAGCTGGTAATTCCCGCGGGAAAGGTCTATGGCATATTGGATATTACCCTTCATCGCACATCCAAGATGCTTGACCGCTATGTCAAGGTAGGGGTCAGGCTCGAAGAGAACGGGGACTTTGCTCCTTTTGCGGCTGATTCTACCGACAGGACAGCCGTTCTTTCGCCTGACTTTTATATCTATGTCACCGATGGAGAACCGGCCTGTCCTTCGTGGTGGAGGTATAATGTTTCTTACCCGCTTGGCTGGACAGTGTATATAGGGAATTTTTATCCGGATAAGTTCCGCCGGCTTTTGGATTATTTCCATGCCACGGAAGAGACGAATCCCACTTTTTACAATTATATAGTGGATGTGTATGGGGTTAATCTCGAAGATGCACCTGTCACTTTCATGCGGCAGTCCTATGCTTCGAGTTGGGCCAAATATGTGTTCATTCCGCTATATAACTATTATGTGGACTGGTATGCCGCACATCCGGATGATCCGTATTTTGAGAAGATGGGCAACGGCTATGTCAATATCAACGGGATGATAGGCTGGGGCGATCCCGAAAGCGGGACATACGGGTATTTGAATTAGGTATGAAAAAGTTGATATACAAAATATTAGGCATCTTCGTCGTAATCGCTGTCCTCTCCTCCTGCTTCAAGGTGGACGAGACCACGGTCTATGGGGAGCTGGCTCCGATTGAACTCAGCGTCGTTTCGGACACAATCAATGTCAATGTCGGCGAAGAGCTTGTCTACACGGGGCTCACGGTCAAGAGTGACCTTCCCGTGAGCTATGAATGGGTCTATGGCCTGCCTGCAAGTTCCTCGTCTACGAGTTTCACCCAGAAGGAAACCATCTCTACTTCCGAGAATATCAATTACACTTTCAACAGGGTCGGCTCCTATCTTCTCAGACTCGAACTCGACAATTCGGAGAGTATTGTATTCAAGTTCTTTACTCTCAATGTCAATTCCGGCTATGACGAGGGAGTTACCATTCTCAGCAATTCTTCGGACGGGGCGGCTCATGTATCCTTTCTCAAAACCCTGACCTCTGCCGAAGTGGCAGCAGGGGAGCAGCGCTTCTACTACGATATCTTCGAGAATCTCGGGATGCAGAAGGGCACCGATATGTATGTCTCCGACGGAACCATTTCTCTTAAGGACAAGGACGGCAACAAGTACACCATCGACACCGGCACCTGGCTTGTCAGCTGTGCGGATGAAAGCGGCAGCGTCTATCATTTCGATGCCAAGACCTGCGAACTCGTAACTACCGTGAAAGCCTCCGAAAGCATGGGGGAGGGGGTGTATGTCAAGTCTTTTGGAGGCGAATATGCAGCGACGGGCGGTTTTGCCGATTACCTGCTCGGCTCCGACGGGCGGTGCTGGAGGTATGACCTTCAGATGGGGAACCTCACCCTGCTTACCGACATGGAGGCTCTCGGCCTGCCTACCCACGCCGTGAGAGCCCGCTACCGCCAGTACAATTCCAGCACCTCCAAGACGGTCACCGAGGCATGGTACTATGACGAAAATGCGGTCTATGTGAGGGCGAGTTCGTATTCGGCGGCCAAGACTTACTCGCATCCCGGGTGCAGGGTTGTGAATGTAGGCGTTAAGAGAATTGGCTCTAACCCGACTTATACCATTTTCCAGAAGATAGCAGAGCCGGACAGTATCTATGTGCTCAACGCAAGTGCTTCGAGTCTTGGGCGCAAATCCATGAGTGCTCCGGTCGGGATGAAGGTAAGCAGGCTTTGTATCGACTCTGATTCGAAGATAGTCAATACCTACTCTTCGAGCGATGTTTACTACACCTACGACAATGCAATCTACCGCTGGGGTCTTGTGTCGGTGCCCAACACCTCTCCGGCCATCACTCTTCCCGATGGGGAAATCATCAGGGACATTGATACCAATTTCAAGGGAAAGGCCTGGGATGCGGGAGGGGAAGACCTGCTCTATGTAGTCACATACAATCCCAATCGCAGCGGAGAGCACAAGGGAAGCCTGTATGTGTACAGTTTTAGCGATAACTCTCTTGTGGAATCGTACGAAGGAGTCTTCGATGATCCCGTCAAGGTAATGTATAAGTATAGGATCAACTGATATCGGAGCCTCGAAGAGGCGACCAAGTCCCCCTCCCGAGGATGGGGGATTTAGGGGGAAGGGCAACGGAGGAAGAAAAAAGATTGTGCGTGGGGAGAGTTTTGCAAGTGCGCACAAATCTTTGAATATGAAAGAGTTTCAAACTTGCGAAACTGTGTAATGTATAAGTATAGAATCAATTAGTTAGTTATTTATGACCATGAAAAAGTTTAATTCAGCCCTGTTGCTTCTATGCACAGGCCTTCTGCTCCTGAGTGGGTGTGGAGGGAAGAAAGACACTACGGTCAGTGTCACGGGGGTCAGTCTTAACCCTCTGACCCTTAGCTTCAACATCGGGGAGAGCGGGACTTTCACAGCCACCGTTACCCCTGAGAATGCTACAAATTCTGCCGTCAGCTGGGCTTCGTCCAACGAGGCCGTTGCAACGGTTTCCGAAGGTGTGGTAAGCGGGCTTACCGCCGGTACTGCCACCGTTACGGTCACTACCGAGGACGGAGGTTTCACCGCGAGCGGGCTTGTCACCGTCATCGACCCCAAGAAATATGTCCGCGGACTGGGCGTCGAAAACAGTGAAATCACCCTCTGGTATGGTTTCCAGAGGCTTTCGAGCGCGGAAGTCGTCCTTGTCTTTGACCCCGTGGATGCCACGGATCAGAGTGTAAGCTGGGTAAGCGACGATGAAAGCATCGCCACAGTCGCAGTGGTTGACGGGAAGAACATCGTCACTGCAGTCGGTGAAGGTTCGACCAAAATCACCGCAACTTCGACTGACGGGGGCTATACAGCTTCCTGCGATGTCGTGGTTAAAGTCGGCAGCGATGCCGGCACCAGCTTCGGTGAGGATGATTATGGTGAGTACAAATAGCAGTGGGAGGAATGATTATGAAAACCAATACTTTACTTTTTGCACTTTCAGCCCTTGTGCTTTTTGCAGGCTGCTCCAAAGAGGCTGCGATAGTAGAGAACCCGTCTAAGGGCTCCAAGTCAACGGCTAAGACCTATAGGATTGAGGCCGGAGTAGATTCCTTCGGGTCCACCAAAGCCTTCTTCAAGGAAGACGAAGCCCCGCAGAGATGGATTTACTGGGAGGCAGACGATGAGTTCGACCTTCAGGATATTATGGTCGGGGATTCGACCGAGACGGTAGGTGTCAATTCTGCTGTTCCTACCGACCTCTCGACGGATGCCAAATCCGCATTCTTCGATGCCACGGTGCACGATTATCTCGTGGTGAGCTATCCTGCAGGGGCTGTGAAACTGTCCGCAAGTGCCCCCCAGATTGACAGCCGTAACGATACTCTCCGCTATAATGCCTCCCAAGCTGTGTATGCGGCCGTTACCGTGCCTGCCGAGCAGACCCTCAGCAGTACGCTTACTCCTGACCTGATCCCCATGGCCTCCAAGAGAATTGCCCTATCGGATGCAGCCATTGCAGCGGTGGAAAACGGTACGGATACCGTGTCCGTGATTTCCGAGGGTCCTGTGAAGGTCTATCCTCTCGCTGCCCTTGTCAAAATCCATATTACAGGCCTTGAGAGAGTTGACAGTACCAAGATTAACCGCGTCTACTTCGTCAATGAATATGCCTCCGGCAGCAGCAACGGAGTCCCCGAATTCGGGATTACCGGTACAACTTATTTTGCCCTTAAGGATACCATCGTCCTCGGCAGAGCCCATGACGGCAACAATGGAAACCCCTACAGGAACTATGTCAACCTGAGTGGCGGGACTGTCGATTATACCGCTGCGAATGGGGCGGATGCCTGCTTTGTGGTCAATCACAGCTCAGCCAAGGCCAAGAAGTTCGCTCTCAAGGTTTATCTCGAGGATGGTGCCGTGTTTAGCAAGTCCTTCGACCTGCAGACCGATACATCCAGATTCCTCGGATTTTCCAAGTCAAGGGTTACAAGTCTTACCTTTAACTTCGATGGGGCAACGCAGGTCAAGGCGGCCTCGGATCGCTTTTCTGTCGAATGGTCGAGCGGCTTCCTTACCTACGATGCGGACAATCAGGCTTATAAGTTCGCCGGAAAGGACGATATAGGGCTTTACTTCAAGTTCGGAAGTGCTGCCGGCGTGGCCTTCTACAAGGACACTCAGGATTGGGACTACCGTCTGAAACCGACGGATGCCACGACCGATGTTTCAATTCAAGGTGGTAAGAGTCACTTCTATTATACCCCCGACGGGCAGACACAAAGCAACGGAAGCTGCTATTACTATGTAATTGCCCCTACTGCCGGTCAGAACTGCCATTGGATTGAGAGGACATACTACTATCCAAATTCCGATGGCAAAATTGTGGAGGGCACGCTTCCAACAGTTGTCGATTATCTCGAGGGCGAGAATGTCCAGGGCTCGACTGCCTTTGCGGATGCCACTGACCCCTGCTCCTATGTGCCTGTGGGTGAAGGAGAGAACAAGTGGAGAATGCCGACGGAGGATGATTTGAAAAGCCTTGTGACTGTCGGCGGACCCGGTCTGATTATGGGCAATACAGATGGAAGTGTCATTGGAAACATCGATGGCAAGTCCCGTTATATCCGTTTGCAGGATGGAGAGCAGGACATTACCTTCAAGGCCACCGGCTCTGTGGATATGGCTGTATCGAAAACTTCTACTACGGAAGGGGCTGAGGAACCATATGGTGTGAAGATACAGCAGATGTATAGCAATAAATATGCTGTTCGTTTCTGGACAAGCACTTATAAGAGTCTCAAGGGTACGGCGTTCAGTTTCGCCGTGTCAGGTTCCATAGGTATCGATACCGGCTTCTGGAACACGAGTTCTTCTTCATGGAAGGTTCCTACAGCCAGTAAGAATGCAGGAGCTGCAAACAAGTATGTCGCATCGCACACGCTTTGGGATGCCGCAAATGTGCGCTGTGTACGGGATAAGTAATATTTTTCTTATCTTGTAGTCGTTTTACTCAAAGCGAAGAATCACCTGCCTATGACACCGACTCTTCGCTTTGATGTTTTAAGATTCTCCGCTTTGTCCAGGTGACGGAGAGGAGTTGTAACGAAAATTAAGTTTATATGAATTTTAAACGCCTTGTTACGCTTTGTCTGCTATCCGGGATGCTGATGAGCCTTTGCTTTGACGCAGATGCCTTTACCCTTTTTAAGAAAAAGAAAGCCGCACCTGCACAGAAAGACACCACAGAGAAGAAAGCCCCCGTCCGGAAGAAAACCACACCCTACACGAAATTCCTGCAGGATGTCGCGGATTCCGCCTCCGGCGGCTTTGCGACCGTTTATCGGACCAAAAAGGACAAGATTTTCCTCGGTTTTCCACGCGAGAAGCTCGGGAGTCGGATCCTCATTGCGGGGACGGTGACTTCGACCAGCAATCCCTCGTCCGTCATGGTGGGCTACAAATACAACACTCCCCTCTGTCTCAAGGTGGACCTGCTCGATTCGCTGGCTCTGCTGACCCTGCCTTCCGCAGGTGGGACTTCGGACAGCGCTCATGCCAGGGCGTTTGAAAGGAATTACGCCCCTGAAGTGTACAAAGTGCTTCCGCTGACTTTCAACAAGGACAGTACGGAGCTGATTTTCGAGGTCACTTCGATAGTCACCTCGATGCTGCCCAAGGCCCGCGAATTCGATGTGGCAAAGGGTAGCGGGGAGGGGAAGACCACCTGGTACTCGGGTTTGAAGTCTTTCCCCGACAATGCCTCGATTAAGGTCAATTCCAATGTGAATTTCTTCCGGAGTGTGATGGGCTTCAAGTTCAATGCGGGGAGCGGCTCCATCTCCACCACTGTCTCTTTCCTGCTCCTGCCGGATGAGAAGATGAACCCCCGCATCCAGGACAAGAGAGTCGGGGTGTTCTCTACTGCAGGGACGGGAGGCAGGGCCAAGGTCTCGCTCGATGACAGCGGCAACGGCCTTCGCACCTACCGGCTTGCCAACAGGTGGCGGATAGAGCCCGCGGACAGTGCCGCCTGGCTCGCCGGAGATACGGTGGAAGTGGTGAAACCTATTGTGTGGTATGTGGACGATTCCTTCCCGAAGGAATGGAAGGACCCGATTAAGAAAGGTATCCTCGCTTGGAACAAGGCCTTTGAAGCTTTCGGGCTTAAAAATGTCTTGCAGGTCAGGGACTTCCCCGCCGTAGGCGATGAGCCGTCCTTTGATCCCGATAATCTTCGCTACAACTGTATCCGTTATGTGCCTAATACCACGATGAACGCCCAGGGCCCCTCTTGGGTCGACCCCGAGACGGGGGAGATTCTCAATGCCTCGGTAATGGTCTACAATGATGTGACAAGGCTCCTTGGCTATTGGCGCTTTGTGCAGACCGCCCAGTTGGATGAAAGGGTCAGAGCCGTCAAGCTCCCCGAGGATGTTTTGGATGAGAGCCTTGTGTATGTAATTTCGCACGAAGTCGGGCATACCCTCGGGCTTATGCACAATATGGCGGCTTCATCGGCTTATCCTACGGAGAAACTCCGCGATGCGGCTTTCACTGCGCAGTACGGTACCACGCCTTCGATTATGGATTATGCCCGTTTCAACTATGTGGCGCAGAAAGGGGATACTGGCGTTTCACTCATTCCGCCTTCACTCGGGCTGTACGATTACTACGCCATTGAATGGCTCTACAGGCCTGTTTATGGGGCAAAGGATATGTGGGAGGAGGCTGAAATCGCCTCGAAACTCATTGATTCAAAGGGAGACGACCCACTCTACCGCTATGGGGCCCAGCAGCCTTCGGGCTCTTCGTCTTACAAGGCCTACGATCCCACGGCCCGTACCGAAGACCTTGGAGATGACCCGATTAAGTCTTCTGATTACGGGATTGCAAATCTGAGGTACGTCCTTTCCAATCTGCCGTCATGGATAAAGGAAGACGGCTGGGATTACCGCCTCTCGCTTTACTCCCAGCTTACTTCGCAATATGGCAGGTACCTTGGGAATGTGCTTGCGCAGGTGGGCGGTATCCGGCTTTATTATCCCGGCCCGGGGTCTTCTCATCTTCCCGCAGAGCCGCTTGATGCGTCGGTTCAGAAAAAGTCTCTCGAATGGGTGCTTGCGCAGCTTAGGAACAGCTCCTGGGTGGATGACCCTACCCTTCGCGCTCATGCCAAATTGGGGGTTCCGTATTCCAACCAATTGGCTTCATCCCTTGCCGGTCAGCTTACGGGGGATGTGCCGGAGAGGGTGCAGCTCTGTTCGAGTCTGCCTCAGAAGGGCGGTTTCTCTCTTGGGGATTACTACGATGTGCTGTATAGGGGTGCTTTTGCGACTTCTATCTCGGGGAGGAAGCTTTCTTCACATGAGAAGACCCTTCAGAGAGAATTAGTCACTGCCTTTGCCAAGCCTCTAATCGCCCAGCGCAACAAAACTTCACTAGTGGGGGGAGATTTGGATTCCGCTCTCAGTGCATCATGGGGCAGGGGTATCACTGACCGGGGTACTTCTTCGAACATGGCTTTTGCCGACGGCGGTGATGCCTTTGCAGATTCTGATCAGGTAGTTTCTGCAAACGTTGGGACAGAATACAATTGGTGCGGATTTGAGACGGAGGTGGGGGAGAGCGATGCCCCTTATCAGAGGGAAGTCAATATTGACAGCATCGATGAAATCCTTGCCTACAATGCAGTCTTCCTCTCTCGGGTGGAGAGCCTTGCAGGGAGACTTCGCACTTCCGGACCTACTTCTGACAGAGCTCATTACGAATACCTCTATCGCACCGTTACCGCCACAAGATAATTTTCTTTTATGAACAAGTTTACACCCTGTCTCCTTTTCCTTTCGGCGCTTCTTGCCGCCTCTCCATTTCCCGCGTCTGCCCGCAGTAAGAGCATCACCATTGTCTCCACAGCCGATGTCTACGGACGCTGGCTCGATTCGACTTTCGTTAAGCCCCAGACCAGACCTTCGCTGCTTGGGGTTGAGAAGGTTATCAACGGGTTGGAAGAAGAGGGAAAGTCTGTGCTGCTCCTTGATGCGGGGCATTTCGCCGGCAAAGGCAATATCTCTTTCTACGACAGTCATGAAGGGAAGGGCCATTTGGAAAAGTCGTTCAAGAAATACCTCGGCTATTCTGCCATGCTTCCCGCTGAAGACGAGGGAGATGCTGGCTGTGTGCTGCTTAAGAAAAAAGGGCTCAGGGTGGCTTTCGGGCCACTGTCTTCCGTTGCGGACTTCGCTTCCCGCAAGAAGGCATCCGTGGTGGTCGCAACTTACCCCGGCAAGGCTTTTCGAAAGAGTGAGCCGAGCCTTCAGGGGGTGGATGTCCTGCTTCTCTATGGGGATAATCGCGCGCTTGTGCAAAACAGGGATAGCGTTGTGATTCTCGATCCGGCGTTTTCCTGCAAGAATGTTAGCATTGCGGAGATTTCCGTTGATTCGGGGGTAAAAACCCTTTCGGGACGCAATGTTTCCATTGGTGCAGGGGATATTGACCCATTGATGAGGGCGCATTTCGGCTATGCTTACAAGGCGGTGGGCGAATTCTCCCGAAAGCCCATCGGAATTCTCGAAAACTCGCTGCCGGTGCTTCCTGGCTACATAGGGCAGAGCGACTATATCAGTTTCTATCATAGTCTTGCACTCGGTTACCCTGGAGTGGATGTGTCTTTCTCGGCTTTTCTCGCCCTTGACGGGAGCCTTCCGGCAGGGAATATTTCTTGGAATTCGATTGCTTCCCTTTATCCTTTTGACAACCGCCTTGAAGTGCTCCGCATGACGGGAGGTCAGATAAAGGCTTTTCTTGAGGCAAGTTATGACTCGTGGATTCAGACTTGGGATGGGGAGCACCTGCTTCGTCTCAAAGACAAAAAGGATGTCAAGACAGGGGAAGTGGAGCCTTTCTTTGCCTGCTCTCCTGCCAATTTTGAGACGGCTGGCGGCCTTGTATACACCGTGGATATTACCAAAACGGCAGGGGAGAGGGTTGTGGTGGAGGCTTTTGCAGATGGCTCGCCTTTCTATGCCGACAGCAGCTACAATGTCTCGATGACAAGCTATCGCCTCAGCGGTGCCGGTGGGCTATTGCAGGCGGCCGGCTTTCCCGATGCGGCCTCGGTCTCTGCACGTCTCGTTGAGGACGGCCCCGAGTTTAGGGAGCTGCTCTATGATTATGTGCTGTCTGACCCAGTGGTTTCGGTGGAGAGGATTTCCGACCCCTCCGTTGTCGGCTCCTGGTCTTTTGTCCCCGCTGCTCTCGCCCGAAGTGCGGGGGAGAATGACCTGCGGGAAATATATGCAGGCAAGGCCTTCCCTTATACCGGCTATGAAGGGGAATACAGGGCCTATGATCTGACTGCTTCGGATCGGGCTGCACGGCTGTTGAGTACAGATGTCCCACAGGGCTATACCCCGGTATATGTGTCGTATTTTGGAAGGCATGGTTCGCGCTATGCCCTCAGAGGGGTTTACGATAAGGTGTATAAGGTACTCTCTCAAGCAGATTCTGCTTCGAATCTGACAAGTGACGGGAAGGTTCTTTGGGAGGATTATCGCAAGTACTATGCTTCGGTACGCCCTCACGCAGGAGAGCTCAATGCCCTTGGCCGGGCTCAGGTCCGCAGGATTGCAGAGGACTTTTATCGTAGTTATCCTTCTGCGTTCGAGGGAGATACCCGCGCAGTAGCTATTTCTACCGGGGTCGGACGGGTCATAGAGACCATGGACATCTTCACGGATGAACTTTCAAGCCTTGATTCTGCTTTCTCCTGCTCCCGTTCCAGCGGGGAACGCTATATGAGGGTCCTGGATCCTTCTGATCCCGATGGCCCTTATTCTGTCGGGGTTCCCATCCCTGCTGATGCAGGGGAGAAGGCCGGGGCTTTCTATGCCGAGACTGTTGATGCCTGTGCATGGGCTGCCCGAGTGCTTAAGGATCCGTCACTTGCAGGGGAGAAGGCCTGCCTTTCTCTCATGAAGAACCTTCGAGGCGTGTCGATTAATTCAGGACTCTTTACGGAGTATTTTGGCAGGGAGGATTACAGGCGGCTTTTCGAGGCGTGGAACTATTCGGGCTATCTGGTTTTCGGACCTAATTCCTTTGGGCTGGCTTGCGGGGAGAGGATTTTCGATTACATCGCTTCTTCTGCGGCCTCTGACCTTACTGACGGTGTGAATATGCGTCTTAGCTTTTCGCATGATACCGCCTTAATGCCACTGCTCAGCTATCTCGGCGTTATGGGCTTTGGCTTTGTGACTGCAGACCCTGCGCTTGTAAGCTCGCATTGGAGCTGTAATAATGTGCCCATGGGTGCCAATGTGCAGTTTGTGGTTTACAGGAAAGCGGCATGCCCCGCGTGTTCTGCTGATTCAACTTCAGGCGGGTCCTGCTGTGCCTCCACAAAACCTGCCAGTACAGAGGCTTCTGTCGGTAAATCCGGGTGTGAACCCATATCACAGGGAAGCGCCTCGGAGTATCTGCTTCGTGTATTTGTCAACGGACAGGAAGTTTCTCTGTCGGAGGGCCTTGCTTCGAAGTTTACACACTCCCTTCCCCGATAGGCTATTCGGTCATCCTGCTTGTATCCCGCCGGACATCTGCTAGTGGCTCGGTTTTGGCCTGTGACTCACTCTCGGCAGCACTGACCTGATTCCCGCTTCCGGCTGCTTTAGTTTGTGCCCCACTTTCGCTAGCCTTGAGCTGATTCCCTATTGCCGCAGCCTTGCTTTGGCGAACCTGCATCACTGTGACATTAGGATTCTGCAGGCGTACTTTCAGCCACTCGGTAATCTTGACAACGGTCTCTGCAGGGAGAGTTCTATCCACGGTCAGAAGAGACACAATTTTCTCCGAGCCCTTCCCGTTTTCAGGGCTGAAATCCTGCCCTCTGGCAAGGGTCACGCTGACAATGCCATCGTACTGGACTGCCAGCTCGGTTGCAATGAGCTCCGTGGGAATGTCTTTGGAAGTGTATCTGTTAAGTTCTCTCTGCAGCGAATCAATGGTGTTTTGCAGGGCCTGTTGCTGTTTGGACGAGTTCTCGTAGACATTCTTCATCAGTTCGCTATCGACCCCTGTCCGCACCGAAGCGTCTTCGTGCAGACGGAGCAGCTTGCGATCCAGTCCGAGATTCTCTGCATCCAGCAGGAAGTTCTCCTTGTCGGTATCGCTAAGGGTTTCTCCCGCGAAGTAAATATCTACTACATTTGATTTCCCTTCCCGGCCAACCTCATAATTGAAGATATAGCTTCTCCCTATGGCCTTGTCCTTTGATACTAGGGTCTCGACCTTACGGTTGAAGTCGGTCTGGTGTATCATTCGCACGGCACTGACAAAACTCGGCACTACGATTATCAGCATTATGACTCCAACGATGCGGCTGTTCTTTTTTCGTCTTTCGGGATCCCTTGCCGTGGATGTAGGGAAGCGTAAATATTTGGCTACCAGGAAGGTGGCGAGAGCGATGAAGATACTGTTGATGATGAAGAGGTAAAAGGCTCCGAAGATGAACCGCGGCTCGAGGTGGGCAATGCCGTAGCCGATGGTGCAGAGCGGGGGCATCAGAGCCGTGGCGATTGCAACTCCCGGGAGTACGGTGCCTTTCTCCTTTCGGGAGGTTTCAAACATTCCTGCCGCTCCGCCGAACAGGGCAATCAGTACATCGTAGATGGTAGGATTTGTCCTTGCGAGGAGTTCTGTCTTCTGGTCGGGCGAAAGAGGGGAGAGCAGGAAGTAGATGGCGGATGCCACTATGCTGATTACCACCATTATCAGCAGATTCTTGAGAGATTCCCTGAGCAGGTCTGTGTCGTTCTCTGCAAGGGAAAGCCCGAAGCCGAGAATGGGTCCCATCACGGGGGAGATAAGCATTGCTCCAATAATCACAGGGATAGAGTTGAGGTTCAGCCCCACCGAAGCGATGATTATTGCGCAAGCGAGGATGAATATGGTCATCCCGCGGAAATGGATGTTTTTGCGTATGCTCGCATTTGCCGCATCAATGTCTATTTCGTCCTTGACATTGGCCAGGGTCGCGAGCCTGCCCCAAAAGTTGTCTTTCATTGTCAAATAATCAGTATTCTTCCATTCCCTTCCTGCCCCTGTCAGTCAGTGTCTGCCCCGGTATTGATGCTGCCGGCGAGTAGTAATGAAATGAGTTTCAGTATTTTCATGGTGAAAGGCCTTAAAGCAAATTGTATACCAACGACAAATCCCGCCGATGGTTTCCGGCAGGATTCGTCAGGGCCCATGTAAGGGCTGTCCGAAGATTCATTGGCAGAGTCTGTATGCAAGTGCTTTTGCTTAATCTCTTGCTGCCTCTGCAATCGCATTCTCAAGAGATTCTCTGGGGATTACCCCATCGATGCAGATGAATGTGGTCTCATCGTCTTCGACTGTGAGAATAACGAGGCTGTACACGGTTTTTTCATCTCCTATGGTGTACATTCTGGTGATTTCGCCATCTTCCTTGGCTTCCATCATAAGTTCGTATCCGTTCTTTTCAATCAGGCTTTGTACATCCTTGGCAAGTTCTTTTGCGGCCGAACGGTTGTCCTCTATATCAAGGATATACATTCCTTTGAGATGTTTTACTACCGGTCCGAGGTCGATATCGTCCGCATCCCCTGCATCGAAGTCCGGCAGGCGTCCTATCATCTTGAACATTGAGGATGAGATAAACACTGCATCCACTCCTCTCATGTCAGAATATTTGTCGTAGATTGCACGGCCTCCGCTTTGTGTTTTCTTTGCAGGGCTTTTCTTCGCCGGTGCTTCTGCTGAGACTTCGGCCCTTGCATTGTTTGAAAGTTCTGCATTTGCGGGGGCCATTGCCGGTAATGCGAGGGCGAGTAGGGCTGTAATGATAATGTTTGTCATGGTGTTGATGATTTTATTGTGCTTGATCTCTAAGCGATTATGTTTGTTACTGTTTTGATTATCTGATAATTTTGCTATTTCAAAGCTTCGGATTCATGGCGCGAGACTATCGCATTGATTATGGAGAATGAGCCGTTGATGCTTGCAAGAGTAACTTCTCTCGCCCTGTCTGTGATATAAGCGCAACCTTCTGTGACCGAGCCGACCTTTGCCATTACCTCCTCGAGGCAGGCGTAGGCTTCAGAGGGGTCTGTGAAAGTATCCTTCGGCTCCTGCGGGCGTGGCTTCCAGATGATAAGGACGATGGCTACCGCTGCTGCAAGGGAAGCCGCATATAGCCAGACTCTTGACCTATTGTGACTGTTTTCCTCTCCTTTGCTTCTGACTTGCGCTGCGAGAAGAACATTTTCCGCCTTGGCATTCAGTTCGGCAGGTACTTCAATAGAAGTATCATTGGCTATCTTTTCAAGTTCTGCATCGTTAAGTGCAGCGATTTTCACTATGTCTTTCATTTCTTTTGTGAATTTGTCCGGGTCATCTTTTTAAGCTTTTTCCTGGCCTGACTTACCAGAACCCTTGCGTTGAGAGGTGAAATCCCCATCTCTCGGGATATTTGATTATATGAATAATCCTCGAGGCTCAGCAGTCTGAGTGCTTCCTTCTGACGGGGACCAAGCTTCTCGATGGCGAGCAGGGTCTCGCTTAATTGCTGCCTTGCAGTGGTTTTCGTGTCTGACTCCTCTGCATCCGCTATCGTTTCATCAATAGCAGAAAGCCTGTGGCCCTTTCGGATTATATCGATGCAGTAATTGCGTATCAGGGTATTGCAGTAGGCCTTAAGATTCTTAATACCCGATAGCAGTTCTCTTCGTTCCCACAACTTCAGAAGCACCTCCTGAACGGCATCCTCCGCCTCGGCCCGGTCTTCAAGGATGTAAAATGCTATCCTGTAGAGCCCTTCAGATATGGGGTGTACTTCCTTTATGAATTCTCGTTCTGTCATTATTATCGTGCGCTGTCTTCCGCGGTATGGCAGTTTCTATCCATTTTTCTTTCTACCTCCCAGTTCACACATATTAGACGCAAATTTATCGAAATTGTTAAGTTTTGGGAAAGAGTTCTGAGTCTGTACATATTTGAGTAATTTTGCATAATTTGAGTGATTGATTATGAGGTTTATTGATACACACTGTCACCTGAGTGATGAAGCCTACAAAGGTGAGGAAGAGCAGGTTATACAGAGAGCCCTTGATGCGGGGGTATACAGGATGCTGCAGGCGGATATCAATATGAAGGATCGCAAAGCGATGCACGAGCTTTGCCGCAGGCACAAGGGAGTTCTCTATCCTATGCTTGGGCTTTATCCCGGGGATGTGACCGCGGATAAGACAGAACTCGATGCGGTCTTCGCATTGGCTGAAGAATTTGAGAGAAGGAGGCTTGCAGATGTGCGCGAATCAGGGAAAGGGGCTGAAGAGACCGCGAGGGAGGAGTTGAGACCGGTTGAAGAGAAAGAAAGTCTTTCAAATGCCAAAGCCTTGAGCGAAGAGGAGGTGCCGCGCTACATTGCTATTGGCGAAATCGGCCTCGACTACCATTTTTCTACCGAGTTTAAGGAGCAGCAGAAAGAGGCCTTGCGGGCCCAACTTGAACTTGCCGCCCGACTCGACCTGCCGGTCAACATCCACCTTCGGGATGCCACGGAGGACTTTTTTGATATTCTCGAAAGTTGTAAGGGACTGGGGCTTAGGGGGAACCTGCATGCTTTCAGTGGCAGTGCACAGACGGCTGCGAGGCTGCGGCATTATGGGGATTGGAGTGTAGGCCTTGGAGGTGTAGTTACTTTCAAAAATGCCCATATAGCTAGGGAACTTCCCGATATTCCTCTTGAGATGATTCTTCTGGAGACCGATGCCCCATACCTCAGTCCGACTCCTTATCGCGGCACTCGCAACGAGAGCAGCCGCATCCCCGTGATTGCGGAGTTTATCGCTCAAGTCAAAGGGGCAAGCCTCGGGCAGGTTGCGCAGCAGACCACGGCCAATGCACTGAAGCTCTTTAGCCTTGGAAGATAGGATAGGAGATTGGGGCTGGTCAGTCAGTGCTTCGATAGCGTCAGATGGGGAGGGAGACTGCTGTGGCAACGAAGAAACCTACGCACCTATGGAGGGCAGGGTGGCTGCTGCTGTGATGAGCAGGGTAATGAAATAGTCGGAGAGAGAAGCCCGGACGAGGGCTTTGGCCTTGCGAAGGAGATAGTCTACTCTCGCGGGGCTGATTCCCAGTTCCTCTGCAATCTCCTTGTAGGACTTCCCGTCAAGCACTCTCCTGACGAATACTATCCTCTCATCTTCGGGCATTTTGCCTAGCTGTTCCCTGAATTTTTTCAATATTTCCTTACTGTATAAGGCGGTAGGCTGGGTAAGCTCAATCGCTTTGGAGTAATAGTCCACAGTAGCACCCTCGTATGAGGCGAGCGCGGCAGCGTGAATGGCCTGCGTTCGCCTGTATTCGAGACATTTATTCTTTACTATGGTAAACATATACCCCGCCCAGTCATCCCCTTCAAGCCGCGAACTGTTTTTCCACAGCGTCAGGAACGAGTCCTGGACGATGTCTTTGGCAACATCGGGGTCTCTCACGAAAGATGTCGCAAGCCGGACTTCCCATATCGCAAGTTCGGATGGGCAGCGTTAAGAAAACAGGCTCGTCCGAGGCAGAAAACAGGCGTAGACAAAGAGGCGGACGCACTTTTTTGTATGCCGCCACTCTTGCCCTTGCACTCGTGCTCGGCTTTAGCGCAAGTATTCTGGTGAATCGTCATAGCGAAGCCAAACGCCTTACTGAGGTCGTCTCTGTAAGCACCGAAGCGGGCCAGAGGTCTACCGTGACCCTTCCGGATGGGACAAGCGTACTTCTTAATTCAGCCTCGAGCCTTGATACCCTCTTTCGTTTGCAAAGGGGCAGAGACGGGTAAGCTTAAGCGGAGAAGCTATGTTCGATGTCTCTCACAATCCCAAATTCCCATTCATCGTCCAGACCTATTGCTACGATGTCAGGGTATTTGGAACCAAATTCGATGTGGTGGCCGATGAAGACGAAGACATCTTCTCGACCTCCCTTCTTCGAGGTTCGGTCGCCATTACCGACAAGAACTCCAATGAACTAGTCCGCTTAAGGCCCAACGAAATGGTTCAAAAGGCAGGAGACTCCCTTGCGAGTGTGGAGTCCGCTTCCGAAGACAGCTGCCTCTGGACGGAAGGGATTATTTCTGTGGAAGGCTTGTCCTTTGAGGAGCTTATGCTGCGCTTCGAACGTTCATTCGGGATGAACATTGTGGTAGATGACGACCCCGCTCCAAAGAATATGTTCTCCGGCAAACTCAGAATTACAGATGGAATCGAGCACGCTTTCGATATTCTTAAGATGGGAGACGGATTTGTGTATACATATGACGAAGGCACCAACACATACCATATAAGGTGACCGAGAGGCTGACTTTAATACCATATCACTTATAATTACAATAATGAAGAAAGTTATTCTTTCTTGGCGGGAAATTCCCGTTATGGTTTTTATTCTCATTTCCGGCTTTACATCTCGAGCTCAAAATGTCCTTGTGACGATTGACAAGACAGGCGCTCCTATGGAAGATGTCATACAAAGTATTGAGAATCAGACCACTTATCTCTTTATAACAATGGAGGGAGTTGACACGGACATTCCGGTGACCGTGAAGGTTGAGAATGCTGCATTAAGTGTCGCCCTCAATCAGATGACGCGAGGCACCGATGTCTCCTACAAAATTTCGGGAAGGAACATCGTCCTTTCGAAAAAGCCGCAGGCTAAGCCACTGCCCGTCAGTGGTTTGGTGTTGGACGGTAACGGACTTCCGGTGATAGCGGCAGGAGTGCTCGTGAAGGGCACTACCGTGGGTACCACCACGGATGCCGACGGAAGGTTTTCTTTCACCGTGCCTGCGGAGTACGCGGACGGGAACGGGCGGACGCTATGTCCAAAACAGTATGTACAGTTGGGGTGCCCTCAAGCCTGAAGGCTATAGAGATGGCTACGACCACAGCTTCGGGGACTTCAACTGGCAGAGCAGCTTCACCTGGAGTTACAACAGGAACGAGATCCGTCAGCTTGCCGAGGGTGCGCTGAACCCCGTGACGGGGGAGCCGCGCAAATGGCTGAAGGTCTGCACTGCGACCGTTTCTCTCGTTGGGAATAACCTGTGGATGATATACTGCAAGGCTCCCTTTGATCCCGAGAGTGTGGCCTCGACAGGGCTCAACTACCAGGGGATTGACTACTTCATGATGCCCTCGCCTCCTGCACCTCCCGTTTTGAGGAGCTGAACACGAACCCCAATCAGGTGACCGCAGGTCAGATGGAGGTGAAGAACTACCGCACGGGGACGAAGATATCGAACCTTGAGAACCTCGTGGTGCCGGTCGAAGAGCATATCTACCAGTTTGTGGAGAGCCTCTCCGGCGGCCCGTATGCTGGGTATATCGGCTCGACGAATGTCTGGCAGAACAGCTGGGAGACCTACAACGAGAGTGCGGACTGGCGTAAGTGGCCTTTTTCCAATGTGATGACGGAGATGTACGCTCCGTACAGGGCAGTGATGAGCGAGACCGACGATGAGGTTGCAAGGGCCCTTGCCTCTCTGATGCGCGTGGCCATCATGCATAGGGTGACCGACAGTTACGGCCCCGTGCCCTACAGCGACCCTCTCACCAACGAAGGGCTGTACATCAAGTACGACAGCCAGCAGAGTGTCTACACGCAGATGTTCGCGGACATAGATGCCGCGATAGCGGTGCTTGATGAGAATAAGAACATAGACCCTAGCGGCTGGTCCTCCTACGATATGGTCTACTACGGGGACATGAGCAAATGGGCAAAATACGCCAACTCCCTTAAATTGAGAATGGCTATGCGCCTCAGTTATGTGGCCCCGAATCTTTCGAGGCAGAAGGCAGCGGAAGCCATAGCGGACGGGGTGATAGAGAGTAATGACGACAATGCGCAGATGCACGCGAGCGAGAACCGCGCGTCCCTTATCTATAACGACTGGCAGGACAGCCGCGTGGGAGCGGATATCATCTGCTACATGAACGGCTACAGTGACCCGAGACGGGAGAAGATGTTTCTTCCGAGCGTGCGGGGATACAATCTACGCGGGAGTAAGGATAGGGTCAGTTGTCAGCCGTGAGGCCTTCATCAATGCCTACTCCAATCTGATAATCTCTTCTACAACTCCCTACCTCTGGTTCAATGCAGCGGAAGCCGCGTTCTTAAGGAGCGAGTACGAGCTACGGTGGGGCGACCAGTCCCTTGCAAGACAGTACTACGAGCAGGGGATAACCCTCTCTTTTGAAGAAAAGGGCGCTGATGGAGCGGATATGGTACAATTCCATAGGCAACATAGTGAATTTCAGAGGTGTCACCATCGGGTACGACAAAGAATCCAACCTGCCGAAGCTGACATTAGGTTCCGACATGAAATACCTCGTGAGCAACTTCGACACCTATTTCCGTCCCGTCCAGGAGACCGGCAGGAAGATATGCGTCTGCATTGAGGGCGGTAGCACAGGCCTCGGCTTCTGCAATCTGACAGACTCTCAGATTGAGGATTTCGTCTCGCAGGTCAAGCGGTTCATTGACCAGTACGGCTTTGACGGAGTCAACCTCTGGGACCGCAATTCGAGCTACGGCAAAGAAGGCATGCCTGAGATGAATACCACATCTTATCCTAAGCTGATAAAAGCCCTGCGCGAGGCTCTCGGCCAATACAAACTCCTTACCCTAACAGACTACGCTGAGCCTACCGAGTATTTCTGGGATACTGAGGCGACCGGCGGGATTGAGGTCTGGCAATATCTTGACTACGCCTGGTCGGGGTATGTTGACGGAAGCGAGCCGATACAGATTGTGGATTCTTACCATCAGGGAAGTGAATATGTCTCAGCCAAATATCCAAGGAGCCAATCGCCGGGCTTTCAAATAAGCGTTATGGTTGTATTCAATCTACATGGTACAAGGGCATTGATGACAGTGAGATTTTATCTGTGTCCCGTTGGGTCGCGGCAGGGCTGAAGTCAAATGATATAGCGGTTTTTTCCGACTTGAGAACTTTGTTGCAAGACTCTCTTGAAGGGTGTATGACTTTCCCCGGCGATTTGATGGGATATTTGGATGACGACTTTGCTCCACTTCGCGTACAAGATAAATACGCTGGAGAATACGCTTTTGATATAGATTATATAGGTCATTTACCCAATGGCCAGATTGGCTATGGCAAGTGGTTGAAAGACTGGTAATAAATTTACATTCATAAACAGCCGGTTGGACTGCGAATAATTCTAGGATTAGAACATACAATAAGCGGAAGAATTGTGAGGATTTAGTGGGTGTGCGGCCACTACTTGCAGCACAATCGGATAGAATTGGAACTTTAACATCGCCAGTAATTTCTGGTGGTTGTGGAACTCTAACGATAGATTATGGACGGGGGCTCATCAATACAGGGAGCAACATTACTATCGAAATTAAAGACGCTACCGGAAATGTTCTTAAGACAGAAAGCCACAGTGATGAGACTTTGGCTCAATATTCACGTAATACCTTTAATATCTCCGGTGACTTCCAAATAGTCGTTACAGCAAACAAATGCTCAAATACAGGAATAAATTCTGATGACTTGTTCATAGCATCACTTCCTGGACCGGCTACGGTGAGTAGCCCCGCGTCTCGTGCCTGACCTCGCGCCCTGACCTTCGCATTCAGGCATCCTTTCCCAAGCGTCCCGCCTCCGCGGGATGCTTTTTTCGTTTTACATATTGGTAGCCCCGAAGGTCATTTGTATTTTAAAGCAGGTTGAATTATTTTTGCAGAACATTGATGAACGTTGACTTATATGAATTTTAATCAATTGGATTTCGCTGTGTATTGCATAGGCCTTCTTGCTTCCAAACTCGGAATGAACCAGACCGATGTTTATGACAGGCTCAAAAAGTCCGACATACTTTATGGATATATAGTGAAGGGCTATGAACCTCTGCATACTTTCGGCAGTGATTATCTGGCTGAAGATCTCATCAGCTATATGAAAGAAAAAGGAGCTCTCGCATGATAGTATATCACAGCTCAAATGTCATTGTTGACAAACCGGATGTGCTACATTCGAGAAATGCTTTGGACTTCGGTCGAGGATTCTATGTCACTGTTCTCTATGATCAGGCTGTGAAATATGCTGAACGTTTCAGACTTAGGGGACAAAAGGCGTATTTGAACCTCTACGAATTGGACGAGGGCTGGAGACAGGGCAATGTCAAAGTATTTGATTCGTATGACGATGAATGGCTTGATTTTATTGCGGCAAACCGCACACAGTTATCTGTGCCGAGATATGACATAGTGGAAGGAGGCGTTGCTAACGATAAGATCTTCAGGACAGTCGAACTCTATATGGCAGGTGATATCGGCAAGGACGAGGCTCTGAAACGGTTGAAGTGTAAGCATCCGAACAAATACATCTGGCAGTTTGTGCAGGAGGGATATAACTTTG